>JAGZMY010000004.1 GCA_018363915.1 Anaerococcus vaginalis
GATTAAAACAAAATTAAACGGAATGTCCCCTGTCATGTACAGATTACATTCCGCTTAAAATATTATTAAATTATTCCGTGTTTACGGGTTCAGGTCATTTTTTGCTGGTAGTTTTATTTTTTCAATTTTTTATTTTCTTTTTCTTAATAAAGCATACAATAATCCGCTTAGTGAACCTGTTAGAATTATGGATATTTTATTTCCTACTCCTGTTTTTGGATTATTTGTTGATGGACTTTCGATTTTTATTTTGCTTTGATTATCCTTTGTTTTTATTTTTTGTTTAGGTCTTTGTGCTTTTTCTTTGCCTTCTTTTAATTCTTGCCAATAAGCTTTTAAATTAATATTATTTTCTAAATAAATTTCAGAATTTGGATAATAAATTTTATCTCCATCTTTCCAATACAAAAATTTAAATCCTTTTTTCATTGGTTTTGGCAATTTGAATTTTGTATTTCTTTGTCCTTTTATTGCTACATTTCCCAAAACTCCATTTAAATCTCCACCGTCAAGATCAAGATTTATATTTACAGTCATAAATCTTTCCAAATCTTTTTGGGCAAAATTGAAATCTGCAAGAGCCATAGCGTATCTTTTTTTAGCTTCGTCAAATTCATCTTTTAATTTATTTGTTTTTTCTTTTTGTCTATCAAGATTTTCTTTTGCCTTATCCAAAGCAATTTGAGCATTTTCTTTTGCCTTTACCTTTTTATTTATTTCTTCAATATTTTCAAAACTTTGTGGATTATTTAAATCTATATTTTGAGCAATTTCAAAATCAGCCTCAGCCTTTGCTAAATTTTCATTTTTCAATTTTAAATTCTTTTCGGCATCTTCTTTTGATTTTTTTAAATCTTCAAAAACTTTTTTCATAGCTTTTACTTTTCTATTTGCCTTAGCTAGATTTTCTTTTGCCGTAGAATAACTTTCAAATTCTTGATTTTTTTGTTCTAATAATTCATTTGCTAATTTTAAATTTTCGTTAGCCTTTGCAAGAGCCTTTGTCGCTTCATCTTTTTTATTTTTTAAATCACTTATATTTTTATTTGTATTTTCTATATTTTGATTTAGCTTATTAGAATTTTCATTTAAGTTTTCTATTTCCTTATTTTTAGCGCTTTCTTCTGATTTCTTTTCTTCTAATTGTTTTTGTTTGTCTGCCAATTTATTTTCTAAAGCTTTTCTTTTCTCATTTAAGCTTAAAATTTGATTTTGAAGATTAATTTTTTCTTCTTCTGCTTTTGTTTTTGCATCTTCTAGTGTTTTTATTTCATTATTTTTATCTTCAAGTTCTTTATTTGTACTAGCTAAATCATTTTCTAGTTTTGTTAATCTTTCTCCGTATTCCTTATTAGAAGCTATGTGATTTGCAATTTTAGCATCAAGTTCATTAATTTCAGCTGTTAAATTATTTATTTCACTTTCTAAGGATTTCTTTTCTTTTTCTAATCTTTGAATTTCTTTTTTATTTTCTTCAAGTTTATTAATTTTTTCTTGATTTTCTTTATTCTTATTTTCTATATCTTGATTTATAGATTGTAGGTCTTTATTTTCTTTTTCAATTTCAGAATTTTTAGCTGCAATTTGTTTTTCTAAAGCATCAATTTCTTTTTTTAGCTTTTCAATTTTTGCCAAATCTTCTTCGCTAAGAGTTTTTATTCCATTCATTAAATTTTGAAGATTTTTACAATAATCGTTGAATTTTTTTTCGTATTCTTCTATAGAATAAGCTTTATTTTCTTTAGTATAATTTAATTGAAGAGATTGAACGAAACCAAACATTCCAGGTCTTATAGCGTATCCAGATGTATTAGAGTCTCCAAATTTAAATTGTCCCCACATTAAATCATCTACTAGATTTGTATAGTGTCCTATTTGTTGAAAAGGTTTTGATATTCCTGTATCTTTAAATATTTCGTCGCTGTGTAAAGCTATATAGTATCCCATCTCTTCTCTACTTTTACAGCCTTTTGTCCTCAAATAATCAAATAAAATTTTTTCTTGATCCCACCAGCCTTCAATTGCTTCTTTTCCTTTGTCAGATCCACCCCAGTGTAAATTTTCAAAAGGTGGTTGATGAATTCCTGCGTGTTCGATTTTATTAGCTGAATAATTTGCATTTGCTTGGGCAACTGCCATATCAAAATCGCTGATTTTTAGAATACTTAATTTTCTTCCATCAATTCCACCATCGGTTTGTCTTTTTTCATTAACAACTTTTAAAGCCTCAATAGCTTTTTTCATATTTTCAAGACTTCTAGAATCATCAGGTGACATATTTTTATTTGCAGCCAAATACTCTTGACCAATTTCTTTAGCCCTTGCATTATTTGGAAGTTTTGTAAATACCTCAACAGCCTTTGTTGAACCATTTTGTTCAAAAAATCCTACAGAGCCTTTGTTCCATTGGTCTTTTGCTTTTTTCTTTTCTTCTTCGCTTACAGTCTTCAAAGATTCTTCTAATTTTTTCAAATCTTCTTTTTTGCTGTTAAGAGTTTTTTCAAGCTCTGTTTTTTCGGCAGTTTTTCCCTTAATAGAATTTTCTTTTTCAGTTTTTTCATTATTAAGATTTTCTATATTTTTCTTTTCTTCATCTATAGTTTTTTGTAAATTTTCATTTTCTTTGGAAAGATTTTCTATCTTGGTATTATCTGCATTCAGCTTATTTTCTTTTTCAGTTTTGCTTTCTTCTTTTTTTGATTTTTCCTTATTTAAATCATCAAGTTTTTTGCTAAATTCTTCATTTTCTTTTTTTAAATTTTCAATATCTTTTTGAAGTTTTGATATTTTATCTTCAATAGATTTTTTATCTGATTTTGTTGCTTCAAGATTTTCTTTAATTTTTTCAAGTTCTTGTTCTTTTTTTCCTAACTTATTTTGTAAATCTTTGTAGCTTTGGCTATCTTCGCTTACTTCTTCAATGGATTTTTTTATATTTTCTATTTCTTTTGAAATATCTTCTTCTTGTTTTTTAATATTCGCCAATTCTTCATTTGCTTTATCAAGCTTATTTTTCAAATTTTCTTGTTCTTTTTTTAGTGAATTTAATTTTTCTTCTTCTTGTTTTAGACTTTCACTTTTTTCTTCCAAATCTTTTTGAGCTTGGCTTTCTTTTTCTTCTGCTTCTTTTTTCTTATTTTCAGCATCTTTTAAACTTTTTTCAGCATCTGGATTTTTTTCTTTTTCTTTTTCAAAGTCAGCACTAGCCTTCTTTTCTTCTTCATTTGCCTTATCAAGATCTTCCTTTGCCTTATTTGTTTTTTCTTCTTTTTCTTTTAAATCCTTTTCGGCTATTTCTTTTTCGTTTTTTGCATTTTCTAAATCTTTTTCTTTTTGAGATTTATAATCTTCTACTGTTGAATCTAAATCTTCTTTTGCCTTTTTATTTTCTTCTTCCAAATTTTTATTTTCTTTCTCAAGATTTTTTTCTTCTTCTTTGGAATTTTCGTAATCTTTTTGGCTTTGGTCTAGATTTTTTCCTTCTTTATCAAGATTATCTTTTGCCTTATCGTAATTTTCTTTTGCTTGTTCGTAAGTTTTTGCCTTTGTATCTTTTTCTCCAGAAGGATTTTCAATTGTAGAATCTTTATAAACGCTTTCATCAGCTATAGCCTTATTTGCTCCATTAATTATAAATGTGCTTGAAAGAGCCATTATCAAAGCTATTTTTTGTATATTTTTCTTTTTCATTTTACTTGCGAAAAAATCGCAGACCTCCTTTTATATATTTTTTAATTTCTTTTATTATTATATCAGATTACAGCAATAAAATAAATTATTTTGTATAAAAATAAACTTTTTACAATAAATTTTTCAACAAGTCCTTGTCCAAAATATAAATTTCTCTTCCTTTTATTTTTATTATATTTTCATCTGCCATATTTGATAATTCTCTCGAAAGGGATGGTCGTGTTGTTGCTAGAAAATCTGCTAGTTCTTCTCTCGTTTGGTCTAAAATAATTTTGCCATCATTTTCTTCTATCAATAAATAATTTCCTATTTTTTGTCTTAGGGTAAATTGATTTGTTATTTGATTTTTTTGACTTAAAATAAGACATTTTTTGCTAATTAAATCTATATAATTTATCAAAAATGATTTTGGCATAGTTTCATTAATTAATTTTCTAAATTCTTTTATCACTATTAATTTTGATTTTTTTTGAACATAAGCTGAAAAATCGTAAGGCTCTTTTAGGTAAGCATAAACTTCTCCAAAAATTGCTTTTTGATTGAATGTTTGAATTATAGATCTTTTTCCATTTGAATCGAATTTTGCGACTAGAATTGAACCTTCTATTAAAAAATATAAATCTTCTTTTATTTCGCCTTGATTAAAAATATATGAATCTTTTTCATAAATTTTTTCTTCAATTTTTATTTTTTCTTCTAAAATTTTTAAATCTTTTTCTGATAAATTTTTAAAAATTGGTATTTGTCTTAAATTCATTTTCCACCTCTACTAAAATTATATCTTTTATTAAATTTTTTCAAATTAAAAAGCGATGAAGTTTTTTCTTCATCGCTTTTTGCTTATAAAAATTTATTTCTTTTTGTATCAAAATCTAAATCAGATTTAAAAATTTCATCAATTTTTATATTATTTACATTTGCCAATGGCTCAATTTTTTCTAAATCTTCTTTATTATATAGATAAACTGATACTCCACAAGCATGGCTAGCCTGTCTTGGCGTTGGCGCAAGGGTTGCTTTTATTTTTTCTTTTCTTAAAATTTCTAAAAGCTCTGTCGCAATCATTGCATTTTCTACTAAAATAAAATATTTCATTAGTCAAGCATTTCTATAAATGCACCAATTCTTGTTTTTAATTGTTCTGCATCTTCGTCTGTGTAGTCTGTTTCTATTCCAATGCAAGGAATATTTTCTTCTTTTAATCTTTTTTCTACAAAATATCCTTCTGTATCGTAAATATTACAGAATTTAAGGTTGATGTCGATTACTCCGTCGGCATTGTATTCGTGATATAGTCTTATTATATCGTCAATTCTTGATGTGTTTGGTGTAAAGCAAGCACAATTTATACTTCCTAAATATCTTTGTGCAAGATTTTTAACTTCTGTATCCAAATCGCCCTTTGTTTCGTCTACTGGATTTTCTATATATCTAATTCCTGTACACAATTCTTCTCCAACAACTGCTCCACCGTTTGTTTCGATTATTTGATGAAGTTTCCAGTTTGGAATTGAAAGTGGAGTTCCTGTAAGAAGAATTCTTTTTGTTCCTTTTTTAAATACAGATACATTTTCTTTCACTCTTTTATCAAGTTCATCGCAAAGTTCATTTACTTTTTGTGTAAATCTTACTGGATCATCGAAAAATGAAATTTGTGTAATTAAAAGTGTATCTCTTCCTGAAATTGGCACATTATCTAATTTTCTAAAATCGTATAGTCTTTGCATTGCACGTCTTTTGTTATTTATCATTACAATTGCATCGTGCAAGCTTTCTGCTGTTACTTTATTTCCTGTTAATTCTTCTAATTTATCAATATATAATTTGATTTCTTTTTCCCATTTTTGGAAATCTTCATCTCTTTTCATTTGTGGAATATCCATTATATACATTGGGGCATCTTCTGCCAAAATTTCCCAAGCTTTTTTCTTGCCATCGCAAGTTGTTTCTCCAACAAATAAATCTGCTATTCTAAAAAATGGGCAAGTTCTGTCAAATCTTGCTCCAAGTGATGCTTTTATTAAAGGGCAAGTTGCTGTTGGCAATTTTTTCTCGCCACCTGGAACCCAAAATTGTGAGCCTGAGCAAAGTCCTGTAGAAATTCCGTTTGCTGCCCAAACAACTTCTTCTGGAACGTGGATACAAAAACTTCCTATAACTTTTTGTCCATTTTTTTGAGCCTCAATCAATTCAGCAGGTCTTACTCCATGAATGTCTGCTGTAACTGCATTAAAATAATCCATTTTTTCTGGTCTGTTTTCTTGTGATAAAAAAACATCCCCAAAAGCTTGTGGTAAAACTTCACACAACAAGTCGTGCTTATCAAGATCCATACTCAAATCGTCCCACATTTTATGATTTTTATCCATTTTATATCTCCTCATAAGTTAAAATTTTATCCGCCTCATAGATACAATTTTTGAAAGTAAAATCTGGTTTTTTTGATTTACTAATTTTATAATTTTCGTAAACTTTTTTGTCGATAATATCGCTTATAGCAAATGGACAAGTTGCTTTTATAATTTTTCTTTTTATGTTTTTCTTTTTATATTTGGATTTTATATCCAATAAAAATGAAATCCTATCATCCAAGTTTTTAATAAATCTTATGTAAAATTCTAATTTAAAAAGCAAAGTCCCGCTAATATCACTTTCTTGTAAATCTTTTAATATCTGATTAATTTTTTCGATTTTTCCAAGACTTTCAAAATATATTTTTTCGTCAAAATTTCTATTGTCCAATTTTTCAAGAAAATTTTTTAAATCTTTCTCATAAACAATTTTTTTGTCAGTATTTTTTTCCAAATACTCATTAAATTTCTTGCAATAATCATCAAGAACAAAAAATTTTGAAGAATATATCAAGGGGCATTTTTTAGTTTTTAGATAGGCAATTGTAGAATTAATTGGATCACATACATTTTCTAATTTGTAGTAATCAAATATATAACTATCAAGTCCAATAATTGGGTAAACAATAAAACCATAAGAGATCAAGAGAGCATCAAACTTATCTGAAAAAACTCCAACTACATTGTCATTTTCCATTTTTGCATAAATTGCATCCACATAGGCTTCTCTTCTCAAATCTTCTAGTTTTATCTTCATAAAATAGCAGCTCCAATCGCTCCCGCAAATCTGCCATCGGGATGACTTTTAACACTACTGTTAAGTTTTTCTTCCAAAGCTTTCATTATGTATTCATTATTTGAAAAACCACCAGTAAGAAAATATCCATCAGTATCAGATTTTTTTTGAGCAAGTTTTGAAACTTTTGAAACAATAGAATTTATAACCCCGCTTGCAATATCTTCTCTTTTTGTTCCTTTTCCCATCAAAGAAACAACCTCAGATTCTGCAAAAACCGTGCAAGTTGAAGAAAGTTCTATGTCCTTGCCTTTTTTTGCCATTTGAAAAAATTCTTTCAAATCAAGACCAAGCCTGTTTGCCATAACTTCCAAAAATTTCCCAGTTCCAGCCGAACACTTATCATTCATCAAAAAATCCACAACCCTATCTTCATTTTGGACAATTATTTTTGTATCTTGTCCGCCAATGTCGATTATAGTTCTATCTTTTGAACCCAAAAAATGTGCGCCCTTGCCGTGGGCAGTAATTTCTGTAATAATTTTATCAGCAAAATCTACGGCAATTCTTCCATAACCTGTAGCTGTTATATGACTTTCTTTTCTATCATATCCCAAATCTTCTAGCTTTTTGATTATTTTTCTGCCAGTTTCTTTGCTATTCCATCCGCTGCTTATAACTTCTTTATAAAGTATTTCATTTTTTTCATTATTTAGGACAACATACTTACTAGCAGTTGATCCAATATCTATACCAATATAATACATATTACCTCTCAACATTTATGATAACATACAAGAAAACTTTTTCCAAATTTGATTTAAAAAATTTTCCAAAATATTTAATTAAATTTTAATTTCAAAATAAAAAATTCCCCAAAAAAATTTTTAAATTTTGGGGAAGTATTTTTAAACGTATATAAATTTATTTTTTCTTTTTATGCAGTAATTATTTCCAAATCTTTTTCTACATTTGTAATTGGCGAAATATTAAAATTTTCCACCAAGAAATTTACAACTGTTTTTGACAAAAATGCTGGGAGAGTTGGTCCAAGATGAATATTTTTTACTCCTAGACTTAACAAAGCCAATAAAACTATTACAGCTTTTTGTTCATACCATGCTATATTAAATTCAAGTGGCAAATCATTTACTGATTCAAGTCCAAAAGCATCTTGTAATAAGAGTGCAGTTTTTACCAAAGAATATGAATCATTACATTGACCAGCATCTAAAACTCTTGGAATTCCATTTATATCTCCAAGATTTAATTTGTTGTATCTGTATTTTGCACAGCCTGCTGTTAAAATCACATAATCTTTTGGCAATTTTTCAGCAAATTCTGTGTAATATGATCTGCCCTTGTGTCTTCCATCACAGCCTGCCATTACAACAAATTTTTTAATATTTCCAGCCTTAATTTCTTTTACTACATCGCCAGCAAGTGCTTCAACTTGATTGTGAGCAAAGCCTCCAACAATTTTTGTATTTTCTAAATTTTCTGGAGCCTTGCAAGATTTTGCCATTTCTATTATTTGTGAAAAATCTTTTTTGCCATTTTCATCCGCTTCTATGTGTTTTGCACCAGGGTATCCTGCATTTCCTGTTGTAAATAACCTATCAAGATAGTCATTATCTTTTTTAAGTGGAACTATACAGTTTGTTGTCATCAAAATTGGTCCATTGAATTTTTGGAATTCTTCATTTTGGCTCCACCAAGAATTTCCATAATTGCCGTGGAAATTTTTATATTTTTTGAATTTTGGATAATAATTTGCAGGAAGCATTTCTGAGTGGGTATAAATATCTATTCCCAAACCTTTTGTTTGTTCAAGCAACATTTCCATATCATTTAAGTCGTGTCCAGAAATTAAAATTCCAGGATTATCTCCAGCAGAAAAATCAACTTCTGTAATTTCTGGATTTCCAAATTTTTCTGTGTTTGCCTTATCCAAAAGCTCCATTGCCATAAGACCATGTTTTCCAGTTTCCATTGTTAAATTTATTAAATCATTAATATCTTTATCATCTTTTAAAGTTTTTTCCAAAGTTTGGGCGATAAATTTATCAACTTCTTCATTTCTGAAACCTAAAACATTTGCGTGATGATTATAAGCTGCCATTCCTTTTAAGCCATAAGTTACAAGTTCAACCAAAGACCTTTCATCTTCATTTATTATATTTAAAACTCCAACTTCAATAGCTTTTCTTTTTAGCTCATCCCTATCATCACTTGTATATTTTGCTGCATCAGATAAATTTTCAATTTTATTTTCTTTTATTAATTTATCCTTAGCCTTTATAGTTTCTTCTACCTTTCTTAAAATATCTTCCTCATCAAAATTTGCATTTGTGATTGTAACAAACATATTATTTGAAATTAAATCATAATATTTAGAATCAACTTCTCCAATTTTATTTACAACCTCACTAAGTCCTTTTGTAACATAAATTAATAAATCTTGGCTGTTGGCAGTATTTTCATTTTTCCCACAAACACCAACTTTCGTACAACCCTTGTTGCCAGCTGTTTCTTGACATTGAAAACAAAACATAATAAAATCCTTTCTTTAATATCTACTCTATTTTTATCTTCTCTTTGATCTTACAATCCTATAATACAAGAAAAAAGATTATTAATCGGTAACCTATGTTACAAATTAAAAATTATTTTTTATCTTCAAGTTTTTTAAGATGAGCATTGGCAGCTTTAATATATTCTTCCATAACTTTTATTCTTGCATATTTTTTAGAATTTCCCTCAACAATTATCCAAGGAGCATAGCTGGCATTGGTTCTTTCAAGCATTTCGTTCATTGCCTCAATATAATCATCCCATTTGTCCCTGTTTCTCCAGTCCTCATCTGTAATTTTATATTGCTTATCAGGCTCTCTTTGCCTATCCTTAAACCTTCTTAACTGCTCATCCTTATCAATTGTTACAAAAAATTTCAAAAGCAAAGATCCGTGGTCGTAAATTTGCTTTTCCATATCAAGCATTTCATTATAGGCCCTGTCCCATTCATTGGTTTTAGCAAAACCTTCAACTCTTTCTACCATAACTCTTCCATACCAAGATCTAGAAAAAATTCCTACATAACCATCCCTAGGAAGTTTTGTGAAAAATCTCCACAAATAATTTCTTGATAATTCTTCCTTTGATGGAGCAGAAATTCCATGAACACTGTAGAGTCTTGGATCAACTTCTTTAATCAATCTTTCAATAGCACCATCTTTTCCAGCAGCATCAACCCCTTCAAAAACCAAAACTTGGCTGACACCCTTTTGGTAAAATTTGTACATTAATTTAGCAACTTCATCTTGTAGCTTGTCCTTTTTTTCCTTATACTCATCATCAGAAATAGATTTAGAAAGATCAATATTTTGTAAAATATTAGAAGAAGAAATATAATCTCTTTCTACATTTTCATTTTCTTCCCTTTGCCTAATAATTCTTTCCATTCCTTGACTAATCCTATCAAGAGCAAGACCCAAAACTTCCTTACTAGCAGCTTTTTTATTATTAGCATCTATAATGTCCCATCTTGCATAAGAAAAATCACTAGCATCCAAAGATTTTTTAAAATGTTTTTCATAATCCTTGTAATTTTTTTGTTGGTCCAAGTCCAAACCATCAATATAAAAATCTTCTTTGAAAGAATTTTCCAAGTTTTCAATTCTTTTTTCCTGTTCCTTTTTATCAACATTTAAGAAAAACTTCAAAATAATTGTTTGATCATCAAATAAAGCCTTCTCAATAGATTTTATAGAATCAATTCTTTTTTGAATTTGTTTATCAGACAAATTTCTCTTTTCAAAAATTTTATAATAAAAAGACCTGTCAAAAATTTTAATCTTTCCCTTTTCAGGAACATTTATCCAAAATTTCCTTATAAAAGGATACAAACTATCAAAAGATTCATCCTTATCAAAAACTTCAACATCAAAATTTTTAGCAGCAAAGTCACGACACAAGTCCTTAATAACAAAACCACGCCCAGAAGACTCCCATCCATCAACAATAATTAAAATCGGAATATCCAAATCATTACAAATCCTAGCAACCCTACCAAGCCTTTCGGCAAGCTCAGAACGCTTAAAATTTTGAAATTTCATTTTTCTATCAACACTAATTAAATTCCCCATAAAATCACCTCTTTTGTAATTATTACCCCAAAATTATTTATTTTTAAAAAAATTGAAATTCCAAGATTTTTTTCTATGTTTAAAAATACTTAATAACTTATCTCTTATTAGACTTAATAAAAAAGATGCTACCAATTAAGGTAACATCTTTTAAAATATTTTTTCTTAAATCTAAGCGAGCGCTTTTTTAACTATAATTTTCAATGAAATTTTTGTACCAATATCCGCTTTTTTTGATTTTTCTTTCAAGGGTATTAAAGTCTACTCCTATTAATCCATATCTTTTTTGATATCCATTTGTCCATGATAATAAATCAATTACAGACCACACATAATAAGCACTTATATTTATATCTTTCTTTTCTTTTAAATACTCTATTACTTCTATATGCCTTTTTATATAATCAATTCTTTCATCGTCTTCAAAATTTCCATATTTATCAGGCTGATCATCAAATCCCATTCCATTTTCAGCAATTATAATTTCCATATTTTTATACTTATTTTTAATATGAAGTAAAAGATCCAACAAGCCTTCAGGATAAATTTCCCAATCCCATTTAGTGTACTGACCGCCTGGAACTTTTATAAAATTAAATTTGTCTTCAATAAATTTAGATTCTAAATTACCAGCTTCTACAACTCTTCTCATATAATAATTTATACCTAAATAATCGCCTATATTTTCTTTCATTAACTTTTTTTCTTCGGCTGTTATTTGTGGTGAGTTGAAATTACTTTTGCAATATTCTAGCATATTTTTCGGATATTCTCCTATTGTTGCTGGAGAAATATACCAATCGCATAAATAATCTTTTGCAAAATTTAAAGCTTCAATATTTTTTTCATTTTTTTCTAATAAATAACATGGCATTGGATTTAATACTATTCCAATTTTTCCACTTAATTTCATTTGTCTAAATAACTCAATAACTCTTGCACTTGCCACATTAAAATTATGAGATACTTGAATGGCTTCGCTATAAGAATTTTTCATTTGTGGTGGATGACTAGCTTGAACATATCCTTCTATAACTTCTGACATAGGTTCATTTATTGTTGCCCAAAGTGGAACCTTATCACCAAATTCCTCAAATAAAATTTTGGCATAGCTAACAAAATCGTCAATTATTTCTTTATTTAACCATCCGCCTTTTTCCATTAGAGCTTGTGGCAAGTCCCAATGATATATAGTTACAAATGGAACAATATTATATTTTAATAGTTCATTAATTAAATTTCTATAATAATTTAATCCTTTTTCATTTATTTTACCGCTTCCATTAGGTAATATACGTGCCCAAGAAATAGAAAATCTATAAGTTTCAAGTCCAATTTCATGAAATAATTTTACATCTTCTTTCATACGATTATAATGATCCACTGCAATATTCCCATCATAACCTAAGTCATTTTTTTCATAAAAAACATCCCAACTTGTCAGACCTTTTCCATCTTCTCTAACGGCTCCTTCAACTTGGTAAGCAGCTGTTGCTGCTCCCCACAATGTTTTATTCTTTACCAACTTCTGATTCCTCCTTTAACAATTGTTTCTCGTATGTTTTGAAAAATGGATACCACATAAAAATATCCAAAACAATTAGAAAAATTATCCAAAAGAAAGCTAAGATACTCATAGTTGCTATGGCAGCACCAATAGGAGCTGGAGTTGTCCAAGGAACATAAGTGTATGTTTTTCCTAAAATATCTAATTTCATCATAATATAAGTTAAAATTCCATTAACAGTTTGAACTCCAATAAAAGGTATTGCTAATACTGGATTTAAAACAATAGGAACTCCAAAAATAATTGGCTCGTTAATGTTGAATATAGATGGTAAAATTGCCAACTTACCTAAGGTTTTCATCTGTTTATCTTTACTTCTTAGCATTAAAATATTTAATCCTATAGTAGCACCTGCCCCACCTAATATCATAAAAAATGCACGGAATGGTTCGGTATAAATAAATTCTGGTGCTAAACCTTTTGTTACTGCTTCTGCATTGGCTGCTAAATTTCCTAGTTCAAAAGCTCCAACTAAACCACTGACAATTGATGATCCGTGAAGACCAACTACCCATAACAATTGAGTTACAATTGAAATCAAAAATATTCCTACTACTGAATCAACAGCAAACACAAAAGGTGAGAATAATTTCTTTATTAAATCTGGGATTAACAATCCACCAGTTAAAGATTGTACCAATAAACTAATTAGAAAAATACCAACAACATTAACTACCAAAGGAATAATTGATGCAAATGATGCTTTAACAGGTTCTGGAACAGCATCTGGCATTTTTATAAGAAGTCCCCTATCTTGTAAAAATCTTGTTGACTCCGTTATTAACAAGCCTATAATTATAGCTGTAAAAATTCCTTCTGCTCCCAAATAATTCATTGGTAAAGCCATACTTTGTCCTTCAAGAGCTTTTTCAATAGTTTTTGATTTGTTTAATATATCTGAAAATACAACAAGATTTGAAGGTGCTGATGTTATAAGAAATGAAACTGCTGCAATAATCATTGTATTCATTGATTGCATTTTATAATGTTTAGCAAGTGAGTTTGAAATTGCCATACATACAAATAGAGCCATTAAACCCATTGATGATCTAAACAAAAGTTCTATTCCTAAACCATGTTGTATTGCCCATTGCTTCCATACAATTAAAAATTGAAAAAATATATTTGTAGGTTTCATAGTTTCCAAATTTACAGGAGGTGATGTTACAATTAATGTCATTCCACCCAATAATGCTAAAGGTGTAGCAGCTACCATTCCATCACGAATAGCTTTTAAGTGAGGTTGATTTGAAATTTTTGCACCTAAAGGAACTAATTTATCGTTTAAAAACTTATTAAATTTGTTATTGCTTTCCATTTTTTACTCCTTTTTATTTTTTCTTAAAACTATTACATCATAATTAATAATTTGATTATAATATTCATACTTATTATTTATTAAAAGTTTTCCATCACTAATTTTGCAATTATTTTCTACTCCCAATATATCTACATTATTTCCTATTTCTTTCAAAAATTTATTTTCAATTTTAAATTCATTTTCTTTTTGCGGATTTATGAAATAATAATTAAATTCTTCATTTGTAGTACTATTAATAAATTTAAAATTTGCTCTAGTATTAAATATGGCTTCTCCACAAAATTCTAGCCATCTTCCTACTTCTTTTAGCCTTTCGACCTGTAATGTTGGTATTTGTCCATCTGCTCTTGGTCCAATATTTAATAAAAAATTTCCACCTTTAGAAACAGTTTTATATAATTTTTTAATTATTTCTTGACTTGTTAGATAGTCTTCTAGTTTTTCTAATCTATTATATCCGTATGATTTTCCTATCCCCCTACTTTCTTCAAATATATGATGATCTTCTAAAACCTTATCATTGTATTCGGTTGAAAAATAATCACCGTGCTTTCCTTCCATCCCTTTATAAAATCGATCATTAACTACTACTTCATCTTTTACTGGAGATTTGTTGTACAACCAGTATAAAAATTCTCTAATTTTAACTTCATCTTCCGTTAAATCCCATTCTCCACCGTCGGCAAATATTAAACTAGGCTTAAATTTATTTACAATTTCATATAATTGTTTTTGCAGTACTTCTTTTAAATAAACTTCCTTAGATAATCCATATTTTTTTACATCTTTCATTGGTATGAAATATCTTCCATCACATCTGTGAGATGGAACACTCTCCCAATCAATAATTGAATAATAAAGCCCAAATTTTATGCCTTTTTTTCTAATAGACTCTGACAATTCTTTTACTAAATCTCTATGAGGACCTATGTCTGCACTATTCCAATTGACTTTGTGAACATTATCTGTTTTCCATAAACAAAATCCATCATGATGTTTTGATGTGAGTACAGCATATCTGGCTCCTGAATTTTTTATTATTTCAGCAAAAGAATCAGGATCAAATAATTCAGCTTTAAAATCATATCCAAATTCCCTATACTCTTTATTTCCATAAACTTTTTTATGAAATGAATCTTTATTATCGCCATAATTTCCATAAACTGTGGCATAATACCATTCTGCATAAGAACCAAATTGTTTATCAACTACAGTTTTATATGAAGGAACACTATATGGACCCCAGTGGATAAAAATTCCGAATTTTGCATTTGTGTACCAATCAGGCAAAGAACGATTATCTAAATAATCCCATGAATTTTTCATTCTATCCTCATTTACCAATATTTTCTAGGATAATATTTTCCATATTTTTGACACCCATAGGTGTTGGGGCATAAGCATTAAAAGGTGTTTGAGCTATAATTTTTCCAAATTCGTCTGCATTTTTCTTATATTCATCAAAATACATTCTAATTTGTGGGCTCAATAGTATCATAGAATACTCATCAGATTTAAAAATATTTTCACTATTTGAAATTGTAGTTGCTTCTACATATATTTCATGTCCATCCTTTTGCAATTGCTTAGTTACTTCTTTCGCCATTAAAGAACTAGACAAGCCTGCATTACATACAAGAATTACTTTTTTCATATTCCCCCTCCATTTTTTGTAATTTTTTATTTAATTTTATCCACCTTTTTGCATTTTCCATTGCCATGGTAGCCATTGTAAGATGATCTTGTGCATGGACTAATATAATGTTTATTTTATTTTTTTCTCCATTTGCTTCTTCTGTGAGCATATTTGTTTGAATTTCATGACATTTTATAAATTCATCATTAGCCTTTTTTAATAAAGACTCAGCTTCATCAAACTTATACAATTCTGCAGCATCCATTGCTTCTGATGATAAGCTTCGACTTTCACCTGCATGGACAATTATATTAAAGACTAACTCGTATACTTTTTGATTTTCATCCATAAAACTACTTATTCCTCCTTTAAAAATATCTTCATAAATTTTATTTTATCGTCAGCTGTTAGCGATTCTGATATAAGATTTTTATTTGATAAAAAATTTCCGAGTTTCTCATAGTAAAATTTCATATCTCCTATATCTTTTCCGATTACCAAGCTATAAATAAGCCTAATTTTTCTACCGTTCCAATCTACCGGTTTTTTTAAGATTATAATTATTGAATATGACTTTCCATCAACCTGGTCAAATATGTGTGGTATAGCAATATTATCAAAAGATGTTTGGCCCATCTTTTCTCTGTCTATCAACTGTTTTAAAGCTTTATCATTTGAAAAATTTGATTTTGTAGAAATTTTTTCTGCTATATATTTTAGAACTTCATCCTTGTTTTTGAATAATCTATCTTTAACAAATATTGAGTTTGAAAATATATTGTATATCTCATCTAGATTAGAATTCTCAAATGCTAATTTCAATTTATTTAAATCACTTTTTGAAAAAATAACATCTACATATATAATTGACCTATCAAATTTATCGCTAATATTTACTGATGATATGATTAAATCATATCTATCAATATCAAATTTTTTTAAATTTCTAACATCTGTTGTTGCTATATTCTCAATATTTCCTTCAAATTGCTTCATAAGTTGTGATTTCATTATTTGAGCAGAAGAATTGCCTGATCCACATACTATAAGAATATTTTTCTTATTAGATGAATTATTACCGATTGCAGCCATTATATGTAATGCAATATATCCTATTTCGTCATCTGATAATTTTGTCATATATTTATCATTTATTATGTTTGAGCCGATTGTCGCTAACATAAAAGAAATCTTATCTTTTTTTATATCTTCAAGTATAGGATTTTTCATATTAAATCCATATTTTATCCTATATATTAAAGGTCCAAGATGTGTTGCTAAAGCAAAATAAAATTCTATGTTTGATCTGAAATCATATTTTGATACCTTATATATCTCATCTATTATATCCTGAGATAACTTTAAGATTTCTGAAGATAATTTTTCTTGATCCCTAATTGTGTTTTTTGCAATTAAGTGCATGGTTATATATACTAATTCTTGATTTGGAATTTCTATTTCTAGTTTAGCTTTTAAGCTATCAACAATTTTATTTGCAATTTTGAATTCTTCGTATGAAACAAGCTTTTTTTCTACTGATTTTGGCAATTTTACATATTCTTTTTGCTTAATTCTTAATATAGAAATATAGATATGGATAACTAAATTTTTAAAATTAACATAAGGCATATAGTAATCTTCACCAAAATCTATATTATCTACTATTTCTTGAATTTTATTAAAAAGCTCTTTATTTTCATCACCATCAAAAAGTTTTGGATCTACTCCTATTTCATTTTTTATTGCAAGTCTTATATTTTTCTCGCTACCTTCAATTTTCATTCCATAATATGGTTTTGAAATTAAATCTAGCTTGTAATTATTCAAAGTTTTTTTTATTATTGGTAAATCTTTATTTATTTGTGACTCACTTACATGAAAACTTTCAGCTAATTCATATTGCTTAATATATGAACTAGAAAATAAAAACATTCTCAAAATATTTTCGTATCTGCTATCTTTATCACCTCCACCTTGTTGAAAGTAAGCATATTTATACCAATCATTTTTTAGGAAACTTTTAAATTTATCTTGATCCTTAATTTTGAATTTAAATCCCTTCCCTGTTTTAGACTCTATTATCGCTCCCTTATCTTTAATTACTAAGTTCAATAGATCTATCTCTTTTCTTATAGTTTTTGAAGATAATTCCATTTCTTTTCCTATATCTTTAGAGGTGTGATAATCATAGTCTAAAGTTAAGTAGTCGAATATTTGTTTCATTCTTGTTTCAATCATTTAACCACCTCGTATCAATATTATAATAATTAAAAAAACAAATCTCCACACAAACATTTTCCTCATACTTATGGAAGTTTGATTTTTGAATTATATAATTTCTCTAATATAATTATAAAATAAGAGAATAAAGGAGTAATTATGAAAAAAATTATTGCAGTTGATATAGATGGTACTTTGTTAAATTCTAAAAGGCAGATTACTGAAAAAACTAAAAATGCTTTGATTAAGGCGCAAGAGCTTGGTCATATTGTTGTTATTGCATCTGGGCGTGATCCTCTTGGGGTTTATCCTTTTGCGGATATTTTGGAATTTGAAAAATATGGTGGGCTTATTTCTAATTTTAATGGTGGAAGAATTACTAATTATAAGACAAAGGATGTAATTATTAATCATCCTATGGATTTTGACCTTGCAAAAGAAATTTTGCAATTTAGTGAAAAAAATCTTTTTATGCACTATATTATTTACACTGAGGATAAAATTATTACAAGTTCTTCTAAAACTTACAAGCTTGAGGAAATTTGTCAAAAAGCCTTTACTCATTATGAAGTAATTGATGATTTGGCTTATAGTTTGGATTTTGCTCCTAATAAAATTTTATTTTCTCAAGATCCTAACTTGATTGATGATGATGCAAAAAAATTGATGGATAAATTTTCTGATAAAACTACTCAGGTAAAATCTACTCCTTATTTTTATGAAATTATGCCAAAGGGAATTGGCAAGGGAGAAAGTCTTGTTGAAATCGCCAAATATTTTGATATGGATATGAAAGATGTGATTGCTTTTGGCGATGAGGAGAACGATCAAACCATGATTGAGATGGCAGGCCTTGGTGTGGTTATGGAAAATGGTGCTAATTTTATGAAAGAAAAAGCTGATTTTATTACAAAATCAAATGATGATGATGGAATTGCTTACTATTTGGAAAAATTTGTTTTTAATGAAAAATAATTATAATTTTTGATTTTTTATTTGATTTGGGTATATTTTAATTGAGATATTTCGAAATATATAAGGAGGAAATATGATAATAGGAATACCAAAAGAGATTAAGGACCAAGAATCTAGAGTTGCAACTGTGCCTGGCGCTGTTGCGGAATTAGTTAAAGCTGGTCATGAAGTTTTAATTGAAAATAATGCCGGTTTAAATTCTGGTATTACAAATAAAGATTATGAAGATGTTGGCGCAAAAATTGTCGATTCAGCAAAAGACGTTTGGGAAAAATCTGATATTGTTTACAAGGTAAAAGAGCCTTTAAAAGAAGAATATAAATATTTAAGAGAAGGTTTGATTTTATATACTTATCTCCACCTTGCAAGTAATGAAGAATTAACAAAAGAATTAGTCGATAAAAAAGTTACAGGCATAGCTTATGAAACTTTAAAACTTGATAACAAATTACCACTTCTAGCTCCTATGAGTGAAATTGCTGGAAGAATGGCTGTTCAAGAAGGTGCAAGATATTTAACAAAGCCTGAAGGCGGAAGAGGAATTTTACTTCAAGGAGTTCCAGGAGTAAGACCTGCTCACGTTGTAATTGTTGGAGCTGGTACTGTAGGAGCTGGTGCTGTAAGAATTGCTGTAGGAATGGGTGCAAGAGTTACAGTTTTAGATGTAAATATTGACGCTTTGAGCAGATTACAAGATATTTTCCCAGATAAAATAGAAACACTTTATTCAAATCCTATAAATATTGAAGATTCTGTTAAAGATGCAGATTTAGTAATCTCCACAGTTTTAATTCCAGGAAGACGTGCTCCTCAACTTATAAAAGAAGATATAGTAAAACAAATGAAAGATGGCTCAGTAATAGTTGACGTTGCAATCGACCAAGGTGGTTCAACAGATATTACAAAAGGACATCCAACAAGCCACACCGATCCAGTTTTTGTAAAACACGGAGTAATTCATTATGCTGTTGCAAATATTCCAGGAGCAGTTGCTATGACATCAACTTATGCCCTATCAAATGCAACAACTAAATATATAAAAACAATAGCAAATCTTGGACTAAAAAATGCCTGCGAAAAATCTCCAGAAATAATTTCTGCAGTTAATACCTACGATGGATATGTTACAAACGAAGGAATAGCAGAAGATAACGGCTACGAATATAAAGAATTAAATATAAAATAGAAATTAAAAAGGGACTGTTTGAAAATGAAATAATCATTTCAAACAGTCCCTTTCTTATTCACAAAATATAATTTTATTTCACTAAGCACACTAATCAAAATCAAAAAAACAATTTGAATTCCAACTAAAATCAAAACAATTTTATCATTCAAATCATATTTGTAAAAAACAAACAAGGTCATAGCCATACTAATTATCCCAAAAATCAAAGACAATTTGCTAGCATAAAGATTTCCAATTTCCCAATTTTTTTCATTTTTCATAGAAAGCCTAGTCCTAAAACCAGACCACTTAGAAATTTTTTTATAAGCCTTGTTCTTTAAGAAAAAATACATAAAAAAGAAAGAAATAGGAATAATCAAACATACAAAAAATAAAAACATACCACCCTCCAAGTTTTATTACTTTACTTATACCCAAAATATACTATATTTTAAATTTCTTATATACACTTATAAAAAAAGAAGTAGAAAGCTCTACTTCTTTAAATTCTCTTATTTACTTATAAAATGATTATAAACTTAGTAAATAAGCATTTTTCGCTGATTCTTCAATTTCTTCAATCATGTAAAAAGCTTCTTCAATGCTTTCTCCTACTACAATCACTCCGTGGTTTTCCATAACATAGGCCTTTATATTTTTATCAATACTTTTCTTTAATTCGTCAAAAAGTTCCTGGCTACCTGGATCCTTATATTTTACCCAACCCAAATCTCCAACTTTAATTTTTAAATATGGAGTCTTACATTTTAAGTCAATAGTTTTATCTTCAGATTCTAGAATACAAGACCAATATGTTATAAAAGTACTGTGAGTGTGGATTACACACTTATATTTCTCATCTATATCATATAATAATTTATGCATTGGGTATTCTTTACTTGGTTTATTGTCAGAAATAACCTTATCGTTTTTCAAAACAGAAAAACTATCTTCATTCATATTTCCAAAACATGATCCTGTTTTTGACACATATATTAAATCTTTATCTTTAAAACTAATATTTGCTGTTGAACCAGAAACTTTATTTCTATCAAACAGGGCCTTTGAAACCCAAATTAAATCTTTTAAATCTTTTTCTTTCATTTTTAACCTACTATCATCTCATAAGTTTTATTGAAAAAATCTTCCTTACCAAAGTTACCTGATTTCAAAACCAGTCTTACTTTATCATCATTTACCGGCATTAAAATCGGAACTCCAGCTGCAACACTTTCACCTATATAATAAGTTTTAAAACCTAAAGTAGATGTTGCAACTCCACTAGTTTCGCCTCCAGCTATAATAAAGTTCTTAAAATCTTGGTCAAGTGCCTCTTTTGTTAATGATTCATACACTTTTTCTAAGTTTTCAGTTATATTTTCTTGACCATATTCTTTTTGTAATTTATCCAAAGTAAGAGCATCATCACTACTATAAAACATTACTTTGTCATCAACTTCTTCTAAAAGTTTTTCTATATAGGCGCTTGGTTCTTTCATCAAACTATCAATATCTATTTTGACCTTGTTAAATTTAAAATTATCGATTTGCTTTAAGGTCATTTTTGAACAAGAACCTACTATATAAATTATTTTTCCTTTATTTTTGCTTTCTAAATCAAATTTATCTATGTCTTTTTCTCTTTTGATTTTTTTAGAAATCGCAGTGTTTAATCCACTTCCACCAGTTAGTAATTTTAAATCACCAAAAGCATCTATGATAAGGTCATCATCACCTTCTTCAAAATAATCTGGAACAAGATAAAACTTCTCTTTTCGATCTTTTTGGGATTTAAATATCTTAGTTATTTCTTCTTTTCCTTTATTTAAAAGATCTCTAGAAATATTTATTGTTTTATACTTACCTTGATCTTTCATGAGTTCACTAATTCTACTATCCCACATTGGATTTAATGGATGGTCTTTCATATGACTTTTGTGAAGCTCTAGACCATCTACATACAACTTCCCATCTTTTATTTCTCTTCCATTTACTGGTAAAGCTGGTTCCAAAATTGTATATTTTTGATCCATTTTTTCTAATAAAAAGTCTGTAATAGGCCCTATATTTCCTTTTGGTGTAGAATCAAATGTAGAACAATATTTATAAAATATTTTTTCAGTATTTTTATTACATAGATACTCATATGCCTTATCTACTTTTTCTAAGGCTAAATCTTTTTTCTCACTTCTGATTTTTAATGCTATTACAAGAACCGCATCTTTGTTTAGAATATTATTTAAATTTTCATCATTTTCATCAGGCACTCCATTACTTAAAACAGTCCTGATTTTATTTTCTGCAAAAAATGAGGCTGCATCGCTAGCACCAGAAAAGTCATCTGCTATTACACCTAATAATATACTCATCTAATCCTCCTTCTTAACTTAATGTTAGTATAGGGAATAAGGCTACAAAAATTGCAATAGCAATCATAATAAACCAAAATGGCATTAATGATTTTGAAATTTTTTCTATTGATATTTTTGATATATTACTTACAACATATAAAGCTGTTCCAACAGGGGGAGTTAGTAAGCCAACTGTTAATAAAATTACCATAAAAACACCAAATTGCACTGGATTTATTCCAATTGAACTCGCAATTGGATATAAAATTGGTGATAACATCATTATTGCAGGACTACTATCTATAAACATCCCAACTATTAATAATAAAAATGACATTAATAATATCAATGCTAATTTATTATCGGTTAATGATATTATAAACATAGAAACTCTTTGAGGAATTTCATTTGATGCCAAAAACCAAGTTAATGCACTTGTTGCACATATAATTAATGTGATCGCTGCTGTAGATAAAGCTGCATCAAGACATATTGATTTTAAATCTTTTAATTTTATATCTTTATATACAAAAATACTAATTATTAGTGCATACATTGATACAATTGCTCCACCCTCTGTAGGTGTAAAGATTCCTCCTCTGATTCCTACAATTATAATTATAGGCATAAATAGTGCAAAAATAGAATCCTTAAATTTTTTTATTTTTTCTTCCTTGCTAATATTATTTTCTTTAGGGTAATTGTTTTTTGTTGCAATAAAGTGGCAATATAGTAAAAAACATAAGCCTATTAAAACACCAGGTATTAATCCTCCCATAAACAAATCACCTATTGATGTTTGAGTGCTGACTCCGTATACAATTAGAGCAATACTTGGGGGAATTATCAATCCAATACTTCCTGATGATGCAATTACTGCTGCAGAAAATCCTTGATCATAATTTCTATCTTTCATTTCTGGAAATAGTATTGAACCTAAAGCTGCAGTATCTGCTACTCCTGATCCTGAAATACCTCCCATAACTATTCCAGTTACAGTTACTACCTTTGCCAAAGCTCCTCTTGATTTATAAAAAATTACCAAAGCAAAATCTATTAATCTTTTGGTAATAGTTCCTTTACTCATTATTGAACCTGCAAACATAAATAATGGTATGGCCATCAAAGAAAATGAGTCAATTGCTGTAAAAAATCTTTGAGAAATTAAGGCTAAAGGTTCTTGTTGAATAATTAAACCTGATAAAGTAGATAAAATTATTGCAAATCCAACTGGCAATCCTAAAAATAAGAATAATAGGAATATTAAAATCAGCAAAATATTATTAATCATTATCTACCATCCCTTCTTTTGTAAATATCTTCTCAATAGAGAATATACTGATTAGTACACCTGAAACTGGTATTACTAGATAGACTAAAAACATAGGAACTCCCAATGTGGCAGAGCTTTGATGAACTCCTAGGTTCATTAAAACAATTCCTCCATATGTCATTATTATTCCAATAATACAAGTTAAGCTATAATTTAGCCTAGAAATTATTTGTTTTCTATCTTCACTCATTCTATCTGTTAAAATACTTAACGCTATGTGACTTTTTGTCCTAACTGCATCTGCTATTGCTAAAAATGAAATCCAAACAAATAAATATCTTGACAACTCTTCTGACCAAACAAGAGGACTATTAAATATATATCTTGATATAACTTGAAGAAAAATAATTAAAGTCATTGCAAATATAGCCGCAGATAAGAAAATATTTATTAACTTTTGGATTAAGTCTAAAGTTTTTTTCATACTAATTTCCTTTGCTTTCTAAAATCTTTTGATATAATTCTTTATCAATTGAATTTGCATATTTTTCTGCTATTGGCATAGCTTTACTTCTAAATGATTCCCTATCAGGTTTAGTAACTTTCATGCCATCTTCTTGCATTTGTTTTAACATTTCATCTGTAACTTTTTTAACTTCTTCATTTTGATATTCTGCCGCTACTTTAGAAGCATCTTTTATTATTTTTCTCTCATCCTTATTTAAAGATTTCCAAGTTGATTCACTGAATGAAAATGTTACATATTCATATTTGTGTGCTGTTAATGATATATTTGATTGAACTTCTTGCATCCTTCCACTAAACATAAATGGAATAGGATTTTCTTCAGCTTCAATAACGTTTTGACTCAAAGCAGTATAAACTTCACCCCAAGCCATTGTTGTTGGAGATGCTCCTAAGCCTTCCCAAACAACTTTCATAGCTTCAATTTCTGGAATTCTAATTTTTAATCCCTTAATATCGTCAACATTTTTTATTTCTTTGTTTGAACTAATATGTCTAGGACCCCTATCCCAAAAATCTAAAACTCTTATTCCCGATTTTTCTCTTAATCTATCACACATTATTTGACCAACTTCACCGTTTACTACATTTTTATAATGAGTTTCATCGTCAAAAATATAAGGTATTTCTAATAAATTGAAAGAATGTTCAAAGTTACTTAGTACTCCAGCGATTAAGCCTATATCAATAGATCCTATTTGCATCCCTTCAACTATATCCCTATCTCCACCCAAGGTTGAGTTTGGATAAATTTTTACTTCTATTTTACCATTAGAATTTTTTTCAACTTCTTCTTTAAATTTCAAACTAGCTTTATGCCATAAATCAGATTCAGATTGAATATGGCATAGCTTTAATACTTTAACATCTTTTTCTTTATTTCCGCAAGAAACAAAGAAAAGTGATAAAAATATTATTACTAAACTATAAAGAGCATGTTTCTTTTTCATAATTAACCCCTTTATTTAAGGTTCATATCGATTAAAATTTTTACAGTATCTTCTGTTCTATCCCTTAATAATTCTAGTGCATCTTGGCTTTCATCTATAGGATATTTTTTAGTTATAAAACTTTCCCAGCCTATGTCATTATTGATTAGATCAATTGCCTCTTCAAAATCTTTACTTGTATAGGTCATAGCTCCTATTAATTTTAATTCTTTAAATACCAAATCATAACTATAATATGGTATATCATCGGTTATCATTGCAACTAAAACTATTTGCCCTCTTTTCTTTGCAATTTTACCAGCTTCAGTTAATATTTTTGGATATCCTGTACTTAGCAAAATATTTTCGCAACCTTCATTATTGGTAATGCTTAAAACTTTTTCTACCATATTTTCTTTTGAAGGATTAATAATATAATCAGCACCATTTTCTTTAGCTTCTTTTAAAGTAAATTCATCCAAATCAACACAAATTATATTTTTATAAAGATTTTGTCTTTTTGCCACTTTTAATGCCAACAATCCAATGCTACCCATACCAATTATTGTTAAAGTATCACCATGACTTTCAAACCTATTTAATGCGTGAATTGAAACTGCTGCAGGCTCTGCCAAAACTGCACTTTCATAACTTGCTTCATCTTTAACCTTATGAACATATTTTTCAGGAGCATTAAAATATTCTACAAATGTACCAGTCCAATCACCTGTTCCTGGTGCAGATTTATTTAGACATAAATTAACAAGACCTTTTTCACAATATTCACAGTGGCCACAACCCTTATGTGGTTCAACAGTAACCTTATCACCTAATTTAAATTTATCTACATTTTTTCCAATCTCTACAACATCTCCAACAACTTCATGGCCTAAAACTACAGTAGGCTTTCTAAATGGATGTTTACCTTTGAATAAGTGTAAATCCGATCCACAAACTCCAGCATATTTTACTTTTATTAAAACCTCATCATCTTTTATTACAGGAATATCATTTTCTTTTATTTCGATTTTTCCCGTATCAACTAACACCGCTGCTTTCATTTTTTTTGACATATTTTCCTCCTTATATTATCATTTAACTATATTCTAAATAAAAAAATCGTTTTCATCAAAAAATAATCTTTATATCTTCTATAACTTATTTTTGCATATTAAAATAATCTAGATTTACTTAAATAACCATATTTGCTTATAAATAAAAACAATAATTAGGAGAAAGTATGAAAGAAAAATTTGATAAATATATAAATAAAAATCCTTTTACTAACTATTCTGATCTGACTTATAAAATATTATCAGAACAAATTATAAAACTAAAAATAAAACCTGGAACAATTTTAAATGAATCTAATATATCCAACAATTTAAATATTTCAAGAACTCCTGTAAATGCAGCTATAAAAAAATTAATAAAATCTGGTTTGGCTACAAAAGATGATAATAAAAAATTTACAAAAGTTTCCGAATTAAATATGTATCATTTAAACCAATACTATAACTCCAGAATGGCAATAGAGCCATATTGTGCTATGATAGCAGCAAAAAATTTTGATGATAAACAAATTGAAAAACTCGAAATTTTAACTTCAAATATAAAAAAATCTTGTGATATTGATAATTTAAGCTCAGACTTAATAAATAAATATATTGAAAATGAAATAGAATTCCACAAATTCATTGTTATAGGAAATGAAAATAAGTACCTAAATCAAATGTTTAAAGTTACATTCGATATTGGACTAAGATATAGGTACTATATGCTAAACTTTATAGCAAAAAACCAAAAAAATATAAATATTAAAGAATTTTTACAAGATAGCATAAAATTTCATGAATCAATCTTTTTCTCAATTAAACACCATCTATCAACAATTGCTTATGATCAAATGAAAGAAGATATAAACAGGATGATACCGCTTATTCTTGATTCTAATTTTTATATTTTTGCTAAATAGAAATCTTATTTACAATAACTTTTAAAATAATGTATATAATTATTAATAACAGTATAGAAAAATAGATAATCCTTAACTTATGTAACATTATAACCAATTTCTCTTAAAATAGATGTTATTCTTATACATTAATAGTTAAGAATATATTTTCTATTTTGAAATTTGTTGGTATGATTTTATAGCAAAATTATCCAATTAGATACTAGTTTATTACTCTTATATTTGGGTCCACTGTATCTACAACTTTTTCTTAAATTCTACTATATTTTTGATATTTAAAAATTCTAATAATATAAATATAAAAAGTTCAAATAAAAAATATTAATATACATATAAAATACTAAATTTAATTTTAAAACTATTTAAAACATATTTGAAAAAAAATGAATGCCACCTAGAATATAGGTAAGCATTCACTTGTAAATAGTTATTTAATGTTGAAATCAGGTTTATGAATTTAAATCATAAACTATTGTTAGTTTTTCTACTTTTATTATTTTTAACTTCTAATTAATTTAAAATTAAAATATTCTGGTATAAAGTAGCTTCTTCTATATAAAGACACTTTATTATTTTCTTTTTTCATAATTTCACTAAAATATAAAACATATTTACCAACGTTGATATTCATCTTGTTTGCTGTAGATTCTCTAGATTTAAATCCTTGAAACTCTAGTTCACTATTGATGATTTTGTCAATTAATATTTTATCAATAAATTTTTTTAAATCATATTCAGATTTTAAGTTTAAATCATATTCCTTAGCATCATCAAAATTTATAAAATACATTAATAAAGCAGCAACATTATCTTCAATATAATACTTAACATTTATTAGCATAATTATAAAATTGCTATCTTCTTCGAAAATTTCTTTCATTTTTTCGCTAGCAGGCTGAAATTCAACTTTAAAATCTATTTTACTATATTCAACTTTATTAAAATCAAAAATAGGCTCATTTATAGATTCTAAACCTTTATTTTCCAACTTTTTGGGATCTAATATTATATTTCCATATCCTTGTTGTTTGTATATAAGACCATCTTCTTGCAAAAGCGCTATTGCTTGTCTCACAGTCCCTCTACTAACATTAAATAATTTTGATAAATCATTTTCCCCAGGTATTGTATCTCCTGCTTGTAAGTTATTGTTTTTGATTAATTCACGAATTTTATCGTAAGTTTCTACATATTTTAAAGATTTAGTATTACTTTTCTCACTCAGTTTTTGCATTTCTATCTTCAAGTATAATTTTTCTTAAAGATTCAATTCCTACCCTAATTGCCCTTTCAATATAATTAGAAGGATATCCTTTTGAAGAAATATCATTTGAAACCTTGCCTACATAATCTGTTGCTGAAACTAGAACAGACGCTGCCCTAGCATTTAAAGAGCCCGCAACTAAGAATAGTGTCGCCTCTTCCATAGCTGTACAAATAGCTCCACCTTTTACATAAGAATTCCATCTATTAATTAATTCATAACCTACTGGTTTTGTTTCAGGCTCTATTTGGGTATAAAAAGAATCTTTTGTTATTGTTACTCCTACATTAGTATTATACCCCAAATCTAAAGATGATTCTTCAAGTTTTTTTGTAAAATTATAATCTGGAACAGCTGGAAATTCCATAGGTAAATAATGTAATCCCGTTCCTTCCATTCTTACTGCACCATTTATTACAATCACATCACCTTTTGATACCTTTGAGCTAGTTGACGCTCCTGTACCTATTCTTAAAAATGTATCAACTCCACATTTATACAGTTCTTCTATACATATAGCTGTAGATGGTCCTCCCATTCCTGTAGATGTTACAACTATTTTTTCTCCTTCCAAATATCCTACATAAGTTGTATGTTCTCTATTTTGTTGTATTTTTTTCGGATTATCAAGAAATTTAGCAATTATTTCACACCTTGCTGGATCTCCTGGAACAATTGCGTACTTGCCTACATCTTCTGAATTTAATTTTATGTGTAAAGTTTTTTCTATTTGCATTTTATTTCTCCTTTTTATCTATTTCTATTATTTTTTTCATTGCCTCAACTCCTACTAAACAAGCACTCATCTCACATTCAAAAGGATATCCATTTATGCTTGTATCTTCAGATGTTTCATCATTATAATTTGTTGCTGATACTAATACTGTTGCCATTCTTAGATTATATGCACTAGCTATCAAAAAAAGTGTTGCTGATTCCATAGATGTTGCTAACGCTCCACCTTTTTCATAGGAAGTCCACCTATTATAAAGTTCATATCCAATTGGCTTACTTAAAGGGCTTACTTCAGTAAAATATGAATCTTTAATTATACTAATTCCAACTTTAGTGTCATATCCTAAACTTAATGAAGTTTCTTCCAAAAGTCTTACCAATTCAAAATTTGCAATAGCAGGAAATTCTAGTGGCAAATAGTGACAACCTGTATTTTCCATTCTAACTACTGCATTCGGAATTACTATAGTTCCTCTTTTAACTTTGCTACTTGTTGAAGCAGAAGTTCCTACTCTAATAAATGTATCAACACCACACCTATATAACTCTTCCATACAAATAGCAGCAGATGGTCCTCCCATTCCTGTTGAACATACTACGACTTTTTCTCCATTTATATATCCTTCATAAGTAGTATGTTCTCTATTAGATTGAATCTTTTTTGGGTTTTCCAAAAGTTTAGCTATTTTTTCACACCTATCTGGGTTGCCAGGAATTATCGCATATTTTCCAACATCGTCATTATTTAATTTTAAGTGTAAAGTTCTGTCCATACTAATCCATCTTTCCTAATGCTTTTGGTGCTTGCTTTCTATTCGCTAAAAAAATTAGAGCGAAAATTGTAATCAAATAAGGTACCATTTGAACAAATTGGTCTGGTATACTAAGGCCTACTAGCTTAAATCTTATAGCTTGAGCAATTGCGAATATAAAACTTGAAAGTACAGAACCTATTGGTGTCCAACCTCCAAATATATTGGCCGCTACTCCCAAAAATCCTCTACCTGCCGTCATATTATTTACAAAAACATTATTTTGAACGATTGATAAATATCCTCCACCTAAACCAGCTAAAAGTCCTGATATTATCATCGTAATATATCTGTACTTTTTAACATTTATTCCTACAGTATTAGCAGCAATTGGTTCATCACTTATCGCCTTTAGGTGTAGACCTGTTTTAGTGTATTTAAGTACATACCAAATTAAAAATGATAAAAGTATAGTCAAGAAAAATACTGGTGATTGTTTATTAAATATAAAACCTAGTATAGGAATATTTTTTAATAAAGGTATAGATATAAGGTTTAGCTGTTTTACCTTCTCGCTAATACCTTCTTGTCCCCAAATTATATAAGTTCCAACAGCACTAAATCCTTGAGCAAATAAGTTCATACCAACTCCACATACCGTTTGATTTGCTTTAAATTTTATACATAGTATAGAAAATAAATAAGCCAAAATCATACCGAATAACATTGAACATATAATCCCTAAAACTGGATTGTTAAAATAATAAGATCCTACAACTCCGCCAAATGCGCCTATAAGCATTAATCCTTCTGTTCCTAAACTTATTACTCCACACAATTCAGATAGAGTACTTGACAATGATACTAATATAAGAGGTACTGCTAATCTTAATATCATTAAAAAAGTTTCAGCTGAGAAAAAGTAATTCATTTATTTTTCCTCCTTTTGATAAATATAAAATCAAATATACCTGGGGTAGCTATGAAAAATATAACTAATGCTTGTATAACTACAACCATATTCGCTGATAATCCTGCTCTAATATTCATCAATCTAGCTCCAGAATCTAAAATGCCAAATAATAATCCCGATAAAATTATTACAATAGGATTATTCCCTGCTAATACTGAAACTGCAAGACCAGTAAAACCAACATTTCCAGAAAAACCATCATATAATTTTCCATAAGTACCTAAAAGCTCTGTAGCACCTATCAATCCTCCTACAGCTCCTGAAATCATCATCGTCTTTATTACAGTTTTATTCACTAAAATTCCACCTGCTTCAGCAGCTGACATATTATCTCCAACAGCTTTAACTTCATATCCAAATACAGTTTTATTAATAATAAAATAAACAAGCATAACAGATATCAAAGCTATAAATATACTAGTTGTAAATTGAGTCGATTTCATTAAGCTTGTAAACCTATATTTATCAAGAACTATTGATGTTTCGGGAAGTCTTTTTGGTGATACAAAAGGATAATTTATAAGATAAGATACTAATTCTATCGCAATATAATTTAACAATATTGCAATAATAACTTCATTTACTCTCAATCTAACTTTTAAAATTCCTATTAGAGATGCCCATAACATACCACCCAAAGCACTTGCTATAATTGCTAAAGCAATTACAAAAAATCCTGGAGATCTTTTAGGCATAAAATAAGTAACCATAAAAGCGCATATTCCTCCTATATGTAGTTGTCCTTCGACTCCAATATTTAGCATTCCGCCTTTAAATGCTATTGCGCATGCTAAGCCAGCAATTATAAGTGGAACAGATTTGTTTAGTGTATTTGCAATAGCGATAGGAGAACCCAGAGCACCTTTAAGCAATGAATCAAATGCTAATACTGGAGATTTTCCAACAGCAAATATAAGTATAGAAGAAATAATTATTGATAAAGCTATTGATAAAAAGGATATAATTATTGATTTTTTCGCTTTGTAAATTAAATTACTAAACTTTTTCATAATCTCTCCTTCCTGCCATTAATAGACCAAGCCTTTCTTTTGTAAAATTCTCACGTTTATCTACAGCCATTATTTCACCTTTATATAGAACAGCTATCTTATCTGAAATTTTCAATATCTCATCTAAATCTGCTGAAATCAATAAAATTGCTTTACCATTATTCCTCATCTGAATAAACTGTTCATGAATAAATTGGATTGCTCCTATATCTAGACCACGTGATGGCTGTGCAGCTAATAAAAATTCACTATTATTTTTCATTTCTCTAGCAACAACTAACTTTTGTTGATTACCTCCAGATAAGCCTCCTACATTTTGTTCCATATTTGAAAATTTTACATTATATTTTTCTAAAGAAGCACTTGTAAAATTCTTTATACTATCATATCTTAATAGGCGATTATTAATTAATTTCTTATTATTTTGATTTCCTAAAAGCATATTTTCATACAAATTCATGTCTGGTAAAATTGCTCGTTTAAATCTATCCGATGGTATATATCCTATACCAAGCTCCTTTAATTCTATGGTTTTCATTGAAGATATCTCTTTATTATCATAGAAAATCTCCCCTTCTAAGTTATCTCTAAGCCCCATAATCATCTCTTCAAGCTCAATTTGACCATTACCATCAACTCCTGCTATTCCCAGTATTTCACCGCTATGAATTTCTAAGAAAATATTTTCTATGGAATTTTTTAATAATTTTAGATTATCGATTTTAAATATAAGCTTATCTTTAGAAACATCTTTCAACTGACTGGTTTCTGCAATTTCATGACCAACCATTTTTTCTGCCAATATTTTTACATCAACGTCTTCTATACTTAATTTTTCTACCAATTTACCATTTCTTAATATAGTAGCAGTATCTGCAATCTCCATTGTTTCATTTAACTTATGAGTTATAAAAATAATAGTCATTCCATTTTTCTGTAATCCTATTAATACTTTCATTAACTGATTAGATTCTTGAGGAGTAAGAACTGCGGTGGGTTCATCAAGAACCAAAATATCAGCACCTCTATATAAAGCTTTGATTATTTCAGTTCTTTGTTTTAAACCAACTGAAAGATTTGAAACTTTCTCGTCCAAGTTGATTTCTAATCCATATTTTTTAATAATTTCCTTAACCTTATTTTTGTTTTGACTATAATCAATTTTGTATTTTCCTATCTCTTGACCCAAAATTATATTTTGTAAAACAGTCATATTTTCCACCAACATAAAATGCTGGTGGACCATACCTAATCCATTATGAAAAGCATCTCTTGCATTCTTAATATCTACTTTATTTTCATATAGTTTTATTTCGCCAGCATCGCTATTATATATTCCAAATAGAACATTCATTAAAGTTGTTTTACCTGCTCCATTTTCTCCTAAGAGACAATGTATTTCACCTTTTTTCACTGAAAAATCAACATTATCTAGCGCAACTTTACCATTGAAACTTTTGCTAATGCCTTTCATTTCAACTGCCATGCTCATAAATACATCCTATCATTTTAGAGATTTTTCAAACTCTTTTAATTCGTCCATATTAGCAGGAACTTTTACATCTCCGTTAATTATTTTCTCTTTGCTTTCATTAATTAATTTAACTACATCTTCTGGAAGATTTACTTCTGACCCATCTGTAACTAAATCTACACCATTTTCTTTCAATCCAAGTTTTATAATTTCTCCCTTGAACTTATTTTCTACAACTGATTTTATTGCATTATAAGCTTCAACATCTACATTTTTAATCATTGACCCTACTATTACCTTAGGTTCTACTGAATTTTGGTTTATATTTACTCCAAATGCATAAGTTGAATTTTCTTTAGCCGCTTGAAATAATCCATTTCCGCTCATGCCGGAAGCATGAAATATTACATCCATTCCTTGTTGGTTCATAGATTTTGCAATTTCTTTGGCTGTAGTAACATCTGTAAATCCACCTACAAAATCAGCAGTTGCTTCTATTTCTTTATCTATGCTCTTAGCACCTGCTGTATATCCAGAATAAAACGTTCTTATATTTGGAGCATCAACCCCTCCTATAAAACCTAACTTTTTATCTTCTGAAATATTAAAGTCATCATAGTGTAATTTCATACCAGCAGCAGCTACACCAACCAAATATGATGCCTCTTCATCTTTAGTCATATAACTTACAACGTTTTCTTCTTTTACAGAACTATCTATCAAAGCAAACTTTTGATCCGGAAATTCTTTAGCTACTTTTTCCATAGCTTGAATAGCTTCGTAAGTTAACCCTATAACTAAATCATAGTCACCTGTCGCCGCCATATCTCTCAAAGATAATTCTATATCTCCAACCGCTTTTATTTGTACCTTATCATATTCGATACCAAAATCTTTTTTTGCTTTTTCAACTCCTTTTAATGTTAAATCATTAAAAGCTCCATCCCCAAATCCACTACTTGATGATACTAATCCAACTTTTATTGGTTTATCATCTTTTTTTGATTCGTTTGATCCAGAATCATTTTTTCCTCCACATCCTGATATTAATCCAACGATTAACAGTAACATAAAAATCTTAGATAAAATCTTTTTCATTTTTAACCTCCTTGAAAACGATTTGATAATGTATATACAAGTTTTATGTTGTATGTTTATTTAATATTATCATCTATACTATTGATTGTCAATTTTATTTTTAAGTTAAGCCTTAATAGTATATGATTTCATTTATATATCGATTGTTTATAAATTTTAATAACATATTTCTTAAAAATATTTATAATAATTCTCTTATATACTTGAATAATTTAACTCAATATAAATTATAAGCCTTTAAATTAATAAAAAATTTTATATTAAAAAAAGGAATATCTTCTTAATTTTAAAAGACATTCCTTTTTTACTATTTAATAAAATTTATATATATGTTTTCTTGACATGCTTACACTTTTATCTTTTTATAAAATCTTCCCAATCTTTTTTGAAATTTTCTATTCCTTGGCTTGTTAGTGGATGGGTCCACAATTTTTCAAATAATTTTCCTGGGGTTGTTGCTATGTGACTTCCTGCCAATGCTGCATCTTCTAGATTTTTATTTGTTCTAATTGAAGCTGCAATTATTTGTGTATCAAGTCCATAATTATCAAGAACTTGTTTTAAATTATAAATTAACTCTCCCCCATCTTCTCCCATATCATCTATTCTTCCTACAAATGGAGAAATGTATGTTGCTCCAGCTTTTGCTGCCATTAATCCTTGGCTTACTGAAAAAGTTAGGGTGCAATTTGTCTTTATTCCTTTTTTTGAAAGGGATTAATGGCTTTTAATCCATCTTCCGTCATAGGAATTTTTACTACAATATTTTCTGCCCATTTTGAAATTTCTGTAGCTTCTTTTACCATTTCTTCATAATCATATGAGGAATGTTATATTCATAAAGTTCACTCAAAAACAAACTTGCCTTATCAGTATTAGTATTTCTCCACGTTCTAAAAGGAGTAAGTAAATTCATATTTTTGTCAAAAGCCAAAAGTCCATGCATCATCGCAGAAATTCCAATGGCTTTAAAATTTGAAATTTTATAGCCATAGTCTTTAAAAATATTTTCCTTTAAATTTTTAAATGAACTTTGAAGCCCCTTTATCAACAAATCAAAATCATAAGTCCAATAGCCATTTTCAAAATTACTTTTCCATTCATATATTCCATTAGAAATTATTTTTGCTCTATTATCAATCGCTATAGCTTTTATCCTAGTAGATCCAAGCTCAATTCCTAAATAAATATTATTTTCTTTGACTTTTTCCAAAAATAAATCTTTATCGTACATTTTCCCTCCACAAATAAAGGCTGTTGCCAATAAAATTAAAATTTTATATAGCAACAGCTAATTTAATTATTCTTTTACTTGTCCATATTCTTTAAATTTAACAAGCATTTTTGTCATTTCATCGTCATCTAAAATAACAGGTTTTCCAATAGATTTTGCCATGTAATATATTTTTGCACAGTACTCAACTTCATCAATTATATTAAAGGCATTCGCAAGCGAATAAGAGCCAGATAATATTCCGTGATTTGCAAGTAAAACTGCATATCTATCTTTCATAGCTTCATAAGCATTTTCTGCTAATTCTTTTGTACCAAATGTTGCATACTCTGCACACTTTACATCAACTCCTGCAACAGCTATCATATAATGAGCAGGTGGCAAAGTTTCTCTTAAAGTTGCTACAACGGTACTATAAGTTGTATGTGCATGAATAACTGCTGTTATATCATCTCTATTTTTATATTGGATTGCATGCATATACCATTCGCTTGAAGGTTTTTTATCCCCTTCTAAAATAGTACCATCTAGTTTCATAGTTACTATATCTTCTACTTTAATATCAAAAAAATCAATTCCTGAAGGAGTAATCAACATTTTTTCTTCTGATGGAATATATACACTTAAATTTCCACCTGTTCCTTTAGTTAATCCTACTTCTACTAATTTTTTTCCATATTCAATTAACTCTTGTTTTAAATTTTCATGTGACATTTTTTTTCCTATTTTATTCGTATAGTAGTGATTTTACTTCTTTACTATCAATATTTTCAGCGTTATACCAAACTGCTCCTGTATCAATATCTTCTACTTTTTCACCTTTTGAAGCTTTAACTGCAAGCTCAACTGCTTTGTATCCTATAGAAATTGGATCTTGTGTAATTGAACCAAATAAAACACCTTTTTTGATTGCGTCGATTTGGATTGCACCAGAGTCAAAACCAACTCCTATAATTTTATCTTTTCCAAGTTTTCCACCAACAGCATTGTCAGCATTTATAATAGATTTTGCTGCAAATTCGTTAGAACCGTAAATTGCTATTAAGTCTTCTTTGTTTAATAAAGTTTGTGCTTGAGTTTGTCCTTCTGCATCAGTTACGTTAGCTGGAACTGCTAAATCTATTACTAAAGCAGCATCTTTTTCTTTTACATCATTTGCAAATTTATCATTACCTACAACAGCGATTTTATCTTTTAAATTGTCAAGTTTTGAAGCTTGTTCAACCATTTTATCGATAAAACCTTTTGTTCTATCACTAATTGATGCTGAGTTTACTTCTTGAGATACAACTCCAACTCTTACTTTTTTATCAACTGAAGCTTTTTTCAATTTTGCTTCTATTTCTGGATATAATTTATCAGCTGCCATGGCTGAAGCTGCTATATTATCTGTAGCTGCTGTAGCTTGAATTGTTCCTTCTGGAGCATTTGGAACACCAGAATCAAATCCAACTACTGGAATTTTATCATCTTTTGCTTGTTTTAATAAATCGATTGAAGCTTTTGTATCTAAAGCTGCGTATGCTATAGCTGCTGGTTTTTTGTTTACAGCATTAGCAAACATTTGTACTTGTTCTTGAACAGCTGTTTCATTTTCTGGACCTTGGAAAGTTATTTCTGCATTTAAGTCTTTTGCAGCATTTTCAGCTCCAGTGTTTACAGCTTTCCAAAATTGATGTTGGAATCCTTTAGCAACTACTTCTACTTTTATTTTTTCGCCATCACTTGCTTGTTCTTTTTCATTAGAAGCTTTTTCAGTTTCTGTTGGTGCATTACTAGCATTACTTTCTGCTGGTTTTGCTTCATTTGAGCCACAAGATGCCAACAAAAGTGCAGCTGACATTAAAATACTTACCTTTTTAATTTTTTTAAACATAAATATCTCCTTATTTAATAAAATTTATTTTTCTTTACGATTTCTAATTACGTCTAGGTAAACAGCTATTAATAATACAATTCCTGTAATTAATATTTGATAGTGTGATTGAAGTCCAATAAATGGTAGACCTACTTTTAAAACTGTCATTATAAACACACCAATCATTGTTCCTAGAATAGTTGCTTTTCCACCTGCCAATGATGATCCACCTATTACTGAAGCAGCAATAGCATCTAGTTCGAAGCCAACACCTTCGCCTGGCATTATTGTTGTATATGTAGCAGAATATGCAATTCCTGCAAGACCAGCGAAGAACCCACAAAGTACAAATGAAAGCATTACATATTTTTCTGTATTAATTCCTGAAAGTCTTGCTGCTTCTTCATTTGAACCTATGGCTAGTAAATACCTACCAAATTTTGTCTTTCTTAATATTATTGACATTAAGATTGCAACCAAAGCTACAACGATTATTCCAACTGGAAATCCACTTCCTAATTTGAAAATTGATTTATACCAACCATCAGCTGCATCTCTTAATGGATAATTTACAGTTTGCACTTTTGTAAAAATTGAACCTAAACCTACAGCAATCATTTGTGTAGCTAAAGTTGTTACAAAAGGATTAATTTTTGCTTTTGTTATTAAAAGACCATTTATTAAACCAAATATTAAACCAATAATTATTGATATAATTAATGCAACTATTATTGGAAGTCCCATTTTTATTGAAATAAATCCTGCAATAAGAGCTGAGGTATTCATTACAGCTCCGATAGACATATCAAAAGCTCCCGTTGCTATTGTAAATGTTACACCTATTGCCAAAAAGCTTAGATAATAACTAGAATCAAAGATACTAGCAAGTGTAGTTGTTGAACGAAAAGCCATACTTTTTATATAAAAGAATATGTATAGTATGGCCAAAACTATCATGGCTATACCCTGTTGGGTGCCGAATATCGATTTTTTTCCTTTATTTTCTTTTTTTATTTTCATACTAATCCTCCACAGATGCTAATTCTAATATTTTTTCTTGGCTAGCATCTTCTATTTTCAATTCTCCTGCTTTTTTACCTTCAGCCATAACGATAATCCTATCGCTAAGTCTTAATATTTCATCCATTTCTGATGAGATAACAATTATAGATTTCCCTGCCTTAGCTAGTTTATTTATAATCTTATATATTTCATTTTTTGCACCAATGTCTATACCTTTAGTAGGTTCATCAAATATTAAAATTTCAGAATCTCTTACTAGCCATTTTGCAACTATTACTTTTTGTTGATTACCTCCAGAAAGTGTCTTTACAACTTGATCAGATGAAAAACATTTTATGTTTAAGGATGTTACAAAGCTATCGCTAACTTCTTCTATTTTTTTATCATCAATAATTTTATTTTTGATAAAATCATCAATAGCACAAATTGAAATATTATCTTTTATTGGAAAACCAGTAATTACTCCGTCAACTCTTCTATCTTCTGACAAATATCCTATACCATGTTTTGCTGCATCCTCAGTATTTTTTATATTAACTTTTTTGTTATATAATAAAATTTCTCCTGAGTCTAATTTATCTGCACCAAATATAGCTCTTGCAACTTCTGTTCTTCCAGAGCCCATTAAGCCTGCCATTCCAAGAATTTCTCCTTTTTTAAGAACAAAACTTACATCTCTAATTTTTTTGCCTCTGTTAATATTTTTTACTTCAAGAACAACTGCTGCATTATCTGCAATACTTGATTTTGTTTTTGGTTCAACATAAGAAACTCTACCAACCATCATATTGATAAGTTCATCTCTACTTGTTTCTTTTGTATTTACAGTTCCTACATATCCACCATCTCTTAGAACAGTAATTCTATTAGATATTTTTCCTATTTCATCCATCCTGTGTGAAATATAAATTATTCCAACGCCCTTTTTTTGTAAGCGATCAATAACTTTAAATAAATGTCCAATTTCTTCTTCTGTTAATGATGATGTAGGTTCATCAAATACAATAACATTTGCATTTAAAGATATAGCTTTAGCAATTTCTGTCATTTGTTGGATACCAACTGGCAACTGTCCAACTACAGTTCTAGGATCTACGTCAACTTCAAGAATTTTAAAAAGCTCTTTTGATTTTTCAATCATTTCTTTGTCGTTTATGATCTTACCATTCATAGATTCTCTTCCAATAAATATATTTTGTGCTACTGTAAGATCATTTAGCATATTTAATTCTTGATGAACTATCGCAATTCCTACTTCTTGTGCTTGTTTAGTATTGTCAAATTTAACATCTTTTCCTAGATAAGTCACTGTTCCACTTTCAAGTGAATAAACACCTGTAAGTATTTTCATTAAAGTTGATTTTCCAGCTCCGTTTTCTCCCATCAAGGCATGAACTTCGCCAGATTTCAACTCTAAGTTTACATTATTTAAAGCCTTAACATTTCCAAAAGTTTTGGTAATATTTTGCATTTTTAATAAAACTTGTTCCATAAATCCTCCGAATTTATTTTATTTTACTACACCTTTTTTGAGGATTATGTTAGCATAAAGAGCTGTTTCGCCAGTATGAACTACTGCAAAAGCCTCTTTTGCTCTTTCGTAGAATTTAAATCTTTCTATATTTCCTATAGTATAATTTTCTTTAGATTCATCTAATACTTTTTTATAATCTTCCCATATTTCAGGCTTATAAGTATCGCCCGGAGTTACTTCCATTAAGAAAACTTGTTCATCTGAATAATCAGTATCAAGAGGGAAAAGAACTAATATAGATTTTAATAAATCCGTAACTCCGGTACTATCACATCTAACAACTTTATCGTTAATTCTTTCAGATGGAAAATTTCCATCTGAAAGAACTATTTCATCGCCATGTCCCATTTCATCTAGAACTTTTAAAAGCTCTGGCGAAATATTTTTTGGAATATTTTTTAGCATTGCTTGCTCCTAACCTTTGTATAGTGGTCCAAAATATTCACAAGCTCTATAATCTACACTTTCAAGATCTTTTGTACCAAATCCATTAAATGTTTGTGGTCTAAATACATCTTTATCTTCAACGTTGTGTAATGAAACTGGAATTCTTAACATACTTGCTAAAGTTATGAAGTCTGCTCCTACGTGTCCATAAACTGTTGCACCGTGATTTGCTCCCCAGTTTGCCATTACTTTATAAACTGATTCAAATCCTTCCATGCCTAAACGTGGTGCAAACCATGTTGTTGGCCAAGTTCTATCTGTTCTATCTTCTAGAATTTGTGATTCTTTATCTGGAAGATTTACTGTATATCCTTCAGCAATTTGAATTGTTGGACCAACGCCTTCTACCATATTAACTCTTACCATAGTAACTGGCATTTCTGCATTTGTTCTAAAGTGTGATGAGAATCCGCCGCCTCTAAAATATTGGTGGTTTGCTTGACACCAATCTGTATTATCAAGCATTGCTTTTATATCTTCATCTTTTAAATCCCAGAAATGTTTCATTATAGAATTTCCGTCATCATCTTTTGCAGCTCCTGTTGCATCTAAGCAAGTAGCTCCTGAATTTATTAAGTGGATAATTCCGTCTTGACCTTTTCCTTCTAATTGATAGCCTGTAACTCTTTTAACAGAATCTTTTGACCAATATGTTCTAACATCTGAGAATATTGGAGCTCTGTTTGTTAAAAGTGTTCCAAATAACATTGCAACTCCGTTTAATGTATCATTTTCTGTTGCGAATGCTGTTGGAGCTTTTGGTCCATTCCAATCAAAAGTTGATGCCATAATTGATTCTGTAAAGTCAGCATTTGGTAACCAATCTGTCCATTGTCTTTGACCTTGGAATCCTCCTGCTATAGCATTTTTACCTAGTGCTTCTTCTGACCAACCTATTTCTGCAAGCTTTGGATTTCCAAATAAAATATCTCTTACTATTAGGGCATGTTTTAAACAGAAATCCCATTCTTCTTCGTAAGGTACAACTTTAGATCTCATTAGATTTTCTTGTAAATCTAATGTTTCATTTATATTAAATCCTTCTTTAATATATTCTTTTTGCCATTTTTTAGCTTTTTCAAATTCTTCATGATCATAAATTCCTAGTTTCATTCTTCTAAGAATTTCTGTCATATCTACCCATTCAGTTCTCATTCCCAAATAATTTTGGAAGAAAAGTGCGTTTGCGTCAGAACCTGCTATACCCATAGAGATTGCACCGATATTTACATAAGCCTTATCTCTCATTTGTCCAACAGCGATAGCAGCTCTTGCAAATCTTAGAATTTTTTCTTTTACATCATCTGTAATTGAATTATCATCTGCTTCTTGAACTTCTGAGCCATAAATTGAAAATGCAGGAAGTCCTCTTTGTGCATAAGCTGACATTACAGCTGCAAGATAAACAGCTCCTGGTCTTTCAGTTGCGTTTAATCCCCAAACAGCTTTGAGTGTTTTTGGATCTAAATCCATTGTTTCTGTACCATAACACCAGCAAGGTGTAACGCTTAAAGTTGCTACAACATTTTCTGTTGAAAATTGCTCAGCACATTGTTTTGCCTCATAAGATCCGCCTATAGTTGTATTTGAGATTACACATTCTACAGGATCTCCATCAGCATATCTTAAATTAGATTCAATTAATTCTTTTGCAAGATGTGCCATATTCATTGTTTGTTCTTCAAGGCTTTCTCTAACGCCTCCCCATCTTCCGTCGATTATAGGTCTAATACCAATTCTTGGATGTGTCATATTATTTCCTTTCTTTTTTAATTATTTTTATTAGGTAAGTATGTAATTGTTTCAAATCCATCCGTTACAATTTTCCTAATATTTTCTTTTTCATTCTTATACTCTAATTGTGCCAAAATATTTCCTATAGCTGTTGCCTCTTTAGGTCCTGCTATAACTTTTATATTAAGTTTATCAGCTATCATTTGACACAACACTTTAGATTGAGAGCCTCCACCCATAACGTGAATTCTTGTAAATTTTTTTCCTAAACAACTTTCTATATTCTTAACTACTTCCTTATAGTTTGCAACAATGCTTTGATAAATAATTTTAAAATAGTCCTTCTTATTTTCAATAGCTAGATTATGTTTTTCTTTAAAATATTTATCTAAATCCTCGATGAAATTATCAGATTCTTTCGTGAAAACATCATAATCAACATCAATAATACATTCATCACTTATAGAAGATTTCTCAACAAGCTTAGTTATTTCATCAAATGAAAACTTGCTTTTATCTTCCTTAACTAAACTATCTCTTAACTTTTCTATTAAATATAGTCCCGTAACATTTTTAAAAAACATATTTTTGTTATCATAACCCGTTTCATTTGTTAGGGAATAATTATAAGCTTGATCTGTTAAAATTGGTTTTTGATTACAACATCCAATTAGAGACCAAGTTCCACTTGATAAAAACAAGCAATCCTCATCATTATAAGATTCAGTAACATAAACAGCACTTGCAGTATCGTGGCTTGCTACAGAAATAACTTCAATATCTAAATCTCTAAGAGAATCTATTAAAGAATTTCTTGTGCTACCAATTACGATTTTATTGTTGATAATTTCTGGAAGTAAATCTTTATTAAGCCCTAGATTTTCAACTAAATTTTTATTCCATTCGCCTTTTTCTAAATCAAACATTTGGCTTGTTGAACAAATAGTTCTTTCTCCATATTTTTTGCCAGTAAGTAAATAATTTATAAAGTCAGGTGTCATTAACAATTTTTCTGCTTTTTCATAATAAGCTTTATTAGTTAGCTTTACTGTTTCTAATTGGAATAAAGTATTTATACTCATTATTTGATTACCAGTATTTTCAAACAATTTATTGAAATCGATTTTTTCTTTTATAGACTTAAATCCTATTTCACAAGATTCATCCCTATAAGAAGTAGGATTATAAACAAGCAATCCATTTTTGTCAATTAATCCAAAATCAACTCCCCAAGTGTCAACTCCGATAGTAGAAATTTCATCCTTATATTCCAAAATAGTATTTTCTATTTTTGAAATCATAGCGTCAAAATCCCACTGTTTTCTTCCATTTATATCTTTGATTTCATGATTGAATCTCATAACTTCTTCAGTTATAAGCTGTCCATTATCTATGTAGCCAAGAATAGCTCTTATAGAAGTTGCTCCCATATCTATGGCTAAAGATTTTTTCATTTCCACCTCCTTATGATAATGTTTTCTTTACAATATTATGATAGCATTTAAATTATATTTTGTAAATTTTGAACGAAATTTTTATAATAATTCAATAAATTTCCATTTTTATTTCATTTGAATTCATATTCGTTCAGTGATATAATAAATTTAGGAAAAACAAAAGGAGAAAAATATGATTACAGAAGAAAGAATGACAAAAATTCTAGATATTTTAAAAGAAAAAGAATTTGTAAGTATACAGGAAATATCTGAGAAACTTTATATTTCAATTTCTACAGTAAGAAGAGATTTAATAAATTTAGAAAAGTCTGGAGCTATTAATAGAGTTAGAGGTGGAGCTTCCCTTGTAAAGGAAAAAAATCAAATACAACCAAGTAACATCAGAAGTAAGATTAACACAGTAGAAAAAAGAATTATTGCTAATCTTGCTCTTAAATTCATTAAAGAAGATATGTCAATATTTATGGACGCTTCTTCTACCGTACAATTTTTGTGCCCAAAATTAGAAAATTTCAAAAGACTTATCCTTATAACAAATTCAGCAACTATACCTTATATGTTAAATGACAACAGAAACATAAACATATATTGCTCTGGAGGTTTTTTGAAACCAAATTCTCATTATTTTATAGGAAGTGCTTCTACAAATTTTATTTCAGAATTTTCAACAGATATTTATTTTATGTCTTGCAAATCAATAGACTTCAACAATATATACGATGCTGATTATGAACAAATTCAACTTAAAAAACTTATGATTAAAAATTCTAAAAAAACTGTTCTACTTGTAGACTCATCAAAATTTGATGAAAATTCTTTCATAAAGCTTTCAAATCTTTCAGATATAACTTATATTATAACTGACAAAAAACCAAAAAACTTTGAAAAATACGATAAAACCATTCAAGAAAAATTTATTTGGCCTGACAATTAATTATTTGACAAAAACGATTTTCTGAATTATAATGAACTAAAATAAACTATTTTAAAGGAGAAAATTATGGGTTACAAATTTGTTTTGAACGAAACTAGCTATCATGGATACGGAGCTCTTGATGGCATAACAGAAGTTATTAATGACAAGGGATTTAAAAAAATAGCAATTTTTGTTGATTCTTTCTTAAAAGAAAACAATATCGCTAAAAAAGTCACCGACAAAATCGATGCACTTGATGTAGAATATACTTTCTACACAGACATCAAACCAAATCCAACAATCAAAAATGTTCTTGGCGGACTTAAAGTTTTAAAAGATTTTGGTGCTGATGCAGTTATAGCTATTGGTGGCGGTTCTGTAATTGATTGCTCAAAAGCTGCTGCAATTATAAATACAAATCCTGAATTTGAAGATGTTAAAAGCCTTGAAGGTCTTGCTGAAACTAAAAATTCTGCAACTCCAATAATCGCTGTTCCTACTACAGCTGGTACAGCTGCTGAGGTTACAATTAATTATGTAATAACTGATGAAGAACTTGAAAGAAAAATGGTTTGCGTTGATCCTCATGACATTCCAATAGTTGCAGTAGTTGCTCCTGAAATGATGGAATCAATGCCAAAATCTCTTACAGCAGCAACAGGAATGGATGCATTAACTCATGCTATCGAAGGTTATATTACAAAAGGCGCAAATGATCTTTCAGATATGTTCCATATCAAAGCCATTGAATTAATAGCAAAATATCTTCCATTAGCTGTTAACAATGATAAAGAAGGAAGAGAAAAAATGGCTCTTGGTCAATACGTTGCTGGAATGGGATTCTCAAATGTTGGACTAGGTTTAGTTCACTCTATGGCTCACCCTCTTGGAGCAGTTTATGATACACCTCACGGAGTTGCAAATGCAATTATTCTTCCAAAAGTTATGGAATTTAATGCTGAATCAACTGGAGAAAGATACAAAGAAATTGCAAAAGCTATGGGAGTTAATGATGTTGACTCAATGAGCCAAGATGAATATAGAAAAGCTGCTGTAAAAGCTGTAAAAGATCTTGCAAAAGAAGTTGGTATACCTGAAAATCTAAAAGAAATCGTTGATGAAAAAGATTTAGATTTCTTAGCAAAATCTGCTTTTGAAGATGCTTGCTTGCCAGGAAATCCAAGAGATACAAATCAAGAAGAAATCAAAAACCTTTATAAAGAATTATTATAAGTCCACATTTAAATAGTGCAAAAAAATACCAAATTTACGAAACTAAATTTGGTATTTTTATTACTTATTAAATTTATATTAACATAACATATAAAATTTTTACAAAAATCCTTAAATCAAAAATCAAACTAAAAAACACCAAAAATTATTTTGGTGTTTTTAAATTTATTTTTCCCAAATATTATCTGGGTATAATCCTTGGTTGAACATTTTTTGGAAGGATTTTTGTGCTGGGACTAGGTCTTCTTTGTAAGTTATTCCTATCCACTTGTCATTTGTTGGAAGAATTGTTATATCTGCTTTATTTTCTTTTATTAGCTCTCCTATCATTTCTGGAAGAACGTATTCGCATGAATCTAAATTTTCTTTATTTTTTTCTAGATATTTTATAAAATAATCTTCGCTCATATCAATAAATTCTGGGAATGATGCCCAAAGGTTCATTGATACTGTTGTTTCTAGATTAAGTATATCGCTATCAAGATTTTCTTTGCTTGATATTTTTCCATCTTTTTCTAATTTTATTTCGTGAGTTTCTATTATGTCTACTAGTTTATTTTCTTCGTTTCCTATAGATACTCCTCTTGTAACGGCTCCCTTGTCTGATAGGGTGTTTTTTAATTTGTATCCTGCCATAGCTATTTGTAGCTTGTCGTCGATTTTTTTATCGCTTGTTACAAGAAATTCGTGTAGGGAATCAAACACGCCTTTTCCATAATAATCGTCTGCGTTTATTATTAAAAATGGTTCTTTTACTATATTTTTTGTAGATAATAAAGCATCAACTGTTCCCCATGGTTTTTTTCTGTCTTTTGGACTTTCAAATCCTTTTGGCAAATCCATATCTTGGTAAGCGTATTCTACTTCTACTATTTTTTCAATTCTATTTCCAATTATTTCTTTAAAGTCTTCTTCTATATCTTTTCTAATTATAAAAACAACCTTATTAAATCCAGCTTTTATTGCATCATAAATTGAATAATCGATTATGGTATAACCGTTGTCATCCATTTTTGCAAGCTGTTTTATTCCTTGTCCATATCTTGAGCCAATTCCTGCAGCAAGAACTACTAGTGTTGTATTCATTATTACTCCTTTTCTTCATAACCGTTAGGATTTTGTGATTGCCATCTCCATGAATCCTCGCACATCTCATCAATGCCTTTTTCTGCTTTCCATCCTAATACTTCGTAAGCTTTACTTGCATCTGCAAAACATTTTGCTATATCGCCTTCTCGTCTTTCTACAATTTTATAGGAAATTTTCTTGCCACAAGCTTTTTCAAATGCTTTTAAAACTTCAAGGACAGAATATCCATTGCCTGTTGCTAGATTTATAATTGAAACTCCTTCTAGCTTATCAATTTTGTCTACAGAAAGCACATGGCCTTTTGCAAGATCTACTACATGAATGTAATCTCTAACTCCTGTTCCATCAACTGTATCATAATCATCTCCAAAAACTCTCAAATAGTCAAGTTTTCCTACAGCAACTTGGGCGATGTATGGCAAAAGATTGTTTGGAATTCCTTGTGGATCTTCTCCAATTTTTCCTGATTCGTGCGCTCCTATTGGATTAAAATATCTTAATAGAACAACTTTCCATTCAGGATCTGATTTTTGTAAATCTGTCATAATTTGTTCCATCATAGATTTAGTCCATCCATATGGATTTGTGCAAATTCCTTTTGGAAAATCTTCAGTAATTGGAACTTTTTCTGGATCTCCATAAACTGTTGCAGATGATGAAAAAATTATATTTTTGCAAGAATATTTTCTCATAATCTTTAATAAGGATAAGGTTCCGCTTATATTGTTATGATAATATTCTAGAGGTTTTTTCACTGATTCTCCTACAGCTTTCAAAGCTGCGCAGTGGATTACTACATCTATATTTTCTTTTTCAAAAACTTCGCTTAATTTTTTTTCATCAAGTATATCAGCTTCATAAAAAATTATATTTTTGCCAGTAATTTCCTCTACTCTTTTTACAGAAATTTTTGATGAGTTTGTTAAATTATCATATACTATAACCTTGTAATTTTTATTTAATAATTCAACTGCTACATGGCTTCCAATATAACCTGCTCCACCGGTTATCAATACATTTTTCATTTAAAATCTCCTTATAGAAGAATATTTTTTTGACTTTCTTTATCAAAGAAATGCATTTTTTCTTCATCTAGGTATATTTTTATTTCCTTATTCTTTTCCAATAAATTTTCAACGCTCAAAGCGCAAGTAATTTTTTCTTCTTTGCACTTAATATAAGCATATTGTTGAGCTCCTAATAATTCTACAAAATCAACTTGTCCTATTAATGTTGAATTAGTTTTTCTAAATCCATCATATATATGCTCAGGTCTAATTCCACAAACAATATCTTTTGATAAATATCCTAAATCTTGAAGTTTTAATGCTTTTTCTTGACTAATATGGAATTTTACATTTTCATTTTCCATATAATAATCGTCATCTTCTTTTATTATTTTACCACTTATTAAATTCATTTGTGGAGAACCAATGAAAGTTGCTACAAATAGATTTTCTGGTTTTGAATAAACATTTATAGGAGTATCTACTTGTTGGATAACTCCGTTATTCATAATAACAATTCTATCTGCCATAGTCATTGCTTCTGTTTGATCGTGGGTTACATATATAAATGTTGTTGCAAGTTGCTCGTGAAGTTTTGATATTTCTGCTCTAGTTTGCACTCTAAGTTTTGCATCCAAGTTACTAAGAGGCTCGTCCATCAAAAATACTTGAGGATTTCTTACAATCGCACGACCTAAGGCTACTCTTTGTCTTTGACCACCAGAAAGAGCTGCAGGCTTTCTATCAAGATATTGTTCTAGTCCCAAAACTTCTGCTGCCGCTTTTACTTTTCTATTTATATCTTCTTTTGGAACTTTTGCAATTTTTAAAGCGTAGCTCATATTATCTTTTACAGTCATTTGTGGATAAAGAGCATAATTTTGAAATACCATTGCTATATCTCTATCTTTTGGTTCAATATCATTTACTAACCTATCTCCAATATATAGCTTTCCTTTTGATATTTCTTCAAGTCCTGCAACCATTCTAAGAGTTGTAGATTTTCCACAACCAGATGGCCCAACAAAAACAATAAACTCTTCATCTTTTATTTCTAAATTAAAGTCATTTACAGCAGTAAATTTATTATCATATATTTTATAAATATGCTCGAATTTTAATCCAGCCATATCAAACCTCCTTAAACATGTCTTCTATTATATAAAAACAAAACTAAAAGCATAAGCGCTAGTGAAACAAATTGAATTAAAAGTGGGCCATAGCCTGCTTTTCTATGTCCTACAAATTGCAAAATAACTCCAAGAACAAATATTATAAAAAGTACAATATTATTTAATTTTTCTTTTTTGTAATAATCCATATTTACTCCTCAAACCAGATAATTTCGCCTGCATCAATTTCTATTTCGTGCGCATTTTTATCTCCATCATAAACAATAGATTTTACTTTTTCATTTGAATTGTTTATTACACAATATTTAGAAATTTCAGGATAAGCAGTTACTTCTAGCCTAATGTCTTTAGCAAAATATTTTTCTAAAATATCTTCCTTATGAGAAACATAGTGAATAGCTCTTTTTAGCAATCTTGTATTTTCTAAACTATAGGAAAGGCCCATAGCATAAAAACTTCTTCCTTTTCCATAATCATTTGCTGCCATATAGACTTCATTATTTTCATATTTTAATATTTGAGTCTTTTCATTTATCGCATAAACATTTGGTTTTTCTTCACCATATTTATATTCTTTTAAATCTTTTGTTATAAAATGATCTTTAGTTTCTTGTGTAAAATATCTATCAAATCCTTGTGAAAATCCTTTTTCAACATCAACTCCCAATACATCTGCAAGTTGGAAAAATCTTCCTTGATGTTGGTAAGCACTTGGCTCTCCTATTCCAATAAAACCTCCGCCTTCATAAACAAATTTTCTAATATTTGCAAGAACTTCTGGATCTAAGAAATTTTCTCCACCAGAAAATGCAGTATAAGCATCTCCAGCATTAATTATTACATCAATGTCCTTATCAATTCCTTTTTTTACATCTTCAAAATTAATAAATTTAACATCCATGTCCATACCAGAAAGTGCTTCAATTATTCCACTGTATGAATAAGCTAATTTAAACCATTTTCCATGAGCTACAACATAAGCTCCCCAAGTTCTTATAGAGCCCCAAGAATTTAAAATTGCAACTTTACAAGCCTTATAAGGTTTTGCCTTTGATGAAATATCATAAATTTCTCTAAATTCATCTGCAACTTTTGTTATATAATCAATAAATTTTGGAAATTTGTAAGCAAGAGATAAGTATCCGCCATATCCAATCCTATCAAGAGGATTTCTCAATAAAGCACGTCTTGCCTTTACCCAATTATCTTTTGCTTCAATTGATGGGTCATTTCCTTCATAAAATTCATCTGGGAAAAAGTATGGTAAAAATCTCCCCTCTGTCATAGGAACATCTATATCTGAAATTATTCTTAAAGTTGCTCCATCTCCAACAGAGCCAACAACTCCATCAAGTCCTATATTTTTAAAATATTTTCCATAAGGCTCTGTTCCAATCCAATGATCTCCCAAAAACATTATTGCTTTTTTGCCATATTTATGAACAAGATCAACTAATTTTTTTGCCTTATTAGAAACAAATCTTTGTTGAAAATCAATGTAATCTAAATATTTTTTGCTTGGTATTCTGTAATTATTATTATAAAAACCTTGGTCAACAAAATCTTCACTTGTTAATCTATAACCATATTCTTTTTCAAAGGCAATCATAGCCTCTGGGGAAACACTGTTTGAATATCCAAACCAATCTACATATTTTTCCTTAGCATCTTCATTAAAGAAAAGTGAAAATTGATAGAAGAATGTAGTAAATCTTACTACATTTGTTTTTGGATTTTCTTGTAACCATTTTTCTAAATTTTTTTCTACAAATTCGCTGGATTTTTCATATCTAACATCAAAAGGAATATGATGAGCAACTTCATCTCCCCAATCATTTGTTATGTGATTGTACATTTGAACTGGATCCCAAATTCCATAAGCCAAAAAGTTTACTGTATAAACATGATAAGGAATTGTTTTTACACTAACTATATCTTTTTCTTTATCAATTTCCCAATTTGAAGGATCAACAACTTCGCCTGTGCTTCTATCATAAACTTGCCACCATTTTTTTGGATCATAATCATAATCAGCTATTAATTGTTTTTTGTAATAGCCTTTAAGAAAATCTATTTTTGTATTATCGCTAGTTGCTGTTACAAAATCACTTATCAAGAAAAATCTAGATCTTTCAAAAGGAACAGTTTCTGCAAATTCGTTGTGACCACGAGTTGGAAAGAAGTTTGTATATATGTCAACTCCTTCTATATCTTTAATCTCATCTGGAAGATATGTTCCATCAGAATCTCTTATTGCATCTGCTCCAAGCTTTTCAAGCATTTCGCAAGTTTCATCATAAAAATTAGCTTCACTTGGAAGAGTCAATCTTCCTCTTTTTTTATCTATCATCCCTTATCTCCTCCTACCATCATTCCTTCAGTAAGTTGTTTTTGAACTAAAATATAAATTATTAATGTTGGTATCATTACAATTACTAGACCTGCGTAAAGTCTTCCATAATTTGCTGCTCCTCTTGCTGCTTGTTGAAGATTTATTAATCCAACTGGCAAGGTTCTTTTTGATGGATCAGTCATAAGAGTTAGGGCTAAAATATATTCATTCCAAAAACTCAAAAAATTAAATAAAATAACTGTAATAACTGCTGGTCTTGCCATAGGTATCATTATGTCCATCATAGTTCTATAATAACCAGCCCCATCAATATAAGCTGCCTCTTCATAAGATTTAGAAATTGATGAGAAAAAGTTTGTCAAAAGATAAACTGTAAATGGAACTGCTGTTGACGCATATATTAATGCAAGGACAAATCTATTATTTAATAAAGCTAATGGAATAGATTTTGAAACATCTCTTAACATCAAAAATATTGGTATAACGATGTATGACAAGTTTATAAATAAACCTGCTTTTATATATGAAGTTACGAATCTTCTTCCTTTAAATTGCATTCTTGCTAAAATATATGAAAATGGAAGTGATATAAGCAAAAGCAAAACCAAAGCAATTGCTGTAACTATCAAAGAATTTAAAAAATAATCTCCCATATTAGCAGCGGCCCACGCATCTTTAAAGTTATTTAAGTAAAAACTCATAGGCAAAGCCCAAGGGTTGCCATAAAATTCTGGATTTGTTTTTATTGATGCCATAAAAACCCAAAAAACTGGGACTAAAATTGATAAGGCAAAAATAACCAAACACAAATAAATAAATATATTAAAAAGTTTTGATTTTTTCTTCATTTTTTTCTCCTAGTATTGCATGATATCTCTTTTTGTCAATCTATGAATTATTGCTGAAAGAATAAAAGAGAATAAGAACACGACAACACCAATAGCAAGTCCATAACCAAAAGATGAATTGGTGTAGGCTTGTTCATATTGATAATTTAATAGGGTAAGACTTGCACCATCAGGTCCTCCGCCTGTCAAAGCTTTTATAATTTGGAAAGCTATGTTGATATTTGAAATTACATAAAATGTTAATGTAGTTCTAATTGTTTGCCATGTAAGTGGTAAGGTAATATCAAAAAATTGGCGAATTTTTCCAGCTCCATCGAGATTTGCTGCCTCATATAAATGTTCAGGAATTTGACTCATAGTTGACATATACATTACCATATAATATCCAATAGCTTGCCAAATCATCGCAAAGCCAATTGAATAAACAACATACATCCTATCTCCTAAAAAAGGAATGTTGGTATGATTACTATTAAATAATCTCATAAATCCATTTATAAGACCTTGATCCATTCCATAAATTGCTGCAAAAATTGATGCAATAACTGCTATAGAAAGGATGTTTGGTATATAAAATATAATCCTAAAGAAATTTTGGCCTGCTATTTTTTCTCTTGATAAAATTGATGCGAAAATAATTGCCAAAAACATAGTCACGATTGTAACTATTACTATTAAAAATATTGTATTTTGAAAAGACCTAATAAAATTACTATCAGAAAATAATAATTTAAAATTAGCTAGACCAACAAAAGTTTTATTTCCAGATAAGCCCCCCGTTTTAAACAAAGACTCATAAAATACATTTATGGTAGGATAAACCATAAAGATAGTATAAAGTATCAATGAAGGTAATAATCCGAATACTATAAATCTTTTTTTCTCCTTACTATTTTTCATATTAACTCCTTATAAAAATTTAAGGCGGAATAGACCGCCTTAATTATTTTCAATTACTTTTCAGCTTTTACAGCTTCTGATATTTTTTGTGCTGCAGATACTACATCTTTTTGCCAATCTTTTACAGATTTATCTTTATTTGCTACTGAGTTTATAGCATCAAATAATTCTTTTGACATATCTACACCTTCAACTGCTGGAGCTGCTGCCCATCCACCTAGAGCTGCTTTTACATCATCGCCATAGATTGAATAGAATAATTTTTGATTTTCATCAGTTATCATATTTTCAACATTGTTTATTGGTTGAACTGCTCCACCGTTTTCTATAAATGCTTTTGCTGCTTCGTCTGAATACAAGTAAGCAAGAAATTCTTTAGCAAGTTCTGGTTCTTTTGCAGTTTGTGTTACAAATATTTGTTCAAACCAAGAATATGCATATCTTTCGCCGTCTTTCATTGAAGGAAGTGGCATAAAGCCCCATTCAAATCCATCAGCAACGCCTTTTGCATCTTTCATTTCTTCAACTACCCAAGTTCCGTTTGGCATAAATAATGCTTCGTTTTTCATAACTTGTAGTTGGTTTTGTGTAAATGATTCGTTGTTAGCTTGAGCTACTGTATTTGGATTTAAGTATTCCAAAATTTTTCCTACTGTTTCAAAATATGGTGTAGCTTCATTTTCCCAAGCTTTTGCATCGTAGTTCATCAACTTATCAAATAATTCATTTCCACCAATGTTGTAGAACATTGCAAATGAGAATGTGTCAAAATATCCTGTTGTAGGATATGTAAATAATGAAATTTTATCTTTTTTAGCTTCTTCACCAAGTGCTAAGAATTCATCCATTGTTTTTGGAAGTTCATATTTTCCGCCACCATCTTTAAACATTGCTTTGTTATACCAAAGTCCTGTTGGTGAATAGAATAATGGAGCAAGATATGTTTTGCCATCGCCGTAAGGATTTGTTACAGCAGTATCTGTAAATCCTGGAATTATTTTTTCTCCTACAGTTTTTTCTTCTCCTGGAACTTTTTTGTCCAAAACATCGCTTATATCCATAAGCATTTTTTCTTTAATCATAGTTTCTGTAAGACCTGATTCTTGTCCAATATTATTATAAATTACGTCAGGAGCATTTCCTGCTTGGATTTCTGGTCTTATTACTTCGTGAATATTTTTTTCAAATTTTGCTTCTACTTTTGCGCCTGTCTTTTTTTCAAAGTTAGCTATAACTTTTTTCCAGCCTTTTGTTCCATATCCGCCGTCAAGACCTGCTAGTGTTAATGTCTTACCTTCGAAAGCCTTTTCAGAATTATCTGAACTTTTTTCAGTTTCTGAAGACTTGTTTGACGCTGCATTGTTACTACTATCGTTTGCTTTATTATTTCCACAAGATGTAAGTGCAAATACTGCTAACAATGCCACCAAAGTTGTTTTCCATTTTTTCATATTTTCCTCCTCGTATATGGTAATTACCTATATTGTTATTATAATTAATAACTTTCAAAAAGTCAAGATTTTTTAGAAACATTTTCAAGGCTTAGAACGTGAAAATACTTTCAATTTTTTCATTTAAAAATACCGTTTTCTAGAAAATAATTTCAAAATTTATTTTTTTATTTTAAATTTGAGTAAGAAAATAGAGTTTGATAAATAAACTAATCTTTTTTTATCAAACTCTTGTATTTTTTTATAAATCATAAAATCCTTTTTCATATTTTTTTAAAGAAGATTTATATAAAAAAATTATAGAAATTATTATTAAGCTTATTACAAATAAAAATCCAACATAAATATTTGTAAAAGTATAAATTAAATACGCAAAAACTCCTACTATTGTCATTGTTATTCCACTAATTACATAATAACCTACGTTTTGTGATGAGCCTTTTGTAAGATCTCTTTCTTTTTGCCAATGAATGTTGACTGAATTTGCATCCATCAAAAGTCCCAAAAAAGATGAAAGAAGACTTTCAAGTGTAAAGCCCAAAAATATCGCTAGGCTTACGGGGATATTTATTTTAATTATAAATTTCACTACCAAACAAAAGAAAATATTTATAATTAAATTTACAAAATTTATTGATAGGGCTCTTCCCAAAATATTTTCTTTTGGACTTATTGGCAAGGTTAGGGTTTGGTACAAGCTTTCTCCTTCTCTTGAAAGGGAAGAATTTATTCCCAAGTCGTTTGCTGATATGAAAAATCTAAAGACAAATGCTCCAATAATTATAAATAAATATATTTCTACATTTGAAAAATCAAGTTTTTTTATAAAATCAAACATTTCAATTGTCCCAAATCCCCATATACATGTAAAAATTATCATAGATGAAATAATTGGAAACAAATATACTGGACTTTTTATAATAGTTTTAAAATCTTTTTTAAAAATTGCTATTATAACCGATGATTTTTTGCTTGATATTTTTATATTTTTCTTGTGAATTTTTCTTTTTTCATTTCCTAATAGGGAATCAAAATATATTTTTGATGCAAGCTTTGCCAAAATATATAGGATTAAAAAAGTGTATATATAAAGAAGGAAAGTATAAACAATAAAATCTATTCCACTTCCTCCTAAACTTTTTCCATAAATTCTTGTATGGAAAAATAAAAGTGACAACTTATCTTTATGGTCTAGAAAAAATTTTGTTACTAGCTTAATTATATTTTCGTCGCCATTTTTCCTATAAGAATAAAAATATATAAACCCCAAAAGCAAAAGCAAAAATCCATATCCAATAAATTTCAAACTGGTTTTGTAAAATCTTATGTTTGAATACCTCATAATTACCATTATAAAAATAGAAATTATGGCAACTGATGTTACAAATATTGGAAATGAATTTATTATCAAGCCAAAAAATTCAATAAAGGAAAATCCCATATTAAATAAATAAACCAAAATCATCAAAATATAAAAATAAAATATTTCAAATTTGGATAAAACTATGGCAAGAAATTTTGACAAATAAATTTCTTCATCTTTTATTGGCATAGTCATCAAAATATTTGTGTCCTTGCTTTTTGAATAATCAGAAATCAAATCAACCGCCGATAAAATTATTGTAAAAATACTTATGATTAGACTGGCAGATAAAAAATAGGAATATTCATCATTTTTACTTAAATACGAAAACGCCAACAAGGAAAATGTTGCAAGTCCCATAATAGTATAAAATCCATACATCAAAAGTATGTATAAAATCCTCAGTGTATAATCATTTGGAAGTCCATAAACTTTTGTTCCAGGCAAATATTGGGCGATTTCTTCCTTAAAATTTTTCCTAAAAAGAATTTTTAATCTTTTATTTTTCATCTGTAAGCTCCAAAAATAATTCTTCTAGGGATTTATTTTCATTAAGATTTGCTCTTATTTGAGAAAGTGAACCTACTGCTACAATTTTTCCTTTGGAAATTATAGCAAGTCTATCACAAATATTTTCTGCAACTTCCATTATGTGAGTTGAAAAGAAAACCATCTTACCCTCATCTTTTCTTTCTTTCATTATTTTTTTAAGATTAAAAGAAGATTTTGGATCAAGTCCAACCATTGGCTCATCTAAAATCAAAAGATCTGGATTGTGGATAAGGGATGCAATTATGGCAAGTTTTTGCTTCATTCCATGGGAAAATGAAGAAATCAAATCAGCCATAGCCTCTCTTATATCAAAATAATCAAGATAAGTATTGAGCCTTTCATCTCTAGTTTTTTCATCAATTCCATAAATATCTGCCACAAAATTTATGTATTCAACTCCTGTAAATTTATCAAATAAATCCGGATTATCGGCAAGATAGGAAAATTTATTTTTGTATGAAATAGGATCATCTTCTAATTTTAATCCATCAATACTTATATCTCCATTTGTTTTTTTGATAAGACCTACAATTGCCTTTATAGTTGTAGATTTTCCAGCACCATTTGGCCCCAAAAATCCAAAAATTTCTCCATTTTTCACTTCAAAAGAAATATCATCAACGGCAAGCTTGCCATTATTGTATTTTTTTGTAAAATTTTTAACTTCTAACATAAAATCTCCTTTATCTTAAAGCCTATAAAATATTTACCCAACTTCCAAACAAAAAAATCTCACAGAATTTTCCGTGAGATTTTTAAAAATTTATTTAATTTGCGCCATCAATTTTAACAACTGGCTTTTCGTATTCGCCGTGAACCTTTACAGGGTCAACTGTTAGACGAGCAATGTTAAAGGCATGGTCTCCGATTCTTTCTACTGTTGATGCAATATCGACAAAAACTGAACTTGCGACTGTAGATAATTTTTCGCCTTCGGTAAGTCTTCTATAATGAGATCTTCTTAAATTTTGTTCTAATAAATCCAAGTTTGCCTCATCTTCTCTAAGAGTTTCGTACAAGGCTGAATCTTCAGATTCAAAAACTTCTATGGCATTTACATAGTTATTAATTACAAGCTCATAAATACTATTTAAATCAGCCAAGGCCTCATCATTATATTTTTCTCCCGCTTCATTTATTTCATCAAAATATTCTCCAAGATTTTGAGCAAGGTCTGAAACTCTTTCTACATTTATTTGCACTTGCAAATAATTGTGTATATCAGCCTCAAGCTCGCTAACTAAATTTGATTTTGAAATATCTAAGATATATTTTTGAATTTTTGTATCCATTTCATTTACCAAAGCCTCAGCTTGATTGGCAGTTGATAAATCATTTTTATCTCTTGAATTTAAATATTTTTGAGTTGATTTTATAGTTTCAAGAGCAATTTTACTTTCTTTTATGATGGCAGTTTTTGCTTGATCAAGAGCAGCTGCTGGGAATGTATTTATTAGACTTTCTTCAAGCTCAATATCTGAAACGTCAGAGAAAATTGAATCTTTACCAGGAATAATTTTATGAAGTATTGTTGACACTTGCTTAATAATTGGAACAAATAAAATCATACCCACAAAGTTAAATGAAAAATGTCCCAAGGCAATAGTCATCATTGGATTTAAGGAAAATTTATCAGAAACAAAAGAAATAAATCCTTCGTAAGGCACCAATAATACCAAAAATATTGCCGAAATTATAACATTAAACAAAACATGGAATAAGCTTGTTCTTTTTGCAGACAAAGAGCCACCCAAAGATGCAAGAACTCCAGTTATACAAGTTCCGATATTTGCTCCAAATAAAAATCCTAAAGAAAGATTTAAGCCAATAGCTCCAGACGCATACAAAGATTGAACAATACCAATAAAAGCAGATGAAGATTGGATAATAGCAGTAAGAACTGCTCCAACCAAAACAGCAATTATAGGATTTTTGCCAAGATTTGTAACTATATCTTCAAAGCCTGGAATATTTTTAAGCTCAGCAAGGCTATCTCCCATCATTTTTAGACCAATAAATAAAAGTCCAAAACCAATTAAAATTTCTCCAATATATTTGCCCTTTCTCTTTTTTGAAAATAAAAAAACAATAACTCCAATAAGGCAAATAAAATAAGATAAATAATCCAAATTAAAACCAATCAAAACAGCTGTAACAGTTGTACCAATATTAGCACCCAAAATTACACCGATTGCCTGTTCAAGGCTCATCACACCTGCCCTAACAAAAGAAATAGCTATAACGGTGGTTGCTGATGATGATTGAATTAATCCCGTAATAACAATTCCAACTAGAACTCCCTTAATAGGATTTGACGTATACTTTTCTACATATCCCCTAAGTTTTGGTCCAGCAAAATTTGTAAGAGAATCCCCCATCAAATTAATACCGAACAAAAATATTGCAAGTCCTCCTGCAATAAGGTTCCATTGCAAAGACGATAAAGTCGATAATTGCATAATTCCTCCAAATAATTTTTTTAAGATAAAAGATTTTTCAAAAATCTCACCTAGTTATAATATTATCATAAAAAATATAAAACAACAATTGAAAAATAAATATTTCAAACTAAAAACAAATTAAAATCAGACAAATATTTTCCCCTTTTAAAAATTTTTATCTGCTAAAAAAATTTTTAAAAATAAACCAAATTATAATTAAAAATAAAAAAATCTTAAAAAATAAATATAATTGACAGCTAATGATTATTAGCCTATAATGGAATTAAGAAATATTTCTTAGGAGGTCTAATGAATACAAAAGAAAAAATTTTGTCAAAATCCTTGGATTTATTTTCCAAATATGGATATTCTGATATGTCTATGGAAAATCTTGCAAAAGAAGTTGGCATAAAAGCTCCTTCTATTTACAAACATTTCAAATCAAAAAAAGATATTTTTGATACTATCGTAAAAGATGCAATGATTAGAATAGACAATCAAATTGATGATGTGGATGATTACAAAATAATAAAAAATAATCAAAAAACATTAAATATAGAAAAATTATCTATAGATATTTTCAAATACTTACTCCACGATCCCTTTGTTTCAAAAGTTAGGAAAATGTTATCTATAGAAATGTACAAAAATCCGCAAGCCATGCAATTTTATGTAGAAAAATTTATCCATAATCCAATGACAAAACAACAAGAAATTATAAATTATTACGGGCTAAGCAAATTTGCTGATTTAAAAGTTCTATCAACAATCTTTTATTCTCCGATTTTACTTGCAGTAAAATTATATGATGCAAATCCAGAAAAAGAAGATGAACTTATAGAATTATTAAAAAAATCCTACGAACAATTAGAAAAAATTATTATATGAAAATTTATTTTTATATTTCAAATAATAAAAAGGAGGAATTATGAATTTAAATAATAAAGTCAAAACATACGGTGTAGAAAAAACTTTACAATATGTTCACAAAGATCCAGAAAAAAATTTAAAAAAAGCAATTGATTTAGCAAAAAAAATTTCGCCAAATGATTATAAAACTCAAATAGAAACAATAGATAAAGTAATAAAAGATCCAGAAGATGTTTACCATAAATACATATTAAATATGCTAAATACAATAGATCCCGAAGTGTTCGATAAAACAATTATAAATTTTCTATTAAATTCAGTCTTATTCAGTGAAGATTTAAAAAAACAAAGCAGAGAAAAATACAAATGTAACATTCCTTGGACAATTCTTCTAGATCCTACAACAGCCTGCAATTTAAAATGTAAGGGTTGCTGGGCAGCAGAATATGGAAATAGCCTAAATTTATCCTACGAACAAATTGATGATATAATTTGTCAAGGAAAAGAAGTAGGAATATATTTTTACATATTTACAGGCGGAGAACCACTTGTAAGAAAAAAAGATATAATAAAAATTTGCGAAAAACACAATGACTGTGAATTTTTGATTTTTACAAATTCAACCCTAATCGATGAAGAATTTGTTGGCGAAATGCTCAGACTTAAAAACATAGTTCCAGCAATCTCAGTAGAAGGAGAAGAATTTACAACAGATGCAAGAAGAGGAGATGGAGTTTACAATAAAGTAATTAAAGCAATGGAATTATTAAAAGAAAATAAATTACCATTTGGAATATCTTGTTGCTACACTTCCCAAAATTATGAGTCAATAATTAGCGAAGAATTTGTAGACGAAATGATAGAAAGAGGAGCCTTGTTTGCTTGGTATTTCCACTTTATGCCAGTAGGAAAAGGCACAGGCAAAGAACTCTTGCCAAAACCTAACCAAAGAAAACACGTCTACCATCAATTAAGGAAATTTAGAAAAACAAAACCACTATTTTTCCTAGATTTTCAAAATGATGCAGAATATATCGGAGGGTGTATTGCAGGAGGAAGAAATTACCTTCACATAAATGCAAACGGCGATTTAGAACCATGCGTATTTATCCATTATTCAGACTCAAATATAAAAGAAAAAACCCTAGTAGAAAGCCTACAATCACCATTATTTATGGCATACCACGACGGACAACCATTTAACGAAAATATGCTAAGACCATGTCCAATGCTAGAAAATCCAAATTTATTAAGAGAAATGGTAAAAAAATCAATGGCAAAATCCACAGATATATTAGAAAAAGAAAACGTAGACGATTTGTGCGACAAATGCGAAGACTACGCCAAAGATTGGAAACCAGTCGCAGAAGAATTGTGGAATAAATAAACTCTAAAAATAAATCGAATTAGCAAAACTTATTGAAAAATAAGAATTTAAAAAAGTGCCAGAAATGGCTCTTTTTTAAATTCTTTTTTCTCTTAATTACAAAATAAATTTAATAAAAAATACAATTTAAGAAAATAATTCATCAAACAAATCCTTTTGACAATCCAAATGCCCAACAAAGCCAACAGGAATTTTCCCACAAGTTGCATCAATGATTTCCCTTGCACCACTTTCCCCAAAAGCCCCACAAAGCTCAATCACATCATCAATCCCAATTAAAGATTTAGCAACCACTTTAGCCTCATCCAAATTTCTAACACCAATAATTTCAGCATTATCATTTTTCCCAATGGCTTTTCTGTCAACCTTTGAATCAAAAGGTCCCATTATCAAATAAACAAATTTCATTTTTTTCTCCTTAGTGCTTTTTAAATAAGTTTAAAATATTATACCAGTTTATCAATAAAAAATGGACTCTTACACAACTATGAGAATCACACTTTGCAAAAGTCCATCAAAATTTCTTATTTACTTTTATACTTTCTCTATGTCTTTGCTATTATTAATTAAAATAAATAGTCTTCTTGCAACTAGAATAATCAAGATTAACAAAATAAAATTTTCTTTTATACCGGTTGCTACAATAGTACGGCTATTTTTCTTATTTTTTGCTTTTTCTTGACTTCTTATTTTGTAAATATTGTGAAAATTCATTTCTTCAACCTTCTTGTTTGAAGAGTTTATAATTATGATTTCATCTTTTACAAGTTGCCCATCTTTTTCTATGATTTTTATAAATAAAGTATATACCTCTTTATCTTGGCTAACATTTTTTATATCGGTTTTATTTTGATATAATTTATACTTATATTCACCTGGTTTTTGATATTCTATATTTATTTGTTTTTCCTCATCTGCCTTTAGACTAAAATTATAAGTCCCCTTTTTCGCCTCTGGCAAAGGAGCATCCTTTGAAATTGGCTCTAATATATATTCAAAACTATCTTGAGGTTTTGAATATGGTGAATTTATACTTATATTTTGTCCAACCTTAAAAGTATAGTCTATGCTTTTGGCATAAGATTTTGTGTGAAAGAGAAAAAACACAGAGAGAAAAGCTAAAGTTACGGAAAAGCAAAAAAGTGCTTTTAACTTAATACTTATTTTATTGTACATTCTTATTAGACTCCTCTCTTTTTTTTCGGCTAATGTTTTGATAAATTAAATATATTAAAACTAAAATAATCCATATTATAATTAAAATAATCAAAAGATTCAATTTATAAAATTTTGAAATTAGCTTAGCAAATTTATTTACTTTTTTTTCTTTTTCCTTGTAGATATTTTTTTCTAGCTTATCAGTAAGCCTACCCACAAGAATTGACCTACCATTTGTTACAGAAAAATCGCAAGTATCTAGAATAACAATATTTTCTTTTTCACTTAAATTTATTTTTCTAGAATATTTACTATTTTTATATATATAGTCAATAAGCTCCGGATTTTCTTTTATAGTTTTAGCAGTATTTAAAATCTTTTGATCATCTCCAACAGTTTTTATTAAAGCAAAAAATTCTATCCCCTTAGTTTTCTTGCCAAGTCTGTCGAGTTTTCCATATTTGTGACTTTCAAAAAATTTCTTGTCATCAAAAAGTTCCAAATCTCCAAACATTTTTCTATCTGCCATAAAATGTCCATAGATTATATTTTGATAATCAGAAAAATCTTTGCTATTTGACGAATCCAAAAAAATTGATCCAGCCGTAGAAAATTTTCCAAGAACAGTTTTATTTAAATATTCATCATTATCTTTTCCTTGAACAACTGGATAATCAATATTTGTTCCATAAATATCAATCCAAGCTATCAAATCCGGATTAATTTTTTTCAAATCATTGAAAGTTAGATTGTCCTCACTATTAGGTTTGTAAACTTCATAATAATCGCTATCAGCAATTTCCATAACTTTATGAGTATCCCAAAAAGCATAAATTCCTATAAACATAGCAAGAAGAGAAAGGATTAGGGTAAAATAATCCAAGATTCTGGATGCTTTTCTAATCCTTCTTATCTTCTTTTTTTGTTCATCATTTAGAATTATTTTTCTATCATTTTTTATTTGAGAATTATCTATACTTTCTTTTTTTTTCTTATCTTTCATCAATAGTAACTAAATAAAATTATGCGTAGATTTCCTCTTCTTTTCTATTTTTTACAAAGAAGAATATACCAAATCCTGCAACTACTACTAAAGCAATATATGGTAGGTTGTCAATTAAAATACCTGTTAAAGGAGTATTTTTATTTGTAACTTCTGCATAGTTGCCACCTTCTTGGTCGCCAATATAACCTACTACAGTTTTATCACTTGATGAAGCGTCATCTTTTTCAAAGAACTTAGACTCTATAGATGGGGTAAGACCTTTAGAATCTTTTTCTGTTACACTTACCTTTGATCCTAAGATTACATCTGTAAATACTACTCTTTCATTATTTTTTAGACTAACTGTAAATTCTGTACCATAAGCTGCTGTTTGTTCTCCTCCAACATTCCCATCTTTATCCACTACTACATATTTAAATTCTATATCTTTTGAATTTGATCCAACAGCCTTATCTACTTTTATAGTAAAATCAAAAGATTTTTCTAAATCATAATCTTTTTTACTATCTACAATCTTTTTAAAGGCAAAACCTTTTTTATCATCATCTGTTATAACTGTTCCACCACCTGGAGTATTTCCATCTTTTTTGTTGTAGTAGTTTTTAAATTTAAGACCTTTCTTATCATCATAATTTAATTTTCTTTCTATTTTTCCAGCTCGGTTAGAAACTGTAATTCCTGTTACTTCTAGTTTTCCATTTATTTCTTCAACCTTAAATGTAATTTTATAAGGGGAATAATCTTTTTGTCCTGGCTTTAGATATCTATTTTGAACATTCAATAAGTAACCATAGTCCATATCTTTAATTCCAGGATCTGGAATCACTTCTTCTAATTTATACTCATATATACCAGATTTAGTCCATTGTATTTTACTTAAATCAACACCTACAGTCTTTTCAACTTGAATGCCAGCTTCTGTATCATCAGCATCAGTATTATCTGCTGCTGTATATCCTATATTTACATTTTCAATTGCTGGAGCATCTACAGTTTTTGGAGTAAAACTAAATTCAAATTCTGTATCTGGTGTAGTGACACCTTTTTCAACCTTATTTAGTATTTTTGTAATCTTTAAATCTTTCCAAATTTTTTCGTTTGTTTCAGTTGGAATTACAGGTGCTGCATTTGCCTTTGGCATAAAAGCTCCGCCCAATAATGTCACTGCTAATGCACTTGCTATTATTTTCTTTTTTATTGATTTCATATTTTTTTCCTTTCTTTGCTTTCAATTTATATTTATTTTCCTTACTTGAAAAAGTAAATAACACTTTTTTATTTTAAAATCTCTAAAAATTTTAAAGTTAAATAATTTTTTATAATAAAATTTTATATTCCTCTTCGTCTTAATAAGGTAAATATTTTACCTTTAATCAAATTAATTTTTACTGGTCCAAATAATCTTGAGTCAACAGCCTTATCCCTATTATCTGCAAGAAGAAAAACTTCATCATCTTTCAAAGTAAGGGGATATTTAACTCCATTTGTAAAGGGAAGTGTTGGCTTATAAATATTTGGTTCATATTGATTAGAACCATTTACCACAAGACCATTTTCATTAAATTCGACTGTATCGCCAGGCATTGCTACAACTCTTGCAATTTTTGTATTTCCATCATAGCTATAAACAACTGTTTCTCCGACAAGTAAGTTTTTGTCTAGTCTAAAATACAAAATCATATCTCCTGGCTTTACACTTGGTATCATTGAGTCATCTTCAAATCTATGAATTCCAAAGACGAATGTAAAAGTACTTACTATTATTATTAAAATTGTAACAAGTTTAATTAAAAATTTGATTAGGGCTTTTACCACTGGATCTTTTGTTTTTTGATTTTTTTTATTCATAGTTTCTTAGACTTTTTTTCCAAAAATTAATTATACTTACAAAAACCCCAAAAATTCCTAATGCCAATATGATTTTTGTAAAATTATTACTAAAATCAACTATTCCTGTAAGAACTTCTTGGTTGGAATTTACTCTAACATTTACCGTTGATTTTGAATTGTCCAAATATGTTATTGTAACTGGAACTTCTTTTTTATTTTCTTTTGAAAGATTTATTTTTTTATAATCTTGATCTTTTACTTCAAGATTTTTTATCTTATCTGGATTTAAGACATTTTTTCCATCAACTTTCATATCAAGAGCATTTTGTCCTGTTTTATTTTGTTGTGGAACATCTTCATTGTAAGTAAATTCGCCTTTTTTTACAGCTTCAATTATTTTTTTCTTACTTAACTTTTCATCTGTCCTTGCCTTTATTTCTTGTGGTATTACTTCTCCTTTAGAATTTTGGGTTTTTATTGTATACCTTATAGCTGACCATGATTTATTTTCATCTACATCACTTGAAAGCATGTATATTTTTTTGACTATCTTTTTATCTTCGTTTTTTAGAATCTTATCTCCAAATCCATTATCTACTTCAAGTTTTAAATCTGTTACTAAATTTCCAGAATCTTGATTTTCAAATGTTTGATTTCCTATATTAATCTTTACTTCTTGCAAATTTTCTAAATCGAGCTTATCTTTCATATCTAATTTTTTTAATTGATTATTCTCTTCTTCCAATGAAACTTGTTCTATTTTCCTAGCACCTTTTATTTCTATAGGATAATTAACTATATCTCCAGCATAGGTTGAATAATCAAAATATGATATTTCTTTTATATTAGCCTTATATATTGTATCTTTGTAATAGACTTCTAAGTTTGAATCAAAACTAGGATTCCATCCAATTAGCTCATAGCCTTTTTGTGAAGAAACTTTTGGAGCTTTAATTTTTCCTTTAACATTTTCTCCTTTTAAAACCCAATAAATTTGATTAGAGTCTTCTATACTTCCTTTTTCTCCACAATCAAATTCTACTTTCACATAATCATTATCAAAAACCCTTTTTCCAGTATCCAGATCAAGATATGTCGGGCGATTTTTTCCTACAATAACTTTTTTCTTTCTAATTAGATTTACTTCTGTTGGATTTGAAGGCTGTTCTTGTTTTATACTTTCAATTTTGTAGGCAAAATCTTCTCCATCCTTGCTAATAAATCCATTAGAATTTGCATCTTTTAAGTTTATTTTTTTCTCTTTACTTCCATTAAAATTGCCTATATTTTTTTCATCTACTTTAAGATTTTCGTACAAATCAAGCTTATTATTATCTTTAGGAATATTTTTTGTCCTACTTTCATTACCTATCCTATAGATTATTTCGCCAAAACTAGGATTATCTACAAGATTTCCATTTTCATCCTTAGTTTTTACAATAATGTCTGTATTTTGAACTTGGTAAAGATCAATATTTATTGTAGTTGTAGGGTATTTCCCATCCCAATTAATTTCTTTACTGGTATCAGTCTTAAAAGTTTTTTCATTTGATAAGTCAAAAGATGTTTCAACATAAGACTCATCTTGATAAGAATTTAAAAACTCATCAGCAAAAAACAGTTGAGAAACTAACCCAAAATCTATTTCAAGTTTATCTTTAGAAAAATCACTAGATTTATTTAATTCGTCTACATAATGTTTAATAACTTCTTTTCCATCGACAATATCATTATAATGAACTGAACTTTTCCCTTTTAGATAAATTTTCCCACCATTTGGATAGACTTTTTTAAAATCAAAATCTTTTCCATTTAGACCATGTAATTTAATTTTTACAATAAGTTTTGTCTTATCATATTTTGGGTTAAAATATCTATTAGATAAAATCTTAGGATTTTTTGTTTTTATATTTTCTGCTATATCAAGATCTGTTTCAGATTTTTTTTCATTTTCTTTGCTTTTTTTAAGATTTTGATTTTTAAAATCCGTATGAATATTGTCACTTTTTTTCTGAAAATTGTTTTCATCAGTGTTAAATGAATCTTCTATAATGCTTTTTTCATTGCTATAGATTTCATCTGCGGAAGTTGGAACAATATTTGTTGAAAACATAAAAAAAGCCAAAAACAAAGATGTTATCTTGAATTTTTTCATATCATATACATTCCTCCTTTACAATTATATTGTAAAATCAAAAAATGATTCTTTAGAACTCTTCATCTTAAAATAGTATACATTTTTTAATAAGTATTCTATTAAGCACATATTAACATAATCAGGGCTTTTTATCAAGTTAATAATTTAACATTATTAAAAAATGAGATAAATTAAAAAATTTGATTTCACTTGAAAAGAAATTTATTAATTTAGTAGATTTAGCTCATTTTCTTTTTTTTAAGAAAATAAAATTCACAATTATTTTATATATTCAAGTAAAGTCCTTAATATTGTGTAAAATTTACTAGCACAATATTTACTATTTCATTCTAATATATAATTTAGAAGATGTTATCCAATCCTCATTGATATCAATGAGGATTGCTCCTATTAGTCTAATAGCATATTCTTCATTTGGAAATATTCTAATTACTTTTACACACCTTCTTATTTCTTCGTTTAGTCTTTCTAAGCAATTTTTTGATTTAAGTCTGCTATGAATTACATCATTAGCTAAATATACAAAAGCGTCTTTAAATCTTTTATCTAATGTGCTTAAAGAGTTTTGAAATTTCTTTTCAGTTTTGTATTTTAAGAATATTTCTTCTTTTATTAGCATTGATTAAATTTTGAATATCTTCTATATTTAATGTAAAATGTAATTTGGTTATTTGTTACTCCTAGTTTAGTTTTGGTTGTTAAAAACATTGTACTAGTTAAGGTTACAAATGACCTTTTCTTTTTACACAATTATACAGACTTTATCAAAAATTTTCATTTTATAATATAAAACTAATCTAAAAAAATAAAAATCAAATTTTAATTCTTCATATTATTTTGAAAATTAAAAATTACCACAAAAAAAGCACCTTATTTTCATAAGATGCTATAGAGTAAGTTTATTATACAAGTTCTATTATTGCTCTTTCGGAACCATCGCCTCTTCTTGGTCCTAATTTTAATACTCTAGTATATCCACCGTTTCTATCTTCATATTTTGGTGCAATTTCGCCAAATAATTTTTGAACTGTAGATGGTTTGTATATATATTGAGCTGCTTGTCTTCTTGTGTGAAGTGTATTTTTCTTACCTAATGTAATCATACGATCAGCCATTTTTTGAGTTTCTTTTGCTCTTGTTAGTGTAGTAGTAATTCTACCATTGTCTAACAAAGAAGTAACTTGATTTCTAAGTAGGGCATTTCTATGATCTGTTCTTCTACCAAGCTTTCTTTTATTAGCCATCATATCCTCCTATTCTTCTCTTAAACTAAGTCCTAAACTGTGGATTTTATCAATAACTTCTTCTAGTGATTTTTTACCGAAGTTTTTGATATCCTTTAGCTCAGATTCACTTTTTTCTATTATCTCACCAACAGTATTATATCCTGCTCTTTTTAGACAATTGAATGATCTTAATGAAAGATCTAATTCCTCAATAGTTTTTGATAATTCCATTTGATTATTATCTTCTTCTTCGATTTCTTCAATTTCTTCTTCCTCATCTTCTGGTGGGAATTGTTGACCTGGTAGGTCTTTGAAAAATCTTATATCTTCCATCAAAATTGAAGCGCCTTCTGATAAGGCTTCTTGTGGAGTGATTGTTCCATCTGTCCACACTTCAAGAATTAATTTATCATAATCAGTAGACTCACCTACTCTAGTATTTTCAACTGTAAAGTTTACGCTTTTTACTGGTGTAAATGATGAATCTATAGCTATTGCTCCTATTGGGTCGGTATCCTTTTTGTTTTGTTCAGCTACCCTATATCCTTTACCATCTGTAACGTCAAGGGCAATAAACAATCTTCCTTTATCATTAACTGTTGCAAGATAATGATCTGGATTTGCCACTTCGATTTGGGCATCTGTTTTTATATCTTTAGCTGTAACAATTTTAGGTCCTTCTATATCTAAAAATAGTGTTAGATCTTCTTTAGTATGTTTTTTAATATCAATACCTTTGATATTTAATATTAATTCAGGTACATCTTCTACAACTCCAGGAATTGTGGAAAATTCGTGTAGTACCCCGTCTATAAGAATCTTTGAGACGCTAGAACCAGGTAAGGATGATAAAAGCATCCTTCTCATACTGTTTCCTATGGTTGTACCATAGCCTCTTTCGAGTGGATATAGGACAAATTTACCGTAATTAGTTTCTTCGTCTATATCTAAAATTTCAATCTTTGTATCTAATTTTTCTATCATTGTATCTCCTTAGTTCTAACAATTTAACTAATTCTATTTAGAATAGAACTCAACAATCATACGTTCTTCTACAGGTATATCAATATCTTCTCTTGTTGGGAAGTTTGTAACTTTTACCTTTAAGTTTTCCAAATCTGAATCTAACCATGAAACTACTCCAAATGATTGGTTTGTTTCTTTGATAGCTTTAAATAATTGGCTTGATCTAGATTTTTCTTTAACTTCAATAACATCTCCTTCGTTTACAAGAATTGATGGGATGTCAACACTTTTTCCATTTACTAATAAATGTCCATGTGTTACGATTTGTCTTGCTTCTCTTCTAGTTCTAGCAAGTCCAGATCTAAATGCTATATTGTCAAGTCTTCTTTCACAAAGGATTATTAGGTTTTCACCTGTTTGTCCTTGCATTTTTGAAGCTTTTTCATAATAACTTCTAAATTGTTTTTCACTTACTCCGTAGATGAATTTAGCTTTTTGTTTTTCCCTTTGTTGCATACCATATTCACTAAGTTTTCTTCTTTGATTAGAGTTTGTTCTTTTAGATTCTCCTGAGTAACCTAAGTATGCTGGGCTGATTCCTAAGCTTCTACATCTTTTAAATATTGGATCTCTGCTTACTGCCATAGTTTCTCCTTATTAAACTCTTCTTCTCTTAGGTGGTCTACAACCATTGTGAGGAATTGGTGTTACGTCTTTTATCATTGTTACTTCAAGTCCTGCTGCTTGTAAGCTTCTGATTGCAGATTCTCTTCCTGAGCCTGGTCCTTTAACAAATACTTCTACACTTTTTAAACCATATTCCATAGCTTTTTTTGCTGCTTCTAAAGCTGCTTCTTGTGCTGCAAAAGGAGTTGATTTTCTTGATCCTCTAAAACCTAATTGTCCAGCACTTGCCCATGATAAGGCATTACCTTGTGCATCTGTCAAAGTTACCATTGTATTATTGAATGTTGAATTGATATGAGCTTGTCCTCTTTCGACATTCTTTTTAACTCTTCTTCTACCTCTTTTAGCAGAAGATTTTTTAGTCTTTGCTGCCATATCTCCTCCTAATGTCTTCCTTTTCTAGTTCTTGCGTTATTTTTTGTATTTTGACCTCTTACAGGTAAACCTCTTTTGTGTCTAATTCCTCTGTAGCAATTAATTTCTCTAAGGTTTCTAATATTCATAGATACTTCACGTCTTAAATCACCTTCGATTGTATAGTCGTCTAATATCTCACGAATTTTTCCTAGTTCTCCTTCTGTAAGGTCTTTCATTTTTGTATCAGGATTGATTCCTGCTTTTTCTAATATTTCTTGCGCTGAAGATTTTCCTATACCATAAATATAAGTCAATCCAATTTCTGCTCTTTTTTCTCTAGGTAAGTCTATACCAGCTATTCTTGGCATCTAATACCTCCTTAACCTTGTCTTTGTTTATGTTTTGGATTTTCGCAAATTACCATAACTTTACCGTTTCTTTTGATAATTTTGCATTTATCACACATTTTTTTTACTGATGCTCTAACTTTCATTATCGTTCTCTCTTTCTTTATCTACACTTTTAGATTTAAAATAACAATAAAAAATCTACGATTTTTTCTTGTTATTTGCGTCTCCAAGTAATTCTGCCTTGAGTAAGATCGTATGGAGATAATTCTACTGTTACTGTATCTCCTGGTAATATTCTAATGTAGTTCATTCTAAGTTTACCTGAAATATGTGCTTGTATTTCATGGCCATTTTCTAGTTCTACTTTAAATATTGCATTTGGTAGAGCTTCTTTAACTACTCCTGTTACTTCTATAGCATCTTTTTTTGACATCGATAAAATCTCTCCTTTTCTTTTATTTTGATCTATTAATGTCTGATTGATTCTTTTTAACAACAAGACATAATCTAGATATCTTTAATGAAAGACTCTATCTTTATCTCGTTTTCGATTTTGTAATTCATTGAAAATTTAGCATATTTGTTAATATTTTTTATTTTATTTCTCTAAACTTTTTTTAATTTGATCAAAAACTTCTTCAGGAGTTTTTGCACCGTCAATAGTAACTAATATACCTTTTTTGTTGTAGTAATCAATCAAAACTGATGTGTGCTTGTTGTAAACATCAAGTCTTTCTTTAACTGCAGCTTCTGTGTCATCTTCTCTTTGGATTAATTTTTCTCCTGTTTCATCATCAATTCCTTCAACTTTTGGTGGGTTGAATTTTATATGATAAACTTTTCCGGTTGACACATTTACTCTTCTTCCAGATATTCTTTCAATAATTACATCTTCAGGCACATTGATATTTATTACCTTATCAATCTTATTATCTCTTTTTTGCATTCCTTCATCAAGTGCTTCGGCTTGAGTAATATTTCTAGGAAATCCATCAAGTAGTATGCTTTTTCCATCTTCTACTTTGTCTAAGGCATCCCAAACTAAATCTATTGTTAATTCATCTGGAACTAATTGGCCTTTGTTCATATATTCTTTTGCCTTAGCTCCCAAAGGTGTGTTATTTTTTATATTTGTTCTAAATATATCACCTGTTGATATTTGAACTGCATCTAATTCTTTTATTAATTTTTCTGCTTGTGTTCCTTTTCCGGCTCCTGGAGGGCCTAACAATATGATATTCATAATATTACCTATTTAAAAATCCTTTATAGTTTTTCATAGTAAGCATTGCTTCTATTTGTTTCACTGTTTCAAGTATTACACCAACAACGATTATTACTGAACTTCCTCCAAAGGATAAGTTTAGTCCTAAAAATCTTGATGATAGTGCTGGTACTATTGTAAGTAGCGCTAACGAAATAGCACCAATAAATGTAATTTTATTTCCTACTTTTGCTAGGTAGTCGCTAGTTGGTTTTCCTGGTCTTATTCCTGGAATAAAACCACCATTTTGTTGAAGTTGTTTTGCATATTCAACTGTATTAAATTGTATCATGTTGTAGAAATAAGCAAATACTAATATTAATACTGCTTGAACAACAAGATAAATTACAAAACCATAAGTTGATTTGCTAAAGAATTGATTCAATCCTCCATTAGCATTTCCCATAAATAATGAGATTGTTGATGGAATTGCTAATACTGCTGAAGCAAATATTATTGGCATTACTCCGCTCATATTTACTTTTACTGGTATATGAGTTGATTGTCCGCCATACATTTTTCTTCCAACTACTCTTTTTGCGTATTGGACTGGTATTTTTCTTTCGCCTTCTGTAATTTTTACTGTAAATACTACTATAAAAATTACTACAAGTGCCATGATTAAAATTGAAATCCATGTAATTGTATTGTAATGAAGACCAGTCTTCCAAGTTTTTAATGTTTTAGGTACATTTGCAATGATACCCATAAAGATTATAATTGATACACCATTTCCTATTCCTTTTTCTGTTATGGTTTCTCCCATCCATGTAACAAGCATTGTTCCACCGATTAGAACTACATTCATAACTATTTTTTGGAATGGTGTTGCAGATGATAAAGCTGCTCCATATAATCCGTTTGTTATTGCTATAGCTTGAAATATTGCAAGAAATATTGTCATATATCTTGTATATTTTTGTATAGTTTTTCTTCCTGCTTCGCCTTCTTTTGTTAGCTCTTCAAGTCTTGGAATTACAACTGTTAATAATTGCATTACGATTGATGCTGTAATGTATGGTTGGACTCCAAGTGCAAATATTGATAGGGTTGAAAGTCCACCACCTGTTAGCATATTTAAATAATCTACAAGTGTTCCTTCCATTCCCTTATATGCTGCTGCTAACTTTTGTGCATCTATAAATGGAATTGGGATGTTATTTCCTAATCTATATATTAATAACATCACTAGAGTGAAGTAGAATTTTTTTCTTATTTCTTCTTCACCCCAAGCTCTCTTTAGCGTATCTAACATTAGATCACCTCAGCCTTTCCCCCTTGGGCTGTGATTTTTTCTTCTGCAGATTTTGTAAACTTGTGAGCTTTTACTGTTAATTTCTTTGTGATTTCGCCATCGCCAAGAATTTTGATTCCAGCTTTTGCTTTATTTTTATTTAAAATTTTATTTTCAAATAGTAGTTCAGGTGTAACTTCTGTACCGTCTTCAAAAATATCTAAATCACATACATTTATTGTTTCGTATTGTTTTCTATTGATATTTTTAAATCCTCTTTTTGGAAGACGTCTAAATAATGGCATTTGGCCACCTTCAAATCCTGGTCTAACTCCGCCACCGCTTCTTGAGTTTTGTCCGTCTTGACCACGACCTGCTCTAGTTCCGTTTCCACTTCCTGGACCTCTACCTTTTCTATTTTTTGTTTTTAGCTTTTGGTTAGGTTTTAAATCGTGAAGTTTCATTTTACACCTCCTAGCTTAATTCTTTAACTTCCAACATAAATGGAATTTTATTTATCATTCCTCTTAATGCAGAATTGTCTTCTCTAACTACTGTTTGACCAATCTTTTTAAGACCTAGTGCTTTTGCTGTAGCTATTTGATCGTCTTTTCTGCCTATGAAGGATTTTTTTAATTTGATTTCAACTTTTGCCATAGAATACTCCTTAATAATCGAATTCTTCTATTGATTTACCACGTAATCTTGCAACTTCTTCTACTGTTTTCATAGAAGCAAAAGCTTTTAAGCAAGCATTAATGATATTTTTTGGATTTGATGAACCTAAGTTTTTAGCTCTGATGTCCTTGTATCCTGCAAGTTCACAGATAGCACGAACTGGTCCACCAGCTATGATTCCTGTACCTTCTTTAGCTGGCATTAATAGTACAGATCCTGCACCTTTGTTTGCCAATATTCTGTGTGGAACTGTAGTGTTTACTATAGGAACTGTAACCATGTGTTTTTTTCCATCTTCTGTAGCTTTTCTTATAGCTTCAGGAACTTCTGTAGCTTTTCCTGTTCCTACTCCTACATGTCCATTTTGATCTCCTACTACCACTAGGGCAGCAAATCTCATGTTACGTCCACCTTTTACAGTTTTTGCAACTCTATTTATACTAACTACTCTATCTTCGAGGTTTAGTTTGTCTACATCTTGTTTTAATAAATACATCTAAATCCTCCCTCGTTAAAACTTAAGACCATTTTCTCTTGCTGCTTCAGCTAGGGCTTTTACTTTTCCGTGATAAAGATATCCGTTTCTATCAAAAACAACCTCTTCGATTCCTTTATCAAGTGCAACTTTTGCTATCATTTCGCCAACTTTTGTGGCAGCTTCTATATTTGCACAATTTTCTAAACCTTCGTTTACTTCTTTTTGTAATGTATTTGCACTTGCAAGTGTTACTTGTGCATCATCATCTATTAATTGTGCGTATATATTAGTATTTGATTTGTAGACACTAAGTCTTGGTTTTTGAGCAGTTCCACTGACTTTATTTCTAACTCTATATTTACGAGTTTTTAATCTTTGCTCTTTTGTTTTTTTAGCCATTATTGCCCCCTACTTACCTGTCTTACCAACTTTTCTTCTAATATGCTCACCTTCGTAACGGATTCCTTTACCTTTGTATGGTTCAGGTTTTCTCCAGTTTCTAATGTTTGCTGCATATTGTCCAACAAGTTGTTTATTGATTCCTTTTACAACGATAGTTCTATCGTTAGGAACTTCTACTTCAATTCCTTCAGGATCGTCCATTTTAACTTGGTGAGAAAATCCTAGATTCATTACTAAGGTTTTACCTTGTTTTTGGGCTCTATATCCTGTTCCTTCTATTTGAAGAGTTTTTTGATAACCTTCTGTTACTCCCAAAACCATATTAGCAATTAATGATCTGTAAAGACCATGTTCTTGGTTTTCGATTTTTGTAGGATTTTCAGAAGTCATTACTAATAACTCGTTTTCTTCTTGTTCAAGTTTCAAGTTTTTTGATACTAATTGAGAATCTTCACCTTTTGGTCCTTTAACTGTAACCAAATTGTCTTTAACATCAATAGTTACTCCAGAAGGGATTTCAATTGGTTTTTTACCTATTCTTGACATTTATTCCTCCTTACCATACATAACACATAACTTCGCCGCCGACATTTGCCTCTCTTGCAGCTTTATCTGTTAATAGTCCTTTTGATGTTGAGATTATTGCAATTCCAAGTCCATCTAAAACTTTTGGTACTTCGTTTGCTTTTACATAAACTCTTAATCCTGGTTTAGAAATTCTTCTAAGTCCTGATATAACTTTTTCGCCTTCTTCTGCGTATTTTAAGTCTATTGTAAGAATACCTTGCTTATTGTCTTCTTCTACATCAAATCCTTTGATGTAACCTTCGTCTAATAGAATTTGAGCAATAGCACGTTTCTCATTAGAAGATGGTAAGCTTACAGATGTATGATTAGCTTTGTTACCATTTCTTATTCTTGTTAGCATATCCGCAATTGGATCTGTCATCATAATTATTTTCCTCCTAACTTACCAGCTTGCTTTTCTTACTCCAGGAATTTCACCTTTGTTTGCGAGCTCTCTAAAGCATACACGGCAAATACCGTATTTTCTTAATACAGAATGTGGTCTTCCACAAATCTTGCATCTTGAATATGCTCTTGTACTGTATTTTGGCTTTCTTTTTTGTTTCGCAATCATTGACTTTTTTGCCATTTTTTGCTCCTTTATTTTCTGTAAGGCATTCCCATTAATGTTAAGAATGCTTTAGCTTCTTCATCAGTTTCTGCTGTTGTTACAAATGTAATATCCATACCATGTAAGAAATCAACATCATCATAGTTAATTTCTGGGAATATTAATTGTTCCTTGATTCCTAATGAATAATTTCCTCTTCCATCAAATGAATTTGGATTAATTCCTCTGAAGTCTCTAACTCTTGGTAGAGAAATTGAAATTAATTTATCCATGAAATCATACATTTTTTCTCCTCTAAGAGTTACCTTTGTACCTATTGGTTGGCCTTCTCTTAGTTTGAAGTTTGATACAGATTTTTTTGCTTTTATTTCAATTGGTTGTTGACCTGTAATAAGTGCAAGTTCATTTTTTGCCTTGTTTAAAATGTTTTTGTTATCTTTAGCTTCGCCAAGTCCGATATTTATAACAATTTTTTCAAGTTTTGGTACTTGCATTAAGTTTTCATAACCGAATTGATCCACAAGTCCTTTAACAACTTCTGATTTATATTTTTCTTTTAATCTACTTGTCATAATTACTCCTTTTGGATCTAATCGAATTTTTCGTCAGTTTTTTTGCAAACTCTAACTTTTTTTCCATCGATTATTTCAGTTGATGTTCTTACACCTTTTTTCAAGCTTTCTGAGTATAGTAGAACTTTTGATGCTGAGATTTTTCCTTCTCTTTCAAATCTTCCACTTTCTTCTCCCATTTGTCTTGCTTTTTGGTGTTTAGTTTGAATGTTTGCACCTTCAACTATTACTCTATTTTCCTTAGGAAATGCTTTAATAACTTCTCCTACGTGTCCTTTGTATTCACCTGATATTACTTGGACTTTATCGCCTTTTTTAATATGCATTTAATCCTCCTATAATACTTCCGGTGCAAGTGAGATAATTCTCATGAATCCTTCATGACGAAGTTCTCTTGTTACTGGCCCGAATATACGAGTTCCTACAGGTGATTTGTCATCTTTTACTATTACAGCTGCGTTGTCATCAAATTTTATATATGATCCATCGCTTCTTTTAACTCCTCTTGAAGTTCTTACTATAACAGCTTTTACAACTTCACCTTTTTTTACCGCTCCACCGGGTGTTGCACTTTTAACTGAACATGTAACTATATCCCCAATGTTTGCGTATCTTCTTCCGGCTCCACCAAGAACTTTGATAACTGAAAGTTCTCTTGCTCCGGAGTTATCTGCTACTCTCATACGAGATTCTTGTTGTATCATAATAATCTCCTTTACCTAATTAAGCACGAACCGCAGTTTCGTTAATTTTAACTAGTCTCCATCTTTTTGTCTTTGCTAATGGTCTAGTTTCCATTATTGTTACTGTATCGCCAACTCTAGCTTCATTGTTCTCATCGTGAGCTTTATATTTCTTACTTACTTTTAATCTTTTCTTGTATACAGGGTGTTGGATTTTTGTTTCAACTTTTACTGTGATTGTTTTATCCATCTTATCTGATACAACTACTCCTTGAACGGATCTTCTACTATTTCTTTCCATCAAGTTAAGCCTCCTTATTTATATTGAGCTTTCTCTCTGTTTGGATTGTTTTTACTCTAGCTATATCTTTTTTAACATTTCCAATAGCAGCTGGGTTTTCAAGTTGACCTGTAGCCATTTGGAAACGAAGATTAAATAATTCAGATTGTAAATCGAAAAGTTTTTTATTTAATTCGCTTTCACTTAATTTTCTGATTTCTACTGCTTTCATTAAGCTTCCTCCACTTCTTTGACCTCAAGCCTTTTAACGAATTTTGTTTTGATTGGAAGTTTTTGTGCTGCAAGTCTCATAGCTTCTCTTGCTACTTCTTCGCTTACTCCACTCATCTCAAACAACATTCTACCTGGTTTTACTACTGCTACCCAATATTCTGGAGCACCTTTACCAGATCCCATTCTTACTTCTGCTGGCTTCTTTGATACTGGTTTATCTGGAAATACTTTTATCCAAATATTTCCGCCTCTTTTTATATATCTTGTCATAGCACGTCTTGCAGCCTCTATTTGGTTTGCTGTAAGCCATGTGCTACCAAGTGCTTGTAATCCGTATTCACCATAAGAAAGTGTATTGCCTTTTTGGGCTTTACCTTTCATTCTTCCTCTATGTTGTCTACGATATTTTACTCTTTTAGGCATTAACATAATCTTGTTTCCTCCTTGAGATAATAATCTTATCTATCGTTATTTCTTCTATTTGGACGTCTTTTCTTATTTCTTCTGTTTTGCTTTGGTTGTTTGATGTCTGGAATTCTTTTTGCTTTTTCTCCAGGAAGAACTTCTCCTCTGTTTATCCAAACTTTACATCCGATTTTACCGTATTGGGTATCTGCTTCTGCAAAACCATAATCAACATCTGCTCTTAGTGTTTGAAGTGGTACTTTTCCTTCGTTGTATCCTTCACTTCTTGCCATATCAGCTCCACCAAGTCTACCAGATACTTGTGTTTTAATTCCTACAGCTCCAGCTCTCATTGTTCTTTGAACTGCTTGTTTCATAGCACGTCTAAATGTGATACGATTCTCAAGTTGTGCTGCAATGTTTTCAGCTACTAATTGGGCATCAACGTCTTGGTTTTTAATTTCTTCAACATTTATGATTACTCTTTTGCCAGGAGCGATTTTTTCAACTTTTTTCTTTAATTCTTCAACTCCTGCTCCGCCCTTGCCGATTACCATTCCTGGTTTTCCGGTGTAAACTGAAACTTTTATGTTATTTACTGCTCTTTCAATTTCTATATCAGAAATTCCTGCATCGTAAACTTCTTTTTTAACTAATTCTCTTATCTTATGATCTTCTACTAAAAGTTCAGAAAAGTCTTTTTTATTTGCATACCATTTAGAGTCCCATTCTTTAATTACGCCAACTCTAAAACCTTTAGGATTTACTTTTTGACCCATTATTATGCCTCCTCTACTTCTTCTTGTGTAAGAACTACGCCTATGTGAGATGATCTCTTAAGGATTGGATAAGCTGCACCCTTTGCCTTAGGTCTCCATCTTTTCATAGTTGGAGCGTCGTTTGCGAAGGCTTTTTTAACAATAAGATTTTCTCTAGATAATCCGTTATTGTTTTCTGCATTTGCTATTGCACTTTTTAGTACATCTGAAAGTAGTCTAGCACCTTTTTTGTTTGTAAATCTTAAAATATTAAGTGCTTCGTCTACTTGTTTACCTCTAATTTCTCTACATATATAATTAACTTTAAGAGGAGATATTCTTACATATTTAGCTGTTGCTTTAACTTCCATTTATACTCTCCTAACTTAATTTTGATTTCATTTCTGTTGCTTTTTTAGCATGGCCTTTGAAAGTTCTTGTTGGAACGAACTCTCCAAGTTTATGTCCAACCATATCTTCTGTTATATATATTGGAACATGCTTTCTACCATCGTGAACTGCTATAGTATGTTCTACAAATTCAGGAAATATTGTAGAACGTCTTGACCAAGTTTTAACTACCTTTTTGTCATTTTTTTCATTTAATGCTTCAATTTTTTTCATTAAATGTTCATCGACAAAAGGTCCTTTTTTTAGTGATCTAGCCATTAAATCCCCCTATTTTTCGTTTCTTCTTCTTACTATATATTTAGAAGATTTATTTTTCTTTTTTCTTGTTTTAAGACCAAGTGCTGGTTTACCCCATGGTGTTGATGGCGCTGGTCTTCCTACTGGTGTTCTACCTTCACCACCACCGTGTGGATGGTCTACTGGGTTCATTGCTGATCCTCTTACGTGTGGTCTTTGTCCCAAGTATCTTGTTTTTCCAGCTTTACCAATTCTTACTAATTCGTGTTCAATGTTTCCAACCATTCCGATTGTAGCTTTACAATCATTGTGGATTAGTCTTGTTTCGCCACTTGGTAATTTTACTGTTGCAAATCTTCCTTCTTTAGCCATAAGTTGAGCAGAAACTCCTGCACTTCTTACAAGGATTGCTCCTCTTCCTGCTTTAAGTTCGATATTGTGGATTTGTGTACCTACTGGAATATCTTTTAACTCAAGTGCATTACCTGGTTTAATATCTGCTTCTTTTCCACTTTCAACTACATCTCCAACTTTTAAATTTCTTGGAGCAAGTATATATCTTTTTTCTCCATCAGCATAAGCTAAAAGAGCAATATTTGCTGATCTGTTTGGATCATATTCAATAGCTTTTACTCTTGCTGGTATATTATCTTTGTTTCTTTTGAAATCAATGATTCTATATTTTCTTTTAGCTCCACCACCTCTATGGCGAACTGTTATTCTACCAGTATTGTTTCTTCCACCTGATTTTCTTAAATCAGTTGTTAGAGATTTTTCTGGTGCTTTTTTTGTAATTTCACTGTATGTCATAACAGACATATTTCTGTGTCCGTTTGATGTTGGTTTTAATTTTCTTATAGGCATTTAAATCCTCCCTACATTCCGTCGAAGTATTCAATTGCTTCAGAATCTTCAGTTAATGTAACATAAGCTTTTTTCCAATCAGCTTTTTTACCATAACCATATCTAGTTCTAACTTTTTTACCTGTAAAGTTTAAAGTTCTTACTTTTTTAACTTTTACTCCTTCAAAGATAGTTTCGATTGCGTGTTTGATTTCTGCTTTGTTTGCATTTTTGTCTACTTCAAAAGTGTATTTATTTTCTTCAATTAATTCCATACTTTTTTCAGTAATTATTGGTCTTTTTACTATATCGTAAGGTGATTTCATTATATAAATACCTCCTCAAGTTTGTTTATTGCATCTTTTGTAATAACAAGTTTGTCATGTCTTAAAAGATCATATACATTGATTAAGTTTGCTTTTTCTACGTTGCATCCTTCAATGTTTCTAAATGATCTATAAACTTTGTCATCATTTTCAGCAATAACTACATAAGCTTTTTTGTTTGCATTAATGTTATTTAAAATTTCATTAGCTTCTTTAGTTTTGTATGAATCAAGTTTTAATTCATCAAGTACGATTAATTCATTATCATTTACTTTTGAAGTTAAAACTGAGTAAAGAGCTTTTCTTCTCATTTTCTTAGGAATTTTGTAGCTATAGTCTCTTGGCTTTGGTGCAAATACAATTCCACCACCTGTATAGTGAGGAGCTCTTATAGATCCTTGTCTAGCTCTACCTGTTCCTTTTTGTCTAAATGGCTTTCTTCCACCACCTCTTACTTCTGCACGAGTCTTAGCGGATTGTGTGCCTTGTCTTTTATTAGCTAGTTGGTTTTTAACTGTATCATAAACAGCTGTTTCAGCAATTTCTGCTGCAAAAAGAGTTTCATTTAACTCGATTTCACCAACATTTTCTCCTTTAATATTTAAAACTTCTACTTTAGGCATTTATTCCTCCTTATTATAGGCTCTTTGTTGCTTGTTTAACTTGAACAAGTCCACCTTTTGGTCCTGGAACTGCGCCTTTAACTAGGATGTAGCTGTCTTCTGTATTAACTTTAACAACTTTTAGGTTTTGAACTGTTACACGTTCATGTCCCATTTTTCCAGAGCCTTTTCTACCTTTGAACACTCTAGCTGGATCAGAACCTGCCGCTCTTGCACCTGCTACTCTGTGTGATTTAGAACCGTGGCTTGCTGGTCCTCTTCCATAATTCCATCTTTTGATAGCACCTTGTGTTCCTTTTCCTTTAGAAATAGCAGTAATATCTACTAATTCACCTTCTTCAAATTGGTCAACACTAAGTGTATCTCCAGGATTTAATTCAGATTTTTCATCAAGTCTAACTTCTCTTAAAAATCTTTTATAAGATGCGCCAGCCTTGTCAAAGTGTCCTTTGATAGGTTTTTTTACATTTTTTTCTTTTTTGTCATGATAACCGATTTGGATTGAATTGTAACCATCAACTTCTTCTGATTTAACTTGAACTATTACATTCTCATCAGCTTTAAGTACAGTTACAGGTGTAACAACACCATCTTCATCAATGACTTGAGTCATGCCTACTTTTGTTGTAAATATACTCTTCATTTGAGTACCTCCTTAATTACAGCGGATTGATCCAAAATTATTTGGAAAACCTTCAATCATTCTAATTACAGTTTTATTTCTATGTCAACACCAGCTGGTAAATTCAATTTCTTTAGAGAATCTAAAGTTTTTGCATTTGGTCCAATGATGTCGATTAATCTTTTGTGTGTTCTTTGTTCAAACTGTTCTCTTGAGTCTTTGTATTTGTGAACCGCACGAAGTATTGTTATAACTTCTTTTTCAGTTGGTAATGGAATAGGTCCACTTACTTTTGCTCCTGATCTTTTTACCGCTTCAACGATTTTCTCTGCAGAGCTGTCAATTATTTCATGATCATACGCTCTTAGTCTAATTCTTATCTTTTGATTAGCCATTTTTCCTCCTTTTGATGTGCCACCCTACCGGGCGTTTAATTATATTTGGAAAGCACTAGAGATTTTTCTCTAGCTTGCTTGGTGGAAATTACCTTCCACATCTGGCTTAGTGTGAAAGCAACCTCCCACTTCATAGCACTTAAACATGATACAACAATTCATAAGAAAAATCAAGTAAATTTCCTAATTTTTTTAAAAATTTTCAAGCATTTTCTTATAATTTTTGTACCAATCCGTTTTATTATATATGCCAAAGTAAAAATTTGCAAATTTTTATTTCTTACATTATATATAGGCAAATAAAAATAAAAAATTTTCAAAAAATTTTTTTCTACAACAAGCTTCAACTATCAAAGTGAAATTAATACATAAGCTAAGCTCCTAAGGTCTGTTTAATTTCTTTCGTATTTAGGCTGGCACTTATAAGTTATATTTTTTTGAAAATTAATAAAAGGTGTAGACATAAAAATCGTCTATACCTTTTATTAATTTATTTTTTTAAATTTTTTGCAAGTTTATTTATTTTATTTGAACTATAGGCGCCTCTATAAAAATACTGTATATTTTTCAAATTCACTTTGTAATTTTATATCTCCTCCACCATTATTGATGATTTTTTTTACTAAATATAAGCCTATTATCGTACTTTCTTTTATACTATTATTATAAAAAATATTTTTTATTTCAGTTTTAAATGATTTATTTAAATCTTCTACAATTTTATCTAAAGACTCCCCAGTTTTTTATGTAATTTATATCTTTGTAATATATGCCAAATGATGAATACTTTTTTAGTTACTTGATTCTATTGTTCAATTTTTTATTTATTATTCTTATATATTAATCCTTTTTTAGGCATCAGCAACTCCGTCACTTATTTCATCTGTGTGGGCTTGGCTTCTATTACAGATAAGGAAGTTGATAAGTCATGCCAAGTCTTTGTTTCATCCCCAAAGAGTATGAGGAAAGTTTTTCTTTACCTCTATCTTTTAGACCTAGTAATTCAAGTGATTTATCAATATCTTTATCACTTGTTCTATCAATTAGTTTTGTCATTAATTTTAAATATCCATACCCAGATAGATTTCCATAAAACTTAGGAGTTCCTACCATAGCTCCTATATTTTTAATTGCTTGATCCCTATTTTTTATTACAAGTTTATCATTTATTAAAATCTCTCCAGAATCTAGCCTTATAAGTTATATAAGTTATGTTATCATTCTATTAGCAGTTGTTTTCTCCTATCTTTTTTTCAAAAAAACTATAAACATTTCCTCTAAATACAGTCATATTTAAATTATTTATAATTTTTCTTTTAACATAAGATTTGTTTAGATATTTTATTTCAAGTACTTTCTTAGACATAACTTTCTCCTTTGATTATTTAATTATAAGATGTAAATCTAAAAAAACAAAAAAATCATAAATTTTTACTCATTTTAAAAAAATAATCAATAATATAGTATTTTATAAGTCATTAAAACCTAAAATAAACCTGCAACAATTACAGTTGCAACTTCCTTTAAAATACAACTCCAGCTGCGAAATTCTATATTATTTCTCCTAGTTTTCTTGTCTTTTTTCTATTTTGTTTAGTGATTTAACTATAAAATTTTTGTAAACCTTATCTCCTTTTTTGTTTTCTTTGAAATATCTAAAGACATGGATTAGATCTCCTTTTTCAAATTCTGAAAATCCGGCTTCTTTAACTAAATTTGCATTAATATTTACCATTTCTCTATCCATTAATTTCTTCTCCTTGATTTATAAATTTCAATTAAAAAAGCCACTAATTTTTTAAATAAATCGCTAAATTACTAATATATTATATTTTTTAAGCAAGGCTTCTTATCCTTAGCATTTTAACCTTCTAATTTTGGGTATAGAAAAAGACGATTAGAGTTATAATTTCCTATCATCTTTATATATTTGTTATATTAATTATTTAGTAAATCATTTGTGATGCAAACTCCTATTATGTCTTCACATTGATATAATCTTGATTTTAGTTTAGTTTGCTCATTATCATTAAATCTTCTCTTTTTTATATAATAAGAAAATACTGGATCTATTCTTGAAGTTTTAAATCTACAATTTTCAACTTCACTTTTTATTTTTATTTTATTATAAATTTCATGATAATCTTTTTGAATATCTATAACTAGATCTTTATAATCTGATATCACTTTAGAATATTGATTTTTTTTAAGTATTTTCCCCGTAAAGTTATTCCCGTCATACTCAAAGAATTCAAAGTTATCACAATAATTTTTTTTATTAATATTGTACCAACCATAACCACAGTCTGTATTAGCTGTTACAATTACAGGGGACCCTAATATTCTTATCATTCCATCTTCTGTAATCTCTTTTTTATCACAAATAGCAAGAATATCCTTCCAACCGAAATTTTTTGTTCCCATTCTAGCTGTGCTAGGTTTAATATTGTTTTCTAAGTTTTGAAAATTTATATCTCCCTCAATTTTTTTATTATTTAAAACATACTTTTCGATTTCTTCAAGCAATTCTTCTGAAGCACCTAAATATGAGGGGTTCCAAGTATACTCATCAAAGTTTTTACAATTTTCTCTGTCTACATTTTTTATATTTCCACATAAAAATATCTCAACATTTCTATATCTCCCTGTCCAAACATATATCGAAGGATATTTTTTTGACAAAGAACAAATCCTACCTCCATATACAGGAAACCTTATTTTAAAATAATTACCTGCTTTAACATCAAAACAATTATCTATATTATTATTGTTACTATTTAAATAACTTCTAATATCACTAATTATGGATTGAGAACTATATTCTATTCCTTTTTCTACTGATTTAGAATCATGACTACCAAAACTTGCATTTATTTCTGAATATCCATTTCTTACATTAGCACCTATAGAAGCATTCCTTTCATTTGTGCCTTTATCTTTATATGTAATTATTCTGGTTTCATATATACTACAATTATCAATAAATTTTTTTATCTTTTCTGTAGAATTATACTCAATTAAACTAGCATTAAAAGTACAATTATTTATCGCATCCTTAGATTTTTTCAGACTGTCTATATAAATCTTATAATTATCCGAATGAATTTTCTTTTTTTGTTTTAGTTTCATTTTACAGCGTTCGAACATGCTTACCCTCACTTTTTTGATATTATATTAATTATATCATATGAGCTAACTTACTTATATATTATCGTACAACAATATAGTGTTAAATTTTATTTTATACTTATTTTTCAATATAAATAAGTTTTTATTAATATATCCTCAAGTAGCTTATATTTTCTATACTTTTTAATATCAAACTTATCTGATAAAGTCCTCACTACTCTTAGTATATAAATACACTTACCACAATTCATTAAAGTCATTTCATCTTGCTCATAAGTTCCTTGCCAGTTTTTTGGTAATTTAGACCAAAAGATTTTTGATTTGATCTTGTTTCTGATGTGTTATTTAAGTCTATAGTTTCTTTTCCTAATGTTTCTGATAATTCTTTTAATGTTTTTTTCTCATAGAAAGAGTGTGGAATCACAGTTATCAACTATTGTATCTGCATTATATTTATAAATTTCTTTTAACTGAGATTGTTCTTGCAATATTATAATTGCTTATATTTTTCTTAAACGAATTGTTGCAATTAATTTTTCAAATTTAGGAATTAAACCTATATTTGCAAACTCATCAAGTAGACACCTAACATGAACTGGAAGTCTACCACCATACACATCATCTGCCTTATCACATAGTAGATTAAATGATTGAGAATACATTATTGATACTACGAAGTTAAAGGTATCATCTGTATCTGATATTATTACGAATAAAGCAGTTTTTCTATCTCCAATTTTATCGAGTTCTAGTTCATCTTCACTCATTAGTTCTCTAAGCTCTCTTATATCAAAAGGTGCAAGTCTTGCTCCACAAGATATTAGAATTGACTTAGCAATTTTTCCTGCTGCCAGCTTATATTTCTTGTATTGCTTAACTGCAAAATGACTTGGATTTTTTTTCAAGTGCTTCAAAAAGCCTATCAATTGGGTTCATATAGGTTTCGTCATCTTCTCTTACTTCACTTGCGTCAATCATATCCAAAAGTGTCTTGAAGTTCTTTTCTTCTTCAGGTGCTTCATAATATATATAACCGATGAGGGCAGTGTAATATAATTTTTCAGCCTTTACCCAGAAATCTTCTCCTGCCTTTTCTCCATCTCCCTTGGTGTTAGCAATGATTGTTTGGACAAGTTTTAAAATGTCTTTTTCTGATCGAAGATAAGCAAAGGGATTGTATTTCATGGACTTTTTGAAGTTTATTGTATTTAAAATCTTTATGTCATATCCATTTTCATAAAGCATTTTTCCACACTCTAACACAAGCGTGCCTTTTGGGAAGATTTGTCAAGGACATAAACAAAATTTCTTTGACAAATTTATATCTTCTCTGTTTCTCTCTTGATTAGCCTTAGTATTTTATCTTTGTATGTTTCCCCTGTACCTTGCTTGAAATGTAGGTTTACAGTATATTTTGTCTTTCCAAGATCCATTGTTAACTGTTTATTAGGTGGTGCTTGTATTCCTCTTTTTTCTTCTTACATGTATCCTCCTTTCCTATTTTGACAAAGAAAAAACAGTAAATCTTTTTTTGACTTACTGTTCTGTGAACTGCTATGTTATAGCCTATGTTTAGTTGTTTAGGTTAGACAAACTGTGAGTTATCAGTTTGTAAATCTTAATAAATATCCATTGGGATCTTGTATTAAGAACTCAATTTGTGTTTCTTCTGTACCATTAACTTGATATTTATTTCTTGTTAGTTCTCTATATATTTCAAAATTTAGAGTTTTCACTAATTTATAAAGTTCTTCAACATCTTCAACTTCTATTGAAAAATTTATACCTCTTCCCAAGGGATAACTTAATTCGCCCGTGTTCCACCCATCATCATGAATTTGTTCAAACATAAACTGACTATCTTGAAAAGACATGAAAACAAATTTTTCATCATTGCGTTCGTATTCTACTTTGAATCCTAATCTAATATAAAATCTTTTTGTTTTATCAATATCAAAAACTGAAAACTCTGGAATCATCTTATTAAAATCCATCTTCATTTCCCCTTACAACTTCAAATTTGTTTTGCTCAACATTTATAACATTATACCATTTTTTCACTTAGTTTTATAGGTCTAACCCGTTCCTCTTTACCTGTGATAGTTGTTTTTCTTGTTCCTGTAACTGCTCTATACAGGTCTTAACTTTTTCAGCCTGTTCTACTTCTTCTCGTATTTCTAATATTTGACTATATAGGCTCTTTTTATCTTTCTTCAAAGTGGTAAGTTCCGATTTCCATTTGGATATATTTAAGGTCTTACTTTCCCCTAAATGCCCTTTGAGATGTTTCCTTGCACTTTCAAATAGAATAAGCTCCGCCGTATGCTCATTATAGAAATCTTCCTGTTTTATTTTCTTTAACTTTGCATAGGCTTTGTAGATGTCCTTGTACTTCAAATATTTTTCTGACTGGTCGATGAGTTGTGTTTTTTCATCAATCTTTTTCTCGGTATCTTTTATAGCTCTTGTGGTCTTATAATTCTTATCTCTTAATACTGATATGCTTTCTTTTAATTCTGATATTGATGTAATGTTTTTCTCTTTAAGAAATTGATAGCTTTCAATATATTTTTCTAAATCTATGTTACCGTTATCTGCATTTTCTTTTATGATAAGGGAGAGCATATCTGTTAAATCATTTTGTTTTGGTGAGGTGGTGGATTGTAAAGATATATCCTCTTGGTTCTCTGTTGGATTATCTTTGTTCTTGTTTGTTGTTAAACTCCTTATCCATCTCATTAAGGCTTTTATTCGTCTTGCGATTTCTTTTAATATCTTATTCTGATGTTTGATTTCCCGATTGATATTTCCTCTGTCTGTAACAATACCTTTCTTCTCAATTTGACTTGCTGATACTCCTAAATGAACGGTTGGTATTTGTTCTATCCCTTGTCTTTGATAAGAGCAGTGGTCTACTTTTTCTTTTATGCTATTTTCTTCAAGATACTTGTTTGTAATATCTGCCCATGCTTTTCGCCATTGTTCTGCTTTTTCCTGCTCATTCCAATCGACTGTATCTATTTTTCTTGTTTTGTAATTGCCATTTTTGAGTTTTACTTTTTCTCCGTTTTCATCAAGGATATATTCCTTTTTTGATTTTGCTCCCCATGTTTTATCTTTGTTTAATGGTCGCATGGTAAGTAAGATATGTGCGTGTGGGTTTCCGTCATTTTTATCGTGTAATGAAATATCGGCACACATACCGACTTTCACAAAATTTTCTTTTACATATTCTCGTACAAGCTCTATCTGTTTTTCTCGATTTAATTCTTTGGGTAAGGCGATTTCTATTTCTCTTGCAAGCTGTGAATTTTTACTTTTTTCTATTTTCTCGACACTGTTCCATAAGACAGAACGATTTACAAATTCCTGCGGTGCATTTTGTGGTAGTAGAATTTCTGTATATGCTATTCCGCCTTTTCTTGTGAAGTCATGGACTATTCCGTCATACTCATTTTCTATCATTTCGCCACTTCGATATGCGGAAGCTGCTACTGCACTTTTGCCTTTGCCTCTCGATATAATTTTTATGCAAAGATGATATATCGCCATAAAAAACCTCCTCTCTTTTTTGATGTGGGTACGGTGGCGATGATAAAGACTTCCTAAAAAAATCGGATAGCTTTTATCCTATTTCTTTTGGGAAGTACACAAGGGGTAGGAAATTTATTTCCGTAGGGGAGTGTAGCTCCCCTGTATCAGCGTTAGCTGATATGCCCTCTGCTAAGAGCCTTCGGAGAACGCACACACCTGTTAAGGTGTATAAGTGCGCCCTTGTAAACAAGGGACTATTCCTCTGTTTCCGTTACTTCTTCTTGTGTTTCTGTATTTTTATTTTCGCTTTGTCCTCGTTTCTCTATGATTTTTAAGATTTTTTGATTGATTATTTCTTTGATATTTTGGAATGTGATTAGCTGATAAAATTCATCTTTGGTGAAATCCTTGCTTTCAATAAAGATACTTTCAAACACTCCTCCTTTTTCATAAAGCCGTCTATCTCTTTTCTTTCGTTCTTCCTGTTTCTGCTGACTGATGAGCTTTTTTCTTTTGTTTTGTAACTGCTTAATTCCTTCTTCCGCCATTAAAATTTTTTCATCTATATTTTTCATTTTCTGCTTACCTCTCTTTCTGTTTTGGGGCAAAGAAAAAACAGTAAACCATTTGATTTACTGTTTCCTTGAATTTTAACTATATTTTTTGCTAATCTACTATTTTTTATTTATGAATTGTCCAATAATCTTTATATGAATATCCATCATGCGTTCCTACTAAAAAATTATCCGATTTTGTAAAACCAATTCCAGATGCAGCTGACATTCTTTCAATGGCGTAATTAGGAACTTTAGTAATAACTTCTTCGCAATCAAATAGTTCATAAGTTGGCGAAACTATAAGCTCTAAAATTTCTTTAATAACTTCTTCTTTTTCATATTCGCTTTTCAAATCCAGTCTAAGTACGCCCATTCCATTAAACTTATCTTCTGATGTTCTATTAAACAGTTCAATAGTTCCAATCGTTTTTAATGAAATCTTATCAATTATAACCCAACGAACGAACCATTTTGTCTGATATGATTTTAGCCAAAAATCAATAGCCTGTTCCATCTTATCTTTTGTTGGATAGTAAAAATTATCACCATCACAATTATCACTATTAAAAAATGGCAATGAATTTTTGTCACTATAAACTTCAAGTAAATCATCTACATCAGCTTTATCTACAAATCGAAGTGAAAATTTTTCACTTTCAAATTTAGGAACATTCTCATATATATTTGACATAGTTTCGTCCTCCTAACCAATATATCTCTTGTATCTTTGGTATTTAGTTTTATTCAGCCAGGCAAACTGAGGTTTATCGGTTTCTTTTTATCATCAATGGAGAGCCGTATTCATCTATTCCATTGTCAGAGAAACCAAGCGATTTCCAAAATCTATGCGAATCTTCTTTTGCGTAGTTCAGGGCGTAATAAATTGCGCCGTCGTTTTTTGTGTATTCCATAAGCGTTTGGAAACATTTGTGTCCTGTCCCGTTCCCTCTATACTCTGGGAACACCCAAAAATCAAGAATGAAACATTTTCCGTCCTCGCTTTTGTAAGTGCAGTACTGAGAAGCGCCTATTTTAACTCCGTCACGCACAAAATATACCATGTGTAAAGTGTCCGGAGTGCGTAACATATGACTTTGCAATACATCTCGATACTCCGCACTCTGGAAGTATTTCTTTTCTTCCTCCGTCGTTAAAAACCCGTCATTTACCAAATACTGAAACTGAATGTCCCAATACTCGTTGATTTTTGAAACAGGTATCTCCTGAATGAATATCATTTCAACATCCCCCTCAAATTCTAATTTATCTAGTTCTATTATATAATATAGTCCCTCGCATGTATAGACTCTTACAGTAAATATTACAATCTTGTTATCACTGTATTACCATTTATCTTAGCTTTGCCCTTTCGTGTAATATACTTTTCAATATCAAAAACATTTTTCTTATCATAATCTTCCAATAACTTGTAATTCTTATGCTTTGTAATATCAAATTTATCAGATAAGAAAGGTCTTACTCCTCTTAGTTGGTAGATATATTTTACACAATCCATTACAGTTATCTCATCTTGGCTCATAAGTTCTTTACCAGTCTTTTGGTAATTTAGTACAAAATATTTCTGACTTGATCTTGTTTCTTATGTGTTATTTAAGTCTATAGTTTCTTTTCCTAATGTTTCTGATAACCCTTTTACTGTTTTTTCTCCTAGAAAGAGTGTGGAATCACAGTTATCAACTATTGTATCTGCATTTTCTTTATAAATTTCTTTTAACTGAGATTGTTCTTGCAGTATTATACTTGCTTATATTTTCCTTAAACGAATTGTTGCAATCAATTTTTTTAAATTTAGGAATTAAACCTATATTTGCAAACTCATCAAGTAGACACCTAACATGAACAGGAAGTCTTCCACCATACACATCATCTGCCTTATCACATAGTAGGTTAAATAATTTAGAATACATTATTGAAACTACAAAATTAAATGTATCATCTGTATCTGATATTATTACGAACAAGGCAGTTTTCCTATCTCCAATTTTATCAAGCTCTAGTTCATCTTCGCTCATTAGTTCTCTAAGCTCTCTTATATCAAAAGGTGCAAATCTAGCTCCACAAGATATTAGAATTGAATTAGCAGTTTTTCCAGTAACAAAATGTCAATAGTTTTTTATTCACTTTTATCAAAATTCAAAAAAAATAGAACCTATAGTTTATTTCCATACGTTCTATATCACATTTAATATTAAATTTTTAAATTCTACAAAATTGAATTGGTTAAAATATTTAGCCCCTTAAACTTTCCAATTCACTCAATGAAAGTCCTTTAACCAAAACGATGTTTTTCTTTGAATCGAGAGCATATTTTTCAACATTATTTAACGCTGTAAAATAATCTAAATCTCCGATAATAGTATTTTTTGTTGTACTAACAAGTACTAATTTCCATTCAGATACAACTTTACCGTCTACTCTATATTCATTCTGCGGTGTTTTAGGTAAAACCGTTTCTGTTCCCTCTGTTAACGCGATTGCACCAAAAGGTGTACAGTCTGGTTTTTCGTAGAATTTAGGAGTAGCAGTATATGCTTTGCTCCAATCTACTGTTTCTTTTTTTCCTTTAAACTTATTAAATAAACCCATGATAATGTCTCCTTTACAAATTCCGATTTGTTACTCACAATATATCATATTTTTTTCAATTACATCAACCTAATTTTAATACACTGCCATTCAGCTTGCTTCTGTAACCATCATCCAGTTGATCTTCTCCTACATTGTTTCCTTTGCCTATTCACCGAAATGATAACGGACAACATAGACCATCTGCCCGATTTTCTTTGTAAATGTGTTCCCCTCTGTTTTTGTATTCATCATCTTTTACATAATCATTTTTTCCTTTCCTTTTAGATACCTAGCAGAGAGTCTTTTCATTGGTCTCTATCATGGTAATATTTACAACTCCATTTAGTGTATGATACACTATGAGTATCATTTAATACCTCCTTGATTTTTTTATTTTGCAGTTGGCAGAAAGCAAATTTATTATATCACTGAGGTATTTTTTGTTTGGTTATCATTGCTAAAGCTATACTGACTCCCCAGTCTAACTTAGGGGGCTTATACAAACAAAAAACGACTCTTTCAAATCGTATTTGCTTTGAGTCGTTTCATTTTTTTATATTTTTATTTACATAATATTCTATTGGTTTTTTTAATTTATTTTCAAAATATTTTTGGTAGCTTTCTAATATTTTTAATCTTTCTTTTTCGTATGGTATTTTTTTGTATTTTTCTTTTAAATATTTTTGATATTTTTCTATTCCTATATATTTATCTGTGATTGAATTGTCTAGCACTTGGATTAGTTTATCGTAATCTGTGTAAGTATGGGATAGGAGAAAATTTTTTATTATTTTTTTATCTTTTTCTTCTAGATTGTCTTCTCCTACAAATGAATCTATATCTTTTATTATAAAGGAATGGCTAATATTTGTTTTTGCCGGAAAAAAATATGATTCTTTTCTTAAAATATAAAATCCTCTTATATTTTTTTCTAAATTGTTTTTATTTTCTTTTTTTCCAATTTCAAAAAGCGAACCGCAGGCAAAGGCTATGTCTTTGTCTAGTCCTAATTCTTTTGCCATCATTTTTGCTGTTTTGCCTATAATTTTTGATCTTCTTACCCAAGCTCCTATATTTTGGTTATCTTCTATTAAATAATAATTTATTTTGTCTTTGTTTGGAATATTTCCATAATTTTCTTTATACATTTCTTTTTACTATCTTTCCGTAGGTATAAATTTTTTTGTCATCGTCTATAAATCTGTATGAAATTTCATTTTTGTTTTTAGAATTTTCTCCAAGTATATATTTTTTATTTCTTATTTCATTTTTATAAACTATATTTATAAATTCTATATCTTGGTCTTTGACTTTTGTAATTTCTCTTAATAAATCCATATAAGATGCGTTATTCACGTGATAATTTGTGTCTATATCTGTATATCTTATTTGAATTTTTTCTAAATTTGTAAATTCATCGCCATAGTTATGTGATTTTTCTTCATATATGGCTTTTTCTTTTTGGTAGGCTTTTGCTATTTCTTTTGGAATTTTTATTGGTCGCATTTTTTTAAGGTCAAAAAGCAAAAACACGCAATAGGCTTCTACAATTTCTTCATCATTTCTTTCTATGATAAAGTTTCTGTAAGCGTAGAATTTTTTCATATCAATGGCGAAGGTGGTAATTTTTATTTTATCTTTTGCTTTTATGGGCTTTTTGATTTTTATATCCCAAGAATAAACTATCCACCTCTTATCTTCCATGATTTTTCCATCTTCTACTTCTTCTGCTTGATCAAAGGATACTTCAAACATTAAAGACAAAAGATATTTATTTTTTAAATATCCCTCGCTATTTGCAAGAAATCTTTCTACTTCAAATTCTTTTGTTTTTCTCATTTTATTCCTTTCTGTATATATTTTTGATTATGGCAAATGCCATAAAAAATCCCAAAAATAAACTTGTTACCAAGAGTGCTTTTAAAATATTTTTATCAATTTCTACAAATGCCAAGCCAAAAAGTGATGATGCAATTATTAGGCAAAGTCCTAGAAAAATTATAGCTTGTGTTTTCTGATTTTCTGTTTTTTCATAGGACTTTCTTTCTTCTTCGCTTTTTTGATCGATTATCCTAAAATCTCCTCTTGCAAGTTGCCTTAAAATATTTAGGGTTGTTTGTGGAAATTCTTTTATTAATGAGTAGGTATCATACATTTTTGGTCTAATTCTATCCAAAACTAAGTCTGGACTAAAAATTTTAAATACCATAGATTTTGCTATTGGAAGGGCAAGTTCTAGGAATGATTCTTTGTAAACTAATTTTTCGATTAATCCTTCCAAAATTAAAACTGTTTTTGCAAAATTTGTAAGCTCTGATGGTATTTTTATGGAATAATCCACCAACAGCGTATAAAAATCTCTAATCAAATCTGCAAGTTTCATTTGATTTAGGCTCATTACCATGTATTTATCCAAAAGTTTTTGAATTCTTTTTTCAAAATCCCCAATTTTTTTGGAATCAAATTCCAAAAGTCCCATGCCAATTATGGCATCAGTTATAAGTTTTACCTCATTAAAACTTGCTCCCAAAAATATTTTCATTATTTGATAGCGATAATTTTCCGATAAATTTCCCACAATTCCAAAATCTATCAAATAAATATTTAAATTATCATCTACAAAAATATTTCCAGGATGAGGATCAGCGTGAAAATATCCATAAGTAAACATTTGATTTACATAAGCTCCTATGATTTTTTCAGCTAATTCTTTTCTAATATCTGACCTTTTTTCATAAACTGACCTTATAGATTTGCCGTCAATATATTCCATTGTCAAAACTTTTTTGCTTGAATATGAATCATAGACGTCAGGAGAAAGGAGATCTTTTTTTTGAATATTTAATTTTCTGTATTTTTTTATATTATTTTTTTCAACTTCAAAGTCAATTTCTCTGATTAGAGAAAGAGAAAATTCTTGGATAATTTCGCCAAAATTAAAAGATTTTATTCCTTCAAGTTTTATTTCGAGTTTTTTATAAAGATCATTCATTATTTTCAAATCTTCAACAACTCTTTTGTCCATATCTTTTCTTTGAATTTTGACAACAACCTTTCTCTCAAGAGAGCCGACCTTTATAGTTGCCAAGTGGGTTTGGGCAATTGAGCCTGATGCAAGTGGTTTTTTTTCAAATTCATCAAAGACATCATAAATATCTTTTGAAAATTCTTCATAAAAAACTTCTTTTATATTCTCAAAATCTTCTTCTTTTACATCATCTTGTAATTTTTCAAGCTCTGTAATTATATTTTCTGAAAATATATCTCTTCTTGTAGATAATAATTGTCCAAATTTTACAAAAACAGGTCCCAATTCTTCAAACAAGCTCCTCAAATTTTTGCCAAAATGACTTTCAAGCTCGCTTAAATCTTTTGAATTTTCTCCCTTATTTTTCAAAAGTTTTCTGCCGTCCAAAATAATATTTAGACTTATAAATTTTTTTATTATCTCAAGTTTTCTTTTTTTATATCCCATTTTATTCTCAATTTCTATTTTCTATCTTTTCATATTTTATTTTATTTTTCTCCAAAAGTTCTATTGCATAAGGATCAATTCTATAATCATTTGAATAATAAATTTCTTTAATGCCCGCTTGAATCAGACTTTTTGTGCAATTTAAGCAAGGAAAATGAGTTACATAGCAAATAGAATTTTTGACAGGTATTCCTTCTTTTGCACAATACAAAAGCGCATTCATTTCTGCATGAATTGTTGCAATACAATGGCCATCTCTCATCGTATGCCCTACTTCATCGCAATGCGGATTTCCTTTTATTGAACCGTTGTAGCCTGTAGAAATAATTCTATTTTCGCCATTTACAAGAACGCAACCAACATAAGCCCTATCGCAAGTTCCCCTAAGAGCAACCATGTGAGCAAGTTTTATAAAATATTCATTCCAAGTCAACCTATCTTTTGCCATAATTTCACTCCTTAATTTTTGTCTTTATTCTATTTTACCAAATTTAAAATTTTAATCACACAAAAAGACTGAAGATAAACTCCAGCCTTTTAATTTTTTAAACTTTTAATTTTAACTTAAACAAAATATTAAATATTTTTGTAAAGACAAAAATTAAAATTGCAAATATTACAAAATTAATTATAGAGAATCCTTTGAAAACAGATTGTTGAAAAATCATTGTTCCACCACATGCGCAAAGCAAAATTATTAAAACTTTCGCAAGATTTTCTATAGGTTTTAACAAAACCATCTTTCCAGATTTTTCTGTTTTTGTTTTTTCTATCAAAGAATATGAAACTGTAAATACAAGTAAGGAAAATATTATTAATCCAGCCAAAGCTAAGTAAGAATTATCATAATTTGAAGCAGGTCTTAAAATAACTTTAATTATTTTGTTAAAATAAGATGTGTCATCAGGAATTTTATTTTCAATTAAATATATTAAAGACCTTTCATATAAAGATTCGCCTTTGAATAACATATTTAAACTGTCCCATATAGCATTTACAATATCAATAAAGAAAAAAGTCATTACGCCTAGTCCAACATGACCTAAAATATTTCCTGCCATAAAACCTACTGACAAAATTGTAAGATAAATAGCTGACAAAAATCCAAAATTTTTCAAATTTCCTGGAATATATTTGACGCCAGTTTTTAAAATTTCAACATTTGAAGTTTTTACTATCATATAATTTAAAATTGAGCTTATCAAAACAAAGCCAAAAATAATTACAAGCCCAAATATAATTTTCATTAGAAAATCTTTTTTCTTTGTCCATGGATAAGTTCTGGCAAATTCATAATAAGAAGTTGAATGCTCCATTGATGAAAATAAAAATCCCAAAACTAAAACCACAATCATACCCGTAATACTTATAGGAATTGAAAAGAAATTATTTGTTTTTTCCTTCATCTCTTTTGACAAATAGTTATAGCTAGTTAGGTTTTGCAAATATTCTCCATTTTTCAATTGATATTCATCATATTTTTTCATTTCCTCTTCACTTGCTTTTGAAAAATCAAAATTATCATACTTGCCATATTCATATTTTTTTGCCATTTTTTTAAAAATAATATCATTTTTTTCAAAGAATTCTTTATCTATTACTACATCTTTTTTGTATTTCTTGCCTGTATTTGCCATGATATTTATTTTATTTGTAAAATCAACCAAAGAATCGTGTTTTTCTTCCAAGGTATTTGTTTGGAAAACTCCATAAAAAAGAAGGCTAACTAAAACAGCAAGAATTATCCAAAATCCATTTCTTATTGTAAGAATTTTAATTTCTTTCTTAAAGTCTTTCATTATTTATTCCTTCCCTTCTCCCAATAAAAATTATCCTCAATTTTTGATTCCAAAACATCAAATTGTACAATAGATTCATTTCTTTTTATATCATCAAGAATATTTTCCCTATTATCAATCAAAATTGTATAAACTCTTCCCAAATGAAATCTCAAAACAGATTTTTCAAGAATTTTTGGATCTAATTCATCCTTTACAACCACTTGCAACTTCACAAATTTTTCCTTATTTTGATAAAGATTTGTAAGTTTTCCTTCCTTAGAAAGATAAAGAGTTTCATCAGCAACTTTTGCCAATTCCTCAAGCTCGTGGCTTGATGCAAGAACAGTTCTTCCTTCTTCTTTTAAATCTAAAATATAAGAAAGAATAATTTCCTTATTTAAAACATCCATCCCATCAAGAATTTCATCCAAAAGAATCACTTTTGCATTTGTAGAAATAGTAGCCAAAAGCCCAATCAAATTTTTATATCCTTTTGAAAAAGATCTCAAAGATTTTTTTAAATCTATATTATTTTTTTCAAGCTCTTTTTTTGCAAATTTTTTGTTGAAATTCGGATAAATAACTTCATAATATTCAAGCATTTTTTCAACCGATATATAATCAAAATAATCAAACCTATCAGGTAAATAAACAATATTTTCCAATATGTGCTTATCCTCCGCACAAGATTTTCCAAAAACATTAACCTTGCCCAAATCTTTTTGAAAAATATCAGCCATTACTTTTAAAAGAGTAGTTTTGCCAGAGCCATTTCTTCCAACCAAAGCATATATTTTTCCTTCTTCCAAAGAAAAATTTACATCTTCCAAAACCTTATTTTCCCCAAAAGATTTATAAAGGCTCATTACTTCCACAGCCATTAGAGTCCTCCTTGCTCTTTTCATAAATATTTTTAATCTTTTCAAAACTTATTCCATAAAAAATACATTTTAAAAAAATGTCGTAGAGTTTTTTCTCAAGTTTTTCTTTTTTTACATCAATTATTTCATCATCTAAACTTACAAAAGTCCCAAGACCTTTTTTTGTAAGCAAAATTCCTTCTTCTTTCAATTTGTTGTAGGCTTTTTGAACGGTAGATTGATTAATCAAAAGAGCTTTTGATAAATCTCTTACAGATGGCATAGTGTCGCCATCAATCAAAATTCCTTGAGCAATCATTAATTTTGTTTGCTCAACGATTTGTTCATTCAAAGGAATTTGAGATGAGCTATTTAAATCAAACATAAAAACCCCTTCCTATAATTTCTGTATGGTGTACGGTGTATCTCCATACACCTCTTAATTCAATTATAACTAGATTATTTTTCTTGTCAAATATTTTCTTGAAATTTATTTTAAAATTTTTCAAAGAAAAAAAACCTAGATAAAACTAGGTTTACATTAATGGGGCAAATGGTTTTACTATGAAAGCTATTATTTTTTTATAAATTGGATAAGATTTTACATCGTCAAGGCTTATTTGTTTTCCTATATCAAAACTTATTTCAAAATCTTTTAATATTTCATTTATTACTGGATGTTTGTGAATATAGACTCCACATTCAAAATTTAAATAAAGAGCTCTATAATCTACATTTACTGATCCTACTACTGCTTTTTCATTATCTGAAACCCAAGTTTTTGCATGGATAAATCCTGGCAAATATTCATATATTTTAACTCCGGATTCAATTAATTTTTTGTAATGAGATTTTGCTAGCATATAGGGAATTTTTTTGTCTGGAATTGCTGGAAGAATTATTCTTACATCTACTCCTCTTTTTGCTGCAAAAGTTAAAGATTTTGTCATTTCATTATCTATAATTAAATAAGGCGTCATGATATAGGCGTAATCTTTAGCTGTATCTAGTATGTGCATATAAATATTTTTGAAAAATCTTTCTTTTCTAATCGGATTATCTCCAACTCCAATCATATAGCCTTGTGACTTTTGTGGATATGTTTGTAAATATCTTTTTAAATCTTCTTTTTCTTCGCTATCCCACAATTGCAAAAACATAATTGTAAATGATTGAACTACTGGGCCTTTTAATCTTATAAAAGTATCTTTCCAATGGCCAAACCTTTCTTCTACATTTATGTATTCGTCAGCCAAATTTACTCCGCCTGTAAAAGCTACTTTGCCATCTACTACCAAAATTTTTCTATGATCTCTGTTGTTGTGGTAGGTTGATATTATTGGAATTATTGGCGAAAATACCTTGCATTTTATACCAAGATTTTCCATCTCTTCTGGGAAATTTTTTGGTAGATTTAAAATTGCATTTGTTCCATCATACATAAGTCTTACTTCAACACCCTCGCTTGCTTTTTGTGCAAGCTCTTCTAGAATTGTCCCCCAAAAATATCCTTGGTGTATTATAAAAAATTCTACAAAAATAAAATCCTTGGCGCTTCTTATCGCCTCAATAATATCATTAACTGCATCATCTCCAACTCTGTAATATTTTGCATCATTATTTTTGCTTACAGGATATGAGCCGTAATCATTTAAATATTTTACTAAATTATAAAATTCCTTATCTTCATTTTTTAATTCTTCTACCAAATCTTCATCGATTGTGTGTAGGTAATTAGTTTCTTCTTCGCTATCCATAATTGAGCTTTCTTCGATTTTTTTTCCTATATCAATTCTTGATAAGATAAAAAACATAATTCCAAAAGTAGGAAAGGCTGCAATTAGAAAAAACCAAGAAAGTTTTTCATAAGGATTTACATCCATCGACAAAATTACAAGCAAAGAAATTGCCGCTATCAATGCTGATGATCCAAAAATTAGAGATGGGTCGATTGAAAGATGTCTAAGTATTGCCATAAAAATAAAAATTTGAGCAAGTACCAACAAAACATATAAACCCGCCCTGCCAAAAACAACTTTCAATAAAGATGATTTTGTTTTTTCAACAAATTTGTTATCGTTTAATATTTTTTTAATTTTTTCATTATATTTTTTCATATTGTTATTATACTTTTTCATGATATTATTATATCTAATTTCGCCTTATTTTAAAAGGATAAAAATTTAAAATATTTTTATTAAAAAATCTAACAAAAATCTTCTTATTTGCTTATTTTCATTAATATAACTATAATAGTTCTATAAGAATGAATTAGTATTTTATTTAAAGGAGTTATATGAAATCTTGTACAAATAATGAAAAAATTTTGCTCATTAATGACTTTCTTTCAAGTGGAAATATTGGTGGAAGTCTTTGCAAAAGTGTTTTAAATTTTTATTCTTTTGATATAGATTTTATACCTACAGCTTTAATTTCAAATATGTTTTCTCTAAAACCCATAGAAATTTTTGATTCTAGCGATTTTTTGACCAATACTCTTGAAGTTTATAAAAAACAAAATAGAAAATATAAGGCAGTTTTTGTGGGGTTTGTTTTAAATTTTAATCAGGCAAAAATAATTTGTGATTTTGTAAAAGAAAACAATCTTTTTATGGTGCTTGATCCAATTATGGGAGATTCTGGAAAAATCTATAGTGGTCTTGATAAAAATATTGTAGAAATTTATAAATATATGGCAGATTATGCTCATATAATTATTCCAAATCTCACAGAGGCAAGGCTTTTGACTGATAATAAATTTAAAAAAGCTCATGATATTGTAGATTATTTTGAAAATATCGGTAAAAAATTTATTATTACAAGTGTTGAAGATGGAAACAGACATTTTATTTTGGCTAAGGATAAATATTTTATAGAAGAAGATTATAAATTTTTAGAAAAGTCTTTTGGCGGAAGCGGGGACTTGTTTGACTCAATTTTTTTGGCAAATTATTTGAAAAATAATGATTTTTTACTTGCAATTAAAAATACAAGGGATATGATAGCTTGTATTCTTGATATGCAAATTAAGATTGATGATAAAGCAAATGATATTAGTATAAATGAAATTTTGAAAAAATTATAGAAAGTGAGGTAGTTTTTTGATTAAAAATAAATATTGGAAAAGGGCCTTGCAAATTGCTTGGCCGTCTGTCTTGGAATCATTTTTTATTTCCTTGGCAGGTTTGATTGATACCTTCATGGTTTCATCAATTGGTTCATCGGCAGTTGCCGCAATTGGACTTACAACCCAGCCAAAATTTATCGCCCTTTCCTTTTTTATTGCAATTGCAGTTTCAGTTTCAGCCCTAGTTGCAAGAAGAAAAGGCGAAGAAGATAAAAAAATGGCGAACCAAACTATGGTTACTGCAATGATTGTAGCTGTTAGTTTATGTATAATAATCTCTTCAATTTTTGTAATATTTACTCCACAAATTATAAAACTTGCAGGATCATCTCCTGACACTCACGATTTGGGAGTTTCATATTTTAAAATTATAATGGCAGGAATGATATTTAATGTAATTTCCATGACAATAAATGCAGGTCAAAGAGGAAGTGGAAATACACAAATAGCCTTTACAACAAATCTAGTTTCTTCTATTATAAATATTTTTTTCAATTATTTACTTATAAATGGAAATTTTGGTTTTCCAAAATTAGGAGTAAAAGGAGCTGCAATCGCAACAGTTTTGGGAGCTTTTGTTGCAGCAGTTATGAGTTTTTCCTCATTATTTAGAAGATCATCATATATGTCCTTTGGGCTTATAAAAAAATATAAACTTACTTTCTCAAATTTTATATTTAAAGAAATTTTTGGACTAGGCTCAAATATTTTTATAGAAAATATTGCAGCAAGAATTGGATTTTTGGTTACAGCAATTACAGCCGCAAAACTTGGAACAGACCAATTTGCAGCTCACAATGTAGGAATGAATTTGCTTTCTCTTTCATTTTCATTCGGGGATGGTATGCAGGTTGCAGCAGTTGCCCTTACAGGAAATGCCCTCGGAGCAAGAAAAAAAGAAGAAGCAATAAAATATGGAAAAACTTGCCAAGAAATTGGCTTAACAATTTCAATAATAATATCTGTTATTTTGGTATTATTTAGAAAAAATATTTTCAGATTATTTTTTGATGATGACAAAATAATAGCTATGGGATCAATAATAACTTTTTATTTGATTTTTATAGTAATTTTCCAAATATCTCAAATTATATTCGGTGGAGCCTTGAGAGCTGCAGGAGATGTAAAATATACACTTGCTGTAAGTTTAATTTCAATTACTTTTATAAGATCAGCTGCCACCCTATTTTTTGTAAATTTCCTAGATTTAGGAATCCAAGGAATTTGGCTTGGTATTATGGCTGACCAAATATCTAGATTTATTGGTTTGTGGACAAGATTTAGAAAAGGCGATTGGGTCAATATAGAAATTTAATTAAATGAGATTTTAATTATATATTATAAAATAAAAATATTTTTCACATAAATATTTGAATTTTTCTTCAAATCTGGTATATTATACTTACTATCGGTAAAGATAGTAAGTATATTTTTTTAAACAGGGGGATTAAACAATGAAAATTAAAAAAGTATTACCAGTATTAGCATTAACAGTTGCTTTAGTAGGATGTGGAAAAAAAGCTGACACAACATCAAACGCTTCAAGCACACCAGCTTCAACAACAACTACAGAAAAAGCTAATTCTAACGCTAGTACAATGGATTCAAACGCAGCAAGCACACCATCATCAAACGATGCTAGTACACCTGCTTCAGACGCTGGATCAAATAAATAATTAAATTTTAAACAAAAAAAGAGCAAGAAATTCTTGCTCTTTTTTGTTTAAAATTTTTTAAAAATTAAAAAATTTAAATTATTTTTTTAATAAATTTAAAATCAAAAAAATCATCCTCAAAATATTAGGATGATTTTTTGAATTAATCTATAATTAATTGTTTATTTGTAATCTAACTGTAGATGTTAAAACATCTGAGTAGCTGTATGATACAGTTCTTTCTGCATCAAAATCATTATTTACTTTTATTGTAAATACACTTGGGAAAGCGTCTAAAATTATACCGCTTTTGGTAACAATTCTTTTTCTACCCTTATCAGCTTTTAAAGTAACTTCTTTTCCTACGTTTTTTTTAACTTCTGACCTTATTTCACTAACTGATTTAAATTCCATATATCCACCTTCCATGCATTTGTATATATTATACAACAAAATTGTGGATAAGTCAAATTAGCATAATATTATACGCTAGATTAAAATTCTTGTCAAATATTTTTATAAAAGGCTCTGTAAGCTGTAAAGGTTGAGTAGAAGTCTGCTTTTGAAATTAATTCTATTGGTGCGTGCATAGATATTACTGGTGTTCCACAATCAACTACATCCATTCCATATTCTGCAAGAATATAGGCAATTGTTCCTCCACCACCTTGATCAACTTTTCCAAGCTCTCCTGTTTGAAAAATTACTCCATCCTTATTAAAAGCAAGTCTAACTTGTGATAAATATTCTGCATCTGCATCATTTGATCCACCTTTTCCGCCTGAGCCTGTGTATTTTGTTAAGGCAACTCCATGAGAAATTTGAGCTGAGTTTTGACTTTCTGTTGCATCTTTAAAGTTTGGATCTTCTGCCAAAGTTACGTCAGCTGATAAAACTTTTGAATTTCTCAAAGCTCTTTTAAATTTAATCAAATCAAATTCTTCTTTTAAATTCATAATTTCTAAAAGAGTATTTTCAAAAAATTGTGAAGTCATTCCTGTTGCTCCGACTGAACCAATCTCTTCCTTGTCAACAAAAAGTCCTACCAAAGTTTTTTTACTTTCTTTTATATCAAGTAAAGCTCTCAAAGCTGCGTATGAACAAACTCTGTCATCGTGGCCGTGGGAAGCTATCATTGATTTATCAAAACCAACTTCTCTTGCTTTTCCAGCTGGAACTACTTCAAGTTCTGCTGTTATAAAATCTTCTTCTTCAATTCCATATTTTTCATTTAAAATTTTCAAAATATTTTTCTTTACTGGATTTTCTTTTTCATCTAATAGTGGTCTATTGCCAACTATAATTGACAATTGCTCGCCTGTTATAACTTCTTTTGCAGATTTTTCCATCAATTGCCTTGATAAATGTATTAAAAGCTCTGAGATAAAAAACACTGGCTCATCTTCCTTATCTCCAATTGAAATATCTACTTTTTCTCCATTTTTTGTAAAAACTACTCCGTGAAGGGCAAGGGGCATATTTGTCCAATTATATTTTTTTACTCCCCCATAATAGTGAGTTTTTAAATAAGCAAGTCCGTTTTCTTCTGTAAGTGGAACAGGTTTTAAATCAAGCCTTGGCGAATCGATATGACCTCCTACTATTGCAAGCCCTTCTGATAAATCTTCATTTCCTATATGAAACATAGCTACAGCTTTATTTTTATTTACTGCATAGATTTTATCGCCAGTCTTTATTTTTCCAGCCTTTATTTTTTCTTCAAGGTCAACATAACCTGCTTTTTTTGCTAAATTTATAATTTCTTTTGCAGCAAGTCTTTCAGTTTTTCCCTTGTCCAAAAAATCCATATAATCTTTTGAAAGACTTTCTAATTCTTTTTCTTGGTCTTGTGATAAATTTTCCCAGACATTTTTTCTTTTGTACTCTGTCATTTTTTTCTCCTAAATTAATTTCCATATATTTTTTGCATACTCAAGAGGATTATCAATTTCAAGTCCTTCTATAAGTTTTGCTTGGTCAAATAAAATATTTACTATCATTTTAAATTCATCAGAATTTTCTTTCAAATCTTTTTCTAATAGTTCATAGGCCTTGGAATTTTTATTAATTTCTAAAACTTTCTCCGCCTTTATATCAGGGGCATTTACTTGAGATTTTAAAGTTTTTTCCATCTCAATTGAAACATCTCCCCTTTGTTTTATCATTGAAATTACATCTTCTGATAAATTATCTGAAATTTTTACATCTACTACTTCTTCAGGTAAAATTTCTTTTATTTTTTCAATCAAGTCTTTGTTTTCTTCATTTTCTTCTTCGTTTTCTTCAACTTGATTTATTGATTTAAAAGGAATTTCCTTGTAAGAATTTAGCATTTTTATCAAAAATTCATCCAATTTTTCATCAAGTAAAAGAACATCTCTGTCTTCATCAACTGATTTTAAGGCTGGGGAATTTTTGATTTTTTCTAAATTTTCTCCAACTGTATATAGGATATTTTCATCTGTTGATTTCAAATCTTCCTTGTATTCATTTAATGAAATCATTTTGTCTTTTCTGTAGGAATTGAATAATAGTAAATCTTCTAGCCTATCTTTTTTCCCTCCAAATGATTCATAAATTGCAACTTTCAAATTGTTACCAAATTCTTTGAAAAATATTTGGTATTTTTCCCTATCATTTTTCATCAAATCCATTAAGTGAGATCTGATTTTATTATTTATTTGTTTGGCAATAAATCTTAGTTCTCTTGTTTCTTGAAGGGTTTCTCTTGAAATATTTAGGGAAATATCGTCACTTTCAACAACTCCCTTCGCAAAAGAAAATTCATCTTCAAGTAAATCTTCGTGCCTATCTTTTATTTTTACTCCTGATGAATAAAGTTGTAGGCCCTTTTGATAATCTTTTGAATAAAAATCAAAAGGTGCTTTTCTTGGAATATAAATTATTGCCCTAAATTCAACAGTTCCTTCTATGTTTAAATGAATCCATGATAAAGGATCATCAAAACCAAATCCTTGGTCCTTGTAGAAATTTATATAATCTTCATCAGTCAAATCATTTTTTGATTTTTTCCAAATTGGAATTTCAGAATTTAAAATTTCTACTTCCTTATAATCTTCATATTCTGGATTTTCATCAGTAGAATCTTTAGTTTTTCTTGACTTTGTAACTTCCATTTTGATTGGGTATCTGATGTAATTTGAATATTTTCTTACAAGTTCTTTGATTTTATATTGGTCAAGATAAATATCATAGTTTTCATCTTCTGTATTTTCTTTTAAAAATAAGGTAATATCTGTTCCATTTTCTTTTTTGTCGGATTTTTCAATTTCATAGCTTTCGGCATTTTCACTTATCCATTTATAAGCTTGGTCATCTTTTTTGGTATTTACAATAATTTTTTTGCTTACCATAAAGGCTGAATAAAATCCAACTCCAAATTGTCCAATCAAATTATTTAAATCTTCGCTTTCAATTTCTTTTTTGAAAATTTCTGTACCAGATTTTGCAATTGTTCCAAGATTTTCTTCCAAATCTTTTTCATCCATCCCAATTCCAGTATCCCTTATGGTTAAAGATCTTTCTTCCTTGTTTGGAATAATTTCAATATAATAATCTTTTTTGTCTACGTTTTTGTCTGATTTTAAATCTTTATAATATAATTTATCAATAGCATCTGAGCCGTTTGATATTAATTCTCTAAGAAAAATATCCTTGTTTGTATAGATTGAATTTATCATCAAATCCATTACTTTTTTGGCTTCTGCTTTAAATTCTTTTTTCATAAATCCTCCTTAGCACTTTAAGTTGCTGACTGCTAATATTATACTTAATCTAAAATTTTTTTCAATTTTCTAAATCTTTGGCAAGGCTGAATATTTCAGCTTGAATTTTAATTTTTTCCCTTTTTATTTTTTCAATTTCCTCATTTTGTTTTTTTGAAATTAAAATCGACTGGGCAAAATTTGAAATAATAAAAACTCCAACAAAAACCATAATTTTTGTAGGCGTTTTTGTCTTAGCCAAAGATATAATTAATAAAAAAATCAAAGAAAAAATTAAAGATTTAAGAAAAAATGAAAAAAATGAATTTTTCTTTTTTATTTTTTCCAAATTTTCATCTAGATCTTGGAGTTTTTCCCTTAATTCCATAATATTTTTTAAATTTTTCTCATTCATAACATCACCAAAATAATTGTACCCCAATTCCTAGTATTTTACTTTGATTTTTAATTTCTCTTATAGTAAAATAAATTTTAGACATAAAGGAGGGTTTTTATGGCTTTAGAAGATAGAAAAAAAGAGAAGGTGGAAATCACACACGATATGTTAATCGGAGATATAATCCAAGCAAAACCAGAATCAATTAACACTTTCCTTTCAATAGGAATGGGTTGTATTGCTTGTCCTTCATCTTTGTACGAAACCTTAGATGAAGCTTGTATGGTTCACGGAATTGATCCAGATTTCTTGCTTGAAAAATTAAATAAATAAATAATAAAAAAAGACTTTTGCAAATACCAATGCAAAAGTCTTTTTTGATTTTTTAATTTTTTTCAAAATATTTTTCCCACTTATTATCATAAGTCCAAAAATAATTTCCTTTTTTTTCTGAATCCTTGTACTTATCAAAATCATTTAAAATTTTCCTATAAGTCTTGCTCATTATAATCAGTGCCAATATATTTGGAACAACCATTAAAGCATTTGCTGTATCAGCAACCGACCAGGCAAATTTCAAACCACCGATTGAGCCTAGATAGCAAAAAATAATATAAATATATTTGAATAAATCAGAAAGTTTACTTGAGCCTGTCAAATATTTTACACATCTTTGCCCATAATAGCACCAAGAAACTGCCGTTGTAAAAGCAAATAACACTAAAGCCAAAGAAACCAAATATTTTCCCCAAAAAATTGATTTTGAAAATGATGCAGCCGTAAGGGCAGCACCTTCAAGGCCTTGTGTTTTATAAATTCCACTTGTAATAATTACAAGAGCTGTCATGGTACAAATTATCATTGAAGAAATAAAAACTTCAATCGCTCCCCACATTCCTTGTCTAATTGGATGGTCGGTATGACTTGTTGCATGAGCCATGGGTGCTGTGCCAAGACCTGCTTCATTTGAAAAAATCCCTCTAGCAAGCCCCCACCTAATAGAAATTAAAATCCCAGAGCCTGTTGCTCCTCCTGCAAAAGCTTTTGGATTAAAAGCCCCAATAATAATTTCTTTAAAAGCTGGAATTAAATTTTCAATTTGCAAAATAAGAATCAAAATACAAGCTACAATATAAAAAACTGACATTATAGGCACAATTTTTGATGCAAAAGCTCCAATTCTTTTTATTCCACCAACAAGAACCAAAAGCATAAAAATAACGATTAAAATTCCACCAAGATGCAAATTTAAACCAGTCATAGCATTTAAAGATTCAGAAATAGAATTTGATTGAACCAAAGCTCCTGTTCCAATAATTGCAATAAAAGCAAAAAACGAAAAAATTTTCGCCAAGATTTTTGAGCCAGTTCCCTTTTCGATATAATACATTGGTCCGCCAATATATTTTCCATCATCATCTGAAACTCTTGTAGCAACAGCCATAGTAACTTCAACCATTTTTGTTGTCATACAAATAAAACTTGCAATCCACATCCAAAAAATCGCCCCAGCGCCACCAAATCCAATTGCTGTTGCAACTCCTACAATATTTCCAGCTCCAATCGTTCCAGCAAGAGCAGTCGAAACCGCCTCAAAAGGAGAAATAGAATTTTCATCAGATTTTGAATCCTTAACAAGTCTTCCAAAAGTATTTTTAAAAATATAAGAAAAATTTTTAAAAACCCAAAAATTTGACCTATAATTTAAAACTATTCCTCCAAAAATCAAGACGATAATCATAGGATAACCCCACAAAAAATCGCCCAACTTAGCATTTAATTTTATAATTTCCAAAACGGACTAACCTCTTTCTAATTAATATAAGTTTATTCTTATTATTATAAAGGTTTTTTAAAAAAATAAAATAATAATTTATATTTTTTCCATTAAAAAAATTTTTATCCTATAAAAAATCAAAAATTTTTCCTTGATTTAAACTATCTAAGCTCTAAATCAAATTTGCGCTAGGCTTCTTGCAAAATTTTTATTATACATGCTCATAACTTTATCAAAAAATAAGCCTACAAAAATATTTATGCCAGCAGTTGGAAGAACTAGGCTTACAAACATTAATTTTATACCAAATCCTTCTGGTAAAGCTCCTGCTATATTCATCAAAAATAAAAATACAAGTCCAGATACTGCTGTTCCAAGAAAATATAGGCTCCCAATCGAAAAAATATTTTCTATTTTTATTTTTTCAAAAAATTTTACAGAAAAATATACAAATAAGGATGAAATAATTTTATCTATAATATTTGGCACAAAACCTCCTGGCGCACTCGTTGTAATACCTGCCAAAATTCCACCAGCAAGACCTACTGCAAGTGAAATTTTAAAATCCTTATTTAAAATAATAATTGTAAAAACACACACCAACATAAAATCAGGTTTTACCATTCCCACAAAGCCCGGTATCAAATGAAGTATTGTTCCTATTGCAAGTAAAATTGACGCTTGAGTTATAGTTTTTGTTTTCATGATTTTCTCCTTTAATTTTTTTAAAATTTTCCAATAAAAAAACCACTTACTCCAAAGGAGCAAATGGTTGAATTCGCGGTGCCATCCTTTTTATGTAAAATAAATTTCAACAAATTAATAAATCCTACATATCTTTATTCTGATACTAATTTAAAATAATTTCATATCATATCCCTATAACGTGGGAAGACGGCCTCGGGTACTTTTTTCACCTTAGCACTCTCAGATCCATTCGGTTTTACTTCTTTGCTTGTTTCCACCACACACAAGCTCTCTATAAAAGATTTATAAAACTTACTTACTTCTGATCAAAGTTTTATTATTTTAACTTATAAGTTATTTTGATTATATATTGAATTTATATTTTTGTCAAATACTTTGTTAAAGTCAATATAAGCTCCCATAAATTCAAAATCTCTAGTATTTTCATATAAAAAATCCAAAAGACTCCTAATTCTTTTCTCTTTAATAGATCCTTCAAAGTCAAAATAAAATACAAATTCAAAATCAGAACCAGGAATTGGAGAAGATTCAAGCTTAGTCATATTTACACCCAAAATTTTAAATTTTTCTACGATATTAATAAGAGATCCCGGCTTATCAAAAGCTTTTAGTCTTACAGAAATTTTGTTTGCCTTTTCATAAATTTTTAAATTTTTAGACACTATAATAAATCTTGTATAATTATTTGATTCATTTTGAATATTTTCGTCAATTATTTTTAGTTTATAAACATTAGCACAGAATTTTGAGCCAATAGCTCCAAGTTTTTTATTATTTTTTTCTTTTATATATTTGCTCGCAAGTGCCGTATTATAATATTCTTTTTGAATAAATCTGTGTTTATTTATATATTTTCCACATTGACCTAGAGCTTGCGGATGAGAATAAACTGTTTTTATATCAGAAAGTGTTGCATCTAAATGTCCCAACAAATAATGATTTATATCTAGCTTATAATTTCCAATTATAAAAAAATTTCTTTCAAGCATTAGATTATAAACTTCTTTGACCGAACCAAAAGATGAATTTTCTAAAGGCAAAATTCCAAAATCACATATATTTTCATCTATTGCATCAAGAATTTGGTCAAATTTTTTGTAATAATTTATTTTACCTTTAGGAAAAATAATATGGGAAACTTGATCGGCATAAGAGCCTTTTGCCCCTCCTACAGCAATTTTTCCTTCTTTAGGAAAAATTTCTCTTATAAATTTATCTTGTAAATATTTCGAAAATTTTCCATCACAAAGGCTCATCATATAATCTTTATATTTTTCTTTTACAAATTTATCAAGATTTTCCAAATCTTCTTTTTTATAATTTTCTTTTTCTAAATTTTTAATAATTTTTTCAATATTTTCATTCATTTAACAAGTCCAATAAGGTTAAAGCTAAAATAGATTCTCCAATAGGAGGAGTTCTAAGGGCAAGGCATGGATCATGTCGTCCTTTAATTTGCAATATTTTTTCTTTTTTTTCTTTTATAGAAAATGATTTTTGGCAAATAGAAATTGAAGGGGTTGGTTTGAAAATTAAATCAAAAACTACAGGCATACCATTTGTAATTCCTCCAACAACTCCACCAGCATTATTTGTTATAGTTTTTACCTGTCCATTTTTAATTTCAAATTGGTCGTTGTGCTGAGAACCTTTCATTTTCATTGCATCAAGTCCCAAACCAAAAGAAACCGCCCTAAGAGCAGGAATCCCATAAGAAAGATAGGAAATTTTTGCCTCAAAAGAATCAAATAGCGGATCTCCAAGTCCTTTTGGAATATTTCCCCCAAAAACTTGACAAATTCCTCCAATAGAATCTCCATCTTTTTTTACTTTTTCTAAAAGATTTCTAATTTCTTTTTCTTTTTTTTCGTCCAAAACAGGAATTTCTTTTTGAGAAATTTTTTCTAATTCATCCATAGGAGGATTTACCAAATCAATATTTTTATCTTCAATTCCTCCAATATTTTTAATCCTTGATGAAATTTTTATATTTTTTTCTTCTAAAATTTGCTTGGCAATTCCTCCTGCAAGGCAAAATGGCGCAGTTAATCTTCCAGAAAAAGGTCCTCCCCCATTCATATCCATATCATTTCCATACTTTATAAAACTAGTGTAGTCTGCATGAGATGGCCTTGGAATATCATTTAAATTTTCATAATCTTTGGATTTGTAATTCTCATTTTTTATTATTGCTGTTATGGTTTTTGAAATTATTTTATTATCCCTTACTCCAGAAATAAAATTTATCTTGTCACTTTCTTTTCTTTTTGTGGTAAATTTTGATTTTCCTGGAGCTCTTCTTTGCATAAATTGATCTAGTTTTTCCATGTCAATTTCAAAACCAATTTCCATATTATCCATAACTACACCCATATATTCTTGGTGGCTTGAGCCAAATATGGTTATTTTTAAATTTTTACCAAAGCTTTGACTCATTTTAAATTTCCTTTCTTAAATCATGGATTTTTTTTGTAGCCTTTACTATTTTGTCAAAATCATCTGGAACTACGCATTGAGCTCCATCAGAAAATGCTTTTGCAGGATTTTCGTGAACTTCTATCATAAGTCCATCTGCCCCAACTGCTGTTGCAGATAGGGATAAATCTTTTACATATCTTGAAATTCCCGCTGCATGAGATGGATCGATTATTATTGGAAGATGAGTTTTTTCATGCAAAAATGGAACAGCTGTCACGTCCAAAGTATTTCTTGTTGCTGTTTCAAAAGTCCTAATTCCTCTCTCACAAAGAATAACTTTTGTATTTCCCCTGCTCATAATATATTCTGCTGCCATCAATAATTCTTCATAAGTTGCAGATAGGCCTCTTTTTAATAAAATTGGTTTATCAACTTCTCCAAGCGCTTTTAATAAATCAAAATTTTGCATATTTCTTGCTCCAACTTGAAGAATATCTACATCGTCAAAATATTCTAATTGGTTAATTTCCATAATTTCTGAAACAAGAGCAAGGCCTGTTTCTTCTTTTGCTTTTATTAGATAATCAATGGCTTTTTTGCCATAACCTTGGAAAGAGTATGGACTTGTTCTTGGCTTAAAAGCTCCTCCTCTTAAAATAGTTGCGCCAGATTTTTTGATTTTTTTTGCAATTGATACAATTTGTTCTTCACTTTCGACTGAACATGGTCCTGCCATATAAACAAAAGAGCCACCACCGATTTTTGTTCCATTTTCCAAAGTAATTATTGTATCTTCTGGGTGAAATTTTCTGTTTGCTTTTTTATAAGGCTCTTGGATTCTTATTACATCATCAACAACACTTTTTGATTTCATATCATCTTTTGAAACCTTGGAAGTATCTCCCAAAAGCCCCAAAATAGTCGTTTTAAAACCAACTGCCTTACTTACTTTAAGCCCCATATCTTCAATTTCTTTTATAAGATCTTGTACTTCTTTTTCATTTGCACCATTTTTTAATTTAATAATCATTTTCTTCTCCTAATAAAATCTCTTTTTTCTTTCAAAATTTTCATATAATAAAAATTTTAAAAATTTTTTATGTAATTTTTTAAGCTAATTTATTATTTCAAAATAAAAAAGCTTCCTGGCTATTACCAAGAAGCTAAAATTCAAAAAAACTTAAAATGTTTTAAAATTTTGCACATGATAAATAGCCTTACTTTTGTCAAAAGTAAAGTTAAAAAAGTAAAAGCTAGTTTGTGCAAAATTTAAGTTTTTCATTATTTTCTCCTGTTTTCTAAATTTTCTATATTATAGCATAGAAATTTTTTTCAGTAAAGTTTAATTATTGTGGGAATTCATAATAGCTTCAGTTATTTTTGGTATAACTTGTTTTTTTCTGGATAAAACACCAGGAGCTGAAATTGTTCCATTGTTTACCTTATTTCCAAAAACTTTTTCTATATCATCAAGATAGTTTCCCACGACTAATAATTCAGATTTTTTATTGAAAATATCTGTAAGAACAAGGACAAATGTATTTTCTCCCTTAGCATTTAATCTTTCTTTCATAAGAGCAATTAATTTATCTTTTATAGGATTTAATTCTTCTGGATTCATTGTCATAACTTGTCCAACTCTAATTTTGTCATCTCCAATTGTAAATGCTTTTACATCTCCATCAATTAAATCTTCTGGCGATTTATTTTTAAGACTTGTTCCAGCCTTAAACATCTTCATAGCAAAATCTTCTGGATTAATATCTGCAATTTTTGTAAGTCTATTTAAAACTCTTTTGTCAGTTTCTGTTGTTGTTGGAGATCTAAATAAAAGAGTATCAGAAATTATTGCTGCTGAAAGTAAACCTGCAATTTCTTTTGTAGGTCTTATTCCTGATTCAAAAAACATTTTTGCAACTATGGTTGCAGTTGAACCAACAGGCTCTGCCCTAAAAAATAAAGGTTGGTTTGTTACAACATTAGCTACTCTGTGGTGGTCAATTATTTCAATTATTTCTGCATAATCAATATCATCAACTGATTGGTTTCTTTCGTTGTGGTCAACCAAAATTAATTTTTTCTTCTCATCAGAAATCAAATGGTATCTTGAAATTGCCCCAAGAACTCTTCCCCTTGCATCAACAATTGGATAAGATCTAAATCTAGTTTTTCCCATAACTTCACGAACTGTATCAACTGTATCTTCTGGAGAAAAATAAACCAAATTTTCTGTGCTCATTACATTTGCAATTGGAACTGCCATTGGCAAAAGTCTTGCTGTCATAAAGGTATCATATTCTGTTGAAATAATTGTAATATTATTTTTTTCAGCCTCTTTTTTTAGCTCCTCTTTCATATCAGAGCCATTGGTTAAAATAATTAAAGAAATATTTTTACTTATCAAATACTCTTGAGCTTCAAGCCTATTTCCTGTTATAACCAAATCTCCATCTCCAACCAATGAAGTTTCTGGAGAATCTTTTTCATTCATGGCATAAACCATCATTTTTCCTGTAAAATCTCTAGGTTTTTTTGGATTTACCATAAGCTTTGCAGATAAAATATCCACTATATTTTCAATTGGCGTGTGAGTTCTTCCAATAATTCTATCATCCCAAACTTCCATATAAGAATGGGTTAAGTTTGACAAAGATGCAACTCCAATTAATCTTTCCTTATCATCTACTACAAAAAGAGAGTTCAATTTATTTTCTTGAATTATTGACCAAGCATTTCTAATTGGAAGAGATTCATCAACATTATAAGAATTGTCATAGTCAATATCTTTTATTTGAAGTTTCATAGAATCCTTGTGAAGAGGAGCCTTAACTCCAAAATAATCAAGAACAAATTGAGTTTCTTGATTTACATGACCAAGTCTAATCGGAATCGCCTCGCTATCTCCCAACCTATTTTTTAGATTTGCATAAGCAAGGGCTGAGCAAATAGAATCAGTATCCGGATTTTTGTGGCCTGTAATATAAACTGTTTGTTTCATAATACCTCTAACTTTCGCTATCAAATTTAACTCTAAGTAAATTTATCTTGTAACGTTCAACTTTCTCACAAATCAAAGTAACATCATCAACCTTTACAATATCTCCAGTTTTAGGAAGACGGTTAAGATAATCAATTACCAAACCTCCAACCGAATCATTTTTAACTTCTTTAATATCTCTATTAAAATAATCATTAAAATCATTTATGTGCATACTTGCATCAACTATAAATTCATTATCAGAAACCTTGTAGACTTTTTCATCATCAGGATCATATTCATCGTAAATATCTCCAACAAGCTCCTCAATTATATCTTCAATCGAAACAAGCCCTTCCGTTCCGCCGTATTCATCAACAACAATGGCAAGGGACACATTCATTTTTTTCATTGATTTAAAAAGATCAATTATATTCATATTTTCATAAGCATAGTAAGTTTGCCTTAGCATATCTTTAAGCCTTGGCTCTCTGCCCTCAGCAACAAAAGTAACAATATCTTTCATGTGCAAAACGCCTACAATATTATCAATACTTTCGCCATAAACAGGAATTCTTGAATGCTTTGATTCAATTAAAAATTTATCCAATTCTTCCTTAGTCGAATCAATAGCTATTGCCTCCATATTAGTTCTTGGAGTCATAATATCAGATGCAAAAGATCCAGCAAAATCAAAAACATTATTTATAATTTCACTTTCTTCATTGTTAATAACGCCTTGCTCTTCCCCAACATCTACAATAGTTTTCAAATCTTCTTCTGTAACCTTATCAGAATTATCAGCCCCATCAGATAATTTTTTTGTAAGATATTTTGTAAATAATCCCAATAAAAATACCGTAGGCTTTAAAATTATAGAAACAATATAAATAGCTTTTGAAAATCTAAGAGCTATTTTTTCGCTATTAATTTGAGCTGCAAGCTTTGGAGTAATTTCTCCAAAAATTAAAACTGTTATAGTTACAACAACTGTAGAAATAAAAGCACCAGCAGCTCCAAAAATATCAGTAAAAAATAATGCAGCTATGGTAGTAGTAACAATATTTACAATATTATTTCCAACAAGAATTGTTGTAATTGTGTTTTGGCTATCATCAACGAGTTTTCTAAGCAATGATGCGTTTTTTACATTTTTTTCTTCAAGTTGCCTTAATTTAAATTTGTTTACAGAAGTAATAGCAGTTTCTGAAGATGAAAAAAATGCAGAAAGCAAAATCCCCAAAATCATTACAAATAACTCAATTATATTTTTTGTCGTCAAAACTTCCTCCTTGAATACATTATATGAGAAATTTATAAAAAAATAAAGTGATTAATTAAAGTAATTATGATATAATATGCTCGAAAAAAAAAGGAGGAATTATGGAAAAAAATTCGAACGAATCACTTGCCGAAAAAATTTTCAGATTAAAAGAGAAAAAAACAAATGTAAAAACTGAAATTATGGCGGGAATTACAACATTTATGACTATGTCATATATTTTGGCAGTAAATCCACAAATTTTGGGAGATGCCGGAATGGATAAGGGCGCAGTATTTACTGCAACAATAATTGCATCAATAATTGCAATTTTAATTATGGCACTTTATGCAAATCTTCCATTTGCCCTTGCACCTGGAATGGGATTAAACGCATTTTTTACCTACACAGTTGTAATGACTATGGGAAAAAGTTGGGAATTTGCTCTAGCAGCTGTTTTTATTGAAGGAATTATTTTTGTATTTTTAACATTTTTTAATGTACGTGAAGCAATTTTTAATGCCATACCAAGAAGTTTAAAAACTGCAGTATCAGTAGGAATCGGATTATTTATTGCTCTAATTGGTTTATTAAATTCTACTGTAATTGTGAAAAATGATGTTGGACTTGGACTTGGAAATTTAGTTAGTAAAGAAAGTTTTATATTTTTTATAGGACTTTTGATTATGGCAGTTTTAACTGCAAGAAAAACAAAAGGAGCCTTATTAATAGGAATCGTAATTTCTACAATTATTGCTCTATTTACAGGAGTAAGCAAACTTCCTGAAGGCGGAATTATTCAATTGCCACCATCACTTAGCCCAATTGCTTTCAAATTAGATTTTTCATCAATGTTTTCACTTGAAATGTTTTCTGTTGTATTCGCATTTTTATTTGTAGATTTATTTGATACAATAGGAACACTTACAGGAGTTGCAACAAAAGCAAAAATGTTAGATGAAAATGGACAGTTGCCTAATGCTGGACGTGCACTTTTTGCAGATAGTATTGGTACAACTCTTGGAGCACTTTTGGGAACATCAACTGTAACAACATTTGTAGAAAGTGCAACAGGAGTTGCAGAAGGTGGAAGAACAGGACTAACTGCCTTGTCAACAGGATTTTGTTTTTTCCTATCAATATTTTTCTATCCATTAATCACAATAATTCCAGCTCAAGCAACAGCAGCCGCTCTTGTAATGGTAGGATTATTTATGATAGATTCAATTGTTGATATAAATTTTGGAGATTTCACAGAATCTTTCCCAGCCTTTATGACAATAATAATGATGCCATTTGCATATTCAATAGCAGAAGGAATCGCCTTTGGAATGATTTCATACGCAAGCGTAAAATTACTTACAGGAAAAGGAAAAGAAGTTTCCCCATTAGTTTATGTGCTTGCCTTAGTATTTTTACTAAGATATTTACTTCCATTATTTTCGTAAATAAGCAAACAAAAATTCCCCATTAATTTTGGGGAATTTTTAAATTAAGATAAAATATTTTACATCTTATCTTCTACTGATTTTATTTTTTGGTCAAGACTTGCTTTTTTGTCACGTCTGTCATCTATTTTTATTACTGAATAAACTCTATCAGCTCCATTTTTAAAAACTGATTCTTGACAAGCTCTGATTGCTTCAAAGGCCTTGTCTATATCTCCGTGAATTACTGTTCCCATTGGATTTAACCTTACTTCCAAATCTTCGTATTCTTTCAAAACTTTTTCGCAACCTGCTACATATTTTGAAACTGAAGTTTCTTTTGTTCCTATTGGTACTACTGTTAATTCTATAACTGCCATATATCCTCCTAATATTTTTTATTGTAAAAATCTTCAAATATTTTTATAGCTTCTATGTGATCATCTACTCCGCCAAGCTCTCTTATTGAGTGCATGGCAAGAATTGGTGTGCCGACATCTACTGATTTTATTCCAGATTTCGCAGAAACAATTGGTCCAATTGTAGAACCACCGACCTTGTCAGATCTGTTATGAAAAGTTTGAACCTTTGCCCCAACATTTTTTGCATGTTTTAAAAATCTCGCCCTAGTTTCTACATTTGTTGTGTAGGCACCATTAGAAGCTACTTTTATACCTATACCCATATTTATCCTTGTATTATTTGTAGAATCAAATAAATTACTATAATTTGGATGAATTGAGTGGGAAAGGTCTGCTGAAATTAAATATGAATTTGAAAGAGCTATAAAATAATCTTCCCTGTCATATCCCAAATTCATTAAAATTCTTTCCATAATTTCATCCAAAAACGGAGAAGATGCTCCAGTTCTTGTGCCTGATCCAATTTCTTCATTGTCATTTAATACACACATATTAAATTTTTCATTTTTACTGTTAATCAAAGCTGTTAGCGATTGGTGTACGCTTGCAAGATTATCAAGTCTTCCAATGTGAATAAATTCATCATCACTTCCCATAATAGATCCTTTTTGCCTATCAAAAAGTGAAAGATCAAAATCTATTATTTTATTTTCATCAACTCCAATTTCTTTTGCCAGTAATTTTTGCAAAAATCCTTCTTTTTTAAAATCATCTTCGATAGTTTTTATAATTGGAGAAAGTTCATCTTGCATATTGTACTTATATCCAGAATTTAATTCTCTATTTATATGAATTGCGCAGTTTGCAATTGTCAAAAGATTTTTTTCAATTTTTACAAGTTTTGATTTAAACTCTTCATTTTCTTCATAAACAACCTTTCCTGCCAAAGACAAATCTCTATCAAACCAAGAAGATACGATCATTCCACCATATCCTTCAATATTAAATTTCAAAAATCCATTTGAAGTCATTTCTGGATTTGATTTTATTTTGAAAGTCGGAGAATCTGTGTGAGATCCAATTATATCAAACCCCTTTCTTGGATCTTCTCCCACACTAAAAGCAATAAGAGCTGTATCATCACGACTTACAAAATATTTTCCGCCCTTTTCTAGTTTCCATTTTTCATTTTCATTTAGTTTTTTAAAACCATTTTTTTCTAAACGATCAATAGAATTTTTGACAGCAAAATAATTTATTGGACTTTGGTCAATAAATTCTATTAAGTCATTGATTATTTCATTTCTATTCATATAATATATATTACCCTATAGATAGCTTTATAAAAGTGAATTTTGACTTTTTGTTAAACTTTGCTTTATAATAATAAAAAGAGTACGGAGGTAAATGTTTATAATGAAAAAATTAGAAGAAGTAATATTAAGCCACGGCAAGGTTCTTGGCAAAGATATTTTAAAAGTTGATTCTTTTCTAAATCATCAAATAAAACCAAAATTGATAAAAGAAATGGGAGAAGAATTTGCTGAACATTTTAAAGACAAAAATATAAATAAAATTTTGACAGTTGAATCATCAGGAATTGCCCCAGCAGTTATCACAGGTCTTGTTCTTGATTGCGATGTAGTTTTTGCAAGAAAACAAAAATCTCTTACAACCGATGATAATACATTTTCTTCAACTTGCTATTCTTATACAAAAGAAGAGATGAAAAGACTTATTGTAAGCAAGGATTACTTACACGAAAATGAAAATGTCTTGTTGATAGATGATTTTTTGGCAAATGGTCAAGCTGCAAAAGCTATGGTTGCAATTTGTAAACAAGCAGGTGCAAATGTGGCTGGCGTTGGAATAGTTATAGAAAAATCCTACCAAGACGGAAGAAAACTTCTTGATGATATGGGCATAGATGTTTACTCTCTTGCAAGAATTTCTCACATGGACGGAAAAGAAATAGAATTTATAGATTAATCTAAGATGGCTTTTGCCATCTTTTTTCTTTTAAATTTTTTAAAAGAAAAAATCCCACTTGCGTGAGATTTTAAAATTTAAATTTATGAATTTACTATTACTTCAACTTGTTCTAATAAAACATTTTTATTGTGAGATGTTATTGACGAGTAGGCAAAAATCAATCCTTCATCATCAATATTTAAAGTTTTCATTATTTCTTTTATGTGTTTTTTTAAATGTGTTTTAGGAATTTTATCGTATTTTGTTGCTATAACAAATCCTGTAAAGCCAGAATCTATTATCCAATCATACATTTCTTTATCTTGTTTTGTTGGAGCATGTCTTATATCTACTAGAAGAAAAACTTCTTTTAAATTTTCTCTTTCATATAAATATTTGTGGATTAAATTATTCCATTTTTCTTTTTCTGTTTTTGAAACTTTGGCGTAGCCGTAGCCTGGAAGATCGACTAGCCTAAATTTATCATTTATTTTATAAAAATTTATGGTTTTGGTCTTGCCTGGTTTTGATGAAGTTTTGGCAAGATTTTTTTTATCCAAAAATGAATTTATAAAAGAAGATTTTCCCACATTAGATCTTCCTGCAAAGGCTATTTCTTCAAAATCATCATTTGGAAATTGGGAGGGAAATCCTGCAACTTGATCTAAATTTACTGATTTTATTTTCATAGCAAAGCTTCCTTTAAAACTTCTCCAACTTGAGATACTTTTATAAAGTTTATTTTTTCCCTAACTTCCTTATCAATATCTTCAATATCTTTTTCATTTTCTTTTGGAATAATTACATTTTTTATATCATAAGCATAAGCTGCAAGGGCTTTTTCTTTAAGTCCTCCAATTGGCAAAACTTCTCCAGTAATTGTAACTTCTCCCGTCATTGCAAGGTCAGATCTTACTTTTTTTCCTGTAAGAGCTGAAGCAATTGCAGTTGTCATGGTAATTCCTGCCGATGGGCCATCTTTTGGAGTTGCTCCTTCTGGAACGTGGACGTGAATGTCTTTATTTTTATAAAAATCTGGATCGATTTCTAATTCTTTAGAATTTTTTCTCAAATATGAAATTGCCGCTTGAGCAGATTCTTTCATAACATCTCCCAAACTTCCTGTAAATAAATTTGCACCTTTGCCGTCCATGGCATTTACTTCAATTGTTAAAATCGTTCCACCAACTTGAGTCCAAGCAAGTCCATTTGCAATTCCAATTTTATCTTCTTTGAGTCTTTGGTCTTCAAAAAATCTTTCCTTGCCAAGATATTTTTCATAATTTCTCATAGAAACATTGACCTTATCTTTGCCTTCAAGAATTTCTTTTACAGCACGCCTACATATTTTTGCAATATTTCTTTCAAGAGATCTTACTCCTGCTTCTCTAGTGTAGGATTTTATAATTTTTTCTATAACTGGATCTGAAATATTCAAATCATTTTTTTCAAGACCGTTGTTTTCCATTTCTTTTTTAATCAAATATCTCTTGGCAATTTCTTCCTTTTCTCTTTGGGTGTAGCCAGAAATTTCTATAATTTCAAGCCTATCAAAAAGTGCTGGTGGAATATTTGAAATGTCGTTTGCTGTTGTTATAAAGAATATTTCTGATAAATCAAAACCTATATCAAGGTAACGATCAATAAATTTATCATTTTGTTCTGGATCTAAAACTTCAAGAAGGGCTGATGACGGATCTCCCCTAAAATCTGATCCTAACTTATCAATTTCATCTAGCAAAAATACTGGATTTTTTACTTTTATTCTTGATAAATTTGATAAAATTCTTCCAGCCATAGCTCCAACATAAGTTCTTCTGTGACCTCTAATTTCTGATTCATCAGTTACTCCACCCAAACGCATTGAAATAAATTTGCGATTTAAAGCTCTTGCAATTGATTTTGCAATTGAAGTTTTACCAACTCCTGGAGGGCCAGCAAGACAAATTATTGCAGCTTGATTATTTCCTTTTTTCTTTCTAACAGCAATTGATTCTAAAATTCTCTCCTTGACTTCCATAAGTCCATAATGGTCTTCATCCAAAACTTTTTTTGCATGAATTATATCCAAATTATCTTTTGATTTTTTTGACCAAGGAAGAGAAATTACAAAATCAAGATAAGAAGTTATAACTCCATAATCAGGACTCATTTCTGGAATCATTTCAAGTCTATCAATACTTTTTAATAAAGTTTCCTTGTCTTCCTTGTCGATTTTTAATTTTTTAATTTTTTTCCTAAAGGCATCCGCCTCGTTTAAATCTTTTCCTGTTAGATCGTTCAATTCATTTTTAACAACATCAAGTTTTTCCCTAAGATAATATTCTTTTTGTCCCTTATTAATATTTTCTTGAACCTTAGAATCTATTTTTTTTGACAAATCTTTTAGCTCAATTTCTTTTTGAATTAGCCTATGAAGATTAATAAGTTTTTCTTCAATATCAAGCTCTTTTAAAAGAGAATAATTTTCTTTTGGACTTAAAGGAAGATAATAGGTTATAAGATTTGCAAGTTTATCAATATTTTCAATTTCTACCAAAGAAAAAGCAATTTCTGGTGGAATAGAATTGTCAATTGAAACATAAGATCTAAAATCTTCAACCAACATTTTTTTCAAGGCTTCTATATTTTCGTTACTTTCAAAATTTTCTTCATCGAAAATATATTCTTTAACCTCTGCCTTAAAAAATCCGTCTTCAATTTTAACATTCAAAACTTCGCCAACAGATTTTGCTTCAATCAAAACCCTAAGCTCTCCATTTTGCAAATTAAAAGTTTGTTTTATGCTTGCAATTGTTCCATAATCATAAATATCTTCTTTTTTTGGATTATCTTCTAAAATATCTTTTTGATTTACCAAAAAAATTTCAGATTCATTTAATAAAGCATCTTCTACAGCTTTTTTAGAAACTGCCCTTTGGCAATCAAAGTGGACTACTGTATCAGGAAAAGCCCACAAGCCCCTAACAGGAACCATCGGATATTCTTTTGTATCTATTTTATAGATAAAGCTCATTTTATCTCCTTGTAGTAAAAAGGGAGCCCAATGTCTCCCTTTTTTATTTGTATATTAATTTTTTCTTATCTTTTATAGCACCTTTTGATACAATAACTTCTTTTATATGATCTTTTGAAGGAATTTCAAACATTACATCCAAAAGCAAATCTTCTAAAATTGTCCTAAGGCCTCTAGCACCTGTCTCTTGCTTGAAGGCTTTTTCGGCAATTTCTTTAACTGCTTCATCTTCAAAAGTTAATTTTACTCCATCAAGCTCAAATAATTTTTGATATTGTTTTAATAGAGAATTTTTTGGCTCTTGTAAAATTTTTACAAGACTATTTACATCCAAATCTTCAAGTGAAACAACAATTGGAACTCTTCCAATAAATTCTGGAATTAATCCAAATTTCAAAAGATCTTCAGTTGTAACGTCTGCCAAAGAAACTTCTTTATTTTCACTATCTTCTGAACCAAAACCAATTGATTTTTTGTTGGTTCTTTGTTTGATTATATCTTTAATTCCATCAAAGGCTCCACCAACAATAAATAATATATTTGTTGTATCAACTTGGATATATTCTTGGCTTGGGTGTTTTCTTCCACCTTGTGGAGGAACATTTGCAACAGTTCCTTCAATTAATTTTAAAAGTGCTTGTTGAACTCCTTCTCCACTAACATCACGAGTTATTGAAGGATTTTCACTTTTTCTAGTTATTTTATCAATTTCATCAATGTAGATTATTCCTGTTTGGGCAAGCTCAATATCATAATCAGCAGCTTGAACTAATTTCAAAATTATATTTTCTACATCTTCTCCAACATATCCTGCCTCAGTTAAACTTGTTGCATCTGCAATTGCAAATGGAACATTTAATTTTTTGGCAAGAGTTTGAGCAAGAAGAGTTTTTCCAGAACCAGTTGGTCCAAGCATCAAGATATTTGATTTTTGTAGCTCAACATCATCTTTACTATCATAATTTGAATTTATTCTTTTGTAGTGATTATATACTGAAACTGATAGAGTTTTTTTTGCCATTTCTTGTTGGATTACATATTGATCTAAATAATCTTTTATCTCACTTGGTGTAGCAAGATCAATATCCATGTGGCTGTGTTCAACTAATTCTTCTCTTTGAATAATTGATGAGCAAAGCTCAATGCATTCATTACAAATAAAAGCATCTGGTCCTGCAATTAATCTATCAACTTCATCAGCACTTTTCCCACAAAAGGAACATCTGTTTTCTTCAAATTCCATTTTACCCATACTTATTCTATTACCTTGTCTATTAAGCCATATTCTTTTGCTTCATAAGCATCCATAGCAAAATCTCTGTCTGTATCTTTTTGAATTTTTTCAATACTTTGGCCGGTATTATCTGCCAAAATTTTGTTTAGTCTTTTTTTCATTTTTAAAATTTGTTCAGCTTGGATTTGAATATCGCTTGCTTGACCTTGAGCTCCACCTGATGGTTGATGGATTAGGATGTTTGAATTTGGAAGAGAAAATCTCTTTCCCTTTGCTCCAGATGAAAGTAAAACTGCTCCCATTGATGCAGCTTGACCTATACAAATTGTAGATACATCTGGTTTTATATAATTCATTGTGTCATAGATTGCAAGTCCTGCTGTAACCACTCCACCTGGTGAATTTATATAAAATTGAATATCCTTGTTTGGATCTTGGCTTTCCAAAAATAAGAGTTGAGCAATAATTATATCACTTACTCCATCTTCAACAGGACCTGTTAGAAAAATAATCCTATCTTTTAATAATCTTGAGTAAATATCATAAGCACGCTCGCCCCTATTTGTTTGCTCTATAACCGTAGGAACTAAAAAGTTTTTTGCGTTCATAAAATCTCCTTATCTTTTTGGAGTTTATGATTACTAATCTTCTTTTTCGTCTTCTTTATTTTCTTCTTCTTTTTTAGCTGGAACTAATTTTACATTTTTTTCTAGAAGTTCTACAGCTTTTCTTCTTTTAACATTTTCTATAACTGTATCTCTAGAAACATTCTTTTCGAAGATTTCTTTGAATTTTTCGTAATCGTCTACTCCATATTGTTTAGCAGCATCTTTTATTTCATTTTCTATTTCTTCATCACTTACTTCAATATTTTCTTTCAAAGCAACTTCATCCATTACAAGATTTGCTTTTACTTTATCTTCTGCAACAGCTCTATATTGATCTCTAATTGCAGACATGTCCATTTTTGTCATTTCAATATATTGTTGTAAAGAAATTCCCATTTGACGTAATCTTTGGTCAAGATTTTGCATTTCAAGATCAATTTCTTGGTTTACTAATGGATCTGGAGCATTTACTTCAGATTTTTCTACCAAAGCTTTGATTGCTTCATTTTGAATTTGATTTTTTACAAATTTTTCTTTATCTTCTTTAAGATTTTTCTTTGTATCTTCTTTTAATTCTTCTAATGTTTCAAATTCAGAAATATCTTTTGCAAATTCATCGTCAATTTTTGGAAGTTCTTTTCTTGAAATTGAATTGATTTCCACTTCAAATCTTGCGTCTTTTCCTTGGAATTCTTTTGCTTGATAATCTTCAGGGAAAGTTACATTAACGTCAAATTTATCTCCAACTTTGTGGCCTTCAACTTGTTTTTCAAAATCGCCAACAAATGATTTTGATCCAAGAACTAAATCATGATTTTCAGCTTTTCCACCTTCAAATCTTTCTCCATCAAGAAAACCATCAAAATCTATATTTACTGTATCTCCATCTTGAGCTTCGCCGTCTTCTATTGGAATAATTCTTGCATTTTCTTCTTGTTGATGTTTTAGTTCGTGTTCTACATCTTCATCTGTAACTTCTGTTGGAATTTCTGTAACTTCAAGTTCAGAATAATCTCCAAGTGTTGGATGTGGTTTTGTTTCAACTTCTACTTTAAATACAACGTCTTTTCCTTTTTCTATATCGTCAAAATCAACTGATGGTTGATCTATTACTTCAAGATTTAATTCATCAATTGCCTTGTTATAAGGTTCTGGGAAAACTTCTTGAATTGCTTCATCGTAGAATACTTCTACTCCATACATTTTTTCAATAATTCTTTTTGGAACTTTTCCTTTTCTAAATCCATCTACCCTATATCTAGACTTATTTTTTTTATAAACATTATTAACTGCTTTTTCAAAATCTTCAGCAGCTACTACTAAGTCAAATTTTGCTATATTATTTTCATGTGATTTTAATTCTGTCATCGTTTTGCCTCCTAAAACACTACATACTCATTAGTTTAATATACTACTTCTAATAATTTCTATCAAGATTATTGTATTTATTTTTTATATATTTAACAATTTCACTTTTTTTATTTTCTAATTTTTCATCCATTACCAAATTATAAACTTCATTTAAAATCTCTCCAAGCTTTTTTCCCTCTTTAAATCCCATTTCTATTAAATCATTGCCAGAAAAATCAATTTGGTCTTTTTCCCTTGGAGTATTTGAATTTAAAATTTCTTCTAAAAGTTTTTTTGCATTTAAAATATTTTCTGTATTATCGTGAACTGTCGAAAGAACATCTGCTTTTTGCAAATCAAACAAATCGTAAATATTTTCATCTCCAACTTTTCTCAAAAGCTTTCTTACAGATTTTTTTGTGTATATATTGGTATTATCCATGTGTCTTTCTACCAATAGCGAGGTGTTTTCGATAAATTTTTTGGAATATTTTAAATCTTTTAACCTATTTTTAATTATTTCTTTTGATATTTCTTGGTGTCCAAAAAATCTACCCTCTCCATTTTCATCAAGAAAAAATGTATCAATTTTTCCTGTATCGTGAAAAAGCCCTGCCATTCTTGTTTTTAAATTTGCTGGCGTCATATCCAATACTTTCATAGAATGTTCAAATAAATCAAATTTATGGTGGGAGGAATGTTGGTTAAAGCCTATCATTTTTTTAACTTCTGGAAATATATATTCCAAAAGACCAAGCTTTTCTAATAATCTAATCCCTTTTGATGGATTTTTAGATAATAAAATTTTATTAATCTCATCTCTAATTCTTTCTTTTGATATTTCTTCTATATTATTTTTCTTATTTTTTATTGCATTTTTTAAATTTTCTTCTATTTCAAAATCCAAAACTGTAGCAAATCTTACTGCCCTTAAAGCTCTTAGATAATCTTCTTCAATTCTTTCGTAAGGATTGCCAACAGCTCTTATTATCTTATCCTTTAAATCTTTTTTTCCATCAAATAAATCTATTATCTTGCCATTTCTTTCTGCCATGGCATTTATGGTAAAATCTCTTCTTTTTAAATCTTCTTCAATTGTATTTGAAAAGGAAATTTTATCAGGATGTCTTTTGTCTTTGTAAAAAGATTCAGCCCTAAAACTTGTAATTTCAAATTCTTCAGATTTATAAATAACCTTTATTGTTCCAAATTTTTTCCCTATATCTATTAATTTCATATCAGAAAAAATTTTCATTATTTGTTCTGGTCTAGCTCTTGTTGTCAAATCAATATCGTGGATTTTCTCTCCCAAAAGCTTATCCCTTAATGCTCCGCCTACAAGATAAGTTTCAAAACCAGAATCTTCAAGTCTTTTTACTAAATATTTATAGGACATTAATTTTTCTTTCCTAATTTCACATAGACATTTACAAAATAATCTCCCTCATTTAGCGCGACAGCTTGTGGGATTTCAAGTTCTACTCTTTGCTCAAATTCGTCGTTTTTTAAATTTGATAGGTCGATTTCTCTAGTTTTTATTGCACTTATTTTATCAACTATACTTTTTTCTCCCTTCACTATAACCTTGTTTGGAGAAATTTTACTTTCTTCAATTTGCATATTTTTTGGAAGATTATCGTAATTTAATTCTACGCCTACTTCCTTACTTTGGAGAACATCAAAAGAAATTGACACATCATTTTGTGACAAATCTACATTTTCTACAGTTTTTCCATTTTTATCTACTGGTTTTACTCCAATATCATGAATTTTCCCATCAAGATATTCTTCTTCATTTATATTTAATACAATTTTATCAACCTTATCAACATAATTTCTAAGGCCAGATACGGTAATTTTTTTTGTAGATTGCTCGCTTACATTAATAATTTTTGATTCTTTTAACCTATCAGAAATTTTTATATCTACAGTCAAATCCTTTTTTACAATTTTTTCCATTTTCAAATTAATATTTGACGGACTTACACTCTCAATCCTTATTCCTGACGGAACATCAACATTTACATTTAAAGTTTTTATTCCTTCTGTTGGAACGCCCAAATCTATGCTTGCAACCAAATCTTCTGCTGATAATGATGCAAGATCTGATCTTGAACCTTCAACTTTTACATTTACACTTGCCACCTCATCTTTACCAACCAAAGCATAGCCATCTTTTTGCATTACTTCTTGATTTTTAATTATTAAAGGAACATTTCTTATAGTTTTTGATAAAGAAGGATTTGTTGAAGTCATTACAAAAGCCCACATAATGACAGCGACAAGAATTGATAAAACAATCAATTTTCTGTCATTTTTATTATTCATTTTCAATCCTCCTTTTAAAATTCAATTTATTTTCATCATCTCTTAGCTCTTTCATAAGCCTATCTTTTAAAGACTCGTCATCAAAATATCTATTTATAACACCATTGCTTACTATAGAAATTGTTCCAGTTTCCTCGCTAACAACAACGACAAGGCAATCACTTTTTTCGCTAATTCCAATAGCTGCTCTGTGACGAGTGCCAAGTTCTTTTGACAAAGTATTATTTGTAGTTAATGGCAAATAACAAGCTGCCGCTTCAATCAAATCATCACGAATTATAACCGCCCCATCATGAAGAGGTGTGTTGGGAATAAAAATATTTATCAAAAGTTCGCTGGAAATTTCAGCAGAAAGATTAGTTCCACTTTCAATAATATCGTTAAGTCCAACTTCTCTTTCAATAACCACCAAAGCACCAATTTTTTGCCTAGACAAGGAGCTCATAGCAGAAACAATTTCATCAATAGATCTTTCATTCTTATTGTAAGAATCACTAACAAAAAAGCTTCGTCCCCTACCAATTCTTTCCAAAGCAGACCTTAATTCTGGTTGAAAAACTACAATTATAAATACCAAAGAAACAGTAAAAAATTGATTCATAAGCCATGAAACAGTATTTAATTTAAAAATATCAGCAATTGATGCAAAAATTAAAACAAAAATAAATCCCTTCATAACTTGTTCAGCTCTAGTATTTTTGAGAAGCTTTAACAATTTATATGCAATAAAAGCAATAAGCGTTATATCAATTATATCTGTAATCCTAATTAGCGATAAATACGCTACAAAATTATCTATGTAAGACATGTCTACCTCCTAAGTCTATTTATATTATATACTTTATTATAAAATTTTGTAGAAAGGAAAGGCTTAAATGAAATAAAATTTAAATTTTTTGAGATTTTTATATTTAAAATTTTTCGTAGAAATTTTTTACAAAAAAATACCAAGTTTTTGACTTGGTATTTTTTTGAATTTTTATTTTTAAATTTAAATTATTTTTTATTTCTTAGTCCCTATTTCGCGGGGCATTAGTAGAAATTGTGCCACTGGTACATTTTTTAACCAATCATACGCTCTTTGATTGCGTTATACTTAATTCAATCTTTTAATAATTTAAAATTAGAATTTTACTCTTCGTACTTACTCTGGTTAGTAGTCCGAAGTGATAAATTTAATTTACCAATAAACATGTAGTGAATTTCAATCCTTTGCCTTATTTGACCGTCTATTTCTTACTTGTCATAGACATATATTTTATCTTTATATTTCTTTTGACCCTTCTCTTATCTGTTCTAATTTTTTTATATAAAACTCCTTTCTTGTAATAAAAAAGAGATAACATTTATGCTATCCCTTTCAAAGTTTCATTGTTAAATTTATAAAATTCTCTTCAATAATATCTGATATTTCTTTTTGTATAGATTCTATCTTTATATCTATTCCTTTTTATTGCATGATATAATTTTCTTTTATTCACTTTTTGCAATATTAGACGTCGGAAATTCGTTCGTAATATTAGGAAATTGATAGTCAAGATTTTCTGCCTGATTCCAATTAACCTCATCAACATGCTTATCTTTTAATTCTTCCTTACTCTTATAAGGCCTCATATATCGATCTCCAATTTAATAGTTACCTTCATTATTTTTCATTATAAGTAACTCTCATTTAAATCTCAACTTTTATTTTCTAATCATTTTTATTGATTTTGTACTTGTGTATTTGCCAATAAATCACCCAAATGTCTTTTATCATTACGTATAAGACCCATTAATAATAGCAGCACAGCAAATCCGATACCTATAAAAAACAACACGATAGCCCATACATCAAAGCCAGTATAAATTCCATGAATCGTACTCATATGTCCTATTTGCCATGGTAAAAATTTGATTAAGTTTCTTATAAAGCTTGATTTTAAAGATTTATGTTTGTAAACAAGTTTTAACCCCGATTTTCGTTTACCAATACTGCCCTCTTTTGAATAATCCAAATAAGAAAAAATCAAAATAATCGGAATAACTGATGTTAATAAGGCAATTAATTGTGATTGTAGTTCGTTCATTTTTGGGATTCCTTTAAAAAACAGATAATAAACTGCCATGCTTACTCCAAATAAAAATGCTAAATACAAAAGAATAAGTAAATAATCAAAAAACAATTCTTTCATTCGTTTTTTTAATGATATTGGATTATTATTCATAAGCATAATTTATTTATCCTCGCAGTGTCAAAAGCTTTCTTTATCTCATTTTTTAATTCTTTCTTGCTTTCATAATATCTCATATGCCGAGTTCCGCAGGATGTTGATAGAAATTGTGCCACTGGTACAATTTTTAGCCTAACATACGCTCTTTGGTCGCGGTCGACTTAATTTGATTTTTTAGTTTTTTTAAACTAGATTTTAATTCTTTGTATTTAGTCCGCGTGGCATTAGTAGAAATTGTGCCACCGGCACAATTTTAAATCCAAGCACGCTCCTTGGTTGCGTTTGGCTTAATTTGGTTTTTTATTTTTTTAAAATTGATTTTTAATTCTTCGTTTTTACTCCGCGGGATGTTGGTAGAAATTGTACCACTGGTACAATTTCTAGCCCAACATCACATCCAGAATCATCATTACTGAAAAGCCTACTGAAAACCAAATTACTCCTAGGTTTGAATGGTCTTCGCCTTCGCCTGTTGCTTCTGGTATTAATTCTTCTACTACTACGTAAAACATTGCTCCGGCTGCAAAGCTTAAAAGATATGGCAAAATCGGAATCATTATTTGGGATAATAATATTGTAAGAACTGCTGCCACTGGCTCTACTGCTCCTGACAAAACTCCCATTATAAATGATTTATTTTTCCCTATTCCTTGACTTTTTAATGGCATAGAAATTATTGCACCTTCTGGAAAATTTTGAATTGCTATTCCAAGTGAAAGCACCATGGCTCCTGCCATTGTCAAATCTGTATTCCCTGACAAAACTCCTGCAAATGTAACTCCTACTGCCATTCCTTCTGGAATATTGTGAATTACAACTGCAAGTACCATCATTGTTGTTTTTCTTAACGAATCATTTTTTGGTCCTTCTGCCACATCGCTATCAACGTGTTGATGGGGAACTACATTATCTAAAAATAATAAAAATATAATTCCAACGGCAAATCCTACCACAGCAGGAATCCACGCCATTTTTCCTAGCTTTTGATCTACCATATCCATTGCTGGTATTAAAAGCGACCAAATACTTGCCGCAACCATTACGCCTGCAGCAAATCCTGATAGGGATTTTTGAATTTTACTTGATAATTCGTTTTTCATTAAATAGACCATAGCCGACCCAAGGCTTGTGCCTATAAATGGAATTAGTAATCCTATTACTAAATCTTTGCTCATTTTTCTCTCTTTCTATTTTTTTTATAATTTCCAAATATCTTTTGCATATTCAAGAATTGTTCTGTCTGATGAAAAATATCCTGCGTTTGCAATATTTTTTAGGCTCTTTCTTGCCCATGTTAATCTATCGGAATATTCTTTATTTATTTTTTCGTGTGCTTTTTTGTAATCTTCAAAATCTTTTAAGACAAAATATGTGTCAGCTTTTTCTCCACCTTGTGGATTTATTAGACAATTATAAATATCTAAAAACATATATGAGTCATTGTCGTTTAGCTCTCCTGATAAAAGTGTATCTACTGCATCTTTGATGTCTTCATTTTTGTAATAAAATTCTTTTGGATTATAGGAATCATAAATTTCATTTAATTCTTCAACTTTTGCACCGAATAAATAATTATTTTCAACTCCTGCATTTTCAAAAATTTCTATATTTGCTCCATCATAAGTTCCAAGTGTCAAGGCTCCATTTAGCATAAATTTCATATTGCCTGTTCCTGAAGCTTCTTTTCCTGCTGTTGAAATTTGCTCTGAAATATCTGCTGCTGGGAAAAGTTTTTCGCCGTAGCTTACCCTATAATTATTTACAAATACTACTTTTATTTTGTCATTTACTTCTTCATCGTTATTTATAACTCTTGCAATTTCATTTGCAAGTTTTATTATTGCTTTTGCTCTAAAATATCCTGGTGCTGCTTTTCCTCCAAGAATAAATGTTGTTGGATAGAAATCCATATCAGGATTTTTCTTTAATTTGTGATATAAATTTATGATGTGAAGAAGGTTTAAATGTTGTCTTTTGTATTCGTGAATTCTTTTTACTTGTATATCAAAAATCGAATTTGGATTTATACTTATTCCTTCATTTTCCAAAATATACTTTGCCAACTCTTTTTTATTTTCAAATTTAATTTGATTAATTTCTTCTAGAGTTTTTTCATCGTCTAGGTATTTTTCTAAGTCTTTTAATTTTGTAAGATCGTATTTCCAATCATCGCTTCCTAATTTTTCTGTGATGAAATTTGATAATTTTATATTTGAATATACTAGCCATCTTCTTGGTGTTATTCCATTTGTTTTATTATTGAATTTTTCTGGCATTATTTTATACCAATTTTTAAAGGTATCGTCTTTTAAAATTTGTGTGTGAAGTTTTGCAACTCCATTTACAGACTTACTCATTACTATTGCAAGATTTGCCATTCTCACTTGGTCAAATCTTATAATTCTATAAGGATCGATAGCTTCTTCTGAAAGTCCTTTTTCTTTAAATTCTTTTACTAAATTTTCATTTAATTTTTTAATTATATCAAAACATCTTGGACATACTTCAAGCATTATATCTTTTGGCCAAGATTCTAGGGCCTCTTGCAAAACTGTGTGGTTTGTAAAGGCAAATGTATTTTTTGTTATCTCTACTGCCCTTTCAAATTCAATTCCATTTTCATCAACTAAAACTCTTATAAGCTCTGGTATAGCAATAATTGGATGGGTGTCATTTAATTGGATTATGTGATATTTTGAAAAATCTTCAAATTGTAAATCGTGATCAAAATATCTTTTGTATTTTGAAACCATATCTTGAATTGATGCTGAGCAGAAGAAATATTGTTGTTTTAATCTTAAAACTCTTCCTTCTCTTTGCATGTCATTTGGATATAAAACTCTGGTTATATCTTCAGCCCTATTTTTTTCTTCAACTGCCTTATCATATTGAAAATTATTAAAATATGAAAAATCAAATTCTTCAAATGGTTCTGCTTGCCAAAGTCTTAATGTATTTACTTGTTCATTTTCAAAACCTAACATTGGCATATCGTAAGGAACTGCTTTTACAGTTTGGTCTCTAAACTTTACAATTTTTGAATCAGATTCAACTCTTATTGACCAGCCATCGCCATCTTTTATCCAATGATCGCCACCTTCAACTTGAAAGCCATTTTCTATTTTTTGTTTGAAAAGTCCTTCTCTATATCTTACTCCGTAGCCATACATATCAAGTTTTTGGGTTGCCGCTGAATCCATAAAACAAGCTGCAAGTCTACCAAGTCCACCATTTCCAAGAGCAGCATCATCTTCAAAATTTTCTATTGATTCAAAATCAATGTCAATCTCACTTAAAATTTCTTTTACTTCATCATAAATTCCAAGATTTATTAAATTATTTCCAAGAGATCTTCCTACCAAAAATTCCGCAGAAAAATAATAGGCTTTTCTTGATCTTCTTGTCCTATTTTTGCAATTTCTCCATTCTTGATTGATAAGCTCCATTATTGTATCGCAAAGAGCAAAATATCTGTCCTTGTCTGAAGTTTCTGCAAAATTTTTTAGTGTAATTCTCTGTAAATTTTCGATATAACTTTCCATAAATTTGTTTTTGTTCATTTTTTCTCTCCTATATTTTTTAATTTTTTTATATATTATCTTTTTCAAAATAAATAAAACCAGTATATGTTCTATTTTGTGTCAAAAATTCTTTTAATGAAATCTTATAAACTTCTCCCCATGATGAGATTGTAAGTTTATAATCATCCTCAAATTTTTCTATTTCTGTAATTGTAACTCCATGATGTCTCATCACCTTAATCGACCTACTGACCCAATTAAAAAATATAACTGGCAGATCTTTTTCTATGGCTTGGAAAATAAAATTTGCAATCTCTTCCATTGATTTTCTTTTTATTGGATTATCTTCTAATATGTGTGATTTTAATTTCAAATGGTAGGATTTTCTAAATTTATTTAATTTGAAATCCAAAAGCCTTGCCGTTGGCACTCCATAAACTCTTGGTTTTATAATTTGAAAAAACCAATATTGGTAATCATTAAATTGATCTAGGCTAAATTTTTCATCTTTTCTGTAGAGATATAGGTAAGTGTTTGTAAATGCCGTAACTACACAAGACCTATCCCTATAAAATTTACTCACTCCTACTTCTTTTAAGTCATTTTGGTAGCCACCATAGTAAATTTTATTATTTTTAATTACTGGAACAAATTCGCCTTTTTTAGATCTTTTTAATTTCATCTATTTTTCTTCCTTTTTGTAGTGAACTTTTTCTGATAATTCTTTAATTTCATTTTCTGAAATTTCTTTTTTTGCCAAAGTCTTATCCATTTTTTCATTCATCAAATTGTACAAAATTGATGCAATTGGAATTGATACAAGCATACCAACAATTCCAAACAAACTTCCACCAATAGCTATAGATACAATTACCCAAATTGATGGAAGACCTATAGTTTTTCCAGCCAAAGCCGGATAAATTATTGATCCTTGAACTTGTTGGGCTATTAATAAAAATATTAAAAATACCAAAGACTTAAATGGTGATTCTATAAAAATTAAAATCATCATTATGACAGTTGCAATAAGTGGTCCAACATAGGGAATAAAATCTGCTATTGCAACCAATATTGCAGCCATAGCCGCAAAAGGAATTTTTAAAATTAACATACCAACAAAAACCAAAATTCCAAGTATCAAACTAGAAAGAGCTTTGGAATTAATATAAGATGCAAATGAAGAATAAGAAAGACTTGCCACCTTGTTAATTTCATCAGCAGTACCCCTTTTAAATAAAGAATAAATAATTCTATTAGCTAAAATTTTCAAATCTTTTTTATTAATCAATACAAATACCGAAAATATTGTAGCAGCAGCTATGGTTATAATAGTTGATGATACAGAATTTATAATTGAAGTTGTTTTATCAAAAATATTTCCCGCCTCTCCAACAAAATAATCCTTAACTTGAACCAAGGTTTTATTCCAATCAACACTATTTATATATTTTTGAGCATCATCGGCAAAATCTTTTGTAAATTTATTTTTATTTAATAAATCTATCAAATCATCTAAAAATAACGGAAATCTTTCAATAAGAGCAGTTACCGCCTTAGATATTCTTGGAATTAATACATTCAAAAATATTACAATACCCAAAATAAATAAAATCCAAGAAGATATAAGTGAAAAAACTGGAACTAACTTTTTTGTCTTTTCTGTTTTAAAAATTTTAGAATACACTTTTCTTTCAAAGAAATTCATAGGCAAATTAATAATAAAAGCCAGCATAAATCCAATCAAAAAAGGTTGTATTACAGCAATAAATACCGTCAAGCCATTCTTAACATTTTCAATATACCAAAATGCAAAAAATACCAAAATAGATATAAGAATAACTTTTAGTAATTGTGAATTCTTTTCATCTAATTTTTTCATTAAAGTTTCCCTTCTCCCTATTAATCATTTACCTATATTCTACCATAGAAATTTTTCATCTTCCATTTTATAATAATGATATAATAAGCTTGAGGTGGATTATGAAAAAATGTTATATATTTGCCGGCGGAGATTTCGACGGATTTTTTGATAAAATAGAAAAAGATGACTATGTAATAGGAGCAGATAAAGGCTATACATATATAGAAAAAATCGGAATAAAAATAGATACAATAATCGGAGATTTCGATTCAGCACAACAACCAGATTTTGAAAATAAAATTACACTAAAACCCGAAAAAGACGAAACCGATTTGTACGCTGCAATAAATTTTGCAATAAAAAAAGGCTACAAAAAAATAATTGTCTATGGAGGACTTGGAGGAAGAATTTCCCACACAATAGCAAATATAAAAATAATGGAAGAATTTAAAAAAAAAGGAATTGATATAGAATTAAAAAATAAAAATCAAAAATTATTTGTAATAGATAAAAATTTTGAAGAAAAAAAACAAATAGAAAACACCTACATTTCCATTTTTGCCCTTACAGAAAAAATAGAAAATTTAAATTTAATAAATTTAAAATATGAACTAAAAAATTTCACCCTAAAAAACGACATGCACCTAGGCGTATCAAACGAGCCAATAGGAAAAGAATTTAAAATAGAATTTGATAAGGGAATGATTCTTGTAATTTATGAAAACAAAAATGTATATAAATAAGGCAGGATTTCCTGCCTTATTTATCAAAATATTTCTCTATATTTAATCTACCAACTACAACATCATCGCCGTAAACTAAAATTGGTCTTTTTAATAACATTCCATCTGATGCCAATAAATCTAATTTTTCATCTTCTGTCATATCTTTTAATTTATCTTTTAAATTCAACTTCCTATAAATTTGTCCAGATGTGTTAAAAAATTTCTTTATATCTAAACCACTTTTTTCATACAATTTTTTTATTTGATCTTTTTCTGGCTTTTCTTCTTTTACATCTTGAAATTTATAATCAATTTTCTTTTCTTCCAAAAATTTCTCAGTTTTTTTGCAAGTTGAACAAGATTTATATCCTATTAATAATGCTTTCATATTTTTCTCCTTAAATTAATCTTTAAAAAAGAGGTTGACCTTGCAACCCCTTTATTTTTTTATTTTCTATCGTCGTTATCTGATTTTTTAGACTTGTATTCTTCTCTTGTCATAACATCAACTACATCAACATTTACTGTTACAACATCAAGTCCTGTCATTTGCTTTACATTTTCTTTTACAACTTTTTTGATATTTTCAAAAATTTGTGGAGCAGATTTTCCATATTCTAAGATTATTTGCATATTTACTTTTGCTTCTTTTTGTCCAACTTCAACATCTACTCCTGATGTATCTTGTTCACTTGATGATTGGAAAACTGATGAAACTGAATCAAAAAAACTTGCCTTCATATCCAAAATTCCATCAACTTTATTTACTGCAATTCTAGAAATTTTTGCTACAACCTTATCAGCAATTGTTAATTTTGAAACTTCTTTTTCGATTTCTTGATCCTCTTCGATTCCTTTTTCGTAATCTTTGTCAAATGTTTTTTCTGTCATAATTTTCCCCTATCTTTTTTATTGAAATTTTTTTAATAAGCTAATTACAAATCCTATCACTTTAGGATCTTTGTCGAGCCATCCGCCCAAGCAATAACAAAATCCTAGCACAATCCAAATACCAACAGTTCTAAAAAATCCAAAATCGAATAGCGAACCTATTGTTGCAATTCCCAAAATCAAAGAAATTATTTTGTGCTTATTTTTTTCTTTAAATTCTTTGCATTCTTTTTCTTTTTTCTCTTTTATATCAAGTTTTCTCATTTCTACATCATAGGCGGTTACTTGTTTTTCTAAATCTAATTTTGCTTTTTCTTTTTCCATAATACCACCTACCTAAGTTCTCTTTCTTGACTTTTGTGAGCTTTATTTAATTGAACATGGGCATTTGCATTTTCAAGTCCTGTAAGCATTCTAAGTCCCATTTCAACTTCAGCTTGAATTTTTCTACCTAAATCCTCAAAGTCCCTATCTCCAAAAACGTCACATTTAATTTTTGCTTCTACAGTTTCGCCTTTTATTATTTTAACTTTTGAATCGGTAAGTTCTGTTCCCATAAATTTATTTACTGCAGAATTTACTGCTGAATCCAAGGAATTTCTTGTAATAAAAATATCGCCTGTATTATCTTCTACTAGATATTCACGCTTATCATTTTGATTTGCTATAATATCTATCAAAAGAATAATTGCAAAAACCAAAATTGCTATAGCAACTCCGAGAAGTACGTATCTGTAATTTTGTATTTCTAAATATGATAATAAATCATGCCTTACTCCATCGTCTGCGAGAGCAAGTGTTCCAAGTATGGCAGAAATTATTATCAAAGCTATGGTCATTATTGACCACAAAAATTTTTTAAATCCTCCCATAAAGCCTCCTTATTTATAAGTTACCCATGCTTTGGCTTTTGAAACAAAACTTTTTTAGTCATCTTCTAATTCCAAAGATAATTCTAACCACCTATCTTGGTATCTTTGTTTCTTTTCTTCAAGGTTTTTTATCTTAGCAAAAGTTTCTATGACTTTTTTTTCATCATCATAAAAACCTTCTTTGAGGCTTTCTTCTGTAAGTTTATGGATTTTTGCATCAATTGTATTGGATTCTTTTTCTAATTTTTCTATTTTTTCTTTTATTTTTTTTACTTCAAGCCTTTTAAGTTTTTTCTTTTTTTCTTCTTTTTTAATTTGAGTTTGAGTCATTATTGGCTTTTTTTCATCTTCTAATGATTCTTCTTTTAATTTTTCTACATAATAATCGTAATTACCCAAATACTCTTTTATATAATCCTTGTGCATATCAAGAATTTTTACGGCAATTTTATTTAAAAAATACCTGTCGTGGCTTATTACAAGAACTGTTCCTTCATAAGCAATAAGTGCATCTTCAAGGGCTTCTTTTGAATCTATATCAAGATGGTTGGTTGGCTCATCCATCAAAATAAAATTACAATCTGAAAGCATAAGTTTTAAAAGAGAAATTCTTGCTCTTTGTCCTCCAGATAATTCATTTATTGGTTTATCAACTTCATCTTGATAAAACATTATTTTTGCAAGATATGATCTAATTTCATAATTTGTAAGATCGGGATAGGCTTCTCTTATTTCTTCAAATAAAGTGTTTTCTGTATTTAAGGATTTTTGTTCTTGGTCAAAATATCCAACTTTTACGCTAGAGCCTAATTTTATTTCTCCATCGTCTTTTCTTTCTTGGTTTAAAATAATTTTAAAAAGAGTAGTTTTGCCTACACCATTTTCTCCAATTATTGCCACCCTATCGTTTCTATAGATATTAAAAGAAATATCTTCAAAAATATCCTTATCGTAGGATTTTTTTAATTTATCTACACTTAATACATCAACTCCCGAAATTATTCTTGGAGTAAATCTTATATTTATGGATTCATTTAAGTTATCAGGCTTTTCTACCCTTTCCATTTTATCCAAAAGTTTTTGTCTTGATCTTGATTGAGAAATTCCTCTTTTTCTTTTTGAACCGCCAAGATTTTTTAACCTATCAATTATTTCTTCTTGCCTTTTGATTTCTTTTTGCTGAGTTTTGTAAAGATGGCTTTGGACTTTCAAATCTTTTTTTCTTTGAGCCATAAATGTTGTATAATCTCCATCATAAATTTTTAGTCCACCATTTTCCATCAAAAATATTTTTGAAACTGTTGCATCCAAAAAATATCTATCGTGGCTAATAACTATAACTGATCCCTTAAAATTTTTTACAAAATTTTCCAAAAAATTAATCGCCTTTATGTCAAGGTGATTAGTCGGTTCGTCTAATAAAATTAGGTCAGGTTTTTCCAATAAAAGACAGGCAAGTTCAACCCTTGCCTTTTGTCCTCCTGATAAAAGCGAAATTTCTTTTGAAAAATCTTCTTCGCTAAAGCCCATTCCTATAAGTACGCCTCTTATTTCCGACTTATAGGAATAGCCATTTTGTTTTTCAAATTCTTCGCTTTTTTTTGCATATTCAATCATTATTTCATTGAGCTTATCTGGATTTTTTTCCTCGCTCATTTTTATTTCAAGATCTCTAATATTTTCTTCTAGTTTTATAAGATCTTTAAAAACTTCCAAGCAATAATCATATATACTTTTATCTGACATAAGTCCTAATTGTTGTTTCAAATAACCAAGGCTTATATCGTTTGGTATATGAATTTTTCCAAAATCTTTGGAAATTTCTCCTGTCAATATATTAAATAGTGTAGACTTTCCAGAACCATTATTTCCTATTAAACCAATTTTATCTCCCTTATTTATCGTAAATGATACGTTTGAAAATACGTCTTGGGTTGGATAGGATTTTTCTAAATTTGATACTGACGCTACAATCATAATTTTTTAGAAAATGAAATCTTCTGGTGTGTTGATAAAATATGTTAGGGTAAATAATGATTCATCTAGATGAACATTTTCTATTACCACATTATTTTTTGTTTTTAAATCAACCGGTGCGAAGTTCCAAATTCCTTTTATTCCTCCTTCACAAAGAATATCACAAACTTCTTGGGCACCATCTTTTGGCGTTGTGATAATTCCTATATCTATTTCATTTTTTTCTAAATATTCTTTTAAATCATCTGTTGACAAAACTTTTAATTTTTCTGTTGAAACTTCTTCATTGTTTTTGTCAAATACTGCTTTTACATTGTAGTCTAAAGTTTTAAAACCTGAGTATTGGAAAAGAGCATGGCCAATATTTCCAAAACCGATTATTATCATAGAATATTCTTTGTTTACTCCAATAATTTTTGCAAGCTCTTGCATTAATTCTTTTACATTATAACCATAACCTTGTTGACCAAAGCAGCCATAGTGATTTAAGTCTTGTCTAATTTGGCTTGCTGTTAAGCCTGTGATTTGTGAAAGCTCTTTTGATGAAACTCTTACAATACCTTTTTCATTAATTGCTTCTAAATACCTATAATATTTTGGTAACCTTTTTATTACTGATAAAGAAACGTTTGACCCTTTTTTCATAACAACCTCCGTTAATCATTATTTTTTATTTCTTTAGACCTTAATCTGTTTAAAAGTATTACATTCAAAAGATGAACTATATAAATAATTATTAGTCCACTATAAAACAACTCTTGCCAATAACTTGATATTCTTTCATCTACTGCTATGTATTTTGGTAATAATGGTGTATAGTTGCTTACCACAAGTAGGGCGTGGTAGCTTAGGATTGCAAAAACTATAATGCTTATTATTGCTACAAAAATCGAATAGCCTCTTGTTTCTTTTTCCATTAATATATAAAGAGGATAAATAAGCATTATAACCCAAGAAATAATGAAGGAGATACTCCAAACATTATTTACTACTTGTGGGTTAATTTTTGTAAGAATTAGGATTAAATTTGATACTAAAACCACTAATACTGATAAAAGCAGAGTACTTGAAAGAAATCTTTCAAATCTCTTTTTCATCTTTAGCTCCTTACTTACTATATTTTTTTGATTTATATCTTAAATTATTATCTAAGATTTTTTTTCTAATTCTTAAATTGTGTGGAGTGATTTCTATTAATTCATCTTCTTCCACAAATTCCATCATCTCTTCAACGCTCATGATTTTTGCAGGAGATAAAACAAGGGCTTCATCAGCTGCTGATGCTCTGACGTTGGTTTGTTTTTTCTTTTTGCAGACATTTACGTCGATGTCAATTCCTTTTGCATTTGAGCCTATGACTTCTCCTTCATAAACTTCATCTTGAGGCTTTACAAAAAGTTGTCCTCTTGATTGAGCTGCGTGAAGTCCATAAGTTGTAGCAACTCCAGTTTCAAAAGAAATAAGTGAACCTGCTTGTCTTTTTGCAATATCTCCCTTATATCTTTCGTAAGAATCAAATTCTGTATTTAAAATTCCAGTTCCTTTTGTATCTGTTAAAAATTCTTGCCTATAACCTATAAGTCCTCTTGCAGGAATTTTAAATACCATTCTTGTGTATCCTGATGAATTTGGAGCCATATCCATTAGCTCTCCTTTACGAAGACCTAATTTTTCTATTATTGAACCTGTGTATTCTTGGTCAACATCAATTGTTGCAAGCTCCATTGGTTCAAGTGTTTTTCCATTTTCATCTTTTTTAAACATAACTTCAGGTTTTGAAACTTGGAATTCATATCCTTCTCTTCTTAAATTTTCTATCAAAACTGAAAGATGAAGTTCCCCTCTTCCAGAAACCTTAAATGCTTCTGTTGAATCTGTTGTTTCAACTCTAAGTGATACATCCGTTTCTTTTTCTTTAAATAATCTATCTCTTAAATGTCTACTTGTTACATAATCTCCATCACGTCCTGCAAATGGTGAATTATTTACAGAAAATGTCATTGAAAGTGTTGGCTCAGAAATTTTTGTAAATTCTATTGGCTCCATATCACTTTCTGTACAAATTGTATCTCCTATATTTATATCTTCCATTCCTGATAAGGCAACAATTGAACCAAAATCTGCTTTTTCAACTTCACTTCTTTGTAGTCCTTCAAATTCATAAATTGTAACAATTTTTGATTTTACTTTTCTATCCTTATCATTGTAATTTACAATTATGCAAGAATCATTTTTATTTATTTGTCCACTTTCAACTTTTCCAATTGCAATTCTTCCAAGATAATTGTCATAGTCTGTTGTTGAAACCAAAACTTTAAATGGAGCATTTTCTTTAGCTTCAAAAGCTGGTGTGTAATCAATTATTGTATCCAAAAGATCTGTCATATCATTTTTTACTTCACCAAAATCTAAACTTGCCCATCCTTCTTTTGCTGATGCAAAAACAAACGGAGAATCAAGATATGATTCATCAGCTTCAAGGGAAATAAATAAATCCAAAACTTCATCCATTACTTCTTCAACTCTTTGGTCAGGTCTATCAACCTTATTTATACAAATAATTGCTGGAAGATTTAATTCGATTGCCTTTCTCAAAACAAATTTTGTTTGAGGCATTGGACCTTCACGACTATCTACAACCAAAACTACAGCTTCAGCCATATTTAAAACTCTCTCAACCTCTCCACCAAAATCGGCGTGTCCTGGAGTGTCAATTATATTTATTTTTATTCCCTTATAATTGATCGCAGTATTTTTTGAAAGAATTGTAATTCCTCTTTCTCTTTCAATAGAATTTGAATCCATAACTCTTTCATCAACTTGTTGATTTTCTCTAAAAATTCCGCTGGTTTTTAAAAGACCATCAACAAGAGTTGTCTTACCATGATCAACATGAGCGATTATCGCCACATTTCTTATATCTTCACGTTTCATTAAATCACTTCTTTCTTAACTAATATAAACTATTTATTCATCAATTTATTATATCACATGTGATAAGATTATCAATAAATAACAAAAAAAATACTTGATAAAAAAAACTTACCAAGTATTATATATATAATTTTCTCTTGGAATCTCTTTTTACAAAAGCGATTATAATATTATCTTTAATAATAAGCTCATCAGCTAAACTATAAACAAGTTTAATTCCCCTGCCGTGATCGTGGAGTCCATCATTTTCAAAAAGATAATCTATTCCTTCCCCCTCATCTTTTACTTTTATCAAACAGCAAGTATCATCCATGATAAAAGTTGTATCAATAATTTTATCATACTCACACCTATTTCCATGCTCGTAGGAATTTATTATAAGCTCGTCCAAAATCAATCTTATTTTAAAAATTAAATTTTCATCTATATTTTTATTTTTTAAATTTAAAACAAGCCCATCCCTAAATTTTTTTATCATTTTTAGGTCAGTAGGCATTGTGTTTCTAATAAGTTCCATCTTACCCCTCATCTCTTACTAATAATTTTATACCCAAATAAAAATTTTTTGTTAATTTTTGTCTAAAAAGTTAAAATTATTGCTTTTTTTGTTTTTGTAGTATAATGTATGTATAACAAATGAAAGGAGAATATTATGAAATACGTATGTACAGCTTGTGGATATATCTATGATCCTGCTAATGGAGATCCAGATAACGGAATCGATGCAGGAACAGAATTCAAAGACCTTCCAGAAGATTGGGTATGCCCAGTATGCGGAGTTGGCAAGGATATGTTCGAAGAACAAGAATAAGATTTTTTAAAAGGGAGGCAATCGCCTCTCTTTTTTATAAATTCGTATTCATGATTTTTTTATGAAATATTTTTTAAAAAAACATAGCAAAGAAATTAAAATCTTTATAAGCCTTGGACTTTCTATTTTATTTTTGACCTTTCTTTATAGATTGTACAAATTGGGAATACTTACAAATTCAGATAAATTATATGATTATATTGGAGCTTTTACTTATCTTGCCCCTCTAATATTTATAATTCTAAAAGTTTTGATTGGATTTGTTCCTTTTATTCCAACGACGATTTTTATAGTAATAGGCTTTGCCTTGTTCGGTCAAAAATTTGGTTTATTTTTAAATTACATAACAGGTCTTATGACTGCTGTTTTAAATTACACTTTAACTAGAATTTATGGTAAAAGATTTTTGAATTTATTTTTGCCAAAAAAAAGCCTTAAAAAATACGAAAGTGCAACAAGACAAAGCACAAAAAGATTTAAAAAAGTTTTATTTCTAACAAGCGCTATGCCATTCGCTCCTGACAACGCCTTATCAATGGTTGCAGGATTTAAAAAATTAAAATTTGAAGATTATTTAAAAATAATGTTTGTGGCTAAATTTATTGAAATTGTGATTATAGCATATTTAATGTATCATTTAAAATTATTTTTAGCATAAAAAAACTCCTAATCAAAAAAATTAGGAGTTTTTTTATATATTCATTGCTTTTTTCCAAAAATATAAATAAAGCGATGTAAATACGCCTAGATTATTTTCTTCTAACCAAGGTTTTCTTTTTCCACAAAAATGCAAAAAGCATGTATTTGAAATTATGTAGGACAAATTATATTTTTTATCCTTCAATTTGTAAGTTAAATATCTTCTTGCATCATAATTATATTTTATTTCATCAATTTTTATTATTTTATTTCTAAAAACCACATTCAAAAGATCTTGATCTGGCATTATAAGCCCCAAAGATTTGGTATTTTTTACATAATTTAAAACTTCTTTTTCATAGCTTTGACTATTTCTTGCAAGTTTTAGATTTATCATCAAAATTCCTGAATTAAAATAATTTTCTATATCTTTATGTCCTGATGAAATAGATAGCCTTGCTACATTTGCAGATTGAACCGTTGGAATAGTATGAGTTGCTGCTGCAAAATAATTATTCCCTAAATCCATATTGTAAAGTTTTTCGCAAGAATTTAAAACTAAAACGTCAGGATCTAAATATAAAATCCTATCCAAATTTTCTGGCAAATATTTATAAGCCAAAAGCCTATAATACATTTCTTCTGTATAATAAAAAGTTGTTTTTGCATTAGAAAAAAGATTGGTAACTTTTATCGGATTTAATTTTGCCCTTTTTGAGCTTGCTTTTATTACAAATTTTTCAATTTCTTCTATTTTTTCATCTCTTATATCTTTGTGAATCAAATAAATTTCAAAATTTGTATCATTACTTTCAAATAATGAATATAGCATAGTTTTTAGAGGATTTAAATAATTTTCATCACATGAAACCAATATATTCATAGTTTTCCCTTTCTATTGAAGGTCTGTCGTATAAAAACCCTTGCCTATTATTGATGATGTATCTAAGACTGTTATAAAACAGCGTGGGTCAATTTCTTTTATATATTTTCTAAATAAAACGGCCTCGTAATCATTTGTTACACACAAAAACACTGATTGGTCTTTTTTATAATAAAGTCCTGTTCCATCCAAAACTGTAGCCGACCTATTTAATTTATCTCTAATAAATACACTTATTTCTTCTTGCTTGGATGTAATAATCAAAAATAGTTTTGCTGTATTAAGTGATGATATAAATTGATTTACTACAACGCCTTTCATCAAAAGACCTAGGCAAGATAAAAGTCCAATTTCTACTCCAAATATTTTGATTGATAAAATTGTTAGAATAGAATCTCCCATCAAAAGTGATTTTCCAATATTTAAATTTGTGTATTTATTTATAATCATAGCGATTATATCTGTACCACCACTTGATGCTGATAAATTAAATAAAATTGATGAGCCAAGAGCTGGTATTAAAACTGCACAAAATAATTCTAATAATTTATTATCAGTAAATGGCGTTGTGTGAGGTAAGACTTTGCTTAGAGCAAGGGCCGTTAAGGAATTTAATATGGATACATAGCCAGTTTTCAAAACAAATTTTCTACCCAAAATAAAATACGCCAAAACCAACAAAGTAACATTTAAAATCAAAGTTATAAAGGCAGGAGATAAGGCAAGACTATTTGAAAGCAGTATGGATGCCCCCTCTACTCCTCCTATTACAAAATGATTTGGATATTTAAAAAAATGTGTTCCATTTGCCATAAGTATGGCAGCAAAGCTCATAAGTAAAAATTTCTTTTTTTCACTCAAGGGTTTGTGGGCAAATTTATCTTTTTTTCTATCTTTTCTGAGTATTTTTATTGCAGCATTTCTATCAAGAATATGTTTAATTTTTTCCTTGTCGGAATAATTATTAGGATCTATATTTTCATTCATTTTTGTTTATTTTTTTATCCTCCAACTTTATAAAAAAAAAGCCTAACGGCTTTTTTTTAGTCATTCGAATAATTATCAAAATATCCTTGTATAAGAACAACAGGAGTTCCCTTATCGCCTGAGCCTGATGTCAAATCGCAAAGTGAGCCTAAAAGATCTGTGATTTGTCTAGGAGTTGTTCCTAAGGTTTCATTTGTTCCTTTTAAATCAGCTGCTTTTTGTGAAATTCTTTCTATCATTTTTGCAGTTCTTTCATCTATTGATAAGTCTTTTAATTCTGTATCGGCTATATATTTTATTTTCAATTCATTTGGTGTTCCAGAAAGTCCTTTTGTATAAGCTGGAGATACAACTGGATCTGCAAGCTCCCAAATTTTTCCTACTGGATCTTTAAATGCTCCGTCACCGTAAATCATAACTTCAACTTGTTTATTATATTTTTCAATAAATTTTTCTTGAAGTTCATCTACAAAACTTTGGCCATCTCTTGGGAATAATTTTACAACATCTTCTGTTGAAAGATTTGAACCAAGTAAACCGTAATCTTCATTATATCCTGAGCCATCAACTGATTTTGTCATTATTTCATCTAGACCATAAATTTCTTCAGCTCCAGATTTTTCTAGAAGTTTTTTAGTTAAATCTCTTGTGTGGATTTGGCAAACTAAAACACTTTTTGTAAATTTAAGTACATCTTTTGGATTGTTGAAAAAATGTACTTCGCTGTTTTTTGCCATTTCTTTGTAAAGAGAAATATAATCAACTCCAGTAAATTGATGTTTATAATCTCCTGCAAGTTTTCTAAATTCTTCTTCTGACAAAATATCTGAATAAGGATTTACATCACTTTCAAATAAATCCATTCTGTCCATAATGTAGTTTCCTACCTCATCTTGTGGATAAGATAAGCAAATGTGAAGTTTTTTTCCACTCAAAGCAAAAGCTTTTAGCATTATTGAAAATCTATTTCTGCTTAAAATTGGAAATAAAATTGCTATTTCGTCAGATTTAAATTTATCATTTATATCTTTAGCAATTTGTTCACAACTTGCGTAGTTTCCTTGAGCTCTTGCTACAAGGGATTCTGTAATGCAAACTACATCCTTATCATTTATTTCGATATTTTTTGATTCAACAGCTTTGTTTACGCTATCAAATACAATATCTACTAAGTTATCTCCTGTCTCAATAATAGGTGTCCTAACACCCATTGATACTGTTCCTATTAATCTATCCATACATGCTCCTTCCTCACGTATTATACATTAATTTTTTTAAAAAATAAAGTTAAAATTTTATTTTTTTTTTACGATTTTACTTTTTGTTTGGTCTTGCATTTTGGGCATTTTACGATTATTTTTCCTTTGCCTTTAGGAATACGTAATTCTTGTCCGCATGATTTACATTTAATATACTTATATTTTTTATCTCCAAATATTTTCCTTTTTATTTTTCTATATTTTTTTTGGATAGGATTTAAAAATTTTAATTTAAAAATATAATTTTCGCTGTTTCTTTTTATTTCGTTTGTTGATATAGTCCTAAATATGGCATAAAAGACTATCACAAGTGGCATTGCTTGTAAAAAATTAATTTTTAAAAAATAATTTATAAGCATTAAGCCAATTGCAAACCACACAAGTCCTATAGATAGTTCGTCAATTCCATGTCTTTTTTTCAAAATTAAACACCTTCTACTAATTCTTTCATTATTTTTGATATATCTCCTTTTAAAAGATAATCTGCTTTATTATCTTTTGGGGTAGGATCTTGATTAATTACTACAAGTTTGTTTCCCCTATAAAAATCTATTAATCCTGCCGCAGGATAAACAACTAAACTTGTTCCCCCGACAATTAACACATCTGCTTCGCTAATTAATTTTACCGCATAGCTAATGTTATCATTGTTCAAACTTTCTCCATATAAAACTATGTCAGGTCTAACAACTGAGCCACACTCATCACACTTAACTACATTTTTAAATTTTTTAACATAAGCTAGGTCAAAATTTTTGCCACAAGATGTACAATAATAATCTCTCAAATTCCCGTGAAGCTCAATTACATTTTTACTTTTTGCTTCTTGGTGGAGAGAATCTATATTTTGAGTAATAATTCCCTTTAGTTTTCCTTTTTTTTCAAGTTTTGTTAAAGCAAGATGACAATCATTTGGTTTTATTCCTTCAATCATCAAATTTTCTTTTGCGTATTCCATAAATTCATCAGGATGATTTACAAAAAATTCATGGCTTAGCATATATTCAGGCGAATATGATGAATTATTTTCTCTATTATAAAGCCCAGTTGCAGATCTAAAATCCGGAACTCCAGATGCTGTTGATACTCCTGCTCCTCCAAAAAATACAATATTATTTGATTCTTTTATGATTTTTTTAACTTCATTAATTTTATTATCCATAATATCTCCTTACTATGACTATACCCTACTTAGATTTTTTAAATTTATTATCAATGCTTGCTCCAAAAAATGCGCCTATTACTGCACAGACTACTGCAACCATTTCTTTGTTTGGAAAATTGTAGGCATTATTTAAAATTATTGAAATAATTACTCCTCCTACAATTCCTATATACATATTTTTATTCATAAAGTCCTCACGATAAGTCTAAATCTTTTTTTAATATTTTTGCATTCATCCAAAATAATCCTAGAAATATCAAAATATAATAAATAAATCCTGTTAGGTTTATATATGATTCTCCCTTGTATTTTATATAAGAATAAATAAAAGCCATATAATTATAATCTTTTAAAATAATCTTATTGTGTAAAAGCAAGAAATTTTTATTTATGAAAAACGCAAGAGCAAATATGGCTGCTGTTATTATAAAAATTAAAAATACTGATATTTTTCTTTTAAATAAATACCTATCCATTTGCATATATAAAAATACTAAAAGAGCACTTATATTTATCAAAATCATTATAAAGACCAAAGATAAAAGTATTTTTGTATTAAAATATGTTCCTACTATATAAAATAAAAATACTGACAAAAATACTAAAAGCCAATAGAAAATATTTATTACTATTAGTTTTGCTAAAATAAATTCTCTTGCGCTTATTGGCAAGGAAAATGTAAGTATTGACCTGTTTGTGTAAAGGTCTTTGTAAAAACTATTTATAATAAAATAAGCAATTGTTAGGATAAAAACTACAACTACAATTATTTCTATTGAATTTATGGCTGAATTTATTTCTAGCGTTCTTGAAAATGCTCCAATTGTTTTGATTGACATCATTGAGATTAAAAGAATTACAAAACTTGCAATTGTTGAGATGAAAAATTTCATATTCGATTTTGCATCATATTTTAAATATTTTCTCATATTTTTCTCCTAAAAATCAATCTTCTCTTCTATCAAAAATACATTATAAAAAAATGTAACTGCTATTATCAAAATAGAAAATGTCAACATCCAAATATTTATTCCCAAAACTTTTCCGTCAACTCCATTGTAAAGCATGGAAATATCTACTCCATTTATATTTATAATTCTTTGGATGGAAAAGTCTTTAAATCTCAAAATCACTGGGCTTATTGTGTAAATATTTCTTAAAAGCCAAACTATTATTGTAAATAAAACAATGGACAAAACCACTGACACAAATGAATAATACCTTCTAAAAATTTGTACTTTTGAAAGAGTAATTCCAAAAACCAAAAGAAGATAGGCAATTGAATAGTAGATTTCTAAAACAAAAATATATACAAAAAGAGCTTTCATGGATATATTTATTAAATCATCATAAATCCCCAAAAATTTCGAGCTTATAATTAAAGAGCCAACAAAAACTACAAGACTTAAAAAGCCTATCACAAGACTTGCCAAAAATTTTGCAAAAATAATCTTAGCTACAGAAATATTTATGGTAAAAGTTATGTAAGATGACTTGTCAAAAATATCTCTTTTGTATCTAATGGTAAAAAATATCAAACAAACTGACAAAATTATAAGGGCAAGAGCTATAAGGAGAATAAAAAATGAAGTGTTTTTATTTTCCAGCTCAAAGCTATTTAATTTATAAAATATTCCAACAAGACCTTGAGAAAGTATGGCAAATAATGCCATCAAAAGAAAAAATCCCCTTGACCTTTTTAATTCATATTTCAAAAATCTAATCATATTACAAAAATTTCCTTATACAAATCTACCATTTGTTTTTTATACTTATCTCTCAAATCTTCGGCGTCTTCTTCCAAAAGAATTTGTCCTCTTTGGATAAAAGCTGCCCTATCAAAAAGATTTTCCAAATCTCCAATTTGATGAGTTGTAATAATAATTGTCCTACCAATATCTACAGTTTTTATAATTGCAGATAAAATCATATCCTTTGCAATAGGATCAACTCCTTCAATTGGCTCATCCAAAATATATAATTTTGTATCACGAGAAAGAGTCAGTGCCAAAAGAAGCCTCTCCTTCATTCCCTTTGATAATTTATCAGAATAACCTTCCTTTGGAATTTTCATAAAATCAAAAAGTTCCTTGCAAACTCTCATATTAAAATCATCATAAAAATCCTTGTAAAGATTTACCGTATCTTCAATTGTTAAATTATCATAAAGATGGTAGGCATCAGGCAAATAAGAAATGATTTTTTTAGTTTCAACTCCAACTTTTTTCCCATCAATTAAAATTTCTCCATCATTAGGCTTGATAAGACCCATAATACATTTTAAAAGAGTAGTTTTTCCTGAACCATTTGGACCCATAAGTCCCAAAATTTTTCCCCTTTCAAGTTTTAAATCAATACCATCAAGCACATTTTTTTTGCCATAAGTTTTTTTCAAATTTTTTATTTCTAATATATTATCCATTAGCATTCATCCTCAAAGATACAAAATCATAAACACCCTCATTTGTAATTCCTATTGAATTCATATTTTTTAAAAATTCATTCAAATATCCATTTGCAAATTCCACAATTAGGGCATTTCTTTTGTTTTCATCAATTTTCATATAATAATAATCACTTTTTGCCTCAATCAAATCCTCATCCAAAAGTCTTTGGTAAGTTTTATCCACATAAGAAGGATTTACCCTAAATTTATTAATAAGAAATTCCTTATCATAAAACTTATCCCCATTTTTTAGAAAATTATTTATAATATTTTTGGCAACAAAGTTTCTAATTTCATTATTTACTGACCTATCTTCCATATTAGCTCCTTTTCTTTACTATATTAATCTATGATAGAAAATCAATTTCCAAATCAAAACAAAGACTTGCCTTCATAAAACAAGACAAAAATTTTTCCCCATAATCATTCAAATTTTTATAAATAAGAGGATAATTTTTAATAACAATTTTCTCATCAAGCATAGAAATTTCATCAAAAAGCCCATCAAGATTATTTACTTCATATTCAAAATCAATTTTTTCATTCAAATAAGAAAAGGACTCATCCCTTGACTTAAATTTATTTCCATCCAAACAAATCATCTAATTCTCCTTGGTAAAACTTTTGTAATGGTCTTTGGTGTAAAAAATATTAAAATCCTCATCATAAATAAGTCTTTCGCCACCACGTCTTCCACCAAAATAATTTACATCACATTCCTTGTAATTTGCATCAGGCAAATTTTTTTCAAAATTTCCAAAATAATCTCCACCAATTACTCCCTTATCAGTAACTTCCCACAAATTTCCCTTTTTAGGAATCCAACCAAGTTTTTTAGCTTCTTTTTTTGTCAAAAAATTTGGAGGAAGTTTTTTATAAGCTTTAATATAATCAACTACATCATCTTTTTTATAATAAGACTTATCTTCAAGAAGACTTGTACATTCAACTTCTTCATTAGAATTAATATTTTCATGCTTTACACATCCAGCAAAAGCAAAAATAAGAAAAAAACTTAAAATAAATTTATAAAAAAAGTTTTTAATTTTCATTTAATTACTCCTTTGCTATAATTATATCAGAAAGGATAAAAATATGAATGTATTAATATCAAGATGTCTTTTAGGAATAAATTGTCGCTATGACGGAAAAAATAACGAAATAAAAAATTTAAAAGAAAAATTTCCACAAATAAATTTCATAAATATCTGCCCAGAAGTAGATTCAGGAATGAAAACACCAAGAAAGCCATGTGAAATAAAAAATTCTAAAGTGATAAATGTAGATGGAGTAGATTTTACAAAAAATTTCAAAAAAGGTGGAGAAATTGCCTTAGAAATTTGTAAGAAAAATAATATAAAAATCGCCCTCCTAAAAGCAAAATCTCCATCTTGCGGAAAAGATTTTATTTATGATGGAAATTTTAATAAAAATTTAGTAAAAGGCGATGGAATAACTTGCCAAATTTTAAAGAAAAATGATATAATAATTTTTACCGAAAAGGAAATTGAAGAATTTTATTCTTATATAAAAGCTAAAATTAGCTAATCTTAAAATTTTAAAAAATTTTCAAAAAAATATTTGACAAATATTTTTAAAGCTGGTATATTATATATTGTCGTTAGGACATCGGGGTGTGGCGCAGCTTGGTAGCGCGCGTGGTTTGGGACCATGAGGCCGAAGGTTCGAATCCTTTCACCCCGACCATTTTTTTGCAAGCAAAAGCTTGCTTTTTTAGTTGTAATACGTAAATTTTCCCTTTTAAAATTGCACCGAGCGGTGCTTTTTTTATGCCTATTTTTTTAAAAAATTCTTTAGCAATAAGCAAAATAAAAATTTAACCCATAAAAGAGATCTCTCCTCTCTTTATAATCGGTAGAGATGGGTTATGGAACTCTTTATTTTATTGCTAATTTTTTTATTTTATCTTTTTTGGCTTATATAAATTTTAAAAATAAAATTTAAAAAACATTCTACTTTTTATTTATTAATTATTAATGAAAAAAATAACCCATCTCGACCTTGTGGAGAGATCTCATTTATTAAATTTATCTATGAGTTCTCTTTTGATTTTGCGATCGAGATGGGTTATTTTTATATTCTGTTATTTTTAAATATCTTCTGTCAAATATGGCTTACCACTTGCCTTTGGTGCATTTGATTTTTTATTAAATAAAATTAAGAAAATCAAAATTGAAATGTATGGAATCATTGAAATAAATTCCATTGGAAGGCTTATAGTTGTTCCTGTTAAATAGGTTGCTATAGCTTGGGTTAGTCCAAAAAATAATGAACCTATCAAAACTCCTTGTGGCCTCCAATTTCCAAATATTACACAAACGAGTGCAATGTATCCTTGACCTGCAATTAAGGTTGGAGAAAATACACTTACTACTGCAAGTGACATAGAAGCTCCTCCAAGTCCTCCCATAAATCCTGAAAACATTACCGCAAGATACCTAATTTTTCCTACAGAAATATCTAAAGTTTCAGCTGCTTTTGGATGTTCTCCAACTGCAATTAGCCTTAGTCCCCATTTTGTTTTATATAAAAATACATAAAGCAAAATTACAGATATTAAAGCAATATAAACTGTCGCATATTGAGAAAAAATATTTTTTAGCGCTTGATTTGTAATCAAACCGTCAAATAATCTAGGAATTTTATTTTCCAAAGCAATTGATGGGGTTTGAGTTGCGCCATCAAAAAATAATCTTGCTAGAAACAAAGCCAAACCTGGTGCTAATGTATTTATAGCAATACCAGAAATAGTTTGATCTCCTGCAAATGTAACTGAAACAAGTGCATGGATTAGTCCAAAAAACATTCCAGCAAGACCGCCCGCCAAAAATCCAAGCCATGGATTTCCTACATAATATCCTACTGTTGCTGCTACTAAAGCACCTATTGTCATCATTCCTTCAAGTCCAATATTTACTACTCCAGATTTTTCTGAAATCATTCCACCAAGGCCAGTCAATAATACTGGTGTAGCATTTGAAAGTGTATTTCCAATTATTAATCCTAAAACTGTCAAATTAAGCATTATTTCCCGCCTTTCTATTTTTCTTTTTGTTTACTTTTGCTTTTATAATTCTAAATATCAAAGGAATAGCAGTAAATAAAATTATTGTTCCTATAATTATAGAAATCAATTCACTAGGAACTCCCATTGTTCTTTGTAAATTACTTCCTGCATATTTTAATGATCCCAAAAATAATCCTGAGAAAATACATCCTATTGGATTGTTAGATGCTAAAAGTGAAACTGCAAGTCCATCAAATCCAAAATTTTCCATAGCTGATAATAAAGGAAGTGAATAAGTGTAACCCATTACTTGAGTTACTCCTGCAAGCGAACACAAACATCCAGAAATTGCCATTGATTGGATTATTTTTTTATTTGCATCAATTCCACCGTACTCACTTGCTTCTCTGTTTAATCCTACGGCTTTTAATTTATAACCAAGACTTGTTTTTTCAAGAATAAACCAAATAATAATTACGCTAACAATAGCAAGAATTATTCCTAAATGAATTGGTGCTCTAAAAAATTTTCCAAAAAATCCATCAAATTTTTGGCTAGCATTTGTAACTAGAGTAACTTTTGCTGAATCATTTATATCAAATGTTCCCATAGAATTTGGTTTTTGATAGCGATAAACTATAAAATTTTGAAAATAAAATGCTACCCAGTTAAGCATTATAGTTGAAATTACTTCGTGAATTCCAAATTTTGCTTTTATAAATCCAGCAAGACCTCCATAAATAAATCCTGCCAAAAGTGCAACAATTATTGTAACAATAACATGGATTACTGGTGGAAGTTTTAGTAAGTAGCCCATTAAAAATCCTACAGTTGAACCAATTATAAATTGTCCTTCTGCTCCCATATTAAATAGTCCTGTTTGAAAAGCAAAACATACACCAAGACCTGTAAGAATAATTGGCGTCGAATTTACAAGAGCCCAGCCGATATTTCTTGGGGATTTAAAAATTCCTTCTACTAATTTTCCATAAGCTTCTATTGAATTGTAACCTGTAAGAGAAAGAACTATAGCTCCAACCAAAAGTCCCAAGATTATTGATACAAGAGTAAATAATAATTTTGAATTTGAAAAAGAATTTTTTCTTTTTGTTTTTGCTTTCTTATTCATGATCCCCTCCTGCCATTAATCTTCCTACTTCGTATTCATCAGTTTCTTTTGGATCAAGCTCTCCTACAATTTGTCCATCATAAATTACGCAAATTCTATCAGATAAATCCATTACTTCGTCTAATTGAAAACTTATTAATAAAACTGCCTTACCTTGATTTCTTAGTTCTACCAAATATTGGTGAATAAATTCTATTGCTCCAACGTCAAGTCCTCTTGTTGGTTGAGCAGCTATTAATAAATCCGGATCATTTGTAATCTCTCTTGCGATAATTACTTTTTGTTGGTTTCCGCCTGAAAGACTTCCCGCCTTTTCATTTATATCATTTGGTCTAATATCAAATTTATCAATCAAATTGTTTGCATTTTCTTCTATTTTTTTGAAATCCAAAATTCCATTTTTTGAAAAGTCTTTATCTATATTCTCCAAAATCAAATTATCTTTAATTGGATATTCTAAAACCAGACCTCTTTTTTGTCTATCTTCTGGAATTTGATTCATGCCAAGGTCAATTATATTTCTAGGAGCTTTATTTGTAATATCTTCTCCTTTTAGGAGTACTTTTCCTTTTTGAGCTTTTCTCATTCCAGAAATGGCATCTATTAATTCTGTTTGACCGTTTCCATCAACTCCTGCAATTCCTAGAATTTCTCCTTTTCTTATCGAAAGATTTAAGCCTTTTACCTTGTCAACTTTTCTGTTGTCCTTAACCCAAAGATCTTCTATCTTAAATATTTCTTCGCCAAGGTCAATTTTTTCTTTTTTTACATTAAAGCTTACATCACGGCCTACCATTTTTTCAGCAAGATCAGCCTCACTTACGTCTTTTACATTAACTTTGTCGATGTATTCTCCCCTTCTAATTATGGTACAAGTATCTGCCATAGCTTTAATTTCTTTTAATTTGTGGGTAATTATTATAACTGATTTTCCAAGTTCAGTTAATTTTTCAACTATTTCTATAAATTCATTTATTTCTTGAGGAGTTAAAACTGCTGTTGGCTCATCAAAAATCAAAATATCTGCTCCATGATATAAAGCTTTTAAAATTTCAACCCTTTGTTGTTGTCCAACAGATATATCCGCAACTTTGCTGTCCGGATCTATAATAAGTCCATATTCTTGGCTTAATTTAACAACTTCTTTTTTTGCCTTATCTCTATCAATGAAAGAATTTTTTCCTTCATAACCTAATATTATATTTTCTGTTACTGTAAATGGTTCTATCAGCATAAAATGTTGGTGAACCATTCCTATGCCCATGCTAATTGCTTTTTTTGGTGAATTATTTATAATTTCTTCGCCTTTTATGTAAATGTTTCCTTCAGTTTGAGGAAACATTCCATATAAAATATTCATAAGAGTAGTTTTACCAGCTCCATTTTCTCCAAGCAGAGCGTGTACTTCACATTTGTGAAGATCAAAATCTACGCCTTTTAAAACTTTCTTGTCGCCAAAGCTTTTATGAATATTTTTTAATGAAACAACTGGGCTTTCATTTAAATACTTATCCATAATACCTCACTATTAATTTAGAATTTTCTAAATATTTTTGTAAAAAAAAGAGTAGTTTTTCTTCCTACTCTTTTAATTACTTATTTTTCTTAGTAGATTTTTACTTATTTGTCGTAACCCATTGATTTAAATTCTTCTTCGTTTTGTGGAACTTTAATTTTTCCATCAACGATTTGATTTCTTAAATCTTCAACCTTGTCTTTAACTTTTTGGTCTACTAGGTCATTATCTCCATAAGCTATATCCAAAGCTTCTCCATCTTTAAGTGAGAATGCTCTTGTTTCTCCACCTTTGAATTTTCCATCTTTGTAATCATCAAGTGTTAATTGAACAGCTTTACCTACGCCTTTAACTGTTGAAGCTAAAATATTATCTGGAGCTTCTTCTTTTTGGTCACGGTCAACGCCGATTACGTATTTATTATTTTCTTTTGCTGCTTCAAATACTCCAATTCCTGTACCACCAGCTGCATGGAAGATTACATCTGCGCCTTTTTGATACATTTGGTTAGCAATATTTTTTCCTTTTGCTTGGTCAGCATAAGAGTTTGCGTATTGAACTTGAACTTCTATGTCTTTTCCTTTTTCTTTTGCTGCTTGTTTTACACCAGCTCTAAATCCATATTCAAATCTATCGATTACTGCTGATTCCATTCCACCTACAAATCCAACATTGTTAGATTCTGTTTTCATTCCTGCAATATATCCAACTAAAAATGAGTTTTCATTATCTGCAAATGTTATTCCTAAAAGATTTTCAATTTTATCAGGATTTGCGTTGTCGATTATTGCGTAATTTTGATCTGGATTGTCTTTTGCAGCCTTGCTTGTTGCATCATAAAGAGCATATCCTACTGTAAAAATCAAATCTGATTCACTATCAAGAGCTGATTCAAGGTTTGGTTGGTAATCAGAATCTTTGTGTGATTCAATATAATCAAATTTAATTTTTCCATCTTTTTCGTAAGCTTTTAATCCTTCATAAGCAGATTGGTTAAATGATTTATCATTTATTCCGCCTTGGTCAGTTACCATTGTAGCTGATACTTTTGCTCCATTTGCATTAGAAGCTGTAGAAGCCATTGAACCGTTATCAGAATCTTTTTTTGATCCACAAGCTGTAATGCTTAGTGAAAGTGCTAGAGTTAGAGCTCCAGCCATAATTTTTTTAATTTTCATCTCTCCCCCTTAAATTAAGAAATTGTTTTTTTGTGTAATACTATTTTATATGAAATTTATCTTTCTGTCTAGCTATTTTACAATAATAAAATTATTTTTCATTTTAATATATAAGTTTTTAATAAATCAAACAAATTCATCAAGGCATTTTCGTGACATCTTTCATAGCCATGAGATGCTGAAATTCCACAGCCTACAAGGGCGTGCCTATAATCATAAAATGAGCTCATAGCAGCAGATGCATCTGAGCCATAAAATGGATAAATATCAATTGCAAAATCAATTCCAATTTTTTTGGCTGTATTTATCAAATCATTTGTTAAATCAAAATTGTAAGGACCTGATGAATCTTTTGCACAAATTGAAACCAATCTATCATTTGTTTTTAAATCATCGAAAACAACTCCCATATCAACTGCAATCATATCTTTTATTCCAGATGGATGGCCCGAACTTGCTCCATGTCCTACTTCTTCATAAGTTGTAAACATCATATAAATATTTCTATCAAATTTTATATTTTCTTCTTTAATTTCTTTTGCAAGGGCAAGCAAAACTCCGCTTGATGCCTTATCATCAAGATGACGTGATTTTACAAAGCCATTTGAATATCTAAATCTTGAATCAAGAGCAATAAAATCTCCAGGATTTATTCCAAGTTTTTTTACATCCTCATTGCTTTCAACAAGCTCATCGATAACAACTTCCATTTCATCAAAATTTCTTTTTGAAATTTTTGGTGTATCTGAGCCATGAACTGAAGGCTCATTTAATCTAAAGACTCCTTCAAATTCTTTTCCATCTCTTGTAAAAATTTTTACATTTTCAAATTCTGCATAATTTAATGGAAATCCACCAAGAGTTGTAACTTGAATTCCTCCATTTTCTTTTATACTTCTTACCATAAGACCAAGCGTGTCGATATGAGCCGATAATAAAAGTCCATCATCTTTATTTTTTTCATCTACATAAATTGGAACTATTACATTTCCCTTGTTATTTTGGCAAGGCTTGTATCCTAAATTTTTAAATTCTTCCATCAAATATTTTTCGCATTTTTTTGTAAAACCAGTTGGTGATGGTCTTGTGCATAATTCTTTTATATAAGTTATTATTGTATTTTTGTCCATTTTTACTCCTTTATTTTCTTATAATTTAATTATAAATTAAAAATTTTTCCTTGTAAATTTAAAAATAAAATAAATATTTGTATTATAAAAATATATGTGCTATAATATGGGTGTAAACATTTTCACAGCTGAATATAAAAAGAGACTTTGCAACAAATTTATCCAATTATTTTTGTTGCTTTTTTTATATTTAGTAATAAAACAGGAGGTTATTATGAGAGACATAATACTAGGTGAATTTTTTGGAACAATGTTACTTATTTTATTAGGAGATGGAGTTGTTGCAAACGTTCTATTGAATAAGAGTGGACAAAAAGGTGCAGGGCCTGTTCAAATTACATTTGCTTGGGGTCTTGCAGTTATGATTCCAGCTTGTATTTTTGGCGCATTAACAGGTGCTCATTTTAATCCAGCCCTATCAATTGCTCTTGCATTTAATGGTGGAATCGAATGGAATACAGTTCCTTCTTATATAATTGGACAAATGCTTGGAGCTTTTTGCGGAGCTATTTTAGTTTATATTTTATTCAAAGATCATTATGACGCAACAAGCGATGATCCATTAACAGTTAGAGCAACTTTCTGTACAGCTCCAACTATACCAAATACTTTTAGAAACCTATTATCAGAAATTATTGGAACTTTTGTTTTAGTATTTGCTATTTTAGGATTTGGTAATGTTGCTGGCGCTGGAATGGGTGGCGTTGACAAATTATATGTATTTGGTCTTATCGTTTCAATTGGTATGAGTTTAGGTGGACTAACAGGTTATGCAATTAATCCTGCAAGAGATTTGGGACCAAGAATTGCTTATGCTATTTTACCTTTCAAAAACAAAGTTGATCCAAACTGGGGATATTCATGGATTCCTGTTGTTGGACCAATAATCGGTGCAGTTTTAGCAGTTCCAGTTTTTAATTTTATATTTTAATTATTTATAAATTTTAAGAAAAGAGAAGAATAAAATGTATGATGTAATAGTAATCGGTGCTGGTGTAACTGGTGCATCAATTGCAAGAAGACTTTCTAGGTATAAATTAAATATTTTAATTTTAGAAAAAGAGCTTGATGTGTCCATGGGAACTAGCAAGGCAAATTCTGCCATAGTTCACGGTGGTTATGCTGAAAGCCATGATGAGCTAAGAGGAAGAATTTGCTACAAGGGAAGAGTGGAATTTAATAAGTTAAACCAAGAGCTAAACTTCGGATTTTTGGAAAACGGATCTTTGGTTTTAGCTTTTGATGAAGATGATGAAAAAGAACTTAATAAACTCTACAAAATGGGTCTTGAAAATAATCTTGATGATATTGAAATAATTGATCAAGAAAAGCTTAGACAAATAGAACCTAATGTATCCGATGATGCAATATCTGCTCTTTATTGCAAAGGAGCTGGTGTTTGTTCTCCATACGAATACGTTATTGCCCTTGTAGAAAATGCCATAGAAAATGGCGCTGAATTAAAACTTCAAAGTGAAGTTGTTGATATCAAAAAAGAAGAAGATATTTTTAAAGTAAAAACTTCTGATGACAATACTTATGAAGGAAAATTTGTAATTAATGCTTCTGGATTAAATGGAGCAAAAATTTCAAGCATGATTACAGAAACTGATTTTACAATCCATCCAAGAAGTGGCGAATATTTACTTATGCAAAAAGGAACTGGCGAGAAAATAAAACAAGTTTTATTCCAAACGCCATCTCCAAAATCAAAAGGAATTCTTGTAACAAGAACCTACCACAACAATCTTCTTTTAGGCCCTGATGCCATTGATGAAGAAGAAATCGATCTTGGAACACACATTGAAAGGCTTGCAGAAATTTACAAGCTTGGATTAAAATCTGTAAAAGATGATGTAATTGATTTAAAAAAATTTATCCGCTCCTTTGCAGGACTTAGACCTGCTTCATCAACGGGAGATTTTATAATAGAAAACACCAAAACTTCTGGTTTTATAAATGTTGTAGGAATCCAATCTCCAGGTATAACTTCTTCTCCAGAAGTTGCCAAAATTGTTGAAAATATTTTAAAAGATTTAAATTTAAAATTGGAAAATGATCCTTCCTACAATCCTTATAGAAAACCTATTATAGAATACAAAGAGCTTGAAGATTTTAATAAGGTAAAAGATAAAATTGATTTGCCACTTGGAAATCCCGAAAGACTTGTATGCAGATGCGAACAAGTTAGCGAAAAAACAATAAGAGATGCAATGAACAGGGGTATCCCTTGTCTTACATTTGACGCAATAAAAAGACGTACAAGAAGTGGAATGGGATTTTGCCAAGGAAATTTCTGTAGGCAAAGAGTTCTAGAAGTTATGGAAGACGAAACAGGAGAAAAAATTTTAAACAGAAAATTCGACAGCGAACATTCTGGAATTTCTAGAATAAATAAAAAAGATATTAATAATTTCATAAAAGAATTAGAAGAAAAAAATTTAGAAGAATAATAAAAAAACCACAGGCTTCTGACCTGAACCCGTAAACACGGAATAATTTAATAATATTTTAAGCGGAATGTAATCTGTACATGACAGGGGACATTCCGTTTAATTTTGTTTTAATCCT
>JAGZMY010000052.1 GCA_018363915.1 Anaerococcus vaginalis
ACAGGGCGGGAGAGTAACATCTTTCGCCCTTTTATATTGAAAAACAGGAGGACAAATATATATGAAACTTGTAATTGCTGAAAAGCCAAGTGTTGCAATTTCTATTGCAAAAGTAATTGGAGCAACAAAAAAGAAATACGGATACTATGAGGGAAACAGATACAAGGTGAGCTGGTGTGTCGGACATTTAATTCAGATGGCAAATCCAGAAAGCTATGATGAAAAGTACGCAAAGTGGAATATGGCGGATTTACCGATTATCCCAAGAGAATATAAGTATGAGATTGCAAAGTCCACAAAGAAACAATTTACGATTCTTAAAAAGCTCATGAACGATAAGGACATAGACATCGTGATAAATGCTTGCGATGCAGGGCGTGAGGGAGAAGCAATCTTCAGGCTTGTCTATAATCAGGCAAATTGTAAAAAGAAGATGAAACGCCTTTGGATTTCGTCAATGGAAGATAGTGCAATTAAAGAGGGCTTTGATAACCTAAAAGATGGAAGTTCTTACGATAATCTTTTTGAGTCTGCACAAGCAAGAGCAATAGCAGATTGGATTGTGGGAATGAATTTAAGCAGACTGTATTCGTGCCTATATAAACAGAGTTATTCTGTTGGGAGGGTACAAACACCAACTCTTGCCATGATTGTAAATAGAGATGATGAGATAGCCAATTTTAAGAAAGAAAAATATTATACAGTGGAATTAAGTCTTAATGGCTTTACACTATCAACAGATAGAATTGATGATGAGGTTACTGCTGAACAGCTCTTAAATTTAGTAGGTGATAAGATAGAAATTACCGATGTTATTCAAAAGGAAAAGATAACAAAGCCTGATTTGCCTTTTGACCTTACAACACTTCAAAGAGAGTGCAATAAGTATTTTGGATACTCAGCTAAGCAGACACTTGATTATGCTCAAAGTCTTTACGAAAAGAAACTGATTACCTATCCAAGAACAGACAGCAGATTCCTTACTGAAGATATGATTGTAAGTACGGTTAATAACATTTTAGGAAAGAATGATTTTGACACAGGGCGTATCAAGACGGTATTTAACTCTAAAAAGGTTACAGATCATCATGCGATTATACCGACAGAAAGCAGTATGAATAAGGACTTAACTTCTCTTCCGGAAAGTGAATTGAAGGTATATGAACTTATTTTAAATAAGCTACATGCAAGTGTAGGCTATCCTTTAATTGAGAATGCAATGAAGATTGTGGCTGAATTTGATAGCTTTACTTTTACAAGCTCAGGCAAGACAATTAAAGATGAAGGTTTTACAAAATATCTTAAAGAATATAAGTCTAAGAAAAATGAAGATATGGCACTTCCTGATGTGAACATTGGTGATGTATTGAGCATTGAAAACAAGGAAATAAAAGAAAAGTACACTCAACCGGCTAAGCATTTTACGGAAGATCTTCTCCTAAAGGCGATGGAGCTTGCAGGAAATGACGCATTGGAAAAAGGAGTAGAGGTTGAGCGAAAAGGACTTGGAACACCTGCAACAAGAGCAGGGATTATTGAAAATCTGATTTTCAAGGGATTTGTAGAAAGAGATAAAAAGAACCTTATT
>JAGZMY010000017.1 GCA_018363915.1 Anaerococcus vaginalis
TGAAAAGTGCTACTGCTGATGCTGCAAGTGTTGCTACAACGCCTGTAAGTCCTGCTACACCTGTTTGAACGTTGTTAGCTTTGTTGTTTACAACTTTTGATGGTTGTGTTTTTTTCTTATCTTCTGTTTTTTTCTTGTCTTCTGGTTTCTTTCCTTCTTCTGGTTTCTTTCCTTCTTCTGGTTTTTTGCCTTCTTCTGGCTTTTCAGGTTTTTCTGGCTTTTCAGGTTTTTCCTCTTTTCCTGCATATCTAACATTAATTGTATATCCACCATCTTCAAGATCTGCTGTATATTCACCATTTTCTTCTTTTAATAAATCAGCATATCTATAAGCTTCTGCTGTTGCTTTTTCAAATGTTCCTTTAAATGTTGCAGTTTGTACTGAACCATCTGCAAAAATTAGATTCAATTTTATTGTTACTTCTTTTGGTTCTTCTGGTTTTACTTCTTTTCCTGCATATTTGATATTAATTGTATATCCACCATCTTCAAGATCTGCTGTATATTCACCATTTTCTTCTTTTAATAAATCAGCATATCTGTAAGCTTCTGCTGTCGCTTCTTCATATGTTCCTTTAAATGTTGCAGTTTGTACTGAACCATCTGCAAAAATCAAGTTCACTTTTATTGTTTCTTCTTTTGGTTCTGCTGGTTTTACTTCTTTTCCTGCATATTTGATATTAATTGTATATCCGCCATCAGTAAGATCTGCTGTATATTCACCATTTTCTTCTTTTAATAAATCAGCATATCTATAAGCTTCTGCTGTTGCTTTTTCAAATGTTCCTTTAAATGTTGCATTTTGAATTGAACCATTTGCAAAAATCAAGTTCACTTTTATTATTTCTTCTTTTGGTTCTGCTGGTTTTTCTGGTTTTTCTTCTTTTCCTGCAAACTTAATGTTAAGAGTATATCCTTTGTCTTCAACAACTACTGTATAGTCGCCATTTGTTTCTTTTAATATATCTGCATATGCATAAGCGTCTGAAACTGCTTTTTCATATGTTCCTTTAAATTCTGCAGTTTGTTTTGAACCATCTGCAAAAATTAAGTTCACTTTTATTGTTTCTTCTTTTGGTTCTGCTGGTTTTTCATCGTCTTCTTTGTGAGCTTTTAAGATTTCATTTTTCAATGATTCTACACCTTCAACTGTTTTAGCTTTATTAATTAAGTTAAAGTATAAATCACTTGTTATTCCTGCTTCTTTTAGCTCTTTAATTGCTTTTTCTTTTGCATCTTTCAAGTCTTTTGCAGCTTTTACTTCTTTATTTATTTTATTAACTATATCTTCAACGTCTGCTTTTGTAAGAGCATTATCAAGCAATTCTAATGTTTTGTTCATTATTGCTTCATCATCAGTTGGTGCTAATTTATTAAATTTTGCATCAATTATTGCATCTAATAATTCTTGTGCATCTTCTTTTACTTTATTTACTGCATTTTTATCTTTTGCTTCATCTACTAATGATTTAAATTTATCTTTTTGTACTTGACTTAAATCTAATTTATCGATTTCTTCTTTTGTTTGTGTTTTTAAATTTTCTAATTCTTGATCTTCTCTGAATCCTTCAGGATCTACTACTGATTTTTTAACTTTATCAACTTGTACTTTATCAAGAGCTTTGTTGAATGAGTTCATAATTTCGTTTATATCTTGACCTTCTTTTAGTTCTGGTAAGCTAAGTTTTACTTCAAGTATATAAGTAGCTAAGTCTTGTGCTTCTATTTGATATTGTTTTGCTTCTTCTTTTGTAGCTGCATTATCTACTTTTTGTGTAAAATAAGCTTTTTGAAAATCACTTAAATCTGCAGCGTTAATATTTGCCTTTGCTGATTCTTTAGATTTTTGTAATTCTTCAGCTTCTTTTTTATTATCATTTAGAGTTACAGGTGCTAATTTTTTAACTTTTGCAATATTTGCAGGTTTAATTTCTTCTTTTTTATCCTCTTTTTTTTCTAATATTTTCCCAATATTTTCATTATCAGCTTTGTTTCCTGTAGCTTCTTTAATATCATCTTTTTTTAACTCAGCTTGTACATCTTTTTTAATTTGATTGTCAGCTTCATTTTTTATTTCTAACTTACTTGTTTCCAAAGCAGCTTCTTCTGCTTTTGTTAAATTAGGTGCTATAACACCTACTGATAGTGCTAGAGCGATGACTGAACCCATCACTAATTTTTTATTATTTTTCATAATTCACTCCTTAATATTATTTGTATGCCACCATTATATATATATATATATATATAAAGTCAAGTAAAAATATTTAAAATATAAGAATTTTATTAAGAAATAAAATAATTAGATATTTTGAATTTAAAAATTTTAAAATTTTAAAAAATTTGCAAAAAAAATAAGCAAATAGTTTTCTATTTGCTTACTTATTTTTATATTCCTCTGCTAGCTCCGCCGCCTCCGGATGAGCCTCCTCCACCAGAGAAACCTCCTCCAGAAAATCCGCCTGAGCCTCCTGAAAATCCTCCAAAAGATCCTCCTCCAAAGCCCCCGAATCCGCCGAAGCCTCCATATCCTCCGTTTCTAAAGCCTCCTCGGCTTACAAAAAATCTTGAGAATATCATAAAAATTATAAATATTATTATTAATGTTCTTAAATCTATTTCGTCGTCTTTATCTTCTCTTAGCCTATTAGCATATTCGTCATAATCGCCAGTCAATTCTACTTGGTATTCTTCTGCAATTTGTGAAACAATTGCATTGAATCCTTCTGTAATTCCTTTGGAAAAATCTCCATCTCTCATATAATCTAGCATATATTCATCGATTATTCTTCCAACCTTACCATCATTTAATCTTCCCTCTAATCCGTAGCCTGTGATAATTGAAATATCTTTTTTATCTTGGCCTTTTCTTTGGGAAATTAAAATCAAAACTCCATTATCTTTTTCCTTATCTCCAATTTTCCATTTATTTAAAAGATCTGTTCCAACTTGCATTGGCTGATCCTCTACATCTTTTAGGGAAACATAAATTACTTGAGCTCCTGTTTTTTGTTCAAGTTCTTTGTTTACTTTTGTAAGATGGTCTTTGGTTTCTTGGTTTATTAAATTGAGTTCGTCATAGTAATAAGTATTTGGCGATTGTGGCAAATCATCTGCAAAAGATTTTTGAGGTAGAAAAAGAAGAATAAAGGCAAATAAAATAGTTACTATTATATTCTTTCTTTTTCTCATAGTCTACCTAGCTACCAAAATTTACTTGTGGAACATCTTGGGCTGATGCGTCGGCTTCAAAGTATTCTGCCTTATCAAATCCCATCATTTTTGCAAAAATACTTGTTGGAAATGATTTGACTTTTGTATTGTATGCTTTTACTTCTGAGTTATAATTTTTTCTTTCTACTGAAATTCTATTTTCTGTTCCAGCAAGCTCATCCATTAGTTGGATAAATTGCTTGTCAGCCTTTAAATCTGGATAGGCTTCAGCAACTACATTGATACTTCTAATCGCTTGAGACATTTGCTCATTTGCTTCAGCCAATTCTTTTGGGCCTTTTGCGTTTTGAATTCCTGATCTTGCGTTGGTAACTTCTGTTAATGTATCTTTTTCGTGTTTTGAATATCCTTTAACTGTGCTTACAAGATTTGGAATCAAGTCTGCTCTTCTTTGAACAACATTTTGAACTTGTGCATAGGATTCGTCAAGTTGTTCTTTTTGTTTTACAAGTCCGTTATATGAAGGTATTAAAACAATTATAGCAAGAGCAATTATTGCAATTATTGCTATAACTATTCCACCTACTCCTTTTCTTTTTTTATTAAGTTCCATTTAATCCTCCTAAATTTTATTTCTATTCTAATTATACCCATCTAGAAGGATTACTTTTTCATTTTTTAAAGATTTTTGTAGGTCAATTGTTCTTTGATTTGATGAGCCTTTAAATTTTAATCTTAAATCTTTTAATTCTTCAATAAAAAGTCCATCTACCAAAACATCGCACATAGATAAAAGTTTTTTTGCATTTTCAATATTGACTAAAATTTCATACAAAAATCCAGAAAAAATCCAAATCGATTTGTCTGATTCTTCCCTAATTTTTTTTACAATTTGAATCAAATCTTCTGTCGATTCGAAAGGCTCTCCTCCCAAAATAGTAAGACCTTCTATCTCATCTTTTTTTAAATAGGAAATTATCTCTTGAGTTTGTTCATCTGTCCACAAATTTCCAAAATTTGGATCCATATATTCTTTATTAAAACAATTTTTGCAATTTGCATGACAGCCTGTGACAAAAAAGGAGGTCCTAATCCCAGGCCCATTTGCCACATCATATTTTCTAATTTGCCCGTATCTCATAAATCCTCCATAAAAAAAGTCTACTAATGTAGACTCAGCGTAGAAAAAGTAATTTTAATAATTTATTAATAATTCAAAAATAAAATCACGCTCCAACCCATCTCGAGCGTAGTCGAGAGATCTCATGAGATTTCTCTGGTCACTACGTACGATAAATCGGTATAAACAAGCAAAACGGGTGTTTATTTATCTGGTCGAAATGAGTAAAATTTAGTTTGTCTACAGTTTGAAATATATTATTATATATTTTGTTTATCCTAAAGTTTTTCACTTTCTAAAATTAATTCTTCGTATGTTAGGGCGGAGGAAATGGGGGAGTTTCGATTCTCCCCCTTTTTCCTCCCCCTAACAACCCCCACTTTTTTACCCCCCCTGCAACCGACCATTGCATGGAGCTTTTCTTGTAAGAAGCTTCGCTTCTTTCAATTTTTTTAAATTATTTTCCAAATATAATAAATTTAAATTTATAAAATAATAATCAATTCATTTTATTTATACATTTATCATACAAATTAATTGAGCGAAGAAATCTCATGAGATCTCTCCACTCCTTTCAGTCGGTCGAGATGGGCTTGGCTTTATTTTTATTTCAAAATAACATCCATTTGAATTTAAACTTTATCTACAATCTAAGTAAACTACCGTAGACTTTTTTTATTATATATGCAAAACTCTTGCCTTTATTTCTTTGGTTCTTCCTTCGTTCCAGAAATTTTCTCCCAAATATCCGCAAGTTCTTCTTACGACTGTTAGTTTTGCCCTGTCTTTATTGCCACATTGTGGACAATACCATTCGTTATCATCATCTAAAAGCATTTCTCCATCATAACCGCATTCTGCACAATAATCTGATTTTGTATTAAATTCTGCGTATTGGATATGGTTATAAATATATTCAACGATTGTTCCAAGAGCTTTTAAATTGTTTGCCATATTTGGAATTTCTACATAGGAAATACATCCTCCTGATGATAGGTCTTGAAATTCTGATTCAAAATCAAATTTTTCAAAAGCTGATATATTTTCTCTTACATCAACATGGAAAGAATTTGTGTAATAACCCTTGTCGGTTACATCTTTAATTTCTCCAAATCTTTTTCTATCGATTGAGGCGAACCTATTTGTAAGATTTTCTGCTGGAGTTCCATAAACTGCAAATTGAAGTCCGGTTTCTTTTATCCATTCTTGTTTTTTCTTATTTAATAAGTCCATTATTTTAAGGGCGAATTCTTTTCCCTCTTTACTTGTATGACTTACTCCTTTTACAAGTTTACATGCTTCATATATTCCAATATATCCAATGGTAACTGTTGCGTAAGCATTTTTTAAAAGTGGTTCAATTCTTTGATGAGGTTTAAGTCTTGCTATTGCTCCGTGTTGGAAATGAATTGGAGATGAATCGCTTGTTACATTTTTTAAATGTTCATATCTTAAAATTCCAACTCTTTTTACAAGATCCATTCTCTTATTTAAAATTTCAAAAAACTTTTCTTCATCATTTTTTGCAAGGATTCCAATTTGTGGGAGATTGATTGTGCAAACTCCAATATTAAATCTGCCATCAAATTTATAATTTCCATCTTCATCCTTGTATGGTGGCAAAAATGCCCTGCATCCCATTGGTGAAAATACATTTCCTTCGTAATTTTCTCTCATTTTTTTGGCTGAAATGTAATCAGGATACATTCTTTTTGCCGTACATTTTATGGATAATTCTGTTAAGTAATAATATTTGCTTTCTTTTTTTATATTATTTTCATCCAAAACATAGATTAATTTTGGGAAGGCTGGTGTTACATAAACTCCAGCTTCGTTTTTTATTCCTTGTAATCTTTGTTTTAAAATTTCTTCAATTATTCTTACAGTTTGGTCCAAGTATGGATCATTTTCGTCTGTGTGCATAAACAAAGTCACAAAAGGTGCTTGGCCGTTTGATGTCATAAGAGTATTGATTTGGTATTGGATTGTTTGAATACCAGATTCCAAATCTCTTTGAGTTAATTTTTTAGCCATTGCCTTTATCTCATCTTCATTTGATAAAATTTCTTTTGCTAACTTATAATTTTTATTGTAGGAAACTTCCAAATATTTTGAAAGACATGAAATATTTATTGATTGACCACCGTATTGGTTTGAGGCGATTTGGGCAATAATTTGAGTCATAACATTACAAGCTACTTGAAAAGATTTGGGCGTTTCAATTGTCTTTCCATTTATAACTGTTCCGTTATCTAACATATCTTTCATATTTACCAAACAGCAATTAAAAATTGGTTGAATCAAATAATCAAGATCGTGAATATGTATTGCTCCATCTTCGTGAGCCTCTACAAGGTCTGCGTCAATTAATTTTCTTTTTGCCAAATCTTTTGACACTTCTCCTGCTATCAAATCTCTTTGGGTTGATGCAATCAATGGATTTTTATTGGAATTTTCATCCATTACATCAATATTTGTTCTTTCAAGTAGACCTATTATATCATCATCTGTTGTATTTGCTTCTCTTTTATAAGCATGGACTGACCTATAAGCTTCGTATGATTTTGCTGTTGCAGGATTTTTTTTGTCGATTAGTTTATAATAAACTTGATCTTCGATTTGATAAATTGAAATCTCTCTTTTATTTTCTGCTCTTTTTTCAATTTCATCTGCTATTTGTTCTGCTTGATTTTCTATATATACACCATTTGGAGAATTCATAGCTTTTTCTATAGCTATTTTTATTTTTTCTTTGTCAAAATCCACCTTTTGACCATTTCTTTTAACAACTTTAACCATTTTGCACTCCTTTTTTAATACTCTTATAGTATACCATATATAGATATATTAAAACAAGAGCCACAATATCTTGTGTGTTTTAGGTTTTTTTGCCTGCATATTTTTTAAAATTTATTGGGCTTTCAAATACTTCGTTGAATAAATATAATTGAAAATTTTATTTTAAAAAAATATTTTTTCTGGGAATTTAAACAAAATAAAAAGAGAAAATCTCAAAAAGAAATTTTCTCTTTTTATATTTATTCTTAATTTTTAACTTGATATTCTAATTCATTATTTTTATCTAAATCTATTATGACATGATCGCCTTCCATTACATTACCTTCGATAATTTTTCTTCCTAGATTTGTTTCAATATTTGCTTGCAAGAATCTCTTGATTGGTCTTGCACCATATTCAACGTCGTAGGATTTATCTAAAATATATTCATGAGCTTTCTTGCTAAGTTCAATTGTAATTTCACGACTTTCAAGTCTTTTTGAAATATCTGCAATTTGTAAATCAATAATTTTATATATTTGATCTGATGTTAATGGTTTAAACATTACAATATCATCAATTCTGTTTAAAAATTCTGGTTTAAAAGAATTTCTTAAAGATGAATCGACAAGTTTTCTGTTTTCTTCATCAATACTTCCATCTTCTTTTAGTCCATCTATCAAATAACTTGAACCAATATTTGATGTCATAATTATAATTGTATTTTTAAAATTAACAGTTCTTCCTTGGCTATCTGTTAGTCTTCCGTCATCCAAAACTTGTAGTAAAATATTAAAAACATCAGGATGAGCTTTTTCAATTTCATCAAACAAAATTACTGAATAAGGATTGCGTCTTACAGCTTCTGTTAATTGTCCGCCCTCTTCGTAGCCAACATAACCTGGAGCTGCACCGATTAATCTTGATACAGAATATTTTTCCATATATTCTGACATATCAATCCTAATCATATTTTTTTCGCTATCAAACATAGCCTCAGCAAGTGATTTTGCAAGCTCAGTTTTACCAACTCCTGTTGGTCCAAGGAAAATAAATGAACCGATTGGTTTATTTATATCTTTTAGTCCAGATCTTGCCCTAATAATTGCATCTGATACGCTATCAACGGCTTCATCTTGTCCAATAACTCTTTCGTGCAACTTGTCAGCAAGTCCTAAAATCTTACTTCTTTCACTTTCTACAAGTTTGTTTACAGGAATATTTGTCCAATTTGAAACAACATCTGCTATGTCTTCATCAGTAACTTCTTCTTTTATAGATGAATTATCTTTTTGGTCTTTTTCTTTTTCCTTTAATTTATTTTCAAGTTCTGTAAGTTTTCCATATTTAAGCTCAGATAATTTTTCAAAATCGTAATTTCTCTCAGCTTTTTCGATTTCAACTTTTACCTTGTCAATTTCTTCTTTTATATCTTTTACAGAATTTATTGAATCTTTTTGGCTTTTCCATTTATTAAAATCAGCCTTGTATCTTTCATTAGCATCTGCCAATTCTTTTTCCAATGATTCTAATCTTTTCTTACTTTTTTCATCATCTTCTTTTTTTAACGCTGCAATTTCAATTTGGACTTGTAAAATTCTTCTTTTTTCTTCATCCAAATACTCTGGCATTGTATCAATTTCAGTTCTTACAGTTGCGCAAGCCTCATCCATCAAATCTATAGCCTTATCTGGCAAAAATCTATCAGTTATATATCTATTTGAAAGCTCTGCCGCTGCAATTACTGCTTGGTCTTGGATTCTTATTCCATGATAAATTTCATATTTATCCTTAATTCCTCTTAGAATTGAAATTGTATCTTCCACACTTGGTTCATCGACCAAAACTTTTTGGAATCTTCTTTCAAGGGCTCCATCTTTTTCAATATTTTCTCTATATTCATTTAAAGTTGTTGCACCAATTACTTTTATCTCTCCACGCGCAAGCATTGGTTTCATTATATTTGAAGCGTCCATTGATCCTTCTGTTTTACCAGCTCCAACTATTGTGTGAAGCTCATCGATAAACATAATTATTTGTCCATCAGATTTTTTTACTTCATCAATAACTGATTTCAATCTTTCTTCAAATTGTCCCCTGTATTTTGCACCTGCAACTAAGCTTGCCATATCAAGGGCGAATATTGTTCTTCCTTGAAGTGGTTCTGGCACATCTTTATTTACAATTCTTTGAGCAAGACCTTCGACGATTGCAGTTTTGCCAACACCTGGTTTACCAATCAAAACCGGATTATTTTTCTTTCTTCTTGAAAGAATTCTTTGGCAATTTCTAATTTCGCTATCACGTCCAATAACTGGATCGATTTTTCCTTCCCTTGCTTCTTTGGTCAAATTTCTACCATATTTTTCCAAAGGATTGTTTGTTTCTTCTGGATTATCGTTAGTAATTTTTTGACCTTTTCTGACCTTTTTAAGCTCATTTGAGAAATTTTTAGCGCTTAAACCGATCTCCTTAAAATAATCGCTTAATTCAGTATTTTCATTTAGAATAGTTAAGAAAATGTGCTCTGTTGAGATAAAAGAATCTCCCATTTTCTTTGCACAATCTTCACTTTTTAATAAAACTCTTTGAAAAATTGTATTTGGATAAATATTTGCTGAACCTGATTGGCTTGGCAAATTTTCCATTTTTTCTTCCATCTTGTTAAGTACTTTTTTATACAAGCCCATATTAGACAAAACTTGGCTTACGAAAGAATCTGAATCTTCAATCAAAGCGTAAGCTAGGTGGATGATGCCAACTTCTGGGTTGGCATTTTTGATTGCTAATTGACTTGCTTCATTAATAGCTTCTGTTGATTTTTGAGTAAATTTGTTAAAATCCATAATCATATCCCCCTAATTTATTTCCTTTAATTTTTTATATAGGTCAATTTGATCTTCACTTAAATTTTTTGGATTGTCGATAAGAATTTCTATATAAAGATCTCCAATTTTTCCTTTTAAATCCTTATATCCCTTACCCTTAATCCTAATTTTGTTTCCAGCTTCAATTTTTTCTGGAATATTTATTTTAAATTTTCCATTTGGAGTGTCGACAGTAATTTTTTCGCCAAAATAGGCATCCCAAGGAGAAATTCTTTCCTTTTTAATAACATCAAGCCCATCAAGCCTGTAAGTTGAATCTTCCTCAATTTCTACTGTCACATAAATATCAGCATTCAAATTATATTTTGAACCATCAATTTTTAATTTTTTGCCACTTGTCATTCCGCTTGGAACATTTATATTTATTTCTTTAATAGAATTTGTTTCTTTATCTTTAATTTTTAGCGTTCTAGATACGCCACTCATTGCTTCATCTAGTGATATATTAACCTTGGCTTTAATTTTTGATTTTTTATTTTTGCTAAAACCATTTTTAAAACTTGAACCGAATCCTCCAAAATTTGTTGAAGAAGTTCTTGAAGATGATCTTCCTCCACCAAACAAAGTTTCAAAAAAATCTGAAAAACCAGAGGAGCCTCCCGTACTACTTGTGTAGGTATAAGATCCGTTTCCTGCTCCAAAATTTGAAAAAATATCTGAAAAACCATATTGAGATGGGTCAAAATTTTGACCTTGACTAAAGTTTCCACTTTGTCCAAACATATCGTATTGTTTTCTCTTATTTTCATCAGATAAAACTTCATAAGCTTCATTTATTTTTGCAAATTTTTTGCTGGCTTCTTTATCATCAGGATGAAGGTCAGGGTGGTATTTTTTTGCAAGCTTTCTATAAGCCTTTTTAATTTCATCAGCATTCGCTTTTTTATCTACACCTAATATTTCATAATAATCTTGATATTTCATAAAACCTCCATCAATTTCTGACCATCTTTGACCTTAATCTTACTATACTAAGTTTTAATTTGATTTCAAGAATTATAAAAAATATTTTTATCAATAAAATAAACAAAAAAAGGAGATAGAATTTTCATCCTATCTCCAAAAATTTTTATTATTTTTAAGCAATTATTTATTTGTTTTTTGTTTTTTTCCTATTACAAAAAGTCCTAAACTTGAAATAAGTATTAATATTACACTTACAAATGCAATTGATGCATCATCTTTTTTAAATCTTCTACTTTTTACTGATATTGCATATCTTAATTTACTATCTAATCTATCAGTTGCTATTATATCTGCACCCTCATGATCTACTATCGCTACCCTATGACCTTTAATATTTCCAAGTAAAAATGCAACTAGAGATTCTCCAAAATCCCCCAACTGCTTTGGTAGTCTCCCATCTTTAACGTTCATCAATTTTCTCCTTTCGTCTATGTATGTATATATATTATCAAAAAAAAAAATATTCAATGTATTTCTTATATAGAGAAATTATATTTTTAAAAACGATTGATACTTAGCATTATTAAATAAATAATTAAAATATTTTTCTTTTTATTTTTTTATATTTATACACTATATAAAAATTCAAAAAATAAAAAACTCACACTAAATACCACACAACTTATTTAAAACCAAATTTGTTGCATGTATTTTAGAAATTGTTAAAATTATTGAAACCTAATTAATATTTTTAAATCTAAACTAATTTCATCTAAAGATTTAATTATTCTGACTTTTTTATTATCCATTCCTCATCTTTATTTTTTCTTTGTGCATAATAACCGCAAGCCATATTTTTTAAAATGCCTATTGACTTATCTATTTCATACATTTCTTTTAAAGATATTATTTTAGAATCTTCTATTTCGTGTTCTTTTCCACATAAAAATTGCCACATTCCATCATCAGCGTCATGACTTACATATAAAATAGGATTTTCTTTATCTATTATATGAGAACAAGTAATTACTGCCGTATTTGGATTATCGTAAAAGGGAAATTTTTCATCTAATACTTTGACTTTTTTATTAAATTTTAATTTATCAAATAATCTCATTTTTAATATCTCCTTTTTTATCTATATGAAAATTTTCTAGAAAAAATTATACACTTACTTATAATCTAATAATCAAAAATTATAACAACTCCATGTTCAAGTGAAAATTCTGCTGCTTGCCACAAAATGGAAAAGGCAAATTTTGCTAAAGATTCAGTATTATAAATTTGCTTTTCACAAACTTTTTCTAATCCTTTTTCTTTGCTATAAATTTTATCAACAGGATAGCCTTCTGTTTTGCTCCATGAAATTATAGTATCCTTATCAGCCTTCCATTCAAAAGAATTATATACATTCAATTCATCAAGAAGCAAACGGCTTGTTGCTAAAACACTTTTTTCTGAATTTGGCAAACAATAATCAAACATTATGTCCCTATCAATAGGTAGCCACCAACCATTTCCATCAAATAAGGATAGGCGAAAATCTTTTGTTTGAAGAAATTCTAATACAATAGGATCTTTATAAATATCAATATTTTTTTCCATTGTTTTTGGCAAGTCTTTGTGAGTATATTTTGAAGCAATATAAAGTAATAATGCGTTTAAAGCATCCCAATCTGGCTTGTCTGTATAATAAGGAGTAGTATCGTAATCCTCATTCCATAAAGATTTGGAATTTAAGTTTAAGCCTTTTTCAATAGCTTTTTTCCATCCAAGAACAATTTCTTTAGTTTCTTCTAAAGAAAGCTCTTCATCATCTTCTCCATTTTCATCTTGAACTCTTATAGTTTCATATTTCAATCCATTATCTTCAGCAAATTGTTGAATAACAGTTTTCCAATTATTCATATAATAGCGAATTAAAGTCCCAGCATATACATCAAGTCCCATTGTAAATACTTCCTTTCGAATATATTTTTTATTTACAGCTTTTCTATCAGTTTCCTATCTAAAATATAGGTTATTCTTCTATTTACCATCCACAGATTCATACAATTTATCTATTTTTTCTTTAATCAAAGACTTATCAATAGAACTATCAGAAAAATAAAATAACTCTGTTTCTCCAATTTGATTTTTTTCTATATAACATTGAAGGACACCTAGAGCTGGCAATGTGTAATAATTGACAACGCCTGTTGAAAATTCTTGATTGTCTGGATATATAAGGTTTGGAATTTTTGCTATATTTAAAACTTCAATAATCATTTGACTTATCTTATCTATTGTTATTTTGTTATTCTCATCATAAATAATTTCTATAGCCATAACGCTTTCATCATATATAAATTTTTGACCGTATTTATCTTCTATAATTTGTTTTGCTTTATCAAAAAAATCTTCTTTTTTCAAAATCGTAGCAAGGTATTCATCATTGCAGGCAAAGTGATATATATTATCATATATCAAATCCCTAACCTTAAACTTTATACCCTTATCATCTTCAAACATTCCCTCATTTTTTTGTCTATCAAATGATTTGACAACTTTAAAATCATGTTCTGGATAAGCTTTATTCAAACACATAAGAATTCTTTGGTCAGTATCTTTTCCTGACAAAGGATTATCTTCATCTCTTTTTAGACCACAGCCACTAAATAGAGATATTAATATAGCAGTTACCAATCCTAGTATAATTTTTTTCATATTTTATCCTTATTTTTTATCGTTAATCCAAAATTTCAAAATATTATTTTTTGTAAAATCATTATTGGTTTAAAATTAATTTTCCTTTAGTCGTTTCTTTTTAAAATAGATACAGAGTTTACAGCTATGGACAATATAACTAGAATCCATAATGCTTTACTCATTGTAGGCATAATGTCCATAAGAGATGCCCAGTCTTCTTTGATTACACGACTAGCTCCATCAAAATATAATGCGCATACTGTTAAAGCTGTTAAAGACAAACTCAAAAATCTATATCCTTGTGCATTTTTATTTTTTATTGTTGCCATCACATTTAATACTGCAAATATTATGGCACCTATTCCAAAAATTAACCACATAACTTTCTCCTTAACTTTCTATTTTTTTCTTCTCATTGGAATATTTATTTCCACACCCTATTCAAAAAAGCATAGAGCCAATTATCCGTACATACTCATTTTTTCTTGTTTTTTGCAAATTTTTAGATATTTTTAAACCTATTAGTAAATTTTATAAGCTACTTTTTTATATATATTTATCTTTCTGTTTAAATTAGTTGTAGCCACGTTCTTATCTCTTTTGATTCATTATATTATTAAATTTGTGCATAGTAAATAGAATGTCATTATATTAGTATGAAAATAAGGCTTTGCTTTTAATTAATTTTTTCTAAAACTTTGTTAAATTCATTAACTGATGGTAATTTTCTAATATTTTTATTTAAAGCCCAAAAGATAGCAACTAAAAATATAATGAAAGATCCAATAAAGATAGCCTTTGAACTTGATAAATATTCTCCTAAAAATCCACCAAATAAGGCTCCTAAGGGCGCCATAAAAGTAGAAATTCCTACCATAGCCCCCATTGCAGAGCCGATTTTTTCATTTGGAACTATTATTTGAACCATAGTTTGAGCATAAACATTTACGACTCCTACAACAAACCAACCAAGCCCATACAAAACTACTTCTATTTTTATATTATTTTGAAAATTAGAAAAAAGGATCCAAGCTAAAGCTACAATCATCATTCCATAAATATATAATTTTCCTAAAGATATTTCTTTTAATTTTGGAAATCCTGCAAATAATGACCCAAGTAAAAGACCTGCTCCCATTCCTGCAAGCATTAAACTATAAAATATTTCATTTTGTGCAAAAGCTGGTAAAACTGCACTTATTGATGTAGCAGAAAAGTTAATAAAAACAATTCCAAAAACTAGGGCAAAAATTCTTGAATCTTTAAACAAATAAAGCCCATCTTTAAGAGATTTGAAGTGATTTTTTATTAGATTTTCTTTTGATTTTTCTTCTCTTTTTTGGGAATTGCTAAGTTTTTTTGATAAAAAACAAAATAAAATCCCTGTCAATATAAAACTTATGGAATCAGCAAAAAAAGCTGTCATAAAACCACACATTGAAATTATAAAACCTGCGAAAGTATCAAAAATTGCATTTGATCCTTGATAAGCCATAGTCATCAAAGAATTTCCTGTAACAAGTTCTTTTTCAGATAAAATTTTTGGAAGTAGAGATATTTGACCTGGATAAACAAGTTGATTAATCAAAGAAATTATTGGCATTATTATCATAATATGATAGACGCTTAATTTTCCAAATTTATACAAAAATGGAATAATTAAAATCAATACTGCTTGAAAAAATTGAGATAAAATTAAAAATTTTTTCATATTAATTTTATCCAAAATTGGACTTAATAGTAATTGAACAATCGCCGTTGATGAGGTAAGAAAAAGAGTAAGGCCCGAATAAATTGTAGATCCACTCATTTTATAAACTAAAAGAGTTGAAGCAATTGCGTAAAGGCTATCTCCAAAATTTGTTATTAGTCGCCCTAAAAGCAGGACATAAAAATCTTTATTTTTAATCATTTTTAACATTCTCCTTATATTTAACGTTTTAATTTATTTGACAGTCGCGTATTTTTTTACCAGTAAGGATTAACTTACTGGGTTTAGGATAATTTATAAATTTGTACTTGAAAACTTTCCCCACTATCTTCATCTTTACTATATTTTTTTATTAAATCATTTAAGTCTTTTTCAAACGATTCATAGGATTTGCTAGAAATTTCAAAAGAAAATACCTTCTCTTCTAAATTTTTATTAAATATTTCACTATTAGGAATAAAAGCCTTGGCTACTGGCAAAAAATATTTTTGAGTGATTCCATTAATTAGTTCTGTATCAACAACTTCTATAATTTTATTTTGTTCTAAAATTTTTAAATGATAGTGAATTTTAGACCTGCTAACCCCAAGAGCGTCTGATAAATCTTGGGCATTTTTTGGACTTGTTCCTAAAGTCATAATTATTTTTAGCCTTAAAGGATCGCTTACAATATTAATTTCTTCCAAGGAATTTAAAACATGAACTTCTTTCAAAATACACCTCCATATCTTATTTTCTTTATTGTAACTTAAATTAATATAACAGTCAAATATTTTTTAACGTTAAATTTTATCATCAAAAAACTCTCAAAATTTAAAAATCCTGAGAATTTATAATTAAAATCAAAGTGAATTTTTATTATTCTTTTTCTTTATATGTTTTTAAATTCATCAACACTCCTGTATGAGGTAAATATTTTATGGAAGCTGATACATTATCATAATCACTCCGCTTTTCTTTTTCCTCATCATAAGTTTTGGAATCTATTTCAAAAATTTTAATCTCGTTTTTATCATTATATCCAGAAATTCTATAAAATATTGAGTATTCATAATTATTATCTTCTTCAAAACTTACATAATTAATTTTTAAGGATCTAGGCGACTTTAAATATTTAAAATCTAAAATTGGAGCTTTCAATAAATAAAAAAATCCAATCCCAGATAGTATCAAACAAATCCACCATATAATAATATATTTTTTTCCTTCCTTAAAATAAAAAGCAAATGCTAAGATAAGAGTTATTACAATAACAATAAATAAACGAAATACACTATCACAAAGAAAACCCATAATTCCTTCTTGATAATATCCAAAAGCATGGCTTAGAATCAGATAGAAGGAAGTTATTGAAATAATTGAAATAATTGCAAAAACTGAAAGAATAAAAACAATAAAAACTTTTCTTTTAAAAGAAATTTCTACCCTATTTTTCATTTTCCCCCCCTATACAATATAATTTCAAAATATTTTAAAATCTATATTAAATTTTTATTAATATTTTGTTAATTTTTTATTTTAATAAGAAAGTCAAGTCTATAATATTGTGCTAATAAATTTTACACAACATTATGGACTTGACATAAACTTAGTCCTCTAAAAAAAAATATATATATATTTATCTAAGTTAATTAATACTAATAAAGTATTTTTTCTGCAAGTAAAATTGTTCCTCCTGATCTTTCTACTTCTTTGATAAGATTAAATCCATTCTTTTTCCAAAAAGCTTTTGACTGGGGATTTTCCTTGTCAATACCTAGTCGAACTTTTGCTTTTCCTATTTCTTTAACATAAGATAGAATATTTCCAATAATTTCAGTTCCTATCCCTTGACCTTGGTATAAAATATTTACTATAAAAAAGCCAATAAAGCAGGTTTCTTCGTCTGGATAGCCATCTAAAATATCTAAAACAGCAACTAAAAGTTCACCTTCGAAAAATCCTAAATAATATTTATCATATTCATTTACTCCTTCAGGTCTTAATTAAGATTTGTTCTCTACTTATCTCTGCTTGACAGTAACGATAATATAACTTATTGCCTTGGCATAATCTGTATATGGTTTCAATATCATTTTCTGTAAGTTTTTCAACATTATAAGTTTTACTCATATTTTTTATAGTTAACATTTTATCACCTTGAATTCTTCCTCTTTAAATATCAATTAGTACCCATCTTATGATTTATTATATCATTCTTGAGCAAAGAAAATACAGCCCATAAAAGAGCTGTTTAGATTATTATTTTCTTGTTCTAGTCGCATTACTTATATTACCTACAAACATTGCTATAGGTAGTAATAATATTAAAAGTGTATTCAATACTATAAACAATCTGTCCTTTTCATTTATCCAAAATATTAAACCTATTAGTCCAATAATTGGGCAGACAAATATTGATGTGAGTCAAGTTGATCTTAGGTTTGTATAGTTTTCAAATGTATCGACTGGAAGTAGGTAAGAAATCACAAATATTACAAGTCTAAGTAAAAATAATTTTTTACTGATTTTTTTCTTAATATGCTTCTATTTCTTTGAAATTATATTGTTCTAATTAAATCTATAGTCGGTCTGTCTAAAATTATCTTTAGAGAAAAATGATAGATCAATATATTGATGGTATAGACTAGGATTGAAAAACCTAAAAATATTTTATAATCATAGTATCTAAGCAGTATAGACAGGTTAAATTGCGATGAAAGTATAGATATTGTTACCATAACAACTAGACTTATAAAACTTACTAAGAGAAAAGATCTTACTTGTTGGGTCTGTAAATAATTTTGTGTATCAACCCTTACCCTTTTATCAAGATTTAGGTTGATACACAAAATTATTTACAGCCCTATTTTCTTTTACAATTCAAAAATCTCATCTGCAACTTCGTTTAAAAACTCAATGTCATGAGAAACTATAAAAATTATTTTATCCTTATTTCTATATTTTTTTATTAGCTCAGATATTTTTTCCATATTGGAATAATCCATACCACTTGTAGGTTCGTCAAAAAAGACAAATGGAGAATCCTTACACATAACAGATGATATTGCAAGTCTTTGCTTTTGCCCTCCTGATAAACTCATCGGATGTCTTTTGATAAATTCATCTAAACCTAAATCGTTTAAGATGATTTTCGCCTTTCCTTCATCAAAATTCTTTACTCCAAGGCTAAGCTCTTTGAATACTTCATCTGTGAATAATTGATGATTTACATCTTGCATAACAAGTGAAGAGTTTTTGAGTCTTCCTTTTTTAGATAGCTTCTCTCCTTTAAAATAAATTTCTTCTTTCGATTTTTTCTCAAGACCAATTAAACATCTTAATAGACTTGATTTTCCTCGTCCGTTGGATCCTATTATGCCATAAATTTTACCAAGCTTAAAAGAAATGTTTTTTACACTTAAACACTCATCATCAGTAAATTTGTAGCTAAGATTTTTTATCTGATACTCTCCACCGCCTTGTAAATACGGAACTTCTAATTTGCTTAATTCTTTATCCCTTAAACTTAAATCGTTCAATTCATTTTTATCTAGCTTTAAAAATTCACTTATAGTATAAGTTTTTTTAAGCTTGCCTCTATCTATTAAAAAGACACGGTCAATAATATCCATCAAATAATAGATTCTATGCTCAGCTACAATTATGCTTATGCCCTTTTCTTTTAATATCTTTAGCATCTTTGTCAAAACACTTATGCTTTTAATATCCAAATTTGATGAAGGTTCATCCATAACTATGATCTTTGTGCCCGCTATATAAGAAGCGGCAATGCAAAGTATTTGTTTCTCACCGCCGGATAGATTAAATATATTTCTATTCAAAAGATTTTTTATAGGAAATATTTCAAGCATATCACTTAAACGCCTGTCCATCTCTTCCCTTGCAAGACCAATATTTTCCAAATAAAATAATAATTCTAATGTCGTATTAACATTAAAGAAATATGTCTTAGGATTTTGAAAAACAGTTGAGACAAGCATTGAGATTTGATAAAGTTCCAAATCTTTTATATTTTTACCATCAATAATTATTTCGCCCTTTGTCTTTGCGTTATCATACCTTACAGCTAGTCCGTTGATGGAATTTATTATAGATGACTTACCACTTCCACTTTTTCCTGTTAATAGCACGCACTCTCCCTCGGCTACCAATAGTGATATATCGTCTAATATATGTTCTTTTCCATAATCAAGACTTAAATTTTTAACTTCTACCATATTAAGCCTCCTACAACAAGCCCCATAATGATTAAAACATAAACAAAATCAATTAGATGTATCTTTACACGGATATATCTAGTCTTAGCAATTGGATTTTCTATTGCCTTTGTTTCCGCCGCTTTTGCAATGTCATCTGCTATGTTCGAAGATATAATTAGTAGTGGCACAGAAACATATTCAAGATATTTGACTGGATTTTTAAAATTTATTCCTCTTACTTTCATAGCCATTTTAATGTTTTTCTTCTCCTCCCTAAAAGATGGGAAAAATCTAAACATAACCGCAATAGGTATAGATACATTCTTTGAGATCTTAATCTTATCCATCGATGAAATTATTGTACCTACATCAGAGGTCTTTATCATGAAGCTTGCCGCCATAAATGGTAAAATAAACATTCTAATTACAATAGGTATACTAAAAAACATCTTAACTATAGGGTTTAATTCAGATAACACCATAAAATTAGGCAAGGAGTAAAGTATCCCACATAAAATAATCCATTTGAAAAGTGTTTTTTTGTATCCATTCAAATAAAGCAAAATACCAATAAGACAAACAATCGCTAGCTCAAAACGGATGTTTATGCTATGCATAACAGTTAAGCCTGCGATAAATACGACTAATATCTTAGAGATCGGATTGGGATTAAAGGGAGCATTTGAAGAAAAGGTAGGCATTATACAATGCCTGCTTTTTCAAAGTGTTTCTTCAACAGAGCCTTTCCTATATATGCCCCAATAATTCCTCCTAAGAAAGCACCTAAGGCTACTAAAGCCATGTGAGGATAAGTTATTAACTTTTCTAATACATCAACATAATCTTTTCCCATCATCATCAAAGACATCTCCATATATTTTTCTTTTGCTAAAAGCATTTGCATTAAAGAGCTACATATCCATGTGCTGAAGATTGCATAAGAAAGCATATTGTATTTAAATGAATTATAGTTTCCAATCTTTCTAATTAACTCTGCTATTATCATTACTATAAGCGATAGAACTAAAACTACGTAGGTATGACCAGCTGCAAACATCACAAGTGGTGATATCATACCGAAAATAAATAATGCCCATGGTTTTTGTACCTTAGTCATAAATAACATAACTACAGTTCCTGCAACTATGGCTAATACTGTCGGGTATATTAAAAACAATATCGGAATCATTCCCATCATACCAACACCAAACATCAAGGCGAAATATATTACAGCAAAAACACCGATACTTACTAAATCTTTCACTTTTAATTTTTTATTATCCATTGTAGTCCTCCTAATAAATAAATTCTTCTGCCATTTTTGTCTTTTCTATTAAATTCTTGTAAACTTTTGATTTTTGTAAAAGCTCTTCATGCTTGCCTTGGCTTTCAACTCTTCCGTTTTCAAGAACTACTATCTTGTCTGCATTTTCTATGGATTTCATTCTGTGTGAAATGATGACAACTGTCTTATCTTTAATTAAATTATTTAAAGACTCTTGAATTTTTTTCTCGTTGTCAACATCAAGGCTTGCTGCTATCTCATCTAAGATCAATATCGGTGCATCTTTTAAGAAGGCTCTGGCTATTGATAATCTCTGTCTTTCTCCTCCTGATAGCTCAACTCCGTTCTCACCAATAACTGTATCGAAACCCTTATCCATTTTTTCTATAAAATCTGTGCAGTTTGCAAGTTTTGCTGCTCTTTTAACTTCTTCGTCACTTGCATCTTGCTTTCCGATTCTAATATTTTCCATGACGCTTTGATTAAAGAGAACTACATCTTGGAAAACTATTGAGACCTTGTCAAAAAGAGATTCTGTTGATATTTCTTTTATATCTTTGCCATCGATTAAGATTTGTCCCTCGTCATAATCATAAAGTCTTGATATGAGTTTCAAGATAGTTGTTTTACCGCATCCGCTTGCACCTACCAAAGCAGTTACCTCTCCCTGCTTAGCTTTAAAGCTTACCCCATTTAAAACTTTTGCGTCTTTATTATAAGCAAATTCAACATCTTTTAGATCAATATCAAATTTTTTCAAATTATAGTCTTCGCCCTCTTGTAATTCTTGATTTTGAATTTCTTTTAATCTTTCAATCTTTGGTGTTAAATAAAATATCTCCATCATGCCCTCTTTAGATGCATCTAAAGAGTCTTTTATCTTCATAGCCGCTAGTAAATAGCCTACGAGGTAGAGAGCGCTTATCTCTTTACTAATAATTAGATTTACGCCAACAAATATTACGACAGCAAGGGAAATAAAACTAAATATTGAAGATATAGACATAATTAAGATGTTTGTAATTTCTGCTTTTAAGTGCACTTTTTCACTTTTATCCATTTTTTCATACAGTTTTTCTTTCATTTCCTCTGATAAGCCGTATGCTTTAATCTCCATTTGCATTTCTATATTTTCTTGGAAGCTTTCTGAGTTCGCTCTCAAGACGTTATAATATTCTTTCTCTCCCTTAACTGAATGTTTTTTAGACAAGGGGATAAATATAAAACTTAATATAGTTGGAATAATTACAGCTAAACCCATCTTGACATTGCTCACTAGCATCATAATGGATATTAGTGGAAAGAAAAGTGCCATGCCCCCCACTTTTGGTATTGAATGGCTCATTGCATGTTCTATGCCTTCAATATCAGACATTATTGTTTGCGCTAGGTCTGAAATATCATGTTTAGAAAAGTAAGATAGAGGTAGTTTTGACAAATTCTCCGCTGTCCTTATTCTTAAATCTGCACTTTCTTGATATGTTGTGCTATATAGTTTATCGTATTCTACAGAAAGCAAAATATACATTGCTATCAAAGTCAAAACTGAGAATACTATATAAAATACTTTGCTTTTACCCATATTTTCCAAAACTTCCTGAGCAAAAATCATTAGTAATATGGCTGGAAGCATGTTTATACAATAAACAAAAAATGAAGCCAGTGTTGCTTTACTTAAATTTCTTGCTCCTTTATCTGTAAGAGCAAATCTTTTTTTATAAAACTCCTTCATTTGAAACCCTCCATTCATTCGCACTGTTAAACATCTCTTGCAATCTCTTGTACCTTGTATCTTTTGACATTAATTCTTCGTCAGAACCTCTTTCTATGATTTTCCCCTTATCCATAACAAGTATTTCATCAAGGTCTTTAATTGTAGATAGCCTGTGGGCAATCATGATAACTGTTTTATCTTTCATAAGATTTTTGAAAGCTTTTTGAAGTTCAAACTCGTTATCTGGGTCAATGGATGCTGATGCCTCGTCCATAATAATAATTTTGGAATCCTTTAAAATTGCTCTGGCAATTGCAATTCTTTGTTTTTCTCCACCAGATAAGTAAACTCCTTTTGAACCTATTACAGTATTTTCTCTTTCTGGAAATTTATCTAATATTAGATTACATCCAGCTAATTTTAAAGCTCTCATAACATCATCTTTTGTAGCTTCTTTATTTGCTAAAGCAACATTGTCATAAATGCTCTTCTTAAATAATTTTGAGTCTTGAAAAACAAAGGAGATAGCTTTAATTAAGGCTTCGTCAGAATATTCACTTATTGGGATACCCCCTATCTTTATGCTTCCTTCATTAACATTGTAAAAACCTGATATAAGTTTTGCTACCGTTGATTTACCTGATCCTGATGAACCGACTAGTGCATAGGACTTTCCTTCTTCTAATTTAAAGGATAAATTTTCAATGACAGCCTTATCATTGTAAGCAAAGCTAACATTGTCAAATTCTATATTATAGTTTTTAAAATTATTGACATTACCATGCACTAATTTGTCTTTTTGCATATCCTTGTAAAGCGCCTCTAAATTATCTACTGCATAATTTCCTTGAGAAATATACATAGCGTACCACATCATTCTCATAAATGAAACAAATAGAACTCCTGATAAAAATAAAATCATTATAAGCTCAAGTAATATCATCTTGGTGCCGCCTAAACTAGCCATAAAATAAACTATAGGAATGATTAAAATTGCAATTAGTCCAAAAAATAACCATTGATACAAAACATAGGGCTTTTTACAAGATAGTGAATAATCATAAGCATATTTTGAGTAATCTTTTATCGCCTTGTAAAAACTTTTAAAAGATTCTACATTTGCTCTAAATATTTTTACCACTTGCATTCCTCTAACGTATTCAACAGTTTCAGCACTTAGTTTAGATAGGGCTTCTTGGTATATCTTCATAAATTTTTGCTCGCCCATCATTGCCCCTAAAATTAATCCGCCGATTATTGTAAGAGCAAGCAAAGTTATGCCAACTCTTATACTTACTATAAAGCCAAGTGCAAGTACAAGTATAGGTGTAACTATTGCCTGAGAACTATCGGGTATCATGTGAGCTACAACCTGATGTGTTTGTGCGGCATTATCATCTATGATCTTTCTTATTTGACCAGATGGATTTAAATCAAAGAACCTAAAACTTGCTTTCTCTAAACCATCGATCCCCCTTTTTCTTAAATTTGTTTCAAGCCTAAATCCCAAGATGTGTGAAAACATTCCTGAAACAAAATAAAATATCGCTCCACTTGTTAGTGTAATAACAGATTTTAATGCTAAGCTCTCTGCACCTGATAAATTTGAATTAATTATTAACTTATCTAGAAATTTGTAGATTAAATAATATCCATATACTGTAAGTGCAGCAGATATAGCAGAAAAAACTATAGCTAAAACCCCAAGATATTTTTTATCTTCCACATAAGCAAATAGTTTTTTGTAAATCTTCATAATCATATCTCCTTTCTTTGATGTTCCTTTTAGATATAAATTTTCTTAGTTGATAATAACTATCATTGCTTTTCTATTATACATCGGCTATAATTAATAATACAATAGTTTTGAATTAATAAAGCTAATTGGAATATTGTCTAAAAGGGATATGTGAATTATGAGTTACTATGATTTTGTAAAAGATTATATGAAAGTAGATGAATGTAAAAACAATAAAAAGTATTCAAGTGCAGGGCACACTTTTTGTTGGAATAAAAATGATTCAAATTATGCAGATGGTCTATATTGGTTTTATGAAGGAGATGGCTTCATTATTGATGTACACGATTTTTATATCAGAGAGGAAGTGATTCAAAATAATACCTATAGTATGGCAGACTATGTTTCAATTTATTCAAGTTACATTGTCAGTGCAAACGGAGAAAAGTTTAGTCCGTATCAAACTATTACCGCAAACTCTTTATGTACTTTTGATTTTGATAATATAAAAGATGACTTTCTATTTTTATTACACGAGAATTCATATTATCTTGCTGTTTCTATAGGCTTTAAAAGAGAACTTTTGGAAAAACACCTATTATTGATTAACATTAATCCAGAATCTTTTTATTCGACCTTACTTCAAACTAATCAAATTATACTTACAAAGGCCTTAGAAAAAGTGGCAATGGAAATATTAAATTGTAAGATGGACTCTCCTGCCGCTGATTTTTTCTTTAAAGCCAAAGCAAATGAATGGGTGAGTATAGTAATAGATACCTACTTAAATAGAAAAAAATATAAAATTGAATCTGATGATAATAAAGCACTTGAAGATGTAGTAAGATTCTTGGATGATCATTTCGCTATGAATGTAAATCAAGAAACCCTTGAAAAAATATCTAAAATGAGCGGAACAAAATTAAAAAATTTGTTCAAAGAAAAATATGGTCAAAGTATTACAGAATACACCCAAAGAAAAAGAATGAATGTAGCTGAAACTCTTATCTTAAATACCGAACTACCTATAAAGGAAATAGCTGAATCTGTTGGATACACATCCCATAGCAAATTTTCCATTTATTACAAAAGATATAAAGGAAAACTTCCTAGTGAAGTCCGTAATTTAGCTTGCAAGGATCACAATTTAAAATGCGATTACTGTGATTAAAGTGATTTTTTATTTATACGCCTTAATCTTATATGAGTTTATCGATATTTGTATAGGTATGTATAAGTTTGATTGAAAAAATTAACAAAAAAATAAAGGCAGTCCGAAGACTGACTTGAACCCGTAAACACGGAATAATTTAATAATATTTTAAGCGGAATGTAATCTGTACATAACAGGGGACATTCCGTTTAATTTTGTTTTAATTCTATCCT
>JAGZMY010000053.1 GCA_018363915.1 Anaerococcus vaginalis
TTATCAACCTATCTTCAAAGTACCGGAAAGACATATAAAGACCATAAAGCAACAATTCTTTCTTGGTTTTATAAAGATCAGGGAAGTAAGAAAAAAACCAATATCCCTACATGGGAGGAATATAACAAGGGAGTACATTTATGATTAAAGAATTAGAGAAAGTGATGATAGAAGATGTGGAATACAGCTTTGATCCTGAAAAAGAATATATCAAAGACGGACACGCCTACTGTAAAGTGTGTCATGAAAGAAAAGATGGGAAAGCATTAGAATTTTTCGGAAAGCAGATGATATTTAAGACTGCTTGTAAATGCGATAGAGATAGAGAAGCAAAAGAAAAAGAAAGACAAAAGCAGTTTGAAATCGAGAGATTAAAAAGTATCTGCTTCACATCCATGATTCAATGGGCATATACCTTCGAAAACTATCGGGAAAAAGAAAATCAGAGTCTTATCATCGCAAAGAATTTTGTAAAAGATTATGAACTGATGAAAAAAGAAAACATCGGACTTTTGTTTTATGGTTCGGTGGGTAGCGGAAAGACCTATCTTGCCTGCTCTATTGCCAATGCACTGATTGAACAGTATCAGATAAGCGTTAAGATTAGAAACTTTGCACAAATAATCAACGAACTGCAAAAAGGCGGATTTGACCTTGATAAAAACGCATATATCGAATCACTTGTAAACACTTCCGTTCTCATCTTAGATGATTTAGGTATTGAAAGAGATACAAGCTATGCCAAAGAGCAGGTATATAACATTGTGAATAACAGGTACTTAAAGCATAAGCCAACAATCTTTACTACAAATCTTTCATACAGCCAAATTGAAAACTGTACGGAGAGTGTGGAATACCAAAGAATTTACTCAAGAATTATTGAGATGTGTATTCCTGTGATGGTACTTGGAGAAGATTACAGGAAAGTTATTCAGGAAGAAAAATTAAAGAGGAATAAAGAAAGATTACTGACTGGAGGTGAGAGAACTTGATCAATGAAGAAATCGCAAGAAAAACGCTTAACATGGAAGTGAAAGCTGCTAAAGTAACAGGAAAGCTAATTCTGAACTTATTAAAGAAACTGATGAAAGAGGCTGAAAAACTTGGAGGACTGGAAAAGCTGGTTAATGCTAACGGAAATGAAGTAAAGCTCAAAGATATGGTTAAAAAGGGACAGCTTGAAGAAATTCCGGTAGAAGAAGCAGAGCTGAAGGAACTGAAAAAGGAACTTAATCGGTATGGGGTAAAGTTTTCGGTGATGAAAGATAAAGAAAGCGGTAAATACTCCGTATTCTTTCAGGCAAAAGACATGAAAGTCATGGATAAAGCCTTCAAACACGCTCTTGCAGAATCAGAAAAGAAAACGGAAAGAAAAGAATCTATCCACAAGAATATTGAGAAGTTCAAGGAGATGGCAAAGAACACTGTTTCTAAAGATAAAGTTAAGAATAAACAAAAGGAGCAGAGCCTATGATAGATAAGATACTAAAAGACATCAAAGGCTTATTTAAGGTGCAAGATAAGGCAAAGTTGCTAAAGCAGA
>JAGZMY010000054.1 GCA_018363915.1 Anaerococcus vaginalis
ATCTAACAAAAAATCTTACCACAAAATCAGGTATCAAAGTGATGAATTATGTAAAGAAAATAAGCTTTCAGTCATTGATAAATACTATGAAGCTTACAAAAGAAAATATAAAACTGCTGGTAAATCTTGGTACGAATATGAGCAAAACAAGAAAGGAAATTCTTGGAAATCTAAACTACAATTTGATATAGATAGAATAATTAATAAATCTAAATCTTGGGAAGAGTTTTTAGAAAATATGAAATCTCTTGATTATGAAATTAAGTTTGGTAAACATATTGCTTTTCGCCATAAAGATAAGCAAAGATTTACAAGATCGAAGACCGTCGGTGAAGATTATACTGAAGAGAAAATCAAAGATAGAATAGATTTAGCAATTAAAAATAAAGCTAATCCTATTAAAAAGCGTGTAGGAAATGTCATTGATATATCTACTAATAAAAAAGCTCAATCCTCAAAAGGTTATGAAGTTTGGGCAAGAAAACACAATATCAAAACAATGGCTGATTCAATAATTAAATTAAGAGAACAAGGAATTAATTCAATTACTCAACTCGATGACCTGATCAAAAAATCTGCTGATGATAGACAAGACTTATTAGATGAAATAAAGAAGATTGAAGCTAAAATTAAGAGTTTATCTCAAGATATGGAAAATATAAATACTATAAATAAGTATCGTGAAATCTATAAATACCACAAGAAAAATCCTAAAGACAAGCAATTTGCTGAAGAATATTATAGTGAAATTTCCGTCTATAAAATAGCTGCTAAAGAAATATTAGAAAGATATAAAAAGCTTCCAAACACAAAAGAAATACTATCAAACCTCGATAATTTGCAAGAAAAAAAGAACACCCTTATGCAAGAGTATTCTTTGAATAAAGAACAATTTTATGACCTTGTTCAGTATAGGAAAAACTATGAAAATTATTATGGGAAGGAAGTGGAGAGATAAAAAGCTATAAGCGGATAAGCCTATAGCTTTTTTAAGATTATTTACAAAATTTTACTCTAAACTTATTATCTTACTTAAAGAAATCCTACTAGATGACTAGCAAACATTACTATAGGAAGTAATAAGATCAAAAGGACATTTAACGCCATAAACAACTTATCCTTTTCCTTTACCCCAAATATTAAACCTATTGGTCCAATAATTGGGCAGACAAACATTAAAGTGAGTCTAGTTGGTCTAAGACTTGTATAGCTTTCAAATATTTCTACTGTAAGTAGGTAAGAAATAACAAATATTACTAATCCAAGTAGAAATATCTTCTTGCTTAATTTCTATTTAATAAATACTCCTCTTTCTTTGAAATTATTCTGTTCTAATCAAATCAATTGTTGGTCTGTCTAAAATTCTCTTTAAAGAAAAATTATAGATTAGTAAGTTGATTGCATAAACCACAATAGAAAATCCAAGAAATAATTTATAGTCATAATATCTTATTAATATATTCAGACTTAAATTAGGAGCTATACGAGATATTACAATCATGACT
>JAGZMY010000055.1 GCA_018363915.1 Anaerococcus vaginalis
TTAGGGCTTATAAAAACTTGAGCCGTGTGAGGGGAAACTCTCATGCACGGTTCTTAGAGGGGAAAGGGATAGTAATATCCCCGACCTACTCGACCAGACAATAGAGAATAAGCAGAAATTTATATCTCAAATAATGACAAGCAAGACACCTGTGCGTGTTGCTGAAGATGTTGATGAAGCAAGTTTATCTTATTCAGAAATTAAGGCTTTAGCTACTGGTAATCCCTTAATTAAAGAAAAGATGGACTTAGATAACGAAGTTACAAAATTAAAAATGCTTGAAGCAAACTACAAGTCTAATAAATACAAGCTTGAAGATAAGGTAAATAAAATTTATCCTCAAAGTATTTTAAAAACTGAAATGGAAATAAAAGCAGTTAAAGAAGATATTGCAAGTGTTGAGAAATTAGGAGAAGGAGATAGCAAATTCACTTCAATCAGTCTTGGGGCAAATAAAATTTTAGATAAGAAAGAAGCTGGAGAGAAGCTATTAGAAGAAATAAAAAAGGTAAAGATAAATGATAGCAAAGTCATTGGTAAATATAGAAATTTAGACTTACAAGTTTCATATAACTTTATGACTAATACTCACACCTTTAAACTACTAGGAAAAGCCGAATACTTCGGAGAGTTTTCAAACTCTACTGATGGCAATATAACAAGGCTAGATAATGCCATTGAAAAAATACCTGCAAGACTTGAAAGATTAAATCAAAACCTTGAAAATTATAAAGAATCTTTAGAAAATGCCAAAGTAGAATTAACTAAACCATTTGAAAAAGCTGATGAGTTAAGGGATAAGACACTAAGACTAGCTGAGATTAATAAACTTTTAGATATGGGAGAAGTAGAAGAGTTAGAGAACCAATCACCATTATTAGAAGATTTAAAGAGGGCTATAGTTGATTATTCTAACTATGAGTTTTCAGAATCTAATAGCTATGAAGACTTTGACAAACTATACCCTGATTTAAACCATATAGGACTTGCCTATACAGAAACGCCTGATGGAAAGCACTCGATTCAGTATGAGGTAAATTTGGAAGAAAAAACATGGACTCAGTATGTAGATAATGTTGCTATTAGAACAGAATCTTTTGTAGAGGAAGATATATCTAACTCACAAGCTATTAAAGATATGACTGAAGCCATAAAGATGTCAAGTTTTGATGATCTGGTATCAGTAGATGAAGAAGATTTAAAACAAGCTCTAGGATTAGAAATAGATGATGATGGAAACTTCTATGATCCACTGGCAAAAGATCTTGACAATGATGGAATACCAGATAGGTACGACAATGATTTTAAAGATAGTGATTACTTTGAATCAACTTATGATGTAGAGGATAATCTTCACGCAAGGGAAGAGAAACCATCAATATTGGGACAAATA
>JAGZMY010000056.1 GCA_018363915.1 Anaerococcus vaginalis
CATAAATTTTATCAGCCACAAAAAAGAGTGAGAAAGGAGGTTTACCTTGAAAGACAAAAGAAAGATTCAGCAGCTAAAGTTAGAACAAAACCAAAAGAAGTTAAGAAGTCAAAAACAGGACTTAAAGCAAAATAAGGGGAAGTCTAAAAAAGATAGGGGCGGATTACTTGACCTTATCTTTAGGAAAGAACCGAAAAGATACACAGTTGAAGATACCATTCCCTATCTTAGACTCTTAAAAAGCGGGATATGTCAGATTGATGAAAAGCATTTTAATAAGAGTATCGCTTTTGAGGATATAAACTATCAGCTTGCCTTAGAGGAAGATAGGGATTTGATTTTTAATCAGTTTGCAAACTTTCTTAATTCCTTTGATCCAAGTATTAGCATCGAATTTTCATATATCAATCAGCTTGGCAGAAATGAAGAAATGAAATCAGCTATTCAAATACCGGATAAAAAGGACGGGTTTGACGATATACGCCTTGAGTTTAGGGAGATGCTTAAAAGTCAGATTGTAAAGGGAAATAACGGACTGAAAAAATCAAAGTATGTAACCTTTACGGTGGAAGCGGATAATTTAGAGCAGGCAACATCAAAACTGGAAAGACTGGAGATAGATATATTATCGAGTCTTAAAAGTATGGGAGTAAGAGCGGAAAGCCTGAACGGAGAGGAAAGGCTAAAGATACTTCATGATGTTTTAAATCCCAATAAGACCTTTGAATTTTCATATAAGGACTTAAAGAAGAAAGAAAGCACAAAGACATATATTGTGCCTGATGAATTTAACTTTATACCGTCAAGGTATTTTAAGTTTGGAAAATTTATCGGAGCGGCAAGTCATTTTCAAATCCTTGCAAGTGAGCTTTCAGACCGTATGCTTGCCGAGTTTTTGGATATAGATGATAACATCAATATCTCTTTTCATATCAAGGCAATCGAGCAGTCAGAAGCCATCAAGATGGTAAAAAGAAAAAATACCGACATTGACAAGATGAAGATTGAGGAAAATAAAAAGGCTGTAAGAAGTGGTTATGATATGGACATTCTTCCAAGTGATTTAATTACCTATGGGGAAGATGTAAAAAGCCTCTTAAAAGACCTCCAGACAAGAGATGAAAGAATGTTTGTTGTAACCATTATCTTTATGAACTTTGCAAGGACAATTCAAAAGCTGGACAATACCATTTCTCAAATCAGCTCTATTGCCAATAAGCATAATTGCAAGTTAAAAAGGCTTGATCACTCACAGGAGCAGGGCTTAATCAGTGTACTTCCACTTGGGGTAAATAAGATTGAAATTGACAGAGGACTAACCTCATCATCTACGGCAGTATTTATGCCTTTTACCACA
>JAGZMY010000057.1 GCA_018363915.1 Anaerococcus vaginalis
AACACTTGGCTTTTCAGCAATTACAAGTTTCATATATATTTGTCCTCCTGTTTTTCAATATAAAAGGGCGAAAGATGTTACTCTCCCGCCCTGTCTTTTACACCAAATATGAGATGGTTTTGGGTGCAAATTTATTCCAAATCATCATCTTCCTTATCTTCTGTTTCTGCTTCATCTACTTCATTTTCGCTTTCTTCCGCCTCTGAAAAGAAATCATCATCTTCCTCCTCAAAGCCTTCAAGCTCCTTATCTTCCTTTTTCTTAACGACCTTGAAATAATATCCTGCACCTAACGCTCCTGCTACTACAAGAATGAGAATTAAGTAAGTTCCCATATTGCTGCTTTCTTCTTTTTTTACTGGCTTAGGTTCTTCTTTTTTAGGTTCTTCCTTTGTAATTTCCTGTTTTGGAGCTTCTTTCTTTTCAACCATGTTAAGAAGATCGTCTTCGGATACTTCTGTTAGGAGCATAACATTCTCGCTATCCTCATCGTGATTGATGATTAGATGGAAAGTCTTGCCATTCTTAGTAGTAAAGGTAACAAACTGTCTTGCATCCGCTGAATACATATCCGTTTCTTTATTATCACTGCTATCTCCATGATGAATCGGATAATCCTTGTTCGCATTATCCTTATTTTCCGTAACAGTTCCTCGTGCCTTTAATGGAGCAGAAGCAACTCCTTTATTGGTATTTACTGTCTTACTTGAACCATCCATAGAGGAATCCTGACTACTGTTATTGGCAGGCTGTTTCGGTGTCAGCTTATTGGGATAACGAACTTCTTTTTCTTTTCCATCGGTCTTGCTAACATTTGTGTCCTTTGTAATCTTTCCTGTATTATCCTGTGATAATGAGCCTTTACCCATATCACTTACCGATGTTTGAGGGAAGTTTCCTGTTCCTGTTTTCATTCCGGAGATAGGGCTGATTGGTGTTACAGTAGGATTATGTGTAACCGTAGCCTTGCTAACTTCATTCGTCTTTTTCTCAAGTTCCTTAATTTTCGCAGTCAGCTTCTCTATCTCCTTTTTCATATCCGCCGATAAGTCTTTATCGTTTTTGCCCTTCTCAAGTTTTTCCTTCAGCTTATCTATTTTTTCCTCAAGGTCTTTGATTTTCTCCTTTTGCTTATCGCTTAATTTATCCTTGTCCTTAATTTCCTGATTTAGCTTATCAAGTTTTTCCTGAAGCTCCTTAGATTCCTTTTCCATTTTGGAAATGTCATCTTTGCTAAGCTCTGTTTGAATTCCCTTATCTTCAGTTTTTGGCTTTTCTGTCTGCGTCTGAGCATTACTTTCTAACTTCTTTACAATTCGGATAATACTATCGCTTCCATCACCTTTTA
>JAGZMY010000018.1 GCA_018363915.1 Anaerococcus vaginalis
TAAATAGCTTAAAATTGTGCCAGTGGCACGATTTTAATATTTATCCCTCGGAATAAAACGAAGAATTAAAATTTAATTGAAGTTAATTTATTTAAAAAATTAACATTGCTTTAAATTTTAGAGTGCGATTTTTGACGGATTTTTTAAATTTGAAATCAAGTCAATTTTTTCCGTATGATGTTCTTTGCATGAGGATTTGATATGTTGTTAGAAATCTGAGGTGGGGAAACCCGCCTTTTTGCTTTGGCAAAACTTTAAAAAATTTTCCTTATAGTGTAAAATTAGAATAAGAGTTTTGAAAAATAAAAATAATTTAAATAAAAATAAATCACAGAAATTTCGGAGGAGATAATGAAAAAGAAACAATCAGTATTTAGCGTAATACCAAAGGCTTTGGTTTTTGGACTTATAATTGGAATAGGATTTTATTTTTTGTTTGATAAGTTTGGTATAAAAACTTATAAGGCTCAATCAAAAATCCTTACAACCTCTAATGAAAAAATAAAAGATGATGATAAAACTGCTTACACTTATGCAGAAACTGTAAATTCAAATGCTATCAAAAAAAGGGTAATTGAAAATTTAAAACTTGATATGGATCCTGGCGAACTTGACAAAAAAATTCAAATACAAGCAATTGCTAACACCCATATTTTAAATATAAATGTAAAAGATTCTATAAAGCTTAGGGCAGAAGATATAGCAGATGAATATGCAGAAATTACAGTTTCAGTAATTAATCAACTTTACAAAGCTGATGCGGTAGTAATTGACAAGGCTTATCCAAATGCAAGTTTAGCAAAAACGAGCGAAAAAGATTCACTAAAAGTTGGACTTGCAGCTTTTATAACATATTTTATTTTCGGTTCACTTGTAGTTTCAATTAGAAATTCAAAAAATAATGATGTAGAAGAATATGTTGAAGAAAAAGAAATTAGAAAAGTTGTATTTGCAAAAAATGATGATAAAGAAGAATATAATTATGAAAATGATTATGATAATGTAAAAGAATCTTATATAAATGAAGATGGAAATTTAGTACAAGAATACGACGACGAAGACAATGAACAATCCCAAGATATAAATTCTAATGAAGATTTATCAGCTGAGGAAGATGAAGATTTTAGATTATATCAAAACAAAGAAAACAACAAGGACTATACAATAATTGCAGATATGCCAAAATATGATGATGGTGATTTAGATGTTTAATAAAAATAAGGCGAATAAGATAGAAAAATCTTTTGAATCCTTAAAAAATAATTTTTTGAAAATTGCAGATAAAAATTCTTTGGTACAATTCGTATCATCAAATGAGAAGATAAACAAGTCATCTTTGATTTTAAATTTGGCTAGAGCATTGGCAAAAGATAATTACAAGGTAATTATTATAGAAGCTGATTTTAGAAATCCAATGATGGGCGATTTGTGTGATATTGAATTTGATAGAGGATTTTTTGATATTTTGGAAAAGGAAAAACCTTATGAAAATTTTATAGTAAAAGATCATTTCCAAAAAAATCTTGACCTAATCCTCGCACCAGACCAAAGAGAAATAAATCCAAGTATTTTAAACTATGATAGGATAGAAAATATTTTTGATTCTCTAAAAGAAAAATATAATTTTATATTTTTGGATACAGCAGACAACGAAAAATACGACGATGCAAATTTTTATCCAAGACTAGCAGATTCAGTTATAGTTTTTGCCAGAAAAAAAGATTTTAGAAGAAAAAAATTAAACGCATCAATAAGAAAACTTGAAAATGTAAACGCCCAAATTTCGGGAATAATAACAACAGATAATTAAGGAGGAAAAATGAAAAAGAAAATTTTATTAATATTAGCATTAAGCTTAACACTTTCAGCATGTTCAAAAGAAGAATATGTATCCCAAAGACATCCAGAAGAAAGCCAAATATCAAATAAAGTTTCAACAGAAGTAACCTTCAAAAAGAAAAACGAAACAAACGAAAATTCTTCTTCAAATAATCTTGCAAGTCTAAAAAATCTTGATGAAAAAAATAAATCAAACGAAACAGAAGACAAAAAAGAAGAAGAAGAAAAGAAAGATAAGAAAAACAAAAAAGAAAAAGACAAAGAGCCAAAACAAGCTTATGGAATATTTACAGTAAAAGATATTTCAAATATAAGAAGACAAACAAACACAGATTCAGAAATTGTAGCAACAATCCAACCCGGAACACAAATAGAAAGATCAGAAATAGTAGGCGAATGGTCAAAAGTAAGCTATGGAGAATACCAAGGCTATATTTTGACAGAGCTTTTAGATGATGTAGAATAAAAATTAGCTTGGTTTTAACCAAGCTTTTTTTATTTATATATCTTGACACTTTTCAACTGTTAAGGTACACTATGAACAGTAGGAGGAATAAATGGATATTAAGATCAAATACTCGAGTAAAGATCCCATATATTTACAAATTAAAAATCAAATAAGAGATGCAATTTTAAATGATGAGATAGAAAAAGACAAAGCCCTTCCTTCTATTAGACTTTTGGCAAAAGAGCTTAGAGTCAGTGTAGCTACAACGAAAAGGGCTTATGATGAACTTGAAAAAGATGGACTTATTAATTCTGTTCCTGGGAAAGGAAATTTTGTAAAAGATCAAAATCCAGAATTGATCAGGGAAAAATTTTCTATAAAAATTGAAGACCATCTAAAAGAAATTATCAAATTATCTAAACTTGCAGGAATTTCAAAAAAAGAAATTATTTCTCTTATAGATATATTGGAGGAAGAAGATGAATGATATATTAAAAATAAAAAGCCTTAGCAAATCTTTGAATGATTTTTATCTTGGACCTTTGGATTTAAATATCAAAAGAGGATCTATTGTTGGATATATTGGAGAAAATGGAGCTGGAAAATCTACTACAATCAAATTGATTTTGGGCGATATGAAAAAAGATTCTGGCGAAATTTATATTTTTGGCAAAAAAATTGAAGATTTGACAGAAGATGAAAAGAAGAAAATTGCCTTTGTATTTGAAGATTTTTTCTTTCCTCAAGAGATGAATATAAAGGAAGTAGAGAAATTTCACTCCATGTATTATGGAAATTTTTGGGAAAAAGAAACTTTTGATAGGCTTTTAAAAAGATTTAATCTTCCAGAAAAAAAGAAAGTTTCTAGTTTTTCTAGAGGAATGAAGATGAAATTGTCCTTAATTTTGGCATTAAGCCATAAGCCGGAGCTTTTGATTTTGGATGAGGCTACAAGTGGGCTTGATCCTGTGGCAAGGGATGATATTTTGGATATACTTTTAGAATTTATCCAAGATGAAAACAAAAGCATTATGATTTCGTCCCATATTTTGTCAGATTTGGAGAAAATTGCAGATGAAATAGCCTTTTTACATAGGGGAAAGCTAATTTTTGTTGAAAATAAGGATAAATTAAAGGAAGATTATGGTCTAGTTTCTCTTTCAAAAGAAGAATTTGAAAGTCTTGATAAAAATTCCATAATTGCAGTAAGAGATCATAAATTCGGAAAAGAATGTTTGGTTAAAAAAGAATTAATTCCTCAAAATCTTGAAGTAGAAAATGTTAGTATAGAGGAAATTATGGTTTATATGATAAAGGAGAAATACAATGAAAGCCTTGATATATAAAGATTTGATTTCAATAAAAAATGCTTTGCTTTTACAATTTGCAGTAATAATTGGCTTGGGCATTTATTTTTACAAAGAAAATCAATTGGTTTTGATTCCCTTATTTTTTATCCTAATTCCAATAATACTTTTAGGAATGGTCTTTGGAATTGACAACCAATATTCAACAGATAAATATTTGATTTCAAGTGGAATTTCAAGGAAAAAAATTGTATTTTCAAGATATACCATAATTTGGTTTATGTCAATTTTTGCAATGGCCTTGTCATTTGTTGTAGGATTTAATAAAAACCCACTTACAAAAGAAATTCCACTAATTTTAATAATATCATCCCTATTTTTCATAACAAGTATAGTTGGAGTCGTTGAACTTCCGTTAATGTATAAATTTGGGGCAGAAAAAGCAAGACTGGTTTTTGTAATTTTATACTTTCTAGTATTTGCATTTTTCTCAACCATTTCATCAAATAAAGAATGGCTTTTGGAATATGTAAACAAGGGCTTAACAATGGATAAAACACTTTTATCCTTAATAATTTTTTCCATAACAATAATAGTCCACTCAATTTCAGTTTTTATTTCCATAAAAATTTTTGAAAATAAAGAGTTATAAGATGTTTATTTTATAAAAATAAATAAAAAATAAGAATCTTTTTTAGACGGTTGTAAAAAATTGTTGAATAAAGGATTCTTATTTTTTTATTTTTAAATATTATTATCTATAAATTAAGCCTTAAATCGTTGAAATTTTATTGATAATTCATATAGTCATAATGTAAAAGAAAAGTTTCCTAATTTTAAGGAGAGAAAAAATGGATTATATTTATAAATTTGACACGGATAACGGTTTTGAACAAACCGATATTTCTAGTTTTTATGATGTTATAGAAGATGATGATTTTTATTTGATGTATTTGGGCAAGTCGAGTTTTATTGATTTTGCCAAAACTTATAATTTGGACGATGCGATAATTGATTTGCTTTTGTCAGATACAGCCAAAAAATCTTATATGGCAGTGGAAGATAATTATACCTTTGCAATTTTAGAACTTTTAGATATAATGGGAAATCTTGAAACTTCGGATCTTATAGGATTTTATATAGAAAATAATAGGCTTATAATTGTTGATTTGTACGACAGAGACCAGTCGACAACAGAGGCTTTTAGGAAGATGCTAACAAAGAAATTTTCAGCAAGATCTCCTGGAAGACTTTTGAAATATTTTATTACAGCCTTAGTAAACAACCACACAAGGATTTTTGATCAAATTAAAAATTCAACAGCTGCTGTGGAAGATGCGATAATAAAAAATAAAAAAACCAGAGATAGTATAGAAATAATCTCTGACAATAGGCATAAGGCCTTAAATTTGTACGCATCGTACGAAAGACTTCTAGATACCTTGGAAGTTTTAATGGAAAATGAAAATGAAATTTTTGATGATGACGATATAAAACACCTAAAATCAGTTTTGTTTAGAGTTGAAAGATATTCTTCAAATATTTCATATCTAAGTGGATATATAACAAATGTAAAAGATTCCTACACGTCAAAAATGGACCTTTCTATGAATAATACCATGAAAGTTTTAACAGTTGTAACGACAATTTTCACACCAATTACAATAATAACCGGCTGGTACGGAATGAATTTTGAAAATATGCCAGAATTAAAATGGAATTTTGGCTACATTTATGTTATTGGAATTTCTTTGATTAGCGTAATTTTGGGATATTTTTTGTTTAGAAGATTTGATAGGTGAAAATAAAATATAAAACCCACCTAAATCGAATGAAAGATTCGAAATCTCAATGGAATAGGTTAAATTTAAATATAAAGTAAAATAAAATAGATCTCTCGACTAGGCTCGAGATGGGTTAGTTTTTTATTTATTTTAATTTCTAAAGGATTAATTTTATTCAACTCCTTAATTTTTAAATGATTAACTTTTTTTATTCAACAAAAAAAGGCAGAAAAATAACCTGAACTCCTTTGTCCTTATTTCGGATTTGGGGTTAGGTTATATTTCTGTCTTTTTATATTTTTTATCCTTTTAAACCATCTGCTTGTCTTTGCATATTTTCTACCACTACGTCAAAAATATCTCCGATTGATTGGGCGTATTCTAATATTTCCCATGGTTTATTTGTGTGGAAGTGGATTTTTATCAAATCTTCATCTCCTACTGCAAGTAGGCTATCTCCTTCAAAATTTTCTGTAATATGATCGAAAATTTCGTCTTCGTCTAAATCTTCTCCTGCTATTAAAAGCTGGGTGTCAAATTTGAATTCTATTTTTTCTGCCATTTTTTTCTCCTAACTATTTTTCAATAAATTTCTTTTTAATTCTTCTTCAAGACGGCCAAGTTCGTTTTTGGCATCTTCTCTGTTTTTCTTTCCTTCGATTTGGATTGACCTTACTTCATCAATCGCCTCGATTAGTCTATCATTTGTGTATTTTATTGTATCAAGGTCTATTATACCGCGTTCGGTTGCTCTTGCTGTGTCGATTGTATTTTGTTTTAATTTGTCAGCGTTTGATTTTAATAAATCATTGGTAAGATTTGTCACGGCTTCTTGAGCACGTATTGCTTGTTCGGTGTGGCTCATGCCAAGGGCTAGAACCATTTGATTTTTCCAAAGTGGAATTGTATTTACAATTGTTGTTTGGATTTTTTCTGCCATAATTGAGTTTGATGATTGTACCATCCTAATTTGTGGTGCCATTTGCATTGAAACCATTCTGGTTAAATCTAAATCGTGTAATTTTTTTTCAAACCTATTTGCTTGGGCTTTTATGTCATTTGCTTTTTGGGCATCCATTGGAAGATTTGAAATTCTTGCTGTATTTTCAAGAGCTGGTATATCTTCTTCAAATGTTCTTTTGAGTTTTCTATTTCCTGCTTCTATATACATAGAAAGTTCTTTGTAATAATCCTCGTTTAATTCGTACATTTGATCAAGTAGGGAAATATCTTTTAATAGGGTTATTTGATGGTTGTCCAAGGCTTTGGCGATTTCGTCTATATTTTTTTCGGTTGATTGGTATTTTAATTTAATATTTTCAAGCTTTGATTTTTGCTTTTTGAAAAATCCAAAAACTCCGCTATCGTCTTCGTCCATTGACTTGATTTCTGAAACAACCTTATCCAAAAGTCCACCAATTTCTCCAAGCTCTTTGTTTTTTACTGTATTTAAAGTTTTTTCTGAGAAATTTGAAATCTTTTTTTGAGCTCCAACTCCGTATTGGAGAATTATATTTGAATCTTCTAGGTCAATTTTTTGGGAAAAATCATCAATTTGTTTTTCTTCTTCTGGAGAAAATTTTATTGACTGATCTATTTGGATTTTTTCCTTATATTCGACTGGTTTTAATTCGACCTCTTCATTTTCTCCGGCTAATCTTAATTTAATATCACTCATCTTTACTCCAATCTTTTTCTAAATATCCTTCTTGGTTTAACAAAATTTTCATTGTATCAATGTCTGTTTTTATATCCATTGTCCTGTCTTCCATTAGCTCTAATTGGATTTTTTCAAAGGCTTCATTGATTATTTCTATGGAAGATTCTATTTCTGCAAGTGAATTTTTGATTTTTGAATCGTTTGATTCCATAATTTCGTATTCTGTGTAAGCATCAATTAATTTTACAGTTGTTGGCAAATAATATTCTATAAATTTGTCCAAAACATAAGCTTTTTCTGGATATCTTTTAATAATGTTTGTAATATTTTCAATTGTTTTTTTAATTTCTATTACTTTTTCAAGAAAAGACCTATTTTTAATTCTTGAAATTGAAAGATTTATAGAAGTTATTTCCTTGCTTGAAATTTTTATTATTTCTTCAGCTTTATCCTTGCTTGTTTTTGTGCTTGTATCTTGGGCTATTTTTTTATTTTCTTCGTGTGATAAATTTGGCATTTGATTTTTTTGATTTTTATATAATTTAAAAGTTGGAATATCTAACAAAAATAATGAATTATTTTCTACAATTCTTGCTTGTTTAAAATATCCCTTATTCATCATATACATAAGCTCTTTTATGGTATCTTCTTCTGATTTTTGAACTGATGATGCCAAATCTCTTATTGGAATTACAGTGTTATGTCCAAGCTCTCTTAAAAATCTTGTGTAATCTTTTGAAATCATATCCAATTGTTGGGATTTTTTAAAAGTAAAAAATCCAGATACTGAAAATAAAACTGTAAACAATAGATTTCTAAAAAAATCAAAGGAAAATCCATCTGCAAATAAAACTATTAGCATTATAAATGCAATGATAAAAGAAATTACCATAGCTGTTTTAAATAAACCTGCCTTAGTTTTTTCTGGAAGTTTTTGGGCGCAAACTTGAGGATTTTTAGTTTGGATTGCGGGTTTTCTAACTTGATTTCCATTTATAAAATTCATTGTTTTATCAATAAATATATCAAGACTTGTCTTGACCTTTTCACTTATATCAGAAAAATCCATATCGGAAATAGCTTTGTTTAGACTATTTTCCAAAGATTTTTCATTTTCTTTATCATAATTTGTCATATTCACTCCTTAGTAAAATTATACCAGAAAGATTCAATATATAAAAACTATCTTAATATTTATTTAATATGCAATAGCAAAAATTAAATAAATTAATAATAAAATCAGGATATTTAAGAATCTAAATCTATTATTTTATCAAAATAATTTTCATTTTTCCTTAATTTTTCCCTATTTCCAAAAACAGTAAGATTGTTTTTGTCCAAAATATTTTTGTAATCATCTTTTAAATTAATTATATCATCTAAGTTAGCATTTTTTATATCAAGAAGTTTTTCTTCAAGCTCCTTATAAGAAAATCCTTGTAAATATCTTATAAAATCCAAGGAAGTCTTGGCTTGAAGAGATTGAGGTTTTAAATATGAACCCATTTTTGAAATTTTTTGGTTTTTCAAATCATTTGGATCAAGTTTTAAATCCTCTAAAATTTGAGGGATTTTTTTATAATTTTCTACAGTTTCTTTTATGTGAGGGTCCCTGTAAGAATAGGTCCCAATATTTCCATACTTATCAACCATAAGTCCTGCCCCATAAGCTCCTCCTTTTGCACGAATTAAATCGTGAAGGTAAGGGTTAGAAATAATTGATGAGGAAAGGGCCAAAAGATTTAATTTATTGTCAGAAAATTCTTTTAAATCTGCCCCCATAGACACATAATTTACATTTGCATCAGACAAAATTCCTTCTTTATAATAGGACTTTTGAAAATCAATTTGAGCTCTTTCTTTTTTTATCTTTTCAAGGTCTGAAAATTCTTTCTTTATAAAAGTCTTAACTTTTTCATAATCTTCATTTGATCCTGTGATATTTATTAAAAGATTTTTTGAAAAAATTTCTTTATACAAATCTTCTAATTTTTCCTTAAACTTATTGAAATCTTCTTCTACATCTTTGGAAATTTTCTTTATAAATTCATAGTATCCAAAGCCATTTAGCTCATCTTTGATGTATGAAAGTTTATCAAAATGTGAAAAAGAACGGGTAAGAGCAAGGCTATGACCAGAATCATACATATTCATTTCAAATAAGGCCTTGATTTGTTTTAAAATATCCTTAATTCTTTTTTCATTATCAAAAACAGACTCATTCATTATTTCTTTTACAATTTCTACAGATTTTTCGTACCTATCTATAGTAGTTTTGAAGGAAATTTTTATAAAATTATTAATTTCCCCGTCATTATTTTTTATATTTTGAATAGTAAAATTAAGTCCTGCCATATTTATTGGAATTAAATCATCCAATTTTTGGTAGGAATGGTTTTTTGTATCAATTGATCCCAAAAAGTCTGAAATCAGGCAAAGATATTTGAAATTTTCAAGGTCAAGATGGTTTACATCAAAGAAAAATTCACTATAAATCATCCCTGCGCTATCAAGGTCGTGGTAGATAAATTTGAAATCATCATCTTCGATTTGTCTTGGAATTTTTTCGATTTCAAGGTCAACATCTTTAATTTCAAGGGCTGGGATGGTAGCCTTATCTTCTTTTGAATCTTCTTTTTCTTGGAAGGCTTTTAATTTTTCTTCCTTTTTCTTTAATGTATCAACTTCTTCATCTGATAGGGATTTTTTCAAATTTTCCAAATCTTGGTCGATTTTTTCTTCAATATTTTTAAAATAATCCTTGTCAGGTTTTGCTACAAGAACCAATTTTGTTTTGTTATTTATAAAATACTTCTCAACTTGTTTTTCAAAATAATCAGTTTCAATCAAAGCTCCCAATTCGTTTATATAGTCAATCAAATTTAGGCTATCAAAAATTTCATTATCCAAATTGTGCATGAGTATATATTCAATTCCCTTTGAGGCTAAATTCATTTGCTCTCTTTGAGAAAAATCGAAAAGGGCGTGAGCAGCTTTTAGGGAATCTTTTGGGATATGGTTAGCATATTTTTCAAGTTCTTCTTCGATGATTTTTACAAACTTATTTAAGTTTTCATCTGATGTGCCTTGGGCTGTGATTTGAATGGAAGATCTTTCTCCATAACCAGTCCTTGCATAAAAACTTTCAGGCCCAATTTCCTTGTAAATTCTTTGAGAAATTTCAGAAGAATCTGAGTTGAAAAGAGCGATTGATAAAATTGCGTTTGCAAGTTGGTCTTTTATATTAGCTCTTTCATTTGTTAAAAATGAATATGTCAGATAAGATTTGTTTTTATCTTCATTGTTTGATTGGAAAGAGGTAAAAATTGGTTTTTTGTAATAATTTTCAACTACCTTGCAATCTGCAATAATTTCTTTTTTCTCATAATTGGACAAATATTCCTCATCAAGATTTTTTAAATATTTTTCAATATCCATATCTCCATAATAAAAAATTTCAGCGTTTGATGGGTGGTAAAATCTTTTGTAAAAATCCAAAAATTCTTCGTAAGTTAATTTAGAAATATCATAAGGATTTCCGCCTGAAACATATTGGTAGCAGGAATTTTTGTAAAGATATTTATTTATTTCATTTACAATAATAGTATCTGGATTTGTAGTTGCCCCTTTCATTTCATTGTAAACAACGCCCGATACAGAAAATTTTCCATCTTCATTAATTTTTATAGACTTTCCTTCTTGTAAGAAAATTTCTTCCTTATTTAAAACTTTTGGATTAAAAACTGCATCCAAATAAACATCTTGAAGATTGAAAAAGTCCTTATCATTTTCGCTTGCAACAGGATAAACAGTTTTATCAGGGTAGGTCATTGCATTTAAAAAAGTTTGAAGGCTTGATGCAATCATATCCATAAAAGGTTCTTTGGTTCTATATTTTTTTGAGCCGTTTAATACAGAATGTTCCAAAATATGGGAGATTCCCTTGGAAGATTCTGGGGGAGTTTTAAAAGCAATTGCAAAAGTTTTGTTTTTGTCATCAGTTTTTATATAATTAATTTTTGCTCCAGATTTTTTGTGTTCATACAAAAAAACATCCAGACCAAGTTTTTCATATTTTTTATTTTTTATTAAAATATATTTTTCCATTAATAAATCCTTTCTTTATATTTATTACTACAACTATACTCTTAAATAAATTTCATCTCATTAATAGGAAAAAATTAATTTTTTAAAAAAATATTTAAAAAATTTCTTGATATAGTGTAAAATAAAAATAGGTTTATTTAATAAATCAATTTAATTTAAGGAGGGAAGTAAATGATAGGTATTATACTGGCAAGTCACGGCGAATTTGCTCAAGGTATAAGACAATCTGGTGAAATGATTTTTGGAGAACAAGAAAAATTAGAAACAGCTGTTCTCTTACCTTCAATGGGCCCTGATGATTTAAGAAAAGATCTTGAAGAAAAAATCAAAAAACTTGATTGTGAACAAATACTTTTCTTAGTCGACCTTTGGGGTGGAACACCTTTTAACCAAGTTTCAGCTCTAATGGATGGAAATGAAGAAAAGTGGGCAGTTCTTACCGGACTTAATTTACCCATGCTAATTGAGGCGCTTGGCTCAAGACTTATGGAAGAAAAATCACATGATCTTGCGAAATTATTGTTAGAGCCTGCCAAAGAAGGAGTAAAAACTAAACCAGAATCCTTGATGGACGATTACAATAAATCTAATGCAAAAGATAAGTCAAAAGAAAATCTTCCAAAACATACTGGAGCGATTCCAGAAGGAACTGTAATTGGGGATGGAAAAATTGACGTTGTTCTTGCAAGGATTGATACAAGATTACTTCATGGACAAGTTGCAACAAGTTGGACAAAAGCAACAAATCCGTCAAGAATTATTGTTGTAAGTGACAATGTAAGTGAGGATGCTTTGCGTAAGTCAATGATAATGGAGGCTGCTCCTCCAGGAGTAAAGGCTCATGTTGTGCCAATATGGAAAATGGCAGAAATTTTTGAAGATCCACGTTTTGGAGATACAAGAGCAATGTTATTATTTGAAACACCACAAGATGCTTTAGCTCTTATCGAAAAAGGCGCAGATTTAAAAGAAATAAATCTTGGCTCTATGGCTCACTCACAAGGAAAGGCTTATGTAACTTCTACTGTTTCTATGGGAAAAGAAGATGTTGAAACTTTTGAAAAATTACTCGACAAGGAAATAAAAATCGATGTAAGAAAAGTTCCAGCAAATCAGCCTGAAAACTTTACAAATATTATGAAAAAAGCAAAATCAGAACTTGGTTTGGCTTAAGGAGGAATTATGTCAGCAATTAGTATTATTTTAATTGTTATAGTTGCTCTACTTGCGGGTATGGAAGGAATCTTAGACCAATTCCAATTCCATCAACCAATCGTTGCTTGTACTTTGATTGGACTTGTAAGTGGACATTTAAAAGAAGGAATTATGCTTGGTGGAGCTCTTCAAATGATTGCTCTTGGTTGGGCAAATGTTGGAGCAGCAGTAGCTCCAGATGCGGCTTTGGCATCAGTTGCAAGTGCAATTATCATGGTTTTAGCTCTACAAGATGGCTCAGGAAATGTAAATAATGCAATAAATACATCAATAGCTGTTGCTATACCACTTTCAGTAGCAGGTCTATTTTTGACAATGATAGCAAGAACTTTATCAATTCCAATAGTTCACGGAATGGATGCAGCAGCAGAAGAAGGAAATTTCAGAAAAATTGAAGTTCTTCATATACTTGCAGTTTTGATGCAAGGACTTAGAATTGCAGTTCCTGCAGCAGCACTTTGTTTTGTTTCACCAAAAGTTGTAACAGGCGTTTTAAATTCTATGCCAGGTTGGTTAACTCATGGTATGGAAGTAGGTGGAGGAATGGTTGCAGCAGTAGGTTATGCGATGGTAATTAATATGATGAGTACAAAAGAAACTTGGCCATTTTTTGCAATTGGTTTTGCAGTTGCAGCAATCCCACAACTAACTCTAATCGGACTTGGTGTAGTAGGATTTTCACTTGCACTTATCTATTTAAAACTTAAAGAATCATCTTCATCAAATGGATCAGCTAATACTGGAGATCCACTTGGCGATATTATAAATGATTATTAGGAGGAAATATGACTGAAGTAAATGAAAAAAGAATAGAATTATCAAGATCTGATAGGATAAAAGTATTTAATCGTCATCAACTCCTACAAGGTTCTTGGAATTATGAACGTATGCAAAACGGTGGCTGGTGTTATTCAATAATTCCTGCTATCAAAAAATTATATAAAACAGATGAAGAAAGAAAATCTGCTTTAAAAAGACACTTAGAGTTTTATAATACTCACCCATATCTTTCAAGCCCAGTAATGGGAGTTACTCTTGCTATGGAAGAAGAAAAAGCAAATGGAGCTCCTATTGAAGATAAAACAATAAACTCTGTTAAGGTAGGAATGATGGGACCTTTGGCAGGTGTTGGTGATCCAGTTTTCTGGTTTACAGCAAGACCAATACTTGGAGCTCTTGGTGCATCAATGGCTTTAACAGGAAATATTATTGGACCAATAATATTTTTTGTATTTTGGAATATTATAAGAATGGCATTTGAGTGGAAAACTCAAGAATTTGGTTACAAAGTAGGAAATGAAATTACAAAAGATTTGTCAGGTGGACTTTTAGGAAAAGTAAACTTGGTTGCATCAATTGTTGGTATGTTTATAGTTGGCGCTTTGGTACAAAGATGGGTAAATGTAACATTTACAGTAAACGTATCAGAAGTAACTCAACAAGCAGGATCATTTATTGATTGGAATTCTTTATCAAGTGGCAGCAAGGGACTTCAAGAAGCCTTCAAACTTTACGATCAATTAGGATCAGCAGGCCTTGATCAAGTAAAAGTTACAACCTTACAAGATAACTTAAACCAATTAATACCAGGACTTGTTCCAATGTTATTAACACTTGGAATTTGTAAATTATTAAAGAAAAATGTATCTCCAATTGTTATAATAGTTGCTTTATTTATAATAGGAATAATAGCATCTGTACTTGGAATCATGTAATGGTTCAAAGTCAAAATAAAAATGTAGACTTATCCATTAAGGGAAGATGCCTTAATGGATTTACCTCTGATGGAAATATAATGGTAGGCGATAAGGCCTTTGAATTTTATAATGAAAAAAATGTAGAAGATTATATACAAATTCCTTACAAAGAAATTTCCTTTGTGAGTGCGTCAGTTTTATTTGGCAAAAAAATAAATAGATTTGCAATTCATACAAAAGAAAGTGGCAATTTTGTTTTTACAACAAAGGATAATAAAAAAACTTTGAGAGCTTTAAATAATTATATTGAGTCAGATAAGTTGAGAAGGTCTTTATCATTTTTTGAGGTAATAAAAAGAGGTATTAAAAATTTAATTAAAAAATAGACTTGGATTTTTTCTAAGTCAGATCGTAAACAAACCCTCAACCACGAATATCTGACTCCAAAAATTGTTGATTTCTAAATTTCAAAATTCTAAAATCGCAAACTCGAGCCACGCTCTCGAACAGTGCGATTTCTTGACGAATTTTGAAATTTGAAATCAAATCAATTTTTTACGTATGATATTCTTAGCATGAGGATTTGTATACTTTTTAAACAGTCTGGCTTGGATTTTTCCCAAGTCTTTTTTTATTGTAATTTGATATTTTAATAATAAGTTTATCTTTGTTTTTAACAATGAAAATATTTGCAAAAATAAATTATTTAATTTTGATAAAAAAATTTTAGTTAATTTGATAAAATGGGTATATAAATATACATAGAATGAAAAAATGTTTTCATCGACAAAACGGAGGTTATTTTATTATGAAAGATTATAAAACAAACAAATTAAGGAATTTAGCTTTAGTAGGGCATTCAGGAGCAGGAAAAACTTCCTTGACTGAATCTTTGCTATATTTTACAAAGGCTATTAACAGGGTTGGAAAAGTAGCGGATGGTAATACTGTATCTGACTATGAAAAACAAGAAATTAAAAGAAAAATTTCTATCCAAACCTCAATAATTCCTGTTGAATATAAGGATTACAAGGTAAACTTTATCGATGCTCCTGGATTTTTTGATTTTGAAGGAGAAGTATTAAATGCTCTTAGAGCAAGCGAATCAGCTTTGTTTGTAATTGATGGAGAAAATGGAATCGAAGTAGGAACTGAAAAATATTGGAAATATACAGAAAATATTTCTTTGCCAAGAATTATTTTTGTAAATAAATTGGATAAAGAAAATGCCAAATTCAATCAAGTAGTTAGTGACCTACACATAGATTTCTCCAAAAAAATAATCCCACTAACCTTAACCCTTGGTGAAGGCGAAAATTTTGAAGGTTTGATCGATGTTATAGATAAAAAAGCTTTTAAATATGTTAATGGCAAGGTAGAAGAGGTTGAAATACCTGAAATTAGAGTTGAAGAAGTAAATGCTGTTTATGAAGAAATTCAAGAAGTTGTTGCTGAAAGTGATGATGAATTGATGGATAAATATTTCTCGGGCGAAAGTTTTACTGAAGAAGAATTTAAAGAAGGTTTTAGAAAGGCAATTATAAATGGTAATGCTGTTCCTTTAGTTGCTGGTAGCTTGGAGAAAAATATTGGTCTTGATTTGTTGATGGATGTCATTACAAAATATATGCCATCTCCTGATCACAAGGCTGCAAACATTGGATTTAGAGTTACTGATGATTATGAGGAATTTGAAGTTAGCGAAGATAGTCCTTTTTCTGCTGTTGTATTTAAAACAATTGCTGATCCATTTTTGGGTAAGATTTCAATATTTAAGGTTTTATCTGGAGCTATTAAAAAAGATCAAAATTTCTATGATATAAGTAAGGACAAGGAATTAAAGGCTTCAAATATTTTCTATTTAAGAGGAAAAGAACAATTTAAAGCGGAAAAAATTGTTGCTGGAGATATTGGAGCATTTTCTAAACAGGATATTCTTCAAACTGGAGATTCTTTATGCACAAAAGAAAGTCCTATAGAATATAAGAAAATTAAATATCCAAGACCGGTCTTATATTATGCAATTGAGGCTGAAAGTAAAAATGATGAGGATAAAATCTCAGCTGCTTTGAAAAAATTATCAGAAGAAGATCCTACTTTTGAAGATAGAAGAGATGCTGAAACCCACCAAGAAGTTTTGGCAGGACTTGGCAATGTTCAACTTGAAGTTTTGATGGACAAATTAAAAGAAAATTATTCTGTTAATACAAAAATTGTTGATTTAAAAATCCCTTACAGAGAAACTATCAAGGGAAAATCTGATGTTCAAGGTAAACACAAAAAACAATCTGGTGGTGCTGGTCAATATGGAGATGTATTTATTAGATTTGAACCATGCGATGAAGAATTTGTTTTTGATGAGGAAGTATTTGGTGGAGCAGTTCCTAAAAATTATTTCCCTGCTGTAGAAAAGGGACTTCGCGATTCTATGGACGAAGGTCCTCTTGCAGGATATAAGGTTGTTGGAATAAAGGCTACTTTGTATGATGGCTCTTACCACCCAGTAGATTCAAACGAACAAGCTTTCAAATCAGCTGCAAGACTTGCTTTCAAAAAAGGAATCGTTGAAGCAAAACCAATTTTGCTTGAGCCTATAATGAAACTTGAAATTAAAGTTGATGAGAAGTACATGGGCGATGTAATGGGAGATATGAACAAAAGACGTGGAAAGATTTTGGGTATGGAACCACAAGAAGACGGCTCACAAATCATTTCAGCTCTTGCACCAGAAAGTGAAGTTTTAAAATATTCAATAGATTTAAGATCAATGACACAGGCTCGTGGATCATTCTCAATGGAATTTGATAAATATGAAGAAGTTCCAAAAGAAATAACAGAAAAAATTATTGAGGAAAATAAAAAAGAATAAAAAATAGTATAGAAAAGGGGCAAATAATGAAAGATTGGAAGATTTTGGAAATTGATCCTTGGATCAAGGATTATAAAAATGATATAAATCTGAGAATGGATGAATATGAAAAACAAAAGTCTAGACTTTTGAAAAAAGGCGAAAAATTAAAAGATTTTGCCAATGCCCACAATTATTATGGCTTTCACAAGGTAAAAACTGGATGGATTTATAGGGAATGGGCTCCAAATGCCAAGGGACTTTATCTAATTGGAGATTTTAACAATTGGGATAGACATTCTCATCCTCTAAAGAAAATTAATGACGAAGATTGGGAGATTTTTGTTAAAGGAATTAGGACTATTCCACACAAATCCAGAGTGAAAGTTATGGTTGACTATGGAGAAAGCATCCAAGATAGGATTCCTCTTTTTGCAAGAAGGGTTGAAAGAGATGAAAATTTAGATTTTTCTGCAATTGTAGAAAATCCTAGGAAAAAATTTAAATGGACAGATGATAAATTTAAAATTAAAAACCACGATCTTCTAATCTATGAAGCCCACATTGGTATGGCTTGTGAAAGAGAGGGTGTTGGAACTTACAAAGAATTTGAAAAAAATATTTTGCCAAGAATTAAAAAAGAAGGCTACAATACAGTTCAACTTATGGCTATAGCTGAACATCCATATTATGGATCTTTTGGCTACCAAGTTTCAAATTTCTTTGCCCCTTCTTCTTGGTATGGAGAAAATGATGATTTAAAATCTTTAATAAATACTGCTCACGAAATGGGTTTAAATGTGATAATGGATTTGGTTCATTCCCATGCTGTAAAAAATACTATTGAGGGAATAAATCTTTTTGATGGAACAGACTACCAATTTTTCCATGAAGGCGATGAGGGAAATCATCCTGATTGGGATTCTAAATTATTTGATTATCACAAACCTGGAGTATGCCATTTTCTTCTTTCAAATATAAAATATTGGCTTGAGGAATTTCATTTTGATGGTTTTAGATTTGATGGAGTTACATCAATGATTTATAAAAATCACGGTAGGGGAGAAAATTTTGATAATTATTCAAAATATTTTTCTATGAATACTGATATTGAAGCTTTAAATTATCTTCAACTTGCCAATGAACTTATAAGAGAAGTTAAGAAAAATGCCATAACAATTGCTGAAGATATGTCAGCTATGCCTGGAATGTGCCTACCAATCAAAGATGGAGGAATTGGTTTTGACTATAGACTTTCTATGGGAATGCCAGATTTTTGGGAAAAGGCCCTAGAAAAACGAGATGAAGATTGGGACATGGGAAAAATGTGGTACGAGCTTTCAACTTCTAGACCATCTGAAGCTAGAATTTCTTATGTAGAAAGCCACGACCAAGCTCTTGTCGGTTCAAAAACTACGATTTTTAGACTTGCAGATTCTTCCATGTATTGGGATATGGAAAAAACAACCCACAATATCATAATTGATAGGGCGATTGCTCTTCACAAAATGATAAGATGGATTACAATATCCATGGGCGCTGAATCTTATTTGAATTTTATGGGAAACGAATTTGGTCATCCTGAATGGATAGATTTTCCGCGAGAAGGCAATAATTATTCTTTCCATTACGCAAGACGTCTTTGGTCTTTGGCTGACAATGACCTATTAAAATACGATTGGCTTTTGAAATGGGATGAAAAAATGATTGACCAAATCAAAAAAAATAAGCAATTAGGAAATGATATTTTTAGGCTATGGCTTGATAATGATAGGAAAGTTATTGCCTACAGAAATGGGGATATAGTTTATATTTTCAATTTCCACCCACAAAATTCCTACGATTCTTTCCAAGTGCCAATCCACGATAAGGGAAAATTTAAAGTGATTTTGGATACTGACGATGAAGAATTTGGTGGACTTGGAAGAATTTCGAAAGATTTTATTTATGAATCCAAAAATTTAGAAAATACTGACTACGATGGAATTGAAATTTATATTCCATCAAGAACGGCCCTTGCCCTAAAGAAGGTAAAATAATGAGAATACTTGCTCTTGGAGATTCCTTTACCCAAGGTTATCTTGTAGAATGCAATAATTACACCCGCTTTTTAACTAAGGCGGGTTTTGAAATTATAAATTTTGGAATAAACGGTTCTACAAGTTCTGATATGGTTAAAAGGTATGAAAAAATCAAAAATAAATACAAAAATGTAGATTATCTGATAATATTTGGTGGCTCAAATGACTTTTTGAATGGGCAAAGTGTGAATCTTGCATATTCAAATGTCAAAAGTATATTAAATTTATCTACTGCCAGAAAAAATATTATAATAATACCGCCTTTAATAGAGGAGGAAGATTCTTATCCGATTTATGGATATGTAAATGAGAAAATAAATGAATTTGCAAAAAAACTTTTGGACTTTGATTGTTTGAAAGTCGATTCAAGAAAAATCAAGCCCTATTATCTTGATGGCTTGCACATGGGGAAAATTTTTCACGAAAAGCTTGCTTGTGAAATTTTAAAAATTATAGAGGATGATATAAATGAATGAATTAGAAGATATAGAAAATATTGACAAGATGGTTGCAAAAAGCTCTCTTTTACCAGATTTTATGAGAAATAAAATTACTATAAATATTATTTCTGTCCTAATTGTTTTGTTATTGTGTTTTATTACATTAAAATTAGTTCATAAAATAATAAGAAAATTTTTTGAGAGAAACAAAAGCAAAGCAAAAAGAAATACAGCAAAACTTGAAACCCTATCAAGGATTTTTTATTCTATAATTAGGATACTTATAATTTTTATTGCTATAACTATGATTTTGGATATTTTTGGAGTCAACACATCAAGTCTTATAGCTACAGCAGGAATTGGTGGTATCGCCATAGCTCTTGGTGCTCAAACCCTTATTGCAGATTTTGTGAAGGGAGTTTTGATAATATTTGATGACAAGATAAGAGTTGGCGAATGGGTTTCATGCTCTGGAGTTGAGGGAACTGTCGAAGAGGTTAATCTTAGAATTACAAAAATTAGAGATTACAACGGCTCACTTCACATTATTCCGAATTCAAATATAACAAATGTCCAAAATTTTGATAGGGGAGCTCAAAAAAGCGAGGCATTTTTTTGCGTATCTAATGATACAAAGCTTGATGAAGTAAAAGCGATGATAAAAAGCGTATCTCAACAAATAAAAACAATGCCAAAATATAAAAATGCTTTTGTAGAAGATTTGAGCTTTTTTGAAATACACGAATTTAAGGATTTCTCCTACACAGTAAGGGTGACATCCTTGGTAAAAGCAGGAATGCAATGGGAGATTTCAAGAAAAGTAAGAGAGCTTATAAAAGAAGAGATGGAAAAAAGAAAAATAAAAAGTAGCTTATTAGAAGAGGAAATTTATGAAAAAATATAAATTAAACGATATAGTTAGCCTAAAAAAATCTCATCCGTGCGGAGAAAATAAATGGAAAATCGAAAGAATGGGTGCAGATATGAAGTTAAGATGTTTGGGTTGTGATAAATTAGTTTGGCTAAAAAGAACAGATTTTGACAAAAGGATTAGAAAAATTCAAGATAAAAACGGGAAATTTGTATCGATAGTAAATTACAATCCAGAAGATTAGAGGAGAAAAAAAGGAATTAATGATAAACGACAAGATAAAAGATGATTATATAAAAATAATAAACGAAGATTATAAAGACTATAGAAAAGATTACCAAAATTTATTAGACAAAAGAAAAGAATATGGAGCAACCTACAAAGAAGAAGTTCTACCTACCTTGTATGATGCGTATTTTTACGACAAAAAAGATTTCAAACTCTATGATGAAATGATAAATATTTTTATGTCTATAGTAGAAAAAGTCACAAAAGAATACCTAGAAAACGAAAATTACAGAAAATTATTTGACCTGGATCCTTTGACCGAAAAATTAATCCTAAAAGATCCAGGTTATGATATTTCAACACCAATAGCAAGATTTGACGTAATGTATGATGGCAAAAAAGACTATAAATTTTGCGAGCTAAACACAGACGGCTCATCAGCTATGCTAGAAGATAAGTCTTTGGCAGATTTGATGAAAGATTCCAAAGCTATAAAAAAACTAGAAGAAAAATATCAAATAAATCATATAAACCTATTAGAAAGTTTGGTAGATTCAATAGAAGATTTATATTTTTCAATAAAAGGCAAAAAAGAAAAAATAAACATAGCCATAGTCGACATAATAGAATTTGACAACATAGAATTTGAAACCATAAAAAAACTATTTCAAAAAAGAGGTCACAATTGCAAAATTGCAAACCTAAAAGATTTAGAAAGAAAAAATAATGGTCTATATATAGAAGATATGAAAATTGACTTAGTCTATAGAAGACTTGTCACAAGCGATTTAATAGAAAACAAAGAATTAGGAAAAAATTTAATAGATGCCTATTTAAATGACGAAATAATAAGCATAGGCTCATTTAGGTCAACACTTTTTTACACAAAAGATATATTTAGAATCCTAAGACTAGAAGAAAGCCAAAAAATTCTATCAGAAAAAGAAAATGAATTTATAAAAAATCACATACCATATACAGAAAAATTAAATTACGAAAAAGACAGAGAAAAATTGGTAGCAAACAAGGACAAATATATACTAAAACCAATCCAAGGCTACGCATCACACGGAATCTACGTAGGAAAAGAACACACAAAAAAAGAATTTGAAAAAATCTTAGAAGAAATAAAAAATAAAAATTACATTTACCAAGAATATTACACAGTAAGCCCAATGAAATTTATAAAAATGGAAAAAGAAAAAGCAAGTTTAGAAAACTTTTCATACGTAACAGGCCTATTTGCCTACAATAAAAAATTCATAGCACCATACATGAGAATAGGAAACGCAGCAATGATAAGTTCGGCAAGAGAATACTACGTAGTAAGCTCTCTAGAAATAAAAGAAAAATAAATAAAAAAATATTTGACAATAGAAAAAAATAATAATATACTAATATAGCTGTTAACCAACAGCTATATTTTTTTATCACGTTTAAAAAAGCAA
>JAGZMY010000058.1 GCA_018363915.1 Anaerococcus vaginalis
TGGGACTCGAACCCACGACCTCCGCCGTGACAGGGCGGCATTCTAACCAGCTGAACTACTAAGCCATAATTAAAACAGCCTAATATAAAAATATTATGGTGGAAGTAACAGGGCTCGAACCTGTGACCCCCTGCTTGTAAGGCAGATGCTCTCCCAACTGAGCTATACTTCCATGTGGTGACCCTACTAGGATTTGAATCCGATAAATTATCCAGTGGATAATTTATCCCGAAAACTACCTTGATATAAAAATGAAGTTTTCGTGTCCCCTGTGGGGTTTAAAATCTGAAAGATTTTAAATCTTCGAGATGAGCCCTTGGGCGAATCTGAAGAACAATACCGCCGTGATACGGTGGTTTCCCTCTAAAACGAAGGATAAATCTCTTTTTGATTTTAAAATTAAAAGTCGGCTTGTTGACAAAGTTACTAGCAACTTTGAAACACCGCGACATCTGACCTTCATGCCATTTGCTTTGCAAATGGTGATAGGTCATTATGGTGACCCTACCGGGATTTGAACCCTGTCCCCTGTGGGGTTTAAAATCTGAAAGATTTTAAATCTTCGAGATGAGCCCTTGGGGCGAATCCGAAGAACAATACCGTCGTGACACGGTGGTTTCCCTCTAAAACGAAGGATAAAAATCTTTTTAATTTAAATTTAAAAATGGTGACCCTACCGGGATTTGAACCCGGGATACCGCCGTGAAAGGGCGATGTCTTAACCGCTTGACCATAGGGCCATAAAATTATAAAAAAATATAAGTGGTGACTCCACCGGGATTTGAACCCGGGATACCAGCGTGAGAGGCTGGTGTCTTAACCACTTGACCATGGAGCCTAAAAGCTCCATGCTGGTTAATAAGCTAAGAGCTTATAAAAAAAATGGTAGCGAAGAAGAGACTTGAACTCTTGACACTCCGGGTATGAACCGAATGCTCTAGCCAACTGAGCTACTTCGCCACATGGTTGCGGGAGTAGGATTTGAACCTACGACCTCCGGGTTATGAGCCCGACGAGCCACCAAGCTGCTCCACCCCGCGCTATAATAATTGCTAAGTTATGAGCTACTTGAAGCTATATCTATTTAAAGAAACATTGGCGCTCAGGGTGGGGCTCGAACCCACAACCTACCGGTTAACAGCCGGGTGCTCCACCATTGAGCTACCTAAGCACTCTAAATAAAAAAATCTTATATAAATACCTTCTATTATTAAAAATAGAAGATATTTTTATAAGTTTGGCAACTTCCTAGTCTCCCGGGAGGTCTCCCTCCGAGTACCATCGGCGTTAGAAGGCTTAACTTCTGTGTTCGGTATGGGAACAGGTGTAT
>JAGZMY010000019.1 GCA_018363915.1 Anaerococcus vaginalis
ATAAGTATTCCTTCACTAGTTTAATTTTAAATTCTTTTGTGTATTTTGGCATACAAAAACCCCTCCATCCGTATTCCGGATTTTGGGGTTCAGGTCATTCATGCCTGTGGATTTTTTAATTGCTTCTTAATGTTTCTATTGCTGATAATTTTGTTGCTCTTATTGCTGGTAGATAGCCTGCTAGAATTCCTATAAATGATGAAAAAATCACTGCCATAACTCCTAGCCAAATTGGGATATTAAATTCCAAAGCTGTATCCATGGCTTGGGCGAATCCTGCTAGCAAAAATTTATTTGCTATAAATCCTAACAAATAAGAAATAAGTAAGCCTACAAGCCCTCCAAAAAATCCTATAAATCCTGATTCTAATAAAAACATAGTCTTTATATCTGAAACGCTTGCGCCAATTACTTTCATAAGACCAATTTCTTTTTGCCTTTCGTATATGCTCATAAGCATTGTATTTATTATTCCTATCGCTGCTACAATAAAGGCAATTGAACCTATTCCTGCAAGTATGAGCATTATTGTTTTTGTGGATTTATTTATCTCTTCTATCATATCTATTGATGATGATGTTTGATAACCCATCGACTTTACTTCATCTTCTACTGTTTTTACATTTTCATATTCATCACATACAAGGGTAATATTTTCGTACAAATAATTTGATTTTTTCCCTCCATTTTCGCTCATATCATCAAGGCTTGGGCTTTGCAATTTTTTATCTTCTTTTTGCAAAGTTTTGTAAGTTTTTTCATTTATATACATTCTACTTTTTTCTAAAAAACTTGATTCATTCATTATCCCCTTAACTTTTATTTCAAGATCTGCGAAAGTCGGCTTGGAATTTCCTTCTTCGTCTGTGGGATTATTTTCCATATCTTCATAGCCTAATCTTAAAATAAATTTTTCTTTTAAAATATTTAGGCCTTCAACGTCTTCTTGCTCAAAGGATTCACCTTGTTTTTTCATCTTATATAAGTGATAGTCTGAACCCAAAATCATAGACAAATCATCTGATGGATTTAAATTTGATCCTGAATCTAGCATGTCAGATTTTATTTGAGCAAATACCTTATCAGGTATAAGGCTTATTCCATTATTTGCTTCAAGTTTTGTATCTTTATTCTTTTTCAAAAAAATTTCTGTATATAAATCCTTATGAGGAATTACATATTTTACATGTTTTATTTTTTTAAACTTGCCTATGCTACTTTGATTTATAGAAGTTTGTGCTTTGTCAGAACTTATTTCTATATTTTCCAATCCTCCAAAAGATTCAACCATATCTCTTTGTTGTTTTGCCATCGCCAAACTCAAGGAAATCATCATTATTATTGACACTGTTCCAATCAAAACTGAAAGTATGGTAAGAATAGTTCTAGATTTTCTTCTCAAAAGATTTCTAAAGGCAATATCTATCCTATCTTTAATTTTCATCTAAATCTAATTCCTTATTTTTTTTCTTTTTACTCCTTTTTCTTATAAAATAAATCAATAAAACTATTAGAAAAATAGAGCCGATTCCTATAACAGGTGCCATATTAAAATCTTGTTCTACTTGTTCGGTAGATTCTATTGGGTTGCCATTTTCATCCACATTTTCATTTTGGGACATTTGAACTTGTTTTTTAAAAGTTTTTTCTTCCTTGTGAACCTCTCCCTTGGAATCTTCATAAGTCAAAATTATTTTTCCCTTTAAAGGACCTTCTTTTTTAGGATTCATATTAAAAGAAAAAGATTCGCTCGCTCCTTGTGCAAAATTTCCAATAAAATGACTATTTTCATCTACATCAAATCCTTCTCCTTCGACTTTGCACATAAAATTTGTCAAATTATCCTTGCCAGTATTGTAAATATTCATCGAAACATTTGTATCTTCTCCAACAAATAGTTCATCTATATTTATATCACTTGTACTTATTGCTGCAGTTGCTACAACAGGTATTCCTATACTTTCTGTAGTTTGATATTGATTGCCAAGATAATCTTCATATTCAAAATTAACGCTCATTTGATAATTGCCAGCTTTTGTATTAGGCAAAACATTCATTTTTATAGTTTCTGTTGAATAATTCCAAGGATAAATTGCAGACCTATAAAAAGTATTTGACCTTTCAACTGGTGTAAAAACGGATCCCTCATTCCCATAAGCAGTTTCCGAACCTGCTTTATTATTTCCAGAAACTTGCTCAGTTGAAGATGCTTGGTCAAGAGAAACTTTCAAATTAAATATAGCATTTTGTGCATTCGTATTATACAAAGTTAAAATTATATCAAAATCTTTTCCAGCTTCAACCATTTTTGGTTGGATTTTATATGAAGAAATAATTAATTTTGGTTTATTTCTTATTTGAGCTTGCTCATTGGCAGAATCATCTTGTTTATTAAAATTTGTATTGTTTTCAACTTGATTATTTTCCATTTTTTAATACCTCATCTATACTTAATTTTTCATGTATTTTTTCTATAAGTCCATCTCTCATAAAAAGGGTTCTATCAGCAAATTCTGTCATTTCCTCATCATGCGTTACCATAATAAGGGTTTGATTATTTTTTCTAACAATTGATTTTATCAATTCCATAATTTCAAAAGAAGTTTTTGTATCAAGATTTCCCGTAGGCTCATCAGCAAAAATAATATTTGGATTTCCCACAAAAGCACGCGCAATGGAAACTCTTTGTTGTTGTCCACCAGAAAGCTCGTTTGGTTTATTGTAAACTCTTTTAGAAAGCCCCATGTCTTTTAAAATTTGGTAGGCTTTCTCTTCTCTTTCTTTTTTGCCTTCGCCTTTAAAAATTAAAGGCAAAGCCACATTTTCTATAGCCGTAAGATAAGGCATAAGATTATATGATTGAAAAACAAAACCAATATTTAAGTTTCTAAATCTAGTTATATCTTCCTCACTCAAAGAATTTAAAGAAATATTTTTATATAAAACATCTCCAAAAGAAGGTCTTTCAAGACCTGCAAGAATATTTAACAAAGTCGATTTGCCAGAGCCAGAAGTCCCAAGCAAAGCAATAAATTCGCCCTTATCAATTGTTAAATCAATTCCATCTAAAGCTTTTATAATATTTGAACCAAGCTTATAATATTTTTTTACATTTTTTATTTGAATAAAAGTCATACAAGATCCTTTTAATTGATTAATTTAAAATAATAAATTGTTTTTCCTATTATATAATTTTTTTTTAATATTAATCAACTATTTCTCTAAATTTTTTTATTTTTTTCCAATAAAGCTTAAAACATAAAAAAATCACAAAAAAAATCTATGAGTAAAAACCCATAGATTTTTTATAAATTCTTAAATTTCTATTTAAAGAATTGATTTAAAAATTTTACTTATTTTATAAAATTTTCCCTACTTACTATATTTTTTTCTAGAATCCTGTTGCTGATTTAAAGAAGAAATATCCAAGTGGTGTGTAGTACATTCCTTTGATATTTGGTTTCATCATGTATGGATTTACATAGAAATAAATTGGAGCTACTACTGAATCATCTTTTATTAATATGTCTTCAGCCTTGTGCATATTTTCCATTCTTTCTTTTTGGTCTGATGTTGCTTTAGCTGCTTTTACATATTTATCAAATTCTTCATTTTTATATTGAGCGTCGTTATTTCCACCGCCTGTTAACCACATATCGATAAAGCTCATTGGATCGTTGTAGTCAGCAATCCATCCGTGTCTTGCTATATTGTAGTTTCCTTCTTTTCTTTCTTTCAAGAATACATTCCAATCTTGGTTTTGAAGATTAACTTGAACGCCTAGATTTTCTTGCCACATATTTTGTAAAGCTTCTGCTATAGCCTTGTGGTTATCATCTGTATTGTATAGATAATCAATTTGTGGGAAGCCCTTGCCGTCTTTAAATCCAGCTTCTTCCATAAGTTTTTTGGCTTCTTTGATATTTTTTTCATATTCGTCAGATTTTATTGAATAATAATCTCCACCAACTGTTCTAAAGTCATCGCCTTTAGCTCCATCTGCATCATAAACTCCTGCTGGTACAAAACCGCTAGCAGCTTTTTCTCCTCTTCCTGTAACTTGATCAACTATAAAGTTTCTATCAATTGCAAGTGAGAATGCTTTTCTTACTTTTGGATCGTCAAATGGTTTCTTTTCTGTATTGAAACATACAAAATATGTTCCTACGTATGGAAGAGTCTTTAATTCTTTTGTATCTAGAAGTTTTTTAATTTCTTCTTGTGGTGCTGAGTTTACAAAATCCAAATCTCCTGATCTATAAGCAGCATAGATTGCGTTTTGATCATCTTGTAAATGGAAAGATAATTTTTCAGCCTTAACTGAATCAGCATCATAATATTCTGGGTTTTTAACCATTGTTAAAGTTTGGTTGTGATCCCATTTTTCTAATTTAAATGGTCCATTTGATACTAATGTATCAGGAGAGTTTGTCCAAGTTTCACTTTTTTCTACAATATCTTTTCTAACTGGCATTACTGCTGGGAAAGCACAAATTTCTTCAAAGTATGGACATTTTACATTTAAATTTACTACAAAAGTTTTATCATCTGGAGCAGAGATATCAAGTTTTTTATCTTCATATCCTTTTACCATATCAAGCATATATTCATAGTCTGCTCCTGTTTTTGGATCTACAAGTCTGTTCCAAGCATAAACAAAGTCATTTGCTGTTACTGGTTTTCCATCTGACCATTTTGCATCTCTTAATTTAAAGGTCCATTTTAGTCCATCTTCTGAAACATCCCATTTTTCAGCAATACCTGGTTTTAAAACAGCATTTCCTTTTCCATCATCATCCCATCTTAATAGAGATTCAAACATGTGAGAGATCATTATTGATCCATCTGATGCTGTGTTTAGTTGTGGATCTATAGTTTCAGGTTCTGATGCAATATTTATATCCAATACTCCATCTTTCTTTCCTTCTTCTTCGTTTGTTGCAACATTAGAATTGCTACTATCATTGCTTTTAGAATTGTTTCCTCCACATCCTGTAAACAGCATTGATAAACTCAACAAGCCAACTAACAATTTAGCCTTCATTTTCATTTTTATTACCTCCTAAATTATGACAACTTACATAGTGTCCTTCTTCTACTTCTCTAAACTCCGGCTCTTCCTTTTTACAAATTTCTGTCGCATACGGACATCTTTCATGAAACCTACAACCTTTTGGCGGATTAATCGCCGATGGAACTTCTCCTTCTAGCTTTATTCTTTTTAACGATCTAGTAAGTTTGGGATCTGGAACTGGTATAGCTGTGAGTAGAGATTGGGTGTAAGGATGTAAGGGGTTTTCATAAAGTCTTTCGGCATCAACAAGTTCAACCATTTTTCCCAAATACATTACTCCAATCCTATCTGAAATATGTTTTACAACTGACAGGTCGTGAGCTATAAATAAATATGTAAGACCCATTTCTTTTTGCATATCTTCTAGCATATTTACAATTTGTGCTTGGATTGATACATCCAAAGCTGAAATCGGCTCATCGCAAACAATAAATTCTGGCTCAACTGCAAGTGCTCTTGCAATTCCTATCCTTTGTTGTTGTCCTCCTGAAAATTCGTGAGGATACCTATTTGAGTGTTCTTCGTTTAATCCTACTGTTCTTAAAAGTTCATTTATTCTTTCCTGCCTATTTTTTTTGTATAGGCCGTGAATGTCTAAAGCCTCTCCAACAATTTCTTGAACTGTCATTCTTGGATCAAGGGATGCTGATGGATCTTGAAAAATTATTTGCATTTTTCTTCTTAATTTATACATTTCTGGGCGAATATTTTTTTCGCTATCAAAAATAGTTTCTCCATCATAGATAATTTTTCCGCTTGTAGGCTCGTGTAATCTTAAAATCGTTCTTCCAAGTGTAGTTTTTCCACAACCAGATTCTCCTACAATTCCAAGAGTTTCTCCTTTTCTTATAAAAAAGGATACATTATCTACTGCATGAACTTTGCTTACTTTATTAAAGGAAGATTGAACTTCAAAATGTTTTACTATATTTTCACATATTAATAATTTATTATCTTCCATTTATTGACTCCTTTATGTGTAGGAAACATTTTGATCTGTGTCCATTTCCCATTTCAAGCATTGGTGGTTCTTTTTTTAGACAAATATTCATGCAATGTTCACATCTTGTCGAAAATCCACATCCTTCTGGTGGGTTTAGCATATCCACAGGAGTTCCTTTTATACTTTCAAGCCTTACTTGTTCTTTTGAATCAATTCTTGGCATTGATTTTAAAAGTCCTTTGGTGTAAGGATGTTTAGGATTGTAAAATATTTCTTCTACACTTCCTTGTTCTACAATTCTTCCTGCATACATTACAGAAACTGTATCGCAAATTTGTGCAACTACTGCAAGGTTGTGAGTGATAAAAATTACACTCATTTTTGATTTATTTTGAAATTCTTTTATTAATTCAAGAATTTGCGCTTGAATTGTTACGTCAAGAGCTGTTGTGGGCTCATCTGCTATCAAAATATCTGGTTCGCAAATAAGTCCCATTCCAATCATTACCCTTTGTCTCATTCCTCCTGACAATTCGTGAGGATATTGTTTCATACGTCTTTTTGGATTTGAAATTCCAACGCTATCAAGCATATCAACAGCCTTTTGGTAAGCTTCATCTTTTGAGCATTTTTTGTGTACCAACAAAGCTTCCATAAGTTGGTTTCCAATTGTATAAACTGGATTTAGGCAAGTCATTGGATTTTGAAAAATCATGGAGCATTTTGCTCCCCTAAATTCACTCATTTTATTTTTGTCATAATCAAGAACATTTTCTCCTTTAAAAAGAATTTTTCCAGATTTTACCTTGCCCGGCTCTTGTAAAAGTCCCATTATGCCATAACTTTCTACAGATTTTCCAGAGCCAGATTCTCCAACTATTCCCATAATTTCATTTTCGTGTAGGGTATAATTTATTGAATCAACTGCCTTAACTTCTCCAACAGGTGTGTAAAATGATATGCTTAAATCTTCAATTTTTAAAACTTCTTTTTTATTTTCTTTTATATTTTCCATAAGCCACCTATTTTTTCAACCTTGGATCTAAGGCATCTCTTAGTCCGTCTGCAAATAAATTCAATGATAAAATCATCAAACTTAATAGTAAAGAAGGAATTATTAATCTATAAGCGTAGGAATAAATTCCTCCAAGAGCATCTGCTGCCAAAGCACCAAGGGATGTCATTGGTGCTGAAACTCCGATTCCCAAAAATGATAAAAATGATTCTAGAAATATTGCTGATGGAATTTGCATGGCAGTCATAACTATTACTTGTCCAATACAATTTGGAAATAAGTGTCTTCTAATTATTCTTTTTTTGGAACCACCCAAAGCTTCAACTGCTGTAACAAATTCTTGTTTTTTTAACATCAAAACTTGTCCTCTTATAATTCTTGCCATTCCTACCCAATAAAGTAGACCAAAGGCAATAAATATTGAAATAAGAGCAGGTCCTAAAACACCAATTTTTTTTGCAAATTCTGATGTTGATGAATTCACAAAAGATTTCATAGGTTGTGATATACCAATTGATAATAATATTACTACAAGTACATCTGGAATTGAATAAATCAAATCCAAAATCCTCATCATAATAGCATCTACTTTTCCACCAAAATATCCTGAAATTGCTCCATAAATTGTTCCAATTATCAAAACAATAAATGATGCAAAAATTCCAACTATAAGTGAAACTCTAGTTCCATACATTGTACGAACCATCAAATCTCTTCCTAATTTATCAGTTCCAAAAGGATACCTAAGACAAGGAAATAAATTTTCATCGCCTCTGTATTGAGTTGTGTAATCTCCTTTTACCAAAAATGGTCCGATAAAAGCAAAGATACAAACAATTATCAAAAATCCAATAGAAACCATAGCTACTTTGTTTTCTTTTAGCCTTCGCAAGGCATCTTGAAGATAGGAAGTTGGAGGAGTTTTGGTCATGAAATTTTCTTTTGAGCTTTCAGATGCAAGCTCAAAATCATCAGATGAAAATTCATATTCCTCTAATTTTAATTTTGAATTTAAACTAAATAAATCTTCCATACTAATCTCCTTTAGTTAAGTCTATTCTTGGATCTATAAACCTGTATAAAATATCAACAACCATATTCATAACAATTACCATAAAGGCAAAAAAAAGTGTTGTCGCCATTATTATTGGATAATCTCTATTTAAAACTGAGTTAATAAAATATCTACCAAGTCCTTGAACAGAAAAAACTGATTCAACTACCATAGATCCTGTAATAATTCCAGCAGTAAGTGGTCCAAGATAAGTTAAAACTGGAATAAAAGCATTTTTTAGGGCGTGTTTAAATAAAATTTTTACTTCAGAAACTCCCTTTGCCCTTGCTGTTCTAATATAATCTTGACCAATTGCATCAAGCATTGATGATCTTGACAACCTTGCTATGTAGCACATAGGATAAAATCCTAAAGAAAAACATGGCATAAAATAAGAGCCAACAGTGTTAAGTCCCATTGTTGGAAAAATTTTTAATTTTACACCAAAAAATAAAAGTAGGAGAGTTGCTACTACAAAGCCAGGAGCGGAAATTCCTATGGTTGTCAAAACCCTCAAAAATGAATCCAACTTTTCGCCTCTGTGATAAGCTGCGAGAGCACCCAAAGGAACTCCCACCAAAGTCGCCCACAAAAGTGCGATAAGTCCAAGTTTTACACTTGTTGGAAGCATTTCTTTTATAATATCGATAACTGGTCTGTTTTTTTGCATTTTTAAAGATACACCAAATTCTCCGTGAAGAGCATTTACAATAAATCTTTTTAGTTGCACAGAATAAGGTTGGTCTAATCCATATTTTTTATTTAAAGCCTCTAGCACCTCAGGCGATTGAGATTTTTCACTTGCAAAAGGTGAACCAGGCACGAGCTTCATGAGAAAAAAAGTAATACAAGTTACCAAAAGCAAAACTGCTATCGCTTGTAAAATTCTCTTTATTATGTACTTAATCATATTTCCTCCTTGTTTTATCTAATTATATACTTTATCAAGATAAATTGCAAGCGCAGTAAATTATTAATGTGATAACGTTATAAATTAAGCTTTATCAATACTTTTCGCCGATTTCAAAAAACAAAAATTTAAAATATTTTTCCAAAAAAATTAATTTATTTTAAATTTTTCCTCATAAAAACTAAGCTTATAAAAATATTTTAATATTTATTTATTCCACACTTATTTTCTTCAAATTTTTCGATAAAAACCGCTTATAACTTTTTAGTGACCGCTTGTCCAAATTTTGTAGTCAAGGTAAAAATTTTTATGTATTATATAAACACAAGGAGGATTTAATGAAAGTCGAATTAATAATTGATGAAAGTTTAGATGAAAGTCTTGTAAAAATTTACGCTCCTTCATATAACGAAGATATTGAAAATATAAAAAGAAGTCTTGAAACTACCAATATTGATAAACTTGTTGTTTTTAAAGATGATGAAATTTATCTTTTGGAATATGAGGAAATTATAAGGTGCATTACTAAGGATAAAAATGTATTTATTGAAAGCAAAAACGGTGAGTATAAGTCAAGAATTAGACTTTACGAACTTTATGAAAGGCTAAATAAAAATAAATTTATAAAAATTTCAAGATATGAAATTATAAATCTTGATTATGTAAAAAAACTAGACCTTTCTTTTAAAGGAACAATAGCAGTGGAATTTAAAAACGGAAGCATTTCCTATGTTTCTAGAAGATATTTAAAAGAATTTAAAAAAGCCTTAGGATTTTAGGAGGAAATTATGAAAAATTTAAAAAATTTATTAGCATCATTTTTAATAGGAGTTGGTATTGGAAGTATCATAGAAATATTTATCTCCCTTGCTATAGGAGAAATCACTTTGGGAGTTCCAGAATTTTTAAATGGACAAGACTCACTTTTAAAGGCAAGAATTATTGAGATAATCTTATACGGTGGTTTTGGAATAGTAGCTTTTATCGGAAATAAGATAATAAGAGAAGATAATTTATTAAAGGCAAGTCTTTTACATTTTTCAGTTTTAGCCATATATTTTATAATAGTAGGATTTTATCTAAAATGGCTACCAAATATACAATCCGCTGTTATTTCTTTAGTATTTTTTATCATTATTTACTTGATTATTTGGACATTAATATATTTTTCAATAAAGGCTGATATAGAAAAATTAAATAAAAAATTTAAGTAAAAGAAAAGTGATGAGAATAGAAAATTCTATTTTCATCACTTTTATTAGTTAATGCAATTTTAATTTAATTTTATTTTCTATTTGCTGTAGCTATTAAGGAAATTCCTGTATCTGCTATATTTTCTATAACAATATCTCCAACATGAACTGGAGCTGTAATACTTGCCTTATTTATTTCATCCATTACTTCGTTCATTTTATTTTTTGGAATTGCATCGGCAGTTTTTACTGAAACTGAATATTCTTTTCCACCATCAAGTTTTACAGTTGATGTAACAACCCTTACTGGATTTTTCACTTCATTTCTAGCGTAAACTTCTCCTCTTTTACAGGTATTCCCTGTAATATCGGTTATATTTCCTTCTTCATCCATTGTTACTGTCACAAGGCAGCCTAGAGGACAATTTATACAAGTTAAATCCTTTTTCATATTTCCTCCAATTTTATTTCTATTTCTTTTGCATTTTCATCTATATCTTTTTTCTTTAAAATTAAATTTTCCATCTCGCCTGGAGCATAAACTAATTTTCTTTTCTTTGTTACTTCCTTACCGTCGACAAACATTTTTAAAATTCTATTTTGATAAACATTGTTTACCCTAAATCTAATTATAGCTTCATCTTGCATGGTATCTGGATTTATATATTGTGGAAGTGTATAAGAAATTCCATCTCCTGCTTTTAAATAAATCGCTTCTTTTTGAGATTTTTGGAAATTATCTTTAATATAATCTGCTGCGTTTTTAGCTGCAAGTTCACTTTCTTCTGTTACATAATCTACTAAATCGTGAACGTGTAGAACATTTCCTGCTGCAAATACTCCATCAACATTTGTCATTAGCCTATCTGAAACTACTGCACCCTTTGTTTTTGGATCAATTTCAATTTTTGCTTCTTTAGTAAGTTCGTTTTCTGGTAAAAGTCCTACTGAAAGTAAAATTGTATCGCAGTCAAAGTGTTTTTCTGTTCCAGGAATCACTTTCATATTTTCATCTACTTGTGAAAGAGTACAACCTGTAACTCTTTCATCTCCTTCGATTGATGAAATTGTTGTATTAAAATAAAGTGGAATTCCAAAATCGTCTAAACATTGAACTATATTTCTTTTTAATCCTCCAGAAAATGGCATAATTTCAGCAACACATTGAACATCTGCTCCTTCTAGGGTCATTCTTCTTGCCATTATTAAACCAATATCACCAGAACCCAAAATAACTACTTTTTTTCCTGGCATATAGCCTTCAAGATTTATCATTCTTTGAGCTGTTCCTGCTGAAAACACCCCTGCCGGTCTACTTCCTGGAATATTTAATGCTCCTCTTGGTCTTTCCCTACAACCCATTGCAAGGATAACTGCCTTTGGTTTTAAAGTAAACATTCCATTTTCTTCATTCATCAAGGTTATAGTTTTATCATTTGCAAAATCTATTACGATTGTATTTAATAAAACATCAATATCTCTTTTTTCAACTTCGTCTATAAATCTTTGGGCATATTCTGGACCTGTAAGTTCCTCATTAAATCTGTGTAAACCAAAACCATTGTGGATACATTGATTTAAAATTCCTCCAAGCATTTCATCTCTTTCAACTATAAGTATATTTTCAATTCCTTCATCATAGGCACGAGCAGCAGCTCCAAGTCCTGCAGGACCTCCACCTATTATTACTAAATCATAATTTTTCATTTAAATGCTCCTTACTTTACATGTCCTTTTATGTAGTAAGAATCTTTTCCATTTTTTACTACATCGTCATAGTCTTCGCCCAATTCTCTTGCAAGTATTTCCATAACTCTTGGCAAACAGAATCCTCCTTGGCATCTTCCTGCTGTAGCCCTTACTCTTCTTTTGATTCCATCAACAGTTCTTGCCCCAAGAGGACGATTGATTGCATCCACAATTTCGCCTTCTGTTATAGATTCACACCTACAAATGATTTTGCCATATCTCTTGTCTTTTTTTATTAATTCGTCATGTTCTTCAAGACTTAATTCACTAGTTTTTGGAGTAGGTTTTCTATCATAAGTAAAATCTTTATTTTCTTCAAGATTTAATTTTTCACTTACAAGATTTGACATATATTCCCCAATAGCTGGAGCTGATGTAAGACCAGGGGATTCAATTCCTACGCAGTCAAAAAATCCATCAAGACTTTCTTTTAAAATAAAATCTCCACCTACTTCATGAGCTCTGTTTCCAGAAAATGAAGTTATAACCATTCTTACAGGAACATTTTTTACAGTGTGATTTGATTTTTCAATAACTTCTTCAATGTGTTCTCTTGTTGAACGTCTGTCGTGCTTATCATCTATAAAGTCAGAAGTTGGTCCTACAAGAGTGTTGTTATCGATTGTTGGAGATACCAAAATTCCCTTACCTTTTTCAGTAGGAAGATTAAACATTACATGATTTACAAATCCTTTTGTATCCTTATCCAAAAGTAAATATTCTCCACGTCTTGCTTTTATTTCAAATTTTTCATCTGAAACTTGATTGTGGATTTCATCTGAATATACTCCAGCAGCATTTATAACTGCCTTGGTTTGATATGTATTATTTTCAGTAGAAACTTCCCAATATCCGTCCTTCTTTTCAGTTTTTATAACTTTTTCGTAAAATTTATAAGAAACTCCATTAATATTAGAAACTTCTGCAAAAGCAATGTTCATCAAAAATGGATCAACAATTCCTGCCTCTTTTGCATACAAAGCAGCCACAACATCATCTGTTATATTTGGTTCCATTTTTAAAACTTCTTCTCTGTTTAAAATTTCCATTCCAGAAACGCCATTTTCAATTCCTTGATCATAAAGAGCTTGCAATTTTGGCATATCTTCTTCGCTATGACAAAGAACAAAAGTTCCAATTTTTTTGTAAGGGAAAGATAATTTTTTGGCTTCATCTTCCATCATGTGATTTCCTCTTACATTCATTTTTGCCTTCATTGTTCCAGGCTCTGCATCATAACCACCATGGCAAATTGCAGAATTTGCTTTTGAAGTTTCTGTGCAAACATCTTCATTTTTTTCTAAAACTAGAAATTTTCCTTTTTTCTTTGATAGTTGGTAGGCAATAGAAGTACCCGTTACTCCTGCTCCTATAATTATTGCATCAAACATATTTCTTCCTTTCAAATAAATTTAAATGAAAAAAAAGCAAGTTAAAGTAGGGCCTACTTTAACTCGCTTTCTCATCGTCTTATTTTATTGTTAATTTTATTATATTACATTATATAATCTTTGTAAAATTATTCTTCGTAGTGATTTGCCCATCCAAAGGCCCTTTGCATAGCTCTTTGCCAGTTTCTATCTTTTTTATCTCTTTCTTCAATAGAAATTTCTGGTGTAAATTCTCTATCAACAAGTCTGTTTTCTTTAATTTCTTCAAGATCTTGATAGAATCCTACAGCAAGTCCTGCCAAGTAGCAAGCACCTAGAGCTGTTGTTTCAAGAGTTTCTGGTCTTTCAACTTTTGTTTGAATCATATCAGATTGGAATTGCATTAAGAAATTATTTGCACTTGCTCCTCCATCAACTTTTAATTCTTTAAGTGGTGCACCAGAGTCTTTTGCCATTGCTGTTAATACATCGTTTGTTAAATATGCAAGGGACTCAAGAGTTGCTCTTACAATATGGTATTTGCTAGTTCCTCTTGTAATTCCTACGATTGCTCCCCTTGCATAAGCATCCCAATATGGAGCACCAAGTCCTGTGAAAGCTGGAACTACATAACATCCATTTGTGTCGTCAACTTTTGTAGCCATATATTCAGTATCATCAGCTGCATCAACAATTCTTAATTGATCTCTTAACCATTGAATTGCAGAACCTGCAACAAAGATTGATCCTTCAAGAGCATAATTTACTTTTCCTTCTTCAAGTCCCCAAGCAATTGTTGTTACAAGTCCATTGTCAGATTTTACAGCTTCTTCGCCAGTATTCATAAGTAAGAATGCACCAGTTCCATAAGTATTTTTTGCATCCCCTTTGTTAAAACATGTTTGTCCAAACAAAGCTGCTTGTTGGTCACCTGCGATTCCTGCTATAGGAATTTCGCCATCAAAATATCCAGCAAAAGTATTTCCATAAACATAGCTTGATGGTTTAACTTCTGGAAGCATACATTTTGGAATATTTAAAATCTCTAGAAGTTCATCATCCCATTCAAGAGTATGAATATTAAATATCATAGTTCTTGATGCATTTGTATAGTCTGTTACGTGAACTTTTCCACGAGTTAAGTTATAAATTAACCATGTATCAACTGTACCAAATAAAAGCTCTCCGTTTTCTGCTCTTTCTTGTCCATTTTCGATATGGTCTAAAATCCACCTAATTTTTGTTGCTGAAAAATATGGGTCAACTACAAGTCCAGTTTTATTTTGAATTGTTTCTCTGTAACCATCTTCTACTAATTTGTCAGCCATATCAGCTGTTCTTCTACATTGCCAAACGATTGCATTATAAACTGGTTTTCCTGTTGCTTTTTCCCAAACTATTGTTGTTTCTCTTTGGTTTGTAATTCCTATAGCTTCAATGTCTTTTGATTCAATACCTAATTTTGCAATTGCTTCAGTACAAACTCCAAGTTGAGTAGACCAAATTTCTGTAGCATCATGTTCAACCCAACCAGGGTGTGGGAAAAATTGAGTAAATTCTTTTTGAGCAACAGACATTATTTCGCCTTTTTTGTTAAAAATAATTGCTCTGTTACTTGTGGTTCCAGCATCCAACGCCATAATATACTTTGTCATACAAACTCCTTTTACATTTTCCAAACATTATAATTTGATGATGATACAGCAATCGCCTTTGAATTTAGGGCATCAAAAACATCTTTTTTATCTCTAATAAGCCCTCCAGCAATAATTGGGATAGATGTTCTTTTTTCTATATCATCTAGTATTTTTGGCATAATACCAGGAAGTATTTCAACAAGATCACAATTTGCTTTTTTTAAAGTTTCTTTTACATTTTTATAGGACAAGGAATCAAGTACAAAAAATCTTAGTATGGATAAAAGTCCTATTCTTCTTGCGTAAGCAGCATTTTGACTTCTTGTTGTAATAATTCCATCGGCATTTGTGTATTTTTTGATAAATGATGAAGATAATGATGATGAAGAAAGTCCTTCAATAAGGTCTTCATGAACAAAAACAATCTTGTCATGGTCTTTTAATTTTTCAACAATATTGGTTATATTTTCAATATTTCCATAAAGAACAAAAACTATTTTATTATTCTTGTAATCATCTTTAATACATTCTTTCAAATCCGTATTATCTTTTATTGCCATAATACAAGGATTATCAAAAAGCAAATCCACTATATCAATCATTTTTCCTCCAAATACACAAAGCGAGCCCTATAAAAAAATAAGTGCTCGCTTCTCCAAATATATTTATTACAACCTCATTGTAGCACATAAAATTTATAAATGCAAACAATTTCATCTAATATTTTTTATTTTTTTAAATTTTTCTCTTACCATTGTAAATTCATAGATTTTTTTATTTTTTAATTGTTATTTTTTAAAATAAAATCTTGAAATCATTTTAAATTTTAAATTTTTCAAATAAAAAAGATGGAAATAATCCATCTTTATTGTTCTTTTGTAAATAATTCTTTTTCTTCTTGTGTAAGTTCTCTGTATTCTCCTGGATTTAAGGTCTTATCTAATTGCAATTTTCCTATTGCAAGTCTTTTTAGTTTTACTACTTCGTTATCGTTATTTGAAAATAATCTTTTTACTAAATGAAATTTTCCTTCTGTTACGTAAACGTAGGCTTTTTTATCTTCAATTATTTCTAATTTTGCACTTCTTGCGTAATAATCATCTTCTTTTATATATACGCCTTCTTTAAAAATTTCTACTAGGGCAGGTTCGATTTTTTTTGATGTTTCTACTTCGTATTTTTTCCAAATATTTGAATTTGGACTTATTACTCTGTGGATAAATTTTCCATCGGTTGACATTAACAAAAGTCCTGTTGTATCTTTGTCAAGCCTTCCTGCTATTGCCAAATCTAAATTTAAATAAAATTCATCAAGATCACTCATTACAGTTCCATCAAGTTCGTTTGATTGGCAAATTAATCCTTCTCTTTTGTTCATCATTATATAAATATTTTCAAAATAATCGACAAGCTCTCCCATATAGATTACTTCGTCAATATTTGGATCAACTTTTACTGATGAATCTTTTATAATTTCTCCGTTTATTACAAGCCCGCCTTTTTTTGCATTTTTCTTTATATTTTTTCTAGTATCAAGATTGGCGTTTCCAATCATTTTATCTACTCTCATTATCATTTTTAACTCCTAAAATATTTCTTACATTTTCTTCTAATTCTAGGAAATCTTCTATAAATCCTAATAAATATTCTTCGCCTTTTGCTGTTATATAATAATATTTTCTTTTTGGTCCAACTTTTGATTTTTCTTTTGAAGAAAATATAAGACCTTTTTTCGATAATCTTTGCAAAATAGGATAGACTGTAGATTCAGTCATATTATAAAAACCGTTAAGTCTTAGGGTTTCTACAATTTCATATCCATAAGTTTCTTTGTCTTTGATTATTTTTAGAATTACCCCTTCGATAACTCCTTTTAACATTTGAGATTTCATTTTATCACCTTAAAAAATTGTATTGCTTAGTAGGACTTAATCAAGTTCTTCCACAAAAATGCGCCATAGGGCAAAATTTGCATTGTCTTTTATCTTGTGTTTTTATTTCAATATTTTTTTCTACTATATTTTTTCCTATTTCGTCTATATTTTTCATATCAAAATCCGATTTTTCTACTTCTATAAGTTTGTCTTCTTCAATAAAATATAAGATCATCTTGTTTACTTTTTTATTATTATAAACTAACAAATTGTAGTAAGTAAGTAGTTGGTTTTTGTAAGAAATTAAATTATTTTCATCTGCCCTTCCAGTTTTTATATCGATAATTGTTCCATCGTCAAGGATTATATCAATATTTCCTTGCAAAATATAGGAAAATCTATCAAGTTTTATATTCATTTCCGAATATTTTATCGGAAAATTTCTATTTACAAAATTTTCAATTGGTTTTTGAAATTCTTTGTTTTCCTTTATAAAGTCATTTATTGCATGGTAAGAAAGATTTTCTTTTTTTAAATTTGTAAGATATTCGGCAAGGCTGTGAACTTTTGAACCAAATTCCAAAGATTTTGATTTTTCTTTTTTAAAATCCAAAACTCTTATAAATTTATATTTTAATGGACAAGATTTGTAAATTGAAATATCCGTTGTATATGCCAAAATTTCTTTTTTTACAACATCTTCTTTGAATTTAAAATCTATGGTTTTTAATATTGAAGACGAATTTAATGAAAAGGCAAAATTTTTAAGGTAGGGATTTTTGGAATTATCCAATAAAACCAAAAGATTTTTTGCTCTGGTAAAGGCTGTATAATACTTCCTATAATAATTTTTTAAAAAATCACTTTCTTTTTTCGCCTCAAGTTTTGGGCTAAATGCACGCATATCTTTTCTTGGATTATCATTTAAACTTGATACAAAAACCACATCATACTCAAGTCCTTTTGCTTGATGAATTGTAGAAAATATTACAGAATTTTTTGGAGCATCAAAATTTTCAAATTCGCTTATGGCTGAATTTTTGAAAAGATAAAAAATATATCCATAAATTAAATCCACTGATTTTTTGTAATAATTTATATCATAGCCACAAAGATTTGTAAAATCTGATAAAATTGATGTAAATTTTCCAATATTTGAAAGCTGTCTTATCGAATTTAATTTGTCAATTTTTTTATCCAAAATCTCCCTGAAAATTTCAAGTCCAAAAGCTTTGTATAAAATATCCGTGTAGGATTTATTTTCTTTAATATTTAATTTTTCTTCCTTTATAAAGGCATTTAATTCTTCGTTTTTTGTAAATTCTTTATCGTCGAAAATGCTAACAAGATATTTTTTGAAATTCGTTTCTTGAGTCCATTTGTACTTATCTGGATTTGAACCAGTAAGTTTTTTGGGTTTTTTTGAAAAAATTGAAATAAGAACATAAAGGCAAAGTCTAATTTCTCTTCTTTTGAAAAATAATTTCGATGATTTATTTAAAACATTTATTCCATGATTTTCAAAATAAGTTTGCAAAGATTTTGGATAATCACTATTTAAAGACGGAAACAAAAAGGCTATTTGGTTCAAATTTATTTTTTTGTTCAAAAATTTTACTATATTTTCAATATTTTCATACTCATTTGCCCTAGCCCTTACCACAGAATTTTCATTTTTTTCGCTAACATTCGCCCTAAGATTTTTTATTTTTTCAAGGTCAAAAGCATTAGAATTTACAAGAAATTGTCTGGATTTGTCAATTATTTCCTGATTAGACCTGTAATTAATATCAAGATGATAAAAATTCGCCTTTCTTTTCATCTTCATTTTGCAAGTTTTATCAAAATCTCTCAAATTTTTAGGACTTGCTCCCCTAAATGAATAAAGAGCCTGATCATCATCTCCAAAAACCATAAGGTTTTTGCCCTTACAAAGGCTAAAAGAAATTTCTTCTTGAATAGTATTTGTGTCTTGGTACTCATCAATTATTACAAAATCAATCCTATCCCTAATTTTTTTTCCATAAAAAGGATCTTTTAAAAGATCATAAAATTTTTTTAAAATCAATTGATAATTTATAAGGTCATTTTCATCAAGAAAATTTGCCCATGCCAAATAAATTTCCAAAGCCAAAATGTCACGGGGATTATTAGAATTGCGAAGTTCATCCAAGTCGACCAAATTATTAGTAATATTCGCAAAAATCCCCTGAATTTGTCCGACCTCATTATAAGAAATAAATTTTGAAAAATTCGGAATATTTTCAAAAATATCCATATTTTTTTCAATCAAATATCCTTCAATATGAGAGTCGATAACCAAAGGATCAAAAATTTTATTCGTAAAGGATTTATATTCTTTCAAAAAAGAAAGAGCCAGAGAATGAAAATTTCCAATCAACATATTTGAAGTATCAGCATAAATATTCTCTTTTTTAAGACCTGATTCCACCCTTTCAATAAGCTCATTCGCTGCCTTTTTTGTAAAAGTAGTCACAAGGATTTTGTTAGGACTGATCCCGTCATTTTTTATTAAAGAAATAATTTTTTGAACAATTGTGAAAGTTTTTCCCGTACCAGGGCCTGCCAAAACTGCACAAGGATATTTTGCATCTTCCACAATCAATTTTTGTTTTTTATTTATCATAAAATCAACTCATACACAAATCTTTTAGACCTTTTAATTTTGTCATCAACAGTACAAATTCCAATTTTTTCAAAAGAAAATTTTTTAATTAAACTTTGCATTTTATAATTATCAGGATGAGTGTCAATCCTAATTGAATTCATTTTTGAATTTTTTCCATAAGAAATAATTTCTTCAAAAAATCTATTAGCAAAGCCCTTACCTTTTGCACTTTCTTTCACACTCAATCTGTGAATAGTAAAAAATGGTCCATGATTTTTAAAATCATTTTCAATGTTTTTGTAATCTTCTTCATAAGATTTTTTCAAAAAAGCAAAAGATAAAATTTCTCCATTTTCTTCATAAACAAAACTTTCTCCCGTCAAAATATTTTCTAAAATCCCCTTTCTATCAGGAAGTCCATTTTGCCATTGATCAACTCCATCTTTTTTCAAAGCTTTTTTCCCATCATTTATTATTACCATTATTTCATCTAAATCTTTAATTTCTGCTATTCTCATACAATCATTATACATTAAAAAATTTTTTATTAAATTCTCAAAATTTCTTTTGGTTTTGAAAATAAAAAAGCTATGAGAAAACTCATAGCCCAGACTTTTGATAAAGTATACAAATCCTCATGCTAAGAATATCATACGGAAAAAATTAATTTGATTTCAAATTTTAAAATTCGTCAAAAAAACGCACTCTAAAATTTAAAGCAATGATATTTCATTAAATAAATTAACTTCAATTAAATTTTAATTCTTCGTTTTATTCCGAGGGATAAATATTAAAATTGTGCCACTGGCACAATTTTAAGCTATTTATCTGTCATCGCGTTAGCGAGTTTGCGTTTTTAGAATTTTGGAATTTAGAAATCAACAATTTTTGAAGTCC
>JAGZMY010000059.1 GCA_018363915.1 Anaerococcus vaginalis
GCTTAAATATTCATAGAGGTTAAAGAGTCCTGATTCATTTTCGATTTGCTTTTTACTTTGGTCTTTATATTCCCTATATGATTCTTTTAGCTTATCTTTAAAGCCTGCTAACCATGATGTTATTTTCTTTATTTCATTGCCTATGTTTTTTAATAGTTCATTCTGTTTTTTTATTTCACGATTTATATCTCCTTTTTCCGTTCTTATCCCTTTTCTTTCCATTGCACTAGCACTTGCTCCTAGATGTATTGTTGGTATTTGTTTTATGCCTTGTCTTTTAAAACTCCTATGGTCTACTCTTTTTTCTATCTTGTTTTTTGCTAGATATTCATTACAAAGTTTTGAAAAATTTTCTCTCCATTTTTCTACATTGCCTTTATCGTTCCATGTTGTTAGTTCTACTTTTCTTGTTTTGGGTTTTCCATTTTTGTTTAAAATCTTTTCTCCTTTTTCATCTAGGATATATTCTTTTTTTGACTTTGCTAAGAACTCTCCTTTTTCGTTTATGGGTCGCATTATGGTCATTATATGACAATGAATATTTCCATTTTTGTCTTGACTCTCATCATGAATTGCATAATCTACTATCATTCCTTGTGATGTTAGATTTTCTTTTATAAATCTTTCAACTAGGTTTTTATTTTCACTTAAAGATAATTCTTTTGGTAGTCCTATTATGAATTGTCTTGCTAGTTGTGCATTAGAATTTTTTTCTGCCATTTCTACTTTATTCCATAATGTAGACCTATCATTAAATTCTTTTGGTATATGATCAGGCAATATTATATTTTTTACTAATACTTTTTCTTTTCTTGTGTAGTCATGGGTTACTCCGTCCCATTCATTTTTTATTTTTTCTCCACTTATATATGCTGCACTTGCTACTGCACTTTTGCCTTTTCCTCTTGATATTATTTTTACTGAAAAATGAAAACTGTCTGCCATTTTTATCACTTCCTTTCTTTCTTTCTTTGTTGTTTTAGGTGGAGGCTTAATAGATTTTTATATCCACTTTGTGAATGAGCGTTTTGAAATGATAGAATAGAAAAAGCCGACTACTGAATTAATTTTTGTTGTTTCAGTATGTCGGCTTAATTGTTACTTTCATTTCAAATTTTAAAAGTCAAGGGCGAGCGTTAGCGAGTTTATTTACCCTTGACTTTTAAAAAGCGAATGGTTGTTGCTCCCTGCAAGGGTTTGGC
>JAGZMY010000020.1 GCA_018363915.1 Anaerococcus vaginalis
GTTGTTGTTGTTTTACCGTGGTCTACGTGACCTATTGTTCCGATATTAATATGTGGTTTGCTTCTTTCAAATTGTGCTTTACTCATTATTTCCTCCTAATTTTTATTTAATACTTCTTCTTTTACACTTTCAGGTACTTGAGCATAGTGATCAAATTGCATTGAATATGTTGCTCTACCTTGAGTTTTACTTCTTAGGTCTGTTGCATATCCAAACATTTCTGAAAGTGGTATGAAAGCATTTAATACATGAATTCCATCTTTTGGATTCATTCCATCAATCTTACCTCTTCTTGATGAAACATCTCCCATTACATCTCCTAGGTATTCATCTGGTGTAGTAATTTCAACTTTTTCCATTGGCTCAAGTAAAATCGGTTTAGCTTTTGCTACTGCGTTTTTAAGAGCCATAGATCCTGCTACGTGGAAGGCAACTTCTGATGAGTCTACTTCGTGGTATGAACCATCGAATACTTCAACGTGCATATCAACCATTGGATATCCACCAAGGATACCTTGAGTAGCTGCTTCTCTAACACCTTCTTCAACTGGTTTGATATATTCTTTTGGAATTGCTCCTCCGACGATTTTGGATTCGAATGTGATTCCTGCTCCTTCTTCGCCTGGCATAATTCTAAGAACAACATCTCCGTATTGACCAGAACCACCGGATTGTCTTACAAACTTACCTTGTGCTTCTGCAGGTTGTGTTATAGATTCTCTGTATGCTACTTGTGGGTTACCAATGTTAGCTTCTACTTTGAATTCACGAAGTAATCTATCAACGATAATTTCAAGGTGTAATTCTCCCATTCCTGAAATTATTGTTTGTCCAGTTTCTTCATCTGTTTTTGTAACGAATGTTGGATCTTCTTCTGCAAGTTTTTGAAGTCCTATTGCCATTTTATCTTGACTTGCTCTTGTTTTTGGTTCAATAGCTACTGAGATAACTGGATCTGGGAATTCCATGTTTTCAAGAATTATTTGGTCATCTTGAAGGCAGAGTGAATCTCCTGTTGTTGTATTTTTAAGTCCAAGAAGAGCTACTATATCTCCACAATAACCTGTTTCGATTTCTTCTTGTTTGTTTGAGTGCATTTGTAGGATTCTTCCTACTCTTTCTTTCTTACCTTTTGTAGCATTGTAGATGTATGAACCTGATTCAATTGTTCCTGAATAGATTCTTGCATAAATTAACTTACCTACATAAGGGTCAGTTACTACTTTAAATGCTAAGGCAGCTAGAGGTTCTTTATCTCCAGCTTTTCTTTCAAGAATTTTTTCTTCATCTTTAGGGTCAGTTCCTTGAACTGCAGGTATATCAAGTGGGCTTGGCATATAATCAACTATGGCATCAAGAAGTGCTTGAACACCTTTGTTTTTGTATGCTGAACCACATAGACATGGGAAAATTTTCTTTTCAATTGTTCCCTTTCTTATAGCAGCTTTGATTTCTTCTTCAGAAACTTCTTCACCTTCTAGATATTTCATCATTATTGTATCGTCAATTTCTGATAATTCTTCTAAAAGATTTGTTCTATATTCTTCAGCTTTTTCTTTTAAATTTTCTGGAATTTCGCCTTTGATTGGGTGAGCTCCTAAGTCTTCTGTTTTATATGTTACAGATTCCATTGTTACTAGGTCAACTACACCTTCAAATTCTTGCTCAGCTCCTATAGGAATTTCTATAGGTACTGCATTTGCTTTTAATTTTTCTTTTATTGTATCTACAGACATGAAAAAGTCAGCGCCTGTAGCATCCATTTTATTTATGAAACAAAATCTTGGAATGTCATATTTGTCAGCTTGTCTCCAAACTGTTTCAGATTGTGGTTCTACACCACTTTTCGCATCAAAAAGTGCAACAGCACCATCAAGAACTCTTAGAGATCTTTCTACTTCAACTGTAAAGTCAACGTGGCCTGGTGTGTCTATGATGTTTATTCTGTGATCATTCCAGTAACATGTTGTAGCAGCAGAACCAATTGTAATTCCACGTTCTTTTTCTTGGTCCATGGAATCCATTACTGCTGTACCATCATGGGTATCACCGATTTTATATATCTTTCCTGTATAAAACAACATTCTTTCTGTTACTGTTGTTTTACCAGCATCGATATGCGCCATGATACCAATATTTCTGGTTGCTTTTAATGAGACATCTCTTGACATTGATCCCCCTAATATCTATAGTGTGCGAAAGCTTTATTAGCTTCTGCAGCTCTGTGCATTTCTTCTTTACGTTTAACGCTGGCACCAGCATTGTTTGATGCATCTAAAATTTCTTTAGATAATCTTTCTACCATAGTTTTTTCTCCACGTGCTCTTGAGAAATTAACTAACCATCTTAAACCTAAAGTTTGTCTTCTTTCTGGTCTAACTTCCATAGGTACTTGGTAGTTAGCTCCACCTATTCTTCTTGCTTTAACTTCAAGTGTTGGCATAATATTTTCTAAAGCTTGGTAGAATACTTCTAATGGATCATTTCCTGAAGTTTCTCCAACTATTTCGAAAGCATCATAAACTATTTTTGTAGCAACGCCTTTTTTACCATCAAGCATAACGTTGTTGATAAGTTTTGTTACAACTCTATCGTTATACTTTGCATCAGGCATTACCTCTCTTTTTGGTATATGTCCTTTTCTTGACACTTTGCTTCCCTCCTTTACCAATTTTAGTAATATCTTTAGTACTCGACCATAAGGCCTTAAAAACGACCTTAAAGCCGTTCGTGTGCACATATACTTTTATTTTAATCTCAGTACATTATGCACTACATCTAAATACTACTAATTATCTTTTTTAGCTCCGTATTTAGATCTACCTTGTTTTCTTCCTTCTACTCCTGCTGTATCAAGAGTACCTCTTATGATATGGTATCTAACACCTGGAAGGTCTTTTACTCTTCCTCCTCTAATTAGTACAACAGAGTGTTCTTGAAGATTGTGTCCGATTCCTGGTATATAAGAAAGAACTTCTGCACCATTAGTAAGTCTTACTCTGGCAATTTTTCTCAAAGCTGAGTTAGGCTTTTTAGGTGTAACTGTTCTTACTGAAGTACAAACTCCACGTTTTTGTGGTGATTGAGATTTAGTTTGTCTTCTTTTAAGAGTATTGAAGTTATAACCTAAAGCTGGTGTATCTGATTTTTCCTTAGTAGTTTTTCTACCTTTTCTAACAAGTTGATTAATTGTAGGCATAATGCACCTCCTTTTTTTCTAAATTTTAATCATCTTAAAAATTGGCCTTACGCCAATCCTTATTAATTTTACACTCTTAGTATATATATGTCAAGTAATTTAAAGGCTTTTAGATATTTAAAATTATTTTTGATTTAATTAAATTCTTACAAATTTTTTTATAAATAGTACAATGTAATCAAAAGAGGAAGATATGGAAAAATTTTATAAAATATTATTGCTAGATCTAGAAAAAAAGAAATATGAAATTGAATATATTGATAAAAAAAATATGGATTTTTATATGGGAGGATTTGCTCTTTCTTTGTTTTTTTTAAATAAAAACAAAAATTTTAAAAATCCTTGGATGATTTTTACATCTTCAATCATCGAATATAAAAATCCAATTTCTAAATTTATAATTATGGGAAAAAATGATTCAGGTAAAATTTCCTACAAAAATATGGGAGGAGATTTTTCTTATTTTCTTAAATCAAATTCTTATGATGGACTTGTTTTGTTAAATAAGTCTGATTTTCCTGTAGAAATTTATATTGATAAAGATAAAATTTTATTTAATGAAAATTCTAATAAAAATCATTCAAACTCTTCTACTTTTAATTATTTAAGGAAAAAATATGGAGATGATTCATATTCTATTTATATTACAAATTCAACTATAAAAAACGATAATTTGGCAAGGCTTGTTGAAGATAAATACCGTGGTTGTTCAAAAAATCTTTCAAATCTTTTGTATGAAAAAAATGTAATTTCCATTTCAGTTAAAAAAAATAATTTAAGAAAGATAAATATCCCATCAATTTTTAAAAACAATCTCAATAGACAATGTGATGGATGTATTTTGGGTTGTTTTGATAAAAAATCTCACGAAAAAGAAAATCTTTTTTCAATTAAAAATTCTTATAATGATGACGATTTAGAAAAATTAAATAAAATAAAAACTAGACTTGATGAGTATGGAATTGATATTTATGGCTTATCAAAAAGCATAGAATTTGCATATAAATATTTAAACCATATTTATAAATTCGAAAATTTAAATATCGACCAATTGGATAATATTACAAAAAAAATCGTAAGTGATAAAAAAGATGAAATTTATAGTGATTTGGCTTGTGGTAGAAAATATCTAGAGAAAAAATATAAAATAAAATCTTTATCAGATAAAAAAAGAAAAAATATTCCTAAGGATTATTTAAAAATAATTGATTCGGCAGGAATGTGTTTGTTTGCTACAAACCCAAAAGATTTATCAAATATTGTAAATACCATAAATGAAATTTCAAATTCAAATTATAGTACTTGTGATGTTGAAAATTTAATAAAAGAAATCGGAAAATTAGAAAGCAGCTTACATTAATTTAAGCTGCTTATTTTTTAATTCTATGTGATAGTCAAAGCTATAATCGTCTAAATTATCATGACTTATTATAATTATCATCCTATCTTCTTTCTCTTTTAGCCGCTTATCCAAAAATATATTTGCATCAATCCTTGATTTTTTATCCATTTGAGAAAAGGGTTCATCTAGTAGCAAAGTCTGATTTGCTTTTAACATAGTCCTTAAAAAAACTACTTTTTCCTTTTCCCCTCCTGATAAGCTGTCTATATTTTGATCTAATAAATTTTCTATTGCAAAAAATTCCAAGTCTTTTTTTATATTTTTGATATTTTTTCCTATTATTTTAAAATTATCTCTTGGTGTTTTTTTGAAGATAAAGGGATCTTGAGCTTGATAAACTATATTTTTATCATTTTCAATACTTCCTTTTACAAAGGTATTTATTCCAATAAAAGACTTTAATAATGTCGATTTGCCCGCTCCATTTTCTCCAGTTAAAATATATTTTTTTCCATCATAGAAAGTGAAATCTTCTATGTGAAATAATAATTTTTCATAAATTTCAGCTTGTACGTTTTTTATTTTTATCATCATTTCTCCTAGAAAAAATCATTGCAAAAATAGAAATTCCAAAGGAAATTAGCATAAGAATAATTCCAAGTTTTATACTCATAGAATAGTTTCCCTTATTATTTTCAAGAACTATTGCGGATGTCAAAACCCTAGTTTTATATCTTATATTTCCTCCAACAATCATTACAGCTCCTACTTCTGATATAGCTCTGCCAAATCCTGTTATAAGAGCCGAAGAAAGCGAATAAGAGCTTTCTTTTATTAACTGCCTATACATTTTAAATTTTGAAATTCCAAGTCCTAAGCAAGTTTCTACAAATGAATTTCTAATTTCTTCTACTGCTGGATATATATTTGCACAAATTATTGGTGTTACTATGAGAATTTGGGCAATTATTATAACTTTTTGTGTATAAAGCCAAGAAAGTTTTCCAAATATTCCATTTTTTGAAAATAAAATATATACAAAAACTCCTGCTATTACCGGTGGCAAGGATGTAAAGGCATTGATAATTATTTTTAAAATTTTTATAAATTTATTTTCATTTAATCCAAGGTAAAATGCCAAAAAAGTCGCAAAAATTCCAGATATTATCGTTGAAATTATACAAATTTTTAAGGTCAATAAAACAATGGAATAAATTTCATTCATCCTATTCTCCTAAGAAGAAAAGTTGTTGACCATATTCCTCTTTTCCGTATTCGCTAATTAATTTTTTTGCCTTATCTGATAGCATCCAATCTTGGAATTTTTTAGCTACATCTGGGTTTGTTCCTTTTACTTTGTCAGGATTTACTATAATAATTGAATAAACATTTTTAAGGGCATCTGATTGGTCAACTAAAACTTCCAAATCCAAATCATTTTCCATGGTTAAAAATGTTGATAAATCTGTTAAAGTATAGGCGTTATTTTCTGATGCAAATGTTAGGGTTGCTCCCATTCCATCTCCAAGTGAGTTGTAATTATCTTTTTTTGATAATTCGTCAACATCAACACCTGCTTTTTCCCAAATTTTTAATTCTTTATTGTGAGTTCCTGACTCATCTCCTCTTGATACAAATTTTTCGCCCTTTTCATTTATCAATTTGAAAGCTTCTTCTGCATCTTTTCCTTTGATTCCTGCTGGATCATCTTTTGGTCCAACTATTACAAAGAAATTGTGCATGAAAGACTTTCTTTCAAGTCCATATCCTTCTTCAATAAATTTTTCTTCTGCATCTTTTGAGTGAACCAAAATTACATCAGCATTTCCTGCCTTTGCATCTTCGATTGCAGCTCCTGTTCCTTTTGAAACAATTTCCATTTCAAGACCTGTGTCTTTTTTGAAATCATCTCTCAAATAATCCATCAAACCTGAATCGTTAACAGAAGTTGTTGTAGTAAGTCTTACGATTTTATCTTCCTTATTTTTTTCATTTGAGCTTACTACAGCTTCCTTGTTTGAAGAATTCGAATTTGATTCAACTTTTGCATCCCCAGAATTTTTTCCACATCCTGTAAAAGCAAATAGGACTGCAAGTACTAACAAATTTAGTTTTTTAATTTTCATTTTTTTCCTCCTATAAAATATTTCCACTTTCATTAGTATTATACCCACCAATGGTCTTCATTTTACTTTTAAATTCCTTTGACTTTAAAACTTCAACCAAATCCTTGATGGATTCAAGTTTTAAATTTTCTTTTTTTATTATAAATTGATATTCTTCATCTTTTAGGTAAATAAAATCTATATCCATTTTTATGGCAGCTGATTCAACTCCAATTGAAAAATCACAATCTCCATTTTTTACTGCAAGGGCAGCTGATAAGTGAGTTGTCACCTCGTTGTCATAGCCGTTTATTTTTTCTGGATCAATATTTTTCTTTTTTAACAAATAGTCAAACAATAGACGGGTACCTGCTCCTCTTTGCCTGTTGACCATTTTTTTATCTAAAAGATCTTCTATGGTTTTTATTTTTAATGGATTATTTTTTTGAACAAAAATTCCCTGCCTACGACCAACCACATTTATTTTTGAAACCTCATCTTTTTCAAAAAATAAATCAATTGCCTCATTGTTATAAGTTCCATTTTGATCTAGCAAATGAGAAGGAGCAAGCAAACAATCGCCTTGGCTTAGGGCCTTGAGTCCTGCCAAAGAACCAACGTGGGATGAGGAAATTCTTGTAAGCTTATTATCTTTTGCAAATAAATCATTTAAAATATCTAAAACTATATCATGAGATCCAATCGAAACCATCCTGTTTTCAAAAACTTTTTTTGGAATTGGTCTATGAAGGGTGACTTCTACCAAATCTCCCCTATTATAGCCTTCGATATTTCTATCAATAATTAAATAACCGTCTGATTCTGATAGAGAAAAAAGAGATCCAGCCTTTCTATCAAGTGGTGTCACAATAATTTCTCCATCAACCAAACCAATTTTTACCCTAATATATTCCCTGTTTTTTAATGAAGAAATTACAGGTTTGGTAAGTTTTGCCTTAATTTTAATTTTATCATCAGAAATAATTCTCATTTTTTTAAGAAGAGTAGGAAGAACAATTTTATCAAAAACTATATGAGTTGAAACCGGATAGCCCGGAAGGCCAACAAATGGAGTTTGGGAAATTTTTCCAAGAATTGCAGGTTTTCCTGGTTTTATTGAAAGTCCGTGGACAAAAACCTCTCCCATTTCTTCCACAATTTCTCTTGTATAATCCTTGCTTCCCGCTGAGGTTCCTGCAATCAAGCTTACAAAATCACATTCTTTTTGAGCCTTAATAAGAGCCTTTTTAATTTGTGCTTTTTCATCTTTTACAATGGGATAAATTTTCGTCTCAAATCCACACTCTTTTGCCATAGATTTTAACATGGAAGAATTTGATTCGATAATTTTTCCTTTAACCAAGTCTTTTTTGTTATCAATTATTTCATTTCCAGATGGAATAATTCCAATAATTGGTTTTTTTAAAACTTCGACTTCATTTATTCCTGCAGAAATTAAAACCGAAAGATCAACCGACCTAAATCTGTGGTAAGATGTAAAAATCAAATCTTTTTCGATTACATCTTCTCCTTGGATTCTTATATTTTCCCAAGCATTTACAGGTTTTAAAATTACAATTCCATCTTCTTGAATTTTTACATCTTCTATCATAATCACTGCATCATAGGGTTTTACAAGAGCAGAACCCGTATTGCAATAAATAAAATCTTCATTTTTTAAAAACAAGGGCTTATTTTCTCTTGCAAGTTTTGTCATCTCACTTTTAACCATTACCCCATCCATAGCTGATGAATGGTAGGCTGGTGATGAATATTTTGCAAAAATCGCTTCTTTTGAAACTCTTCCAAAGGCATCCTTGGAATCTATAATTTCACTTTTTTCATCTGCAAAAAATTCTCCAATATTTTCGTGGAAAATCTCTATTGCCTCTTCTAATTCTTTTGTATCTAAATAAATATTTCTCATCTAATAAGATTCACCCACACTTTTTCATTTTCTTTTATTCCTTCAACATATTCATCAATAACAATATAACCCTTGGCTTTTTTTAGCAGGGAAATATTGTTGGAAAATCCAAAAATAGGACTTGCCACAAGCTCGTTTCTTTCTTTTTTTATTTCCACAAGACAAATCATTGTTTTTGCTGAAGTATTTGCAATATTTCTTTCGATTTTGCATTTTATTTTTAAATTTTCGTCAATTTTAAAATATTTTTCATAGGCTTTTTGAAAAATCGTCCTAAAAACTGCATAGGCACTAATAGGATTTCCAGGAAGTCCCAAAATCATTGTATTGTTATTTTGACTTAAACTTGTTGGCTTTCCAGGTTTTATAGAAATTCCATGGTAGATAATTCCAGGATTTAATTCTTTTGAAATACTTGGAACAAAATCCTTATTTCCCTTTGAGGATGATCCAGAAATTATTATAAAATCCAAATCTTCTTCAAGCTCTTTTTTTATAAGTTCTTTTTTATCTTCTAGATGTTTCATAGAAATAACATCAATTCCCATATTTTTAAGCAGTGAATAAAGCATGTAGGAATTAATATCTCTTGATTTTCCTGGGACTAGTTTTGAATTTACTGGAATAATTTCATCTCCTGTTGATAAAATTTTACATTTTAATTTGTCATAAACTTCAATTTTTTCATAGCCCAAGCTTGCAGCCATGGCTATTGTTTCAGGATCTATGATTTTTCCTTCTTTTTCATAAATATCTCCAATTTTTGAATCATCGCCAATATCTATGATATTTTCCATAAAAACCACAGGCTTACTTATTGAAATTAATTTTTTTGACAAAATTTCTGTAAATTCTATGGGTAAAACCGCATCTGCCCCTTCTGGAACCATACCGCCAGTATAAATTTTTGAGGCCTCACCTCTTTTTAATATTTTTTGGGGAATATTTCCCATTTGGATTTCTTCAACAACTTTTAACATTGAAGGAATCGAATCAGTAGCCCCAAGACTATCCTTATAATTTATGGCATAGCCGTCCATTGTACTTTTTCTAAAACATGGCAAATCATCTTTTGAAATCAAGTCATTTGCCAAAATATAGCCTAAAGAATCGCAAGTTCTAATTTTTATTTTTTTCTTGTATCCAATTTTTTCCATCAAAGAAACTTGTAAGTCAATCGCCTCATCAATTTTTACAACATCTAATAAATCCATACCAACCTCATTTTATCAAAAGATTTTCATTTTTATTATAAATGTTAAACCTTTCTCCTCTTGCAAAACCTATCAAACTTATATTTTTCGCCCTTACCAAATCAACTGCAAAACTTGTTGGGCATGACTGAGAAATTAGAAGGTTAAAACCTATATTTGAAATTTTTTCCAAAATTATTTCACTAATCCTACAAGATGTAAAAATAAATTTATCAGATAGGTTGATCTCATTTTTTAAAATATAGCCAATTAATTTATCAACGGCATTGCTCCTTGAAACATCTTCCTCAAACTTTATAATCTCATAATTTTTTACAAGAGCGCAAGAATGAGCTCCGCCGGTTCTTTTAAAAATTTCGGACTCATTTTGAAATCTCTTTGAAAATTCAAATAGTTTTTCCCTATCAATTGTTTGATCTTTAATCTCACTTATCTTCTTTTTAGATTTTTCTTTATCTAAATCAACATAAGCTTTGTTCTCGTCTATTTTTAAATTTTTAATATCACTTATTGAATTTATAAGATTTTCGCTATAAAGATGACCAAGAACTAAATTTTCTATTTCAACTGGAGTGCATGTTAGTCTTGTAAATTTTTCCCTATTTACATAAATTTCTAAAGGATATTCAACAATGACCTCATCCATCAAGTTTAAATCCTTGTCTTTTTCAATTTTTTCAATTTGGTATTTTTTAACTGAATTCATTTTTACTCTCTTCTATAAATTTTTTCCAATCATCAGGATAATTTAAATTTCTAAAAATTTTTTCCACATTTTTAATTTCTTTTATCTCTTCTTTTTTTATCACAGTGAGAGAAATTTCTCTCAAAAATCCATTCAAACTGCGTCCGCCCTTTTTTATATATTCTTTTAAATCATTAGCCAATTCTTTTTTGTAAAGGGCAAAAAAAGGCTCAAAATATTTTTCATTTTTGTAGGCTAAAATTTTTTCATAAGATTTTTCTTTCAAAAAATCAATGTAAGCTTGATTAAAATATGGCATATCGCAGGCAATCAAGAAATTATCCTCATTTTTTGCATAAATAAGGCCACTATACAATCCTGCACAGGGGCCAATATTTTTTATTATATCTTCTTTTATTAGTATATCATTTTTATAATTTTTATACCTATTTTCAAAAAAGTTTTTTTCATTTGACAAAATTATGATTTGATCAAAATTTTTTGCCAAGTTTTCTATAATGGTGTCAATCAAATAGACACCATTATAGGATAACTTTTGTTTATCAACTCCCATCCTTGTACTTTTTCCGCCGCAAAGAAGGAGAGCTGTCATTTTTTTATTTCCCATCAGCCACCCCAGCTAATGTTCATGTATTGGTCCATCAATTTATCATATTCTTTTTTGAAGATATTTGCGTGTTCATCTTCCCAACTAGAAAAGTTTTCTAAAATTTCTTTCAATTCTCCATCATCAACTTTTTTTGCCATAGATTTATAATAATCCCTAAAATCTTCCTCAATAAGATATGCCATTCTTAAAACATTCATATCAGGAATCATGGATTGCTCCAAATTTTGGTCCAAATTTTCGCTTTCTTTTCTTTGGTCAAAAAATTCTTCCCCATTATCTTTTGGCAAAGTCAAATCTTTTTCATCTACATCTTCTCCCTTATATTTGGAAAGAAGATTTTTTAGATATTCATAATGACCCCACTCAATTTTTGATAATTTTTTAAAAACTGCTTGAGTTTGTAGATTTTGACTTTTTTCTGCATTATCTTTATAAAAATTGTGGCCATATAGTTCCATTTCCATGGCAAGGCTAATTATTTTTATTGGATCATACATAAGAGCTCCTTTCTATTTTTTCAATCATAACACTTGCAACTTTAAGCTCAGGAATTTTTGCAATTGGATCAAGGGTTGGATTTGTAAGCCTATTTGCTGGTCCATCAACATAATGGAAAGGCATAAATACAACTCCTGGATTTATTTTTTCTGTCACTTTCGCATAAGATTCTACACTTCCACGTCTTGAAGAAACTTTAATTTTTTCACCATTTTTTATATTATAAATTTTTGCAGTTTGTGGGGAAATTTCTATATAAGATTTTCCAGCAATTTCACTTAATCCTTCAATTTTTCCTGTCATAGTTCTTGTGTGATATTGGTAAAGCATTCTTCCAGTTGTAAGAATCAATGGATATTTTTCATCTGGCAATTCCTTGCTCTCTTCATAATCTATTGGTACAAAAAGTCCCTTGCCCCTTGCCATTGTATTTTTGTGTAAATATTTTGTTCCAGGATGGTCTTTGTTTGTGCAAGGCCATTGAAGACTTTCTTCTTTAAGTCTTTTGTAAGAAATTCCACCGTATGAAGGAGTACAAGCTGCAATTTCATCCATAATCTCACTAGGATTCTCATAATATTCTTCATATCCCAAAAGAGTTGAAATTTCCATCAAAATTTGCCAATCAGCTTTGGCTTCTCCAATAGGATCAATTGCTTTATTTATTCTTTGAATTCTTCTTTCTGTATTTGTAAAAGTTCCGTCTTTTTCTGCAAATGATGCTGCTGGTAAAACTACATCAGCAAATTCTGCTGTTTCAGATAAGAAAATATCTTGAACAAGTAGAAAATCTAATTTTTTCAAGGCTTTTTTGATATGATTTTGGTCTGGATCTGAAATCATAGGATTTTCTCCCATTATATATAAAAATGAAAGCTCTCCTTTATCTGCCGCATCCATCATTTCAGTAATTGTCAAACCTTTTTTATCAGGAAGATCTCTTTTCCAAAACTCTCCCATTCTCTCTCTTACAGGATCAATAAATACTTTTTGATATCCTGTATAATCTGTAGGAAGAGCTCCCATATCGCAAGCACCTTGTACGTTATTTTGTCCTCTCAAAGGATTTATTCCTGTAGATTCAAAACCAACATTTCCTGTAAGCATTTGTAAGTTTGAAGTTGACCTTACTCCGTTTGTTCCTGAAGAATGTTGGGTGATTCCCATTGAATAATACAAAGCTCCCTTTTCTGCTTTTGCATACATTCTTGCAGCTTTTATCAAATCGTCTTTATTTATATGGCAAATTTTTGCAACTAGGTCTGGAGTATATTTTTCTACAGTTTTTCTAAATTCTTCAAAGCCTTCGCATCTTTCATTAATATAATCCATATCGTGAAGATTTTCTTTTAAAATTATATGCATTAGGCCATTTAAAACTGCAATATTTGTTCCAGGTTTTATTTGTAAATAAATATCTGCATAATCTGCAAGTTCAATTTCCCTAGGGTCTATAACTATAAGTTTAGCGCCTTCTTTTACTCTTTTTTTGATTTTTGTTCCAATAACTGGGTGGTTTTCCGTTGTATTTGTTCCAATTATTATAAAGGCATCGGTTCCTTCAATTTCTGCAATACTGTTGGTCATTGCTCCACTTCCAAGAGTGTTTGCAAGGCCTGCTACGGTTGATGCGTGGCAAAGACGAGCACAGTGATCGACATTATTAGTTTTAAAAACTGTTCTTACAAATTTTTGGAATAAATAATTTTCCTCATTTGTACATCTTGCTGAAGAAAATCCACCAAATCCATCTGGACCTTTTTTCTCCATTGTTTCATTATATTTTTCTTTTATTAATCTGTAGGCTTCTTGCCAAGATGCTTCAACTAATTTTCCATTTTTTCTAATTAGAGGTTTTGTAAGTCTATCCGGATGGTTTACAAATTTGTGGGCAAATTTTCCCTTTACACACAAAAGCCCATCATTTGGAATTGTATTTATAGGTTCAACCTCAACTATCCTATTTCCTTTTATAAGTAAATTTATTTGGCAACCTACCCCACAATATGAGCAAGTTGTTTGAACTTTTCTTACTTCCCAATACCTAAACTTATCTTCTTCGTATTTTTTCTTAGGATTTAAGGCTCCAACCGGACAAGCTGAAACACAGTTTCCACAAGAAACACAATCTGAAAAACCAAGTCCCTTGTCCATAGGAGTTCCAATATATGTATCAAATCCCCTATCAACAAAACTTATGGCTTGACTATTTTGAAGATTATTGCACACACTTACACAAATCCCACATTTTATACACTTATTAGGATCGTAAGAATAAAATTTATTTGAAAAATCAATTGGTAAATCTTTTATCTGTCTTTTAAAAGATCCCTCACTTATTCCATACTCATAGCAATAATTTTGTAATTTACATTTTCCAGACTTATCACAAGATAAGCAATCATTTGGATGGTTTGAAAATAATAAATCCAAAATTTCTCTTCTCATTTTCATTATTTTTTCACTGTGAGTATAAATTTTCATCCCATCTTTTAATTTTTGTGAACAAGCCGTAACTGGAGTTTTGTATCCTTCGATTTCAACTATACAAAGTCTACAAGCTCCGTTTGGCAAAAGTCTTTCATCCTTACAAAGGGTTGGAATTTCTATGCCAATTTCCTTACAAAATTCAAGAATAGTCTTAGGAGTATCAAGATTATATTCAAAATCATTAATTATGACTTTCATATTATTCTCCTTTATCTTCTATTTTTTCAATTTTTTTATAAACATTATTTAAACCTGTGACAGTCATCCAATTAGTTTCTTTAAACTCTCCAGCCCCTTTCATGTAAGGTTTATCTGGATTATCCAAAAACATCAACTCTGTCATCATTCTTCCCTTTAAGCAAAGAGGTCTTCCAGAACCAGGTTTTTTTGCAGTAACCGCAATATTTTTGCCATCTTTTGAATGTAGATTAAAATCACATCCATAATCACAAACCTTACACTTAACTTCTTTGGTTTCTCCTTCAAAATTTCTAATTTTTCCCATAAGCCTTCTATCAACTAAGGCTCCAACTGGACAAATTGAAACGCACCTGTTGCATGAAACACAATAGGAATGAGCAAAATCTTCTCCCAAATCGCAAGCTATATAAGAGTCATATCCCCTGTCGGCAAAAGATAAAATTGCCCTTTCTTCTACTTGCCTACAAATTTGTACGCATTTTCCACAAAGAATACATTTTGAATTGTCTTTATAAATATAAGGGCTTGATAAATCATATTTTTCTTCTCTTTTTGCCCCATCATGGTCCCTGAATTTTACATCATATTCATAGGCATATTTTTGTAAAAGACAAGTTCCAGCTTTTTGGCAAGTTAGGCAATCATTTGGATGAGAATCTAGTAAAAGTTGCAAAATATTTCTTCTTTTTTCTCTTAATTCTTCTGTTTGAGTTTTTACTTCCATTCCATCACTTGCCCTTGCTGAACAAGATGTTTCTATTTTACTTCTACCATTTTTTGTAATTTCAACTATACAAAGTCTACATCCACCAAAGGCATCAAGACTTGGATCATAGCAAATTGCTGGAATTTCTATCCCATTTTCTCTTGCTATATCCAAAACAAACCTATCTTTTTGAGTTTTTATTGATTTGCCATCAATTTTTATTGTAATATCTGTCATAAGATCATCCCTTTACTACAGCTTTTGGTTTTATTGGACAAACATTATAGCAAGTTCCACACTTGATACATTTTTCTTGATCAATTGTATGTTTTTCTTTAACTTTTCCACTAATACATCCAACAGGACAATTTCTCTTACAAGTTCCACATCCTATACAATTATCTGCAATTTTATAAGATAATAATGCCTTACAAGATCCAGCTGGACAGTGTTTATTTTCAATATGGTCTATGTATTCATCCTTGTAATATTTTAAGGTAGAAATTACTGGAAAGGCTGCTGATTTTCCCAAACCACAAAGAGAAGCCTCTGTTACCAATTCGCTTAACTCTTCAAGCCTATCAATATCTTCCATTTTTCCCTTTCCTGCTACGATTCTTTCAAGAATTTCCAAAATTCTCTTTGTACCTTCCCTACAAGGAACGCATTTTCCACAGGATTCATCACAAGTAAAGTCAAGGAAAAATCTTGCTATGTCAACCATACAAGTATTTTCATCCATAACTACCATTCCACCTGAACCCATTATAGAATTTAATTCTTTTAAAGTTTCATAATCTACAGATGAATCCAAATATTTTGCAGGAATACATCCACCAGATGGACCACCAGTTTGGACAGCTTTTAATTCTTTGTCGCCTTCAATTCCTCCGCCCAAATCATAAATAATTTCTCTTAAAGTTGTTCCCATAGGAACTTCAATCAATCCACTGTTTTTTACATCCCCAACCAAGGAGAAAACTTTGGTTCCAGGAGATTTTTCTGTACCAATACTTCTGTACCAATCAGCACCATTTATAATAATTTGAGCTACATTTGCCAAAGTTTCTACGTTATTAATAACTGTAGGTTTTTGCCACAAGCCCCTAAAGGCTGTACGATGGATTTTAACTCTTGGCATTCCTCTTTTGCCCTCGATAGATTCCATCAAGGCTGTAGATTCTCCACAAACAAAAGCACCTGAACCTAGTCTTAATTCAATTGTAAAATTAAAACCAGAATCCATAATATTTTTGCCTAGAAAACCTTTTTCTTCAGCATCTTTTATAGCATATTTTAAACTTTCAACAGCCTTTGGATATTCAGCCCTTACATAAATAAATCCTTCATCACTTCCAATTGCATATCCAGCAATAGCCATTGCCTCAAGAACTGAATGTGGATCATTTTCAAGAATTGACCTATCCATATAAGCACCAGGATCTCCCTCATCGGCGTTACAAATTATATATTTTTTATCTACATCATAATCATAAGCAGTTTGCCATTTTTTCCCAGTAGGAAATCCAGCTCCACCTCTTCCACGAAGCATTGAATTTGAAATAATTTCAATAATTTCTTTCCTATCCATTTCTGATAGGGCCTTATGTAGGGCAAAATAACCGCCCCTTGCTATGTACTCATCGATACTTCTTGGATTTATAACTCCACAATTTCTTAGGGCAATTTTAACCTGAATATTGTCAGTTTTTTCAAGTTTTTCTGGATGGGAAACTTTCGTATTTTCTTTTATATTTTCAAGATATTCCAAATTTATCATAATTCACCTACTTATTTTCTTCCAAAACTTTAGAAACATCATCTTTTGTAAAATATTCAACTTGCTCTCCATTTATTTCAACAACAGGAGCTTTTCCACAATTTCCAAGACACCTTGTCTCTGAAATAGAAAATTTTCCATCAGGAGTGGTCTCGCCTTTTTTTATACCAAGTCTTTGTTCAAATTCATTTAAAATATCCGCAGCCCCTTTTACATAACAAGCTGTTCCAAGACAAATATGTATATCAGTTTTTCCCTTTGGTATAAAAGTAAATTGTGAATAAAAAGTTGCGACCCCATAAACTTCTGCTAATGGAATATTTAGTTTATTTGAAATAAGTTCCATCATCTCATCTGGAAGATAGCCAAAAATACTTTGTGCCTCTTGTAAAATTGGCATCAAAGGACCCTTCCTATCCTTGTTTTTTTCTATAAATCTTTTAAATTCATTAATTTTTTCTCTATTTTCTTCTTTATCAAAAACAAAATTTCCTTTTATAGTTTTCATATTTAATCCTCTTTTTTTCTCAATGATAACCAATAAGCTAAACCTACAAAAATTCCTCCACCAACAATATTACCTAAAGTTACTGGAAGTAAATTATGGATGAAAAATCCTGACCAAGTAAGTGATGCAAGTCCATCACCTAGTCCGCTTGCAGCCGCATAAGCTGGAACAGATTTTGCAAAAATTCCTGCTGGAATATAGTACATATTTGCAATACTATGTTCAAAACCAGAAAGAACAAACAACATTACTGGAAAAAATGCACAAAGCATCTTGCCAACTTGACTATCAGATCCAAAAGACATCCAAACAGCCAAACAAACTAGCCAGTTACAAAAAATACCAAGGATAAAAGCCTCGCAAAATCCAAGATTTACCTTAGAATTTGCAATCAAAATTGTTCTTGCCCCAAGCATAGAATCGCATGCATTCCATTGACCTGATTTTAACATTAAAAATGCCACAAAAACCGCTCCAATAAAATTACCCAAATAAACAATGCACCAAGCTCTTAAAAGCTCTTTAATATTGATTTTTTTGTCATATACAGAAATAAGCATCAAATTATTTCCAGTAAAAAGCTCAGCTCCTGCGATAAGAACAAAAATTAAACCTGGAGTAAAGCACAAACCTTGAACTAATTTTCCAAGACCCAAAGTATCTTTATTTGCTAGCAAATTAAAAGATGCAAAACTTGATCCTGCCGCTGCAAAAGCGATAAAAGCTCCCGCCAAAAATGAAAGGATAAAAAGTCTTTTTGTGTTTGCCCTAGCTTTTTTTACATAAGCATCACTGACCTTGTCCAAAATCTCATCTGGTCCTAAAATATTTGCCATAGCTCCTCCTTTTTATTTAAAATCATATAGACATATTTTTATATATTAAAACTATACTTAATTAAATTTTAAATCTTTTTAATAATTATGTCAATCGATTTCACTAAATGTTTATATATGTTTTAATTTTAACAATTAATTTATATTTATAACCAAGAAATCTTTTTCCTAAAATACGTTTTTATTTATCCTATCTTAATTTTTTTGAAAATAATAAGTGACTCTTTCTAAACTATTTATTATAAATTTGCAAGAGTCACTTAAAAATTAATTTGTCTATTAATAACAAATCCCCTATAATGAATTTATAGGAAAGGAGAATTTTATGAATTCTAAAGAAAATTACAGACAATATATTCATGCCCTTCCTTGTGCTGCAAGTTTAGTTTTGCTTATTCAATATTTGGCTTTTTTTTACATTTATAAAAACAGTCAACAAGAATCTTTGACAAGATCAATAATTTATTCCCTAGGATTTTTGATTTTTTCCATATTTCTAGCAAAAGTTCAAAAAGTTAATTTTGATTTAAAAAATATAAAATACAAAAAACTTACTATAATTTTATTATTGGTATTTGTAGTTTTAAATTTAATAAACACAATATAAAAGAGCCAGCTTATGACCTGAACCCCAAAATCCGGAATACGGATGGAGGGGTTTTTGTATGCCAAAATACACAAAAGAATTTAAAATTAAACTAGTGAAGGAATACTTATC
>JAGZMY010000021.1 GCA_018363915.1 Anaerococcus vaginalis
AAAGATATTCTAATATTAATTTTATTTTTAATTCTTTTGTGTATTTTGGCATACAAAAACCCCTCCATCCGTATTCCGGATTTTGGGGTTCAGGTCATATGGGCCTTTTTTTTAATAATTTGTTTTTTCTTTAACTTTTGCAGCCTTACCTTGACGTCCTCTTAGGTAATTTAGTTTTGCACGTCTTACCTTACCACGTCTAACGATTTTGAATGCTTCAAGTCTTGGTGAGTGATATAGGAATGTTCTTTCAACTCCTACACCATAAGAAAGTCTTCTTAGTGTGAAAGTTTTTCCAAGATTTCCTTCATTTATTTTGATTACTACTCCTTCAAAGTCTTGTAGTCTTGTTTTGTCTCCTTCTTTGATTCTGTAGCTTACTCTTACAGTATCTCCAACTCTAAAGTCTGGATTATCTTCACGTAGTTGTTCATTTTCTATTTTTTTGATTAATTCCATCGTGATCCTCCTTGATATATCTATCGTATAAATCTCTTCTTACTCTTTTGGTTTTTTGAAGAGATGATTTCTTTTGCCACTCTTCTACTAATTTATGATTTCCACTATAAAGTTCTTTTGGAACCATATATCCATTAAAATTTCTAGGCTTCGTGTACTCATCATATTGTAGTAGACCATTGTAGTGTGAATCTGTAACTAATGATTCTTTTTTCCCAACAACTCCCCCAATAAATCTTGAAAGAGAATCTATTAATACCATGGCAGGGATTTCGCCACCGGTTAAAACATAATCTCCAATTGAAACTTCATAATCAACATAGTGATTGATAATTCTTGCATCAATTCCTTCGTAATGACCGCAAAGTATTACCAAGTCTTCAAAATCTGCAAATTTGATTGCTAATTTTTGGTTTAGGATTTCTCCTGCTGCAGACATGTAGACTACTTTTGATTTTGAACTTTTATTTGCTATTAGAGCATCATAAATCGGCTGAGGCCTCATAAGCATTCCTGCTGCCCCACCAAAAACTGTATCATCAACCCTGTTGTGTTTGTCCTTGCTATAATCTCTTATATCAACAAGATTAATTTCAATTAGTCCTTTTTCAATTGCCTTTCCTATGACTCCATAGCTTTTTAGAAATTCGAATGATTCGGGAAAAAGTGTAAGTATAGTTATTTTATTCATAATCTTTGAAGTTTTCTACTTCTATTTTTTTATTTTCTAAATCAACATTTTTTACTGTAGCATTTAAGGCAGGAAAATAAATTTCTTTTCCGTCTTTTTCTATTACATAGATGTCGTTTGGATAAACTCCAGTAATGACATCTTTTATAAAACCAAGTTCTTGATTTTTTTCATAGACTTTTAGGCCAATCAAATCAAACAAATAATATTCACCATCATTTAATTTTTCTAAGTCCTTATCTTCGATAGTAAGTTCGTGTCCAATAAACTTTTCTACCTCATTAATATCATCATATTCCTTGAGTTTTATGATAATACTACCCTTATGCTTAAAAGATGATTCGATTGTAACTAAATTTCCATCAAGTAAAAGTTTTGATCCTTTTTCAAATCTTTTTTCATTGTCTGAATAAGATTTTATTTTTAGATTTCCTTTTATCCCGTGTGTTGTAAGTATCTCTGCTACAGTTATTTTCATATTCTTATATTAACCTTAACATCTTCTTTGACTGCACAAGCACGAGCAATAGTTCTAATGGAATTAATAATATTTCCACCCTTTCCTATAACTCTTCCCTTGTCTTTTTCTGCCACGTTAATTTTAATGTTAACTTCTCCGTTGTCTTCTTCTAATATTATTCCTACAGCATCTTTGTCTTCGACAAGTTCTGTAACTATTAGTTTGACTAATTCTTTCATTTTATTATGCTAAAACGTTGTTGTCGTTAAATAATTTTTCAACAATAGAAGTTGGTTTTGCACCATTTTTAATCCATTGTTTAGCTTTTTCGTTGTCAATTTTAAATTCTTTTGGTTCAGATACTGGATTGTATGTTCCAATTTCTTCGATGAATTTTCCATCTCTTGGACTTCTAGAATCTGCTACAACTACTCTGTAAAATGGTCTTTTCTTTTGTCCCATTCTTTTTAATCTAATTTTAACTGCCATCATAACCTCCGTATTTTTTTAGAAGAAAGGCATATTGAATTTTCTTTTGCCTTTTCTTCCCTTTTTCATATTAGTAAATTGTTTCATCATTTTCTTTAGTTCTTTGAATTGCTTTAATAATTTATTTAATTCATTCATATCAACCCCAGAGCCTTTGGCAATTCTTTCCTTACGACTTTTGCCAATTATCTCAGGTTTTTCTCTTTCTTCTTTTGTCATAGAAGATATTAAAGCTTCAATCCTTACAAATCCTTTTTCATCAACATTTACATTTTTTAGCATTTTGTTGTTTACTCCAGGAATCATAGCAAGTAAATCTTCAAGCGGTCCCATATTTCTTATTTGATTTATTTGTTCAACAAAATCATCAAGAGTATAGGATTGGTTTCGCATTTTTTCTTCAAGCTCTCTTGCATCTTTCAAAGAAACTTGCTTTTCCGCCTTTTCAATTAGGGATAACACATCTCCCATGCCAAGAATTCTTGATGCCATCCTATCTGGATGAAAGGCTTCAAGATCATCAAGCTTTTCGCCTGTACCAATAAATTTAATTGGCTTTCCTACAACTTGTCTAATTGAAAGAGCTGCTCCACCTCTTGCATCTCCGTCAAGTTTTGTTAGAATAACACCACTTATGTCTAGATATTCATCAAATGTTTTTGCAACATTTACAGATTCTTGTCCAACCATGGCATCAACTACCAAAAGTATCTCGTCAGGTTTTACAACTTTTTTAATATTTTTAAGCTCATCCATCAAATCTTCATCGATTTGAAGTCGTCCAGCCGTATCCATTATAACAACATCATTGTTATTTCTTCTAGCATATTCTTTTGCTTCATTTGCAGTTTGTACAGGATCTTGTTTTCCCTTTTCAAAAACTTCAACCTCAGCTTGTTTTCCCACAACTTTCAATTGTTCAATTGCCGCAGGCCTATAAACATCAAGAGCTACTAAAAGAGGATTTCTGCCTTCCTTTTTTAATTTCCTGACAAGTTTTCCAGAGTGAGTTGTCTTACCTGAACCTTGCAAACCTACCATCAACACAACGTGAGGAGTAGATCCTTTTAGCTCAAGTTTAGAATTTTCCTTACCCATAAGATTTGTAAGTTCTTCATTTACAATCTTAATTACAGTTTGACCTGGAGTAAGAGATTCCATGACATCTTGGCCCATAGCTCTTTCTTTTATTTTTTTGACAAACTCCTTAACTACTTTGTAATTAACGTCAGCCTCAAGCAAAGAAAGTTTTATTTCTCTGGCTACATTGTCGATGTCTTTTTCGCTTAATTTTCCTTTTCCTGTAAGTTTTCCTAAAGATTCTTGTAACTTCTCAGAAAGATTTGAAAAAATCATATTTTCACATCCTAAATTTTATTTATCATTTCATCGATCATATCCATAGCTTCACTTTGATTTGAACTTTCGATCAACTCTCTTAACAAAGACAAATCTTCTCTTAATTGATTTTTTTTCTTTATTAAAGAAAGCTCATTTTCAAACTCAAATAACTTGTCAACAGACCTTTGAATCATATCAGAAATTGCCTGTTTTGATTTATTGTTATTTTCTGCTATCTCGTTTAATGATAAATCTTCATTGTAATAACAATTTATGACATCTTTTTGTTTTTCATTCAAAAGAGAGCCATAAGTGTCAAACAATCTTGCAACTTGTACTAATTTTTCCATATTCTCACCCGTCAAGTATTTTTCTTGACCTATAAAGTATACTAGCAATTCAATCTAATGTCAAGACTTTTTCTTGACTATTTTTTTCTTGAATTTTCAATCTTAAATAAAATTTTTTCAAGCAAAAATCAATTTTAAATTTGAAAATATTTTTAATTCTAAAAATTTTCAAAATATTTTAAAATTGAAAATAAAAAATTCCAAAAGCTTTGATAAAACCTCAAGCACGAATATCTGACTGCAAAAATTATTGATTTTTAAATTTTAAAATTCAAATCAAAACAATTATTTCCGTATGATATTCTTCGCATGAGTATTTTTATAATTTGTCAAAAGTCTGACGCTCTATTTATTTTTATAAATTTTATTTTGTACAATTATTTTTTATTATTATTTTCAAAAAAAAACAATATTTTGATATTCAAAGAAAAAAATTTTTGTTATCATATTGATGATAATGATTATTATTACGAATTATTTTCTTTGAATTTTTATTTTAAATTTGCTTTTTTAAATTTTTTATTTAAATGATTTGAAATTTAAAAAAATTACTATTCAAATGAGAATCAAATAATCATTATTTATTAAATTATAATTTAATAGAAAAAATTTAACATTATGGAGGTTTAAATTTTGAAAAAGAATAAAAAATTTGCTACTGCCCTAATTTTAGCTATGGGCTTGGGGGTTGTTAATCCCGTTTATAATTCTTACGCATCTAATAATGATGAAAATATGGTAGAATATAGAGAAAATTCGACTGGCTTTGCTGATAATTTAAATGAAAAAAATCTTGAAAATGAAGTTGGCAAAGCACAAAAAGAATTAGATATTGCAAATGAAAATTTAAAAGCTAAAGAAAATGAAAAAATAGAACTTGATAAAAAAGTTTTATCTTTACAAAATGAACTTAATAAAGCCAGTGAAAATAAGAAAAAAGCTGATAATGATTTTATTTCTGCTTACAAAAAACAAAGTGATGCAAGCGACGACTATATAAATCTTAACGAAAAAAAGAATAAACAAGTTGAGGCTGACAAAAATTTAGCCAAAGCAAAAGAAGAACTTAATATTGCTAAAAATCAACAAGAAAAAGCAAAAGAGAATTTAAATTTAGCTCAAAAAAATGCTGACGAAAAGAAAAAAGCCCTAGACTTGGCAAATAATAAGCTTGAAGAGGCTAAGAAAAATGAGAAAGCTCAAGAAGATATTTATGAGAATCAAGCAAAGAAAAAAGCAAGCGATGCCTTGGAGAAAAAAGATAAGGCAAAAAAAGATTTAGACCAAGCGCAAAAAAATTCTGACGATTATTTGGAAAATGAAAAAGAAGATTTGACAGAAAAAAATCAAAATTATGATAATTTAAAATCAAAAGTTGATGATTCACGCAATTCTTTAAATTCTCAAAATGAAGATTTGGATAAACTCTATGCGTCTATTAAAAATTATGAAAAAGACAAGACTGATATAAGCGATAAAAAGTCAGAACTTAAACAAAATTTGCTAGAAGCCAAAGAAAATATTAAATGGCTTCAGCCGAATAGTGATGGGTATAAGGCAAAACAAAATGAAATTGATGATTTAAATAAGCAAATAGAAGAAATTGATAAAATTTGCAAAAAAATTACCGAAGATTACAAAAATTTATATAAAGAGGCTGAAAAAGAATTTGACATATTTAGAAATTATAATACTAATTTCAATGATCTCAAAGAAAATATCAAAGAAAAAAGCCAAGCAAATGCCAAAAATATTGTAATACAAGAAATTTTAGATGGAAAATTAAACAAGGATAATCTAGAAGAAAAAGCTAAAGCTGCAAATAATAAATTAGGTGACTTGTATTTAGAAAGAAATGGCAAAGAACGTGATTACGAAAAGATTAATGATGAATTCCACAAGGCTTGGATGAAATTATCACATGCATGTGAAGTTTTGCAAGAGCAAAAAAATATTGCTTACGATTCAAGTAGAGATGAGATTTTCAAAAAAGAAGCCAAAAAACTTATAAAACAATATTCCAAAGAATTTGAAGATAATCTTGCAATATTAAAGGAAAAACTTCCTCTATTAAAAGAGAAAGCTGATATTTATTTAGAGTCTTTGGAAGAAGTTGAACAAGCAGATGCTTATGCAAAAGCTTTAGAAAGTGCAAATATTCTGCTTGAACAAGTAGATAAAAATAAAGAAAATCTTAAAAATTTAACCGATTCTTTCAACCAAGCTAATGCCCAATACGAAAAAGCACAAAAAGAATTAGAAGAAGCAAAAAATCTCCTAGATTCTAAGAAAAAAGAAATTGAAACCAATAAAAATTTGATAGCAAAGGCAAACGAAGACCTAAATACAGCAAGTGAAAATTTAAATAAAACAAAAATCCAAAAAGATCAAGCTGACAAAAAGGTCAAAGAACTTGAAGATTTGATAAAAAATCTTACAAATAATTTGCCAGAAAAAATAGATGATGGAAAAATAAATGAAGCTAAAGAAAAATATAATAAAGCAAAAGATGAAGCTCAAAAAGCTCAAAAAATGCTTGAAAATGCACAAAAAGAAGAAGATGAAATCAAGGCTAGACTTAATAAAGCACAAGATGACAAAGCACAATTGCAAAAAGATATAGATAAGGCAAAAGATGACCTTGATTTAGCAAAAGAAAACCTTAAAAACAAAAAAGACGCCCTAGCCCTACAAAAAGAAAAAGAATCTATCCAAAAAGCAAAAGCATCGCTTGAAAATTTATTAAAAACTAGCAAGAAAATAAATGATAAGAATTTAAATAAGGTAATCGATGAAATAGAAAAAGCTCTTAAAGGCGAAAATCTAACAATAAATGATATTCTTTCATTAAATAACAAATTAACCGACGCCCTAAATAAGGTAAAATCAATGCCAAAAGATCAAACAAATACATCAAATAATCCTAGTGACAAGGAAAAAAATAAAAATCGCCCAGACGAAAAAAATAAAAAACACGATGATAAAAATAATAGAAAAACTCAAGGAAGAACCTCTCCAAAAACAGGAATTGAAAGCCTATCCTTTGCAGGAACTTCCTTGGCACTTTCCCTATCAGCTCTTTTTGCTTTAAAAAAGAAAAGATAATAAACTCACAAACTCTTTAATATATTTTAAAAAAATGAGTATCAACCAAGCTCTTAAAGGCAAGGTTGATACTCATTTTTGAATTTTTACATTTTTACATTTTCAAATTTTATTATTTTCAAGATATGTAAATTAAGATAAGCTCTTTTACTAAAAATTGACAAATATTGGTACACAAAATTATTTACAGACCCAGAATTTATATTTAGATTTGAGTTTTTAAAAAATATTATCAATCAATTTTTCCTTTAAAGTAGGTTCTTATTTAATGCAATAATTTTTATAAAAAATGAGTATAAACTCAAGTCATAAAGACAAGGTTCATACTCATTTTTACATTTTTAAATTTTTAAATTTTTAAAATGTTAAATTTTATTATTTTCTTTTGCTTTTAAATAAGCCTAGGCTTGATGCTCCTAATAAGCCCAAAATTGCTGATAGGCTTCCAACTCCTGTTTGTACATTTTCTCCAGCATTACTTACTTTGTTGCCTGTATTTATTGTGTTTGTTGCATTTGTTGTACCTGTTTTTTTATTTTTTCTGTTAGGATTTTTTTGGCTAGGATTTTGTGGTTTTTGATTTGCCATATCGTCTATGATTTTTACTAAATCCCCATCATAAGCATCTTTTTCGCCCTTCATTTCCAAAAGTTCCCTTGCGAAAACTTCTTTACTATAACCAAGTATTTTTGCCATTTCGTCCCAAGTTGTAGCTTTTTGTAATTTTTCATATTGACGTCTCATAGCATCAACTCTTTCTTCACCAATAGAACTATCTTTTGCAGATTGCATAATTTCAAATCCTAATATGCCTAAATGTGCTTGCTTACTTTTTTCAAAAGCACCCTTTTCATTTAAAAGTTCACTCATTTTATATTCTTTAGGTTTTACTTTCTTTTCGTCTTTTGATTTTTCTTCATCAGTTTCTGAATTTTCTTTTTTGTCATCTGGTTTTTCTGTTTCGCCGTCTGGTTTTTCTGTTTCGTCATCTGGTTTTTCTGTTTCGTCATCTGGCTTTTCTGTTTCGCCGTCTGGTTTTTCTGTTTCGCCGTCTGGTTTTTCTGTTTCGCCATCTGGTTTTTCTGTTTCGTCATCTGGCTTTTCTTCTCCGTTTTCATTTACTGGAGCTTTCTTTATAGTGATTTTTTCATTTACAACATCTGATTTTTCTTCTGTTTTTACTTTTTCACTAGTTTTTACTGGCTCTTTTAAGGCATTTTCTACTGATTTTTCTTCGTTTGCTTTTGCGTTAGGAATTAATAAGCTTACTCCTAGTGCCAAGGCTAGACTAGCGCTTATAATTTTCTTATTTTTGTTCATAAATTTTCTCCTTTTATTTATTTTTTTTAATATTCTTTCACTAAACATTATATATATTGTCAAATATTTTAAATATTTATCCATAAAATTAAATTCGAAAATTTCTAAACTATTTCCAATAAAAAAATATGGGAAAATTTATCAATTTTACCCATATTTTTGATTTTTTTATGGTCTTAACCAATCTGGCAATTGTTGACCTTCTTTTTCTTCTTTACTTTCTTCTTTTTTTGGATTTGCTTCTTTAAATTCTTCTACGTTTGATGAATCCATTGTAAATTTGAAATCTATTTCTTTTTTCTCGCCTGCTCTTACAATTTGAATTTTGCAAGTATCTCCTACGCTATAATTTAATAGAATCTTTTTTAGGTTAGACATATCTTTTACTTTTTGTCCATCTATTCCTGTAATTATATCGCCTTTTCTAAAATAATTTTTCGCATCATCTGAGATTGATTGTACAAATACTCCATCTTCGCTTCCTACGTTTTTGCTATCTATATTATTGTATTGTAAAAGTAAATCCAAATTTATTCCTGTAATTCCCAAATATACTGAATTAAATTTACCGTTTTTGGCTATTTCTTTTATAACTTTTTTCGCCAAATTTACTGGAATTGCAAATCCTATTCCATCAGAATTTCCTGCCTTTGCTGTATTAATTCCTATAAGTTGTCCTTTTGAATTTAGCAAGGCTCCTCCTGAGTTTCCAGAATTTATTGCAGCATCTGTTTGCATTAATCCATCCATTTGTGCTCCATTTTCAAATGAAACTGTCCTATCAAGTCCTGAAATTATTCCGCTTGTAACTGTTGATTGTAATTGAAGTCCTAATGGATTACCTATTGCTACTGATTTATCTCCTACTTTTACTGTATCGCTATCGCCTAAGTCGATTGGTTTTAAATTATTTGCCTCGACTTTTATAACTGCAAGGTCCAAGGTTGTATCATTCCAAACAAGTTTTGCTTTTTTTGTTTTATTATTTGAAAACAAAACATTGATTTCGCTTGCATCTCCATTGCCTACAACGTGTGAATTTGTCAAAATATATCCGTCTTTTGTAACGATTGAGCCTGAGCCTACTCCTTCAACATAGCCTGTTTGTTGACCCAAAATTGTATTTTGTGTAGTTTTTGTTTTTGTTGTAATTCCTACAACAGAATCTATACTTTTTTCAACAACTGCTCTTTCCATTGTCATCTCATCGTTTGTTGTTATATTTACTACATTATTTTTTTTGGTATTTGAATTTGTATTAACTTCTTTTTTATTATTATCTGATGTTTTTAATAAGCTACCCAAAAGTGAAAAAACTAAAAATCCACCCAAAACAGCTCCTATAAGTCCTGAAAGAAAATTAGAAAATCCACCAGAACCACGATTTCTTCTAGACATCTATTCCTCCTTATTATTCTTTCCTATATTATTATATAAAAAATTGTAAATAATATGTTATAGATAAGTAGAAATTTGATTTTGTAAATTTCTTTAAATGATTTTTCTATTTTTCTCTAGTGTCGCATTTAATTTTACAACCTATCAATTAAAAATAAATAATTTATCTTAAATTCTAAGTTAATATTTTCATTCCTTGAACTTAAATGACTGATATTGTATAATTATGTCATTAAATGACTTAATTAAATTTAAGTATGCTTAAATTTTTGAGCATATATTAAAAGGAGAAATTATGAGTTTTGAATCTAAGTTAAGAAAGCTTCGTGAAAATAAAAATTTAACTCAAGAAGAGCTAGCAAAGCTTGTTGGTGTTTCTTTAAAAACTATTTCAAGATATGAAATGGGAGAATCGAAACCGAGATATAGAAAAATTTATGACAAGCTTGCAGAGGTTTTGGACACTAGCCACGATTATCTTGTAACTGATGAAGAGAATTTTATTCTTGATGCTAGGGAAAAATATGGCTACAAGGGAGCAAGAGATGCAAAGGAAATGGTTGATGGGGTAATTGGTCTTATGGCTGGTGGAGAAATAAATGAGGAAGATAAAAAAGCAATCCTTGATTCTATCCAAGAGGCCTACTATATTGCAAAAAATAAAAATAAAAAATATAATCCTCACAAGGATTAGGTGAAATATGTCTTTTTTATACGATGAAATTTTTGATGATGTAAAAAAATTAATTAAAAAATATGACAGCAGAAATCCAAAAGAAATTTTAATTCAAAGGGGCGTAAATATAATTGCTTTTAAGGAAAATACAAAACTTTTGGGTATGTATAAAATTATCAAAAGAAATTCTTTTGTTTTTTACAATCCCTTTGTTGACAAAAGAATTCAAAATATGGTTTTTGCTCACGAATTGGGCCATGACCTTTATCACAAAGATATGGCAAAAAATGAAAATCTGATTGAGTATGAACTTTTTGATATAAATAGTGAAATGGAATTGTGTGCAAATATTTTTGCAGCTCATCTTCTTTTGGATGAAAAAGAACTGATAAATGATGTAAAAGCAGGCTACACTTACAACCAACTAGCCTCTATGTATAATGTGAATGTAAATCTTATGATTTTTAAATTAAATGAGATGCATAGGATGGGCATGAATATAAAAAAAGAAGAAGCTGATCCTAATTTTTTTAAGGATATTGACGGCAAGGATATAAGAAATCATGATATATACTGATGAAGTTATAAATAATCCGGTAAAACTTTCCCATTATTTGATAGAAAATAGGGTGGAAAATAATATAAGAGCTTTCGATATGACAGCAGGAAATGGTAATGATTCAAAATTTATTTTGGATAAGAAAAATCCCAAAATTTTGTATGCTTTTGATATACAAAAACTTTCACAAGAAAGATGTAAAAAACTTATAGGTCAAAGGGATAATTTTAAATTTATCCTAGATGATCACAAAAATATTGAAAAATATATAGAAGAAAAAATCGACCTTTTTATTTATAATTTGGGATTTTTGCCAAAAGGAGATAAGTCAATTACAACAAATTATAAGTCTGTGATACAATCTCTAAAATCTTGTTTGGATTTATTAAATGAAAATGGACTTATTCTTATAACTTTTTATCCAGGTCATGATGAAGGCAAAAATGAGGAAAAATATGTGGGAGAATTTTTAAAAAATCTAGATCAAAAAACATTTCAAGTCATAAAATATAATTTTTATAATCAAATAAACAATCCTCCCTTCCTTATTTCCATAAGAAAAGTGTGAAAGAAATTTTTATTTGTTATAATTAATTAGGAAAGGATAAATTAGATGAAAAAAAGAAGACTTTTTCCCTTTGCTATAATTTCACTCTTACTTATTTTGGCTTTTTTGAATTTTACAAGTCCAAAAAATGCCGAAAAAATAAATCTTCCAAGCTTGGAAGAAAAAAAGATGAGAGATTTGACAAAGGATAAATATATAGAAGATTTTGAATTTGCCTACAATATTTTAGAAACTTATTATCCTTATTTTGACATAAATAAGAAAATTAATAATATTGACTGGTTAGGAAAAAAAGATACTTTCAAAAAATATATAGAAAATTCCAAAAATGATGTGGACTTTGGCTTGAGAATGAATAAAATTTTGTATGAGCTAAATAACGACCACACCCAAATAATTGACCAAAATCAGGCAGTTGAAATGTATATAACCTACTACAAAATGCCAGAAAATGATTGGCGTCATTATATAAGCCATGTTTATGAAAAGGAAAATGTAAGAAGAAGGTACAATTTAGATAATAAAAAAATAAATGATTATTTGAAATACAACCAGTATGAAACAAAAGCTAAAATAAATAAAAATAATAATATTTTAGGAAAGGCAACAGAAAATTCCAACGAAATTCGTACAGACAATATTGAAGCTAAAGATATAAATGATAAGATAGGATATTTAAAAATTAATTCAATGGTAAATTATGATTATTCAAATTATGACCGAAAAAAATTGAAAGCCTATCTAAAAAAAGCAAAAAATAAAAAAGCTCTAGTTATTGATATAAGAGGAAATACTGGTGGCGATTCTAGATATTGGCAAGATTTTCTTCTTCCACAAATTATAGATAAGCCATATTCTACAAGTTATTATTCTTTTATCAAAAAAGGAGATTTAAATAAGAAAGTAATAAGCCAAGAAAAATACAAAGAAGGCGTAAGCGAATTTTTAAATGCAAGTAATTTTTCAAATGATACAAAAGAAATACTTTCAAAATTTGATTATTACACAAATTATCCTGCAAAAATAAGCCCAAGCGAAGATTCCATAAAATTCAAAGGAAACATCTATCTTCTTATAGATTCGTCAGTATTTTCATCAGCAGAAATGCTAGCATCTTTTTGTAAAGAAACAAAACTTGCAACAATTGTAGGAAGCCAAAGCAAAGGAGATGGAATTGGAACTGACCCTTTGCAAATTGATTTGCCAAATTCTGGATATGTATTGAGATTTCCAAAAGAAATCGGAGTGACTGAATCAGGATATATAAACGAAATAGAAAAAACAAATCCTGACATAAATATAGATTCAAATAGATTTGATGAAATAAAAGACCAACCAATAATACAAAAAATTATAGAAATAGAAGGCTAAGGCCTTCTATCAGACTGTTGACAAACTAAAAATTTGCCCATTTCGGCCAGATAAACAACCGTTGATTTCGGTTGTTTATCACGATTCATCGTGTGCAACGAGCGGAGAAATCTCATGAGATCTCTCCATGCGTTCGTTTCACTCACTTAGTCGAGATGGGTTATAGCGTAATTTTATTTTTGAATTATTAAACTGACTTTGTCTACGCTCTGATAGAAGGCTAAGGCCTTCTATTTGCTTATATAAAAATATCAAGTATAGTTTCTTCGTTGATAATTTTTTTCCGAAAAAAAGGAGTAGTAATGAGTCTTATTTCAATTTTAATTTTAGCTATCGGACTTAGCATGGATGCTTTTGCAGCAAGCATTTGTCAAGGTCTTCAAATAAAAGAAAATAACATAAAAAATACCCTAAGCATTGGACTTTGTTTTGGAATTTTTCAAGCACTTATGCCAATAATTGGTTATTTTCTTGCATCAAGTTTTGCAAATTCAATCAAAGCAATTGACCATTGGGTTGCCTTTATTTTATTATTTATAATTGGCTTTCAAATGATAAGAGAATCAAAAGATGCAAGTTGTGAAATAAGCCATGGTTTAAGCTTAAAATCTCTATTTTCACTTGGAATCGCAACAAGCATTGATGCAATGGCAGTTGGCGTTTCCTTTGCATTTTTGAATGTAAATATATTTTCTTCAAGCACAATAATAGGAATAACAACCTTTATTCTCTCATCAATAGCCTTTAAAATAGGAAATAAATTGGGCATGAAAAGCAAACAAATTTCAGAGCTTATTGGTGGAGTAATTTTAATTTTATTAGGAACAAAAATTCTAATTGAGCACTTATTTTTACAATAAGTGCTTTTTATTTGCAATTAAAAAAACTTCCAATTTATGGAAGTTTTTCCTCTTATTTCTATATTAAATTTCAAAAATTGGAAGTTTTTCTAAAAATATTATATCGTCCCTCTTAGCTGCATCTCCTTCTGCAAGAATCGCAAGTTTTTGAACAACTTCTCCCCCTGCTTTTTTCACAAGATTTTCTAAAGCTTTTATAGATTCTCCTGTGGAAATTACATCATCAACTAGGGCTACTTTCTTTCCTTTTATTTTTTCTACATCTTTAAAATCCAAAAATAATTTTTGGGTATTTTTTGTTGTAATTGAATTTACTTCTACACTTACAGGATTTTCCATGTAGGATTTTTGTGATTTTCTTGCAACTACAAATGATTTTTCTCCAATATTTCTTGCAATTTCATGTGCAAGGGCTATACCTTTTGCTTCTGCTGTAAGAATTATATCGCAATCAATTTTTTTACTTAATTCATATCCTGCTTTTGTTGCAAGCTCCGTATCTCCCAATAAAACAAATGATGCAATTTTTAAATTATCTGATATTTGTATTATTGGCAAATTTCTTTCGACTCCACACACATTTAATTTGTAATAATCCATAAAATCTCCTATAAAATTATAAATTTAAGAATTACTCCTGCTACAAGTCCCATAAAAGGATCGCTTGCTGCAGTTGTTGCCATAGCTATACCTGCAACTAATATTGTATCGCCTCCTGCTGCAAAAGCAAGATTTGCATTTGTTGGAACAGTTACAAGAGCGCCAAGTACAAATAAAAATCCGTGGATTGATTCTCCTGGAACATATTTTCCAAGTTTTGGCAAAAATCCCATAAACATTATTACACCAAGAATTGCCATCATCAAAATTCCAGAATTAATTGGATTATCGCTTGCTCCTGTTGCAGAAATTATAGCCTCAACTGGTGCTCCACCAAAAAGTGAAGAAACAGAATCAGCAAGACCTGAATAAATTGTCAAATGGTCAATATTTGCAGTTAAATTTCCATCTCCAAGAGATGCTGTAATATTTCCAAAGGCAATATTTGCACCAATTGTAAGGCAAGCAAGAGATAAAGAACCTCTGATAACTTTTTTATTTAAAATAGGTTTTTTAATAGAAAGTTTTCTTTCTTCTTTTTTAATCTCTTTTCCTATTTCCATTTTCATAATATTTGCATAAATTGAAGAAATAACAACAGAAATTATAATAGTGTAAACAAGATTTCTTCCAGAAACAAAATATGTTATAAGGGCTGAAATTATAGAAATTAAACTTACCATTTTTGTTTCAAGTTTTAGTCCATCAATTGCAATTTTTGCAAGAATCAATCCAACTCCTGCCATCATTCCATTTAATACATAAACTCCAGCCAAATCAACAATAAAATTTAAGCTACCAGTAATTCCAAGTATGGACATAATAATTCCTGCCCAAAATACAACCGACAATCTTTCCCTAATATTATCGCCATAAGATCCTGCAAGGGCAATTGTTTCAGCTTGCATAGAAATTGGAATTGGAGATTGCAAAAGCATACAAGCAACTACTCCCACAGCAAAACCAAGCGAAGTTGGAAATGCAGAAAAACCTACCGAAAGTGCCAAAAGTGCTTGGGGAATTCCATTAATTACAACCCCCAAGGCTGCCATAATGTCATTAAAAGTCATAAGACCTCCTAAAAATTTATTTTAAAAATCCGAATAAAATTATACCATATTTATAAAATAAAAAAAGGCAGAAATTAATCTGCCTTAAATTTACATTTTTTCAACTTCAGGATAATCAATTCCCTTTGTATCAACTGTAACTTTTTTAATTTTTACATCTTCAACAGGTCTGTCATTATAATCTGTTTTTACATTTGCGATTTTATCAATTTCTTCTATGCCTTCAATTATTTTTCCAAATCCTGCATAATCTCCGTCAAGATGTGGACTTTTTTTGTGCATTATAAAAAATTGACTTCCTGCAGAATCTGGCATAAATGATCTTGCCATTGATAAAACTCCTTTATCATGGAGCAGATTATTTTCAAAACCATTTGAAGAAAATTCTCCTTTTATAGCATATCCAGGGCCACCCATTCCACTTCCTTGTGGATCTCCTCCTTGAATCATAAAATCTTTTATAACTCTATGAAAGATTAAGCCATCATAAAAATTATTTTTTATTAATGAAATAAAATTATTTACAGTATTTGGAGCAATTTCTGGATATAATTCAGCTTTAAAGATTGCACCATTTTCCATTTCAAATGTAACTATTGGATTTTCCATTTATTTCTCCTTTAAAATTGTTTTTATTAGAATTTAATTTTCTGTATAGATTCATAATTTATTATACTATTGTCCTTGATTTTGCCACAAAATTATTTTGCCTTTTTATTTATAGCATAAAATAAGGTCATTGCAGAAAAAATCAAAGATGAACCTCTAGAATAGGAAAGATATTTTTCTTCCCAAAAACTTGCATACTTATCTTTGTAAGCCTTTAGCCCTTCAAATGAATAAAAATGATCTCCTAATTTAAAAATCGTATATACCATTCTCTCTTGCAAAAACGAATGTCTCATAACTCCTACATTTGAAAGCGGAGCCATGCCAAGATCAAAATATTTTATATTATTTTCTTTCAAATACGTGAAAATATTTATAAACAAATAATCCATCAAGCCATCAACATTTTCTTCATAACGCATAAGGTCAACTGTTGCCCAATTTTCTACATATATTGGCGATAAATTTGCAAAAGCAATTATTTTTTGATTAGGATTTTTTATTACAGCAATATCTCCGTTATTCAAATAATCTTTGTCAAAAAATCCCAAAGAAAAGCCCTTCTCTTTGCCTTCTCCAAGCCAAGAATTAGAAATTTCTTGAAGTCTTTTTATAGTTTTTCCATCAAAAGGTCCTTGTAAAATTTCAAAATTATATCCATCTCTATCAAGTTTATTTATGGTTTTTCTTAGATTTTTCTTTTTCTTGCCATCAAGATTAAATTCTTCAAGATTTACATTTGCACTTTCGCCAAATTTCATAAAATTAAAACCATACCCATGAACCTTCATAGTTATATCTTTATTTATTTCATAAAAAACAATGTTATAACCCAAATCATCAGTTTCATAAATAAATTTTTCCAAAAGCTCATCAAAATATTTTTCATTTCCAATAGGATCACCCATGACAATTACCTTATCGCCCACTGTCCTAATTTGAAGACAAGCTAAATCACATTCATCATTTTTTAACCAATAAAGATCCTTATCATCCAAAAAAGAAAGAAATGCTTCTTTGGAACCGCCCTGATTTTTAAGCAAACTTATATACCTATCATAATCAAATTTTTCCCCAACTTTTAACCTAGGTCTTTGCAAATTCCTAATCAAAAGATAAACGAGAAAATAAATTATTGATATAGTTGCAATTATTGAAATAAAATTATACTCAAAAGGAATCAGAATAAAATCATTAGCCTCACTAATATTCACATCAATGATAGAGCCACGTTTCAAAATTTTCCCTACATAAACTATGAGCATAAAATTTGTCAAAAGCAAATCAATAAACCTATCTTCGCTAGCATAAATAAATTGTTTGGTATAAAGTTCATCTTTTGTAAGTAGATTAATTACAAATATTATAAAAATATAAATAAGAGTAGATAAACTATAACCAGTTATATAAGTATAGCAAAATACAAGAATTAACATTATGGTATTTAAAAGAAAAGATTTTTTCTGTTTTGAAATATAAGCTCTTGCCATAACTATAAATATAAATCCAAAAAGAAGAGATGGAAATTGGTAAATAGCCGATGCTCTTATAGGATTTAATTTTGTAAGAAGACCTCCACCATAAGCCTTATCTGGCAAAGTAGCAGCCAAAATCATAAAAAGCCCAAAAATATACAACAAAAAAGTATTCAAAACCAAAAGAATATTTTTGAAAAGTCTTTTTATAAAAGCAGATTCCTTAAATTGAAAAGCAAATGTAAAATTTTTAGTAAAAAATACAAAAGCAAGGCAAAATGGAACAATATAGTAAAACATTCTATAAAGAAGAATCCAAGCAAGTGCCAATTCTTGATTTATACCCTGACTTTTTAAAGCAAACAAAATTATAAGGTCAAAAGAACCGATGGCACCAGGAATCATAGAAATATATCCTACAATATTTGCAGCAACAACCAAAGTTGATAAACTAAGCAAATCAAATTTAATCCCCATTAAATACCCAATAACCACAAAGGCACTCATAACTCCAAACCATTCAGCAATTGAGATTAAAAATAATTTTATTTGATTTTTTCTAGAAAATTTAATCTTTCCAAAAAAAGACAAAGCCAATACAAAAGGAATATACAAACTTGCACCAACAAGCAAAAGCATATAACTTTGTAAATTTGGATTTGAGCGAAATATTAAAGAAATTAAGGAAATAATAGAAAAAAATGACAAGCCACATGGCAAAAAAACCAAAAGTTGTAAGATTTTTTTCACAAGCTTTGTAGCTTCATGACCTTTTCCATAAAAAGCTGTCCTCAATCCAATAGAAATAAATCCACCAAGTCCCAAAAGATCATTGAAATTATTAATGCAAAATCCAGTTTCTCCTATGTATTTTTTATCATAATTATTTCCAAGCTCTTCATTCAAAATAAAATCATACAAACTTGCTGGAATATTAGCAAAAATTCCATAAATTCCCATAAAAAGCAATGTAATAACCGATAAGCTAGAAAAAATAAATTTTACATCATCAACCTTTATTTCTTTGGATATTTTTCTAAATTCAACAATTACAAGAATTAATACAGATATAAAAAATATTTTCTTAAATATTTCCTTAAAATTACTCAATTTTTCTTTCATTTAATTTCCTCATAAAATTTCAATAATAATCTTTAAAAAAAGACGGGGACTTCCCCGCCTTTTAATGAAAGTATTTTATTTCAAATTTTTAGCTAAATTAAGCTATAACTTTAGAAACAACTCCTGATGCAACTGTTCTTCCACCTTCTCTTACTGCGAATCTTAATCCTTCTTCTAGAGCGATTGGTTTTTGTAATTTGATTTTGAATGTTGCGTTGTCTCCT
>JAGZMY010000022.1 GCA_018363915.1 Anaerococcus vaginalis
GAAAATCTTCACAATTCTCAAAAAGATAAGAAGAATTTTACAAACAAGGAATTTTTATTCCTTGTTTTTTTGTGGGAAAAATTATAAGATTTTTTTCATCAAATAAATTTATTTATTTTAGCTTGAGATAAATTCTAAATTTTTTATTTTCAAAAATTTTTACTACGAAAAATCTATAGTAAAATGTAAGGAGAAAGGACCTTAGTATGGATTTTAAAAAGTTATTTAAATTATTTTTGCACACACTTTATTTGTCTGCCTTTACTTTTGGCGGGGGTTATGTGATTTTATCTTTGATGGAATCTACTTTTGTAAAAAAATTGGGATGGATTAATAAGGAAGAGATGCTTGATATGACGGCTATTGCTCAATCTGCTCCAGGGGCTGTGGCTATTAACGCATCAATTTCTGTTGGTTATAAATTATTTGGCTTTGTTGGTGCCTTGGTTGCAACTTTAGGGACTCTTATTCCGCCTCTTGTAATTATTTCTGTAATTTCTTATTTTTATAATGCTTTTATTTCGAATAAATATATTGCTTTGATTTTAAAAGGAATGCAGGCGGGCGTTGGAGCTTTAATTATTAATGTTGTGATTGATATGACAAAAGATGTAATTATTGGCAAGGGATTTTTGATGTATGGAATATTTTTTATTTCTTTTGTCTTGAATGTTTTCTTTGATGTAAATATTATTTATATTATCACTGGACTTATCTTATTTGGTATTATTTACTCTTTTGTGGAAAGGAAAAAATATGCTAATTGAATTATTTATAAGTTTTTTTAAGGTCGGACTTTTTTCTTTTGGAGGTGGCTATGCTGCTCTTCCTCTTATTCAAGAAGAGGTTGTGAATTTAAATTCTTGGCTTAGTATTAGTGAATTTAATAATTTAATTACAATCAGTCAAATGACTCCGGGCCCAATTGCTATTAATTCTGCATCTTTTGTTGGGACAAGGGTTTATGGTTTAAGTGGGGCAATTGTTGCAAGCCTTGGCTGTGTGACTCCTTCTTTTATAATTGTAGGGACTATTTCTTATTTTTATAATAAGTATAGAAAGCTTGATTCGATGCAAAGTGTTTTGGGATTTTTGAGACCTGCTGTTGTGTCTATGATTTTGGCGGCTGGAATTGATATATTAAAAACTGCTTTTTTTGATGTAAATAAAATTTCTTTTGAAAATCTTGATATTAGTATGGTTATTTTGTTTTTTTTGATGCTTTTAGCTATTAGAAAGACAAAAATTGACCCTATAATTTTGATACTCGGTTCTGGTTTTATATATCTTTGTATAAATTTAATTTTGTGAGGTCTTATGGGAAAAATTAATTATAATTTGAAAATGGAAGAGATAATTAAAAGTATAAAAAAAGAGGATAAAAGACCAAGACTTTTACTTCAAGTTTGCTGTGCTCCATGTTCTTCAAGTGTTTTAAGACGATTGAGAGAATATTTTGCTATAGATATTTACTATTACAATCCAAATATTTATCCAGCAAATGAGCTTAACAAAAGAGTAGAAACTGTGAAAGAGCTTGTGGATGAAATGAATCTTGATTCAAAGGTTATTTTTCCTGAAAATAATCCCGAAGATTTTTATAAATTTGTGGAAAATCGAAAAAATGATCACGAAGGCGGAGATTCTTGTTATAAGTGTTACCAATTAAGGCTTGAAAAATCTGCCAAGTATGCAAAAGAAAATTCTTATGATTATTTTACGACAACTCTTTCAATTTCTCCTTACAAAAATTCAGCTTGGCTTAATGAAATTGGAGAAAAATTAGAAGAAAAATATGGGATAAAATATTTGTATTCAGATTTTAAGAAGAAAAATGGCTACAAGGATTCGATAGACCTTTCTAAAAAATATAATTTATACAGGCAAGATTATTGTGGTTGTGTATTTTCATTTAAAGAAATGCAGGAGAAAAAACACGAAAAATAAATGTTATTTTTATCTTACTTTGGGTAATTTTATATAAGGAGAGATAATTATGGCTGATGTATTACTGATAAAAAATTTAAATGAAGACCAATTAAATAGTAAAAGTCTAATACCTGTAACATTTCAAACAAATATAAGCGATAAAGACAAGCTTGTAAATATTTTTAATGTTTTGAAAGACAAAAAATTAGTCGAAAATAAAAAACTAGGGATAAAAAAATCTTCAATTACCCTAGATTTATTCTCTTCAAATATAACAGAAGTAATAAAAGAATTGATAAAAAATGATTTTATGATATATGGGGTATATATATTGTATGATAATTATTTAGGAGGAAAATAATGAGTGAAAAATTACTAGATATGATTAACGAACAAATGAATTTTGAATTACAATCAGCTTATGAATACAAGGCAATGCAAATTTATGCTGATGATGAAGAATTCGAAGGATTTGCACATTGGTATGGTCATCAAGTTAGAGAAGAAATTGAACATGCAGAAAAAATGACCAAATTCTTACAAGAAGTAGGATATAAACCAGTTTATAAAACACTAGAAGCACCAAATACAGAATTCAAAGATCTTCTAGACGTTGCAAAACAAGCTTTAGCACACGAAAAAGAAGTTACAAAAAGAATTCATGAAATAGCAAAAGCTGCAAGAGATGAAGGAGACGAAAGAGTAATTTCATTTATCCAATGGTATGTTGATGAACAAATCGAAGAAGAAGATACATTCAACAAACTAATCACAAGATTAGAAAGAATAAATGGAAATTACGGTGGCCTTTACCTACTTGATGGCCAACTTGCACACAGAGGATAAAAAATAAGGCCAAGTTTAAGCTTGGTCTTTTTTTGTAAGAAAAAATAATATGAAAATAAATTTAAAAGAAAAAAATATGGAGCTTACAGTAAATACCTATGGGGCCTACATAGAAAAATTTACCAAAGAAAAAAAGCCTATATTTTTCCCAAAACTTCTTATAAAAATTAAAAACGAATTAAAAACAAGAGGAGGTATGCATCCATGCCTTCCAAATTTTGGAAAAAGTGAAATAAAAAAATTAGACCAACATGGATTTGGAAGAATTTCGTTTTGGGATATAGAAGAAAAAACTGAAAATTCAGTAAAATTAAAATTAGAAGGCAAGGGAGAATACGAAAAATCCACCTATTATATAAAATACAAATTAATGGATAAATCACTATTGGTAGAATTAGAAATAATAAATAATTCAAAGGAAAATTTACCAATAGCTCCCGGTTTTCATCCGTATTTTTACGTAGACAAAAATTTTAAAATAAAAAATCTAGACTTAGAAAAAATAGATTTAGAAAAAACATATTTTTTAAAAGAAAAAAAAGCAAGCATAGAAAGCAAATACTACAATATAGATATAGAAAACAATAATTTCCAAGAATTTGCAATATGGACAGATTTTCACGGAGATTATTTATGCCTAGAACCTTGCTTAAACGGCCCAAGTTTTACAAAAAAAATAAACAATCCCTATATCCTAAAAGCAAAAGAAAAATTCAAAGAAAATTTTACAATAACAATAAAAGAAAAATAGCCAGCTAGGCTATTTTTTTATTTTTAAAAAAGTAGATAAAATAAAGATTTATAACAAAAATAAATATAAATCAATAAAATCGAATTAAAAAATTAAATAAATTAAAATAAAACTTGAAAAATATAAAAAGCAAGTATAATAAAAATAAGATAGGAGGAAATTATGAACCAACAAGCAGAAAAAGTACTAAGAGTTTTTGTGTTAGCCATAATAGCAACAATTATATTAAAACTTTTGGGAGTAGCAATAAATATAATCGTATCCGTAGTAATACCCTTACTTGTTATATATTTCCTATACAAAGTTTTGATAAAAAAAGAAGACATATTTAGATAAAGGTAAAAAAATGAAAGATAAAAATCAAATTATAAAAATAATCCTAGGAATTTTAGGCATAATACTAGGATTTAAAATATTAAAAATAATATTTTCAATAATATTTGCCCTCCTAATACCAATTTTTATAGGAGGAGGACTAATTCTTATCCCAATCTTACTTTTAATAATTCCTCTAGGAATATTATCAGCAATAGGATACGCTATCTACAAATTTTTCCTAAAAGAAAAATCTGTGTGGTAAAAAATACCCCAAAATCAAAAAAAGATTTTGGGGTGTTTTTTTAAATTTATATTTCGTTAAAAACAAATTTTTCTATCGCCTCGCCTACTGCGCCTTGGTTATTTGTTGCTTTTGTTGTGTATTTTGATATGTCTTTTAATAAAAGATGGGCGTTTTGGACTGCTGCGGAATAGCCTGCTTCTTCTAGCATTTCTTTGTCGTTGTAATTATCTCCTATTGTTAGGACGTTTTCCATTCCTATTCCATAGTGAGCGCACAATTTTTCTAGGGCTTTTGCCTTGTTTACATTTTTTCTGTTTATTTCCATGAAGGTATCTGATGAGTAGGATATTGAAATATCCCAATTACATATTCTTGCTATATCTTCTTCTAGGCTCATTAAATAGTTTAGGTTGGAATTTTTTATTATTACTTTTACTATTATTTCTTTATCTAGATTTTTAATGTCTTTTGCTTTTTGGACAAATTTGTAGATATTTTTGTCGTAATTTCCTTCTACTTCATTTCCGTTTGCAAAAACATAGCAGTGTTTATCGGTATAAATTTCAAAATGTACTCCTACTTCCTTGCAATAATCTGAAATTTCAACTGCTTTTTTGTAGTCTATTGGGGATGCTTCTACAACTTTTTTTGTTATATTGTCCATTATTATCCCACCATTACATAGAATTGAAAATCTATCTTCTTTTACATTATCGATTTGCTCTAGTATATCAAATAGTTGGTAGGGTCCACGACCTGTTGCTGTTGTAATTATTATTCCCATTTCCTGGGCTTTTTTTATAGCGTCTATATTTCTTTTGTGAATGGTCTTATCGTCTGATAAGAGGGTTTCGTCGCAATCTGTTGCTATTAATTTTATCATAAACTCTCCTTTCTAACTTTATACCCAAAGTCTTTTTTTTATTTTGTAAATTTTAAATATAAAAAAACGTGCATTTAAAACACACGCCAAACTGTTAAAAAGTGTTCAAATCCTCATGCAAAGAATATCATACGGAAAAAATTGCTTTGATTTCAAATTTTAAAATTCGTGAAAAAATCGCATTGTCTGAGCGTTAGCGAGTTTGCGATTTTAGAATTTTTAAATTTAGAAAGCAACAATTTTTGAAGTCCGATATTCGTGCTTGAGGATTTGTTTACGCTATGATGTGCATTTAAAACACACGCTTAAAAATTTATTTGTTTTTTAAAAATTCTATTATATCATTTGATTCGTACATGTATTCTCCGTCATGGAAAAGGCATGGTACTTGTCTTTTGCCGCCTTTTTCGATTAATTCTTTCATAGCTTCTCTATCTTCGTTTATATTTACTATTTGAATTTCTATATTATTTTCTTCCATAAAATTTTCAACTTTCCTACAGTGAGGACAAGCTGTTCCTACAAATAATTTATATTCTGACATATATTCTCCTTAAAATAAATTTCAAAATTTTTCCATTTTATATTATTATACTAATAGAAAGGAAGTTTTAAAGGTGAGGAAATGAAAGATAAGATTTTAAAATTTATAAGGCTTATTCTTGTTATAGTTATAATTGTATGTTTATTCCTTCTTGGTAGAAGGGGATATGACTATTATAAAAATTATAAGAATAACAAACACATTGAATCAGTTATGAAAGAAGTTAATGGAGATAAAAATGAGGGTAATAAAATCAACATAGAAACTTTTGCTGATAAAGAAAAGAAATTTATGGAGATTTTGAAAAAATTTCAAAAGGAAAATCAAGATGTGATTGGTTTTATTGAAATTCCTGAAACAAATATTGCCTATCCAATTTTACAAGCAAAGGACAATAATTATTATTTGAGACAATCTTTGGATTTAAAATATGATATAGCTGGCTCAATTTTTATGGATTATATGAATGATAGCAAATTTAATGATGCAAATTCTGTAATTTACGGTCACTATGTTCAAGGAATGGAAACAATGTTTTCAGCTTTAAAAAAATTCAGAGACCAAGATTTTGCTACAAAAAATAGGAAAATTTATATAACAACAAATGAAGGACTTAGAGAATACGAAATTTTTTCAGTTTTTACAACTCCATCTGGTTATGATTATAGGACTTTGGACTTTGAAGATATGGGACAAAAATTAGCGTATTTTGAAAAGCTTAGAAATAAGAGTGAAGTTAGTCTTGAAAATCGTGAATTTAAAAAGGATGATACGATAATAACCTTATCAACCTGCCAATATGATTATGAGGATGAAAGACTTGCAGTCCACGCCCTAAGAGTTAGATAAGGAAAAAAATGAATAGATATATAGAAGAAAATAAAAATAAATTAAATATAAAAGAAGAAAAAGGTCAATTGATTTTATTTCACGAATCTTTTGGCCCAAAAGATATTTTTACCTGCGGCCAATGTTTTAATTTTTTTGAGGAAGAAGATGGATCATTTACTGCAGTTTTTTTGGGAAAAATTATAAATCTCAAAAAAGAAGACGACAAGATAATTATAGATAATGTAAGTGAAGAAGAATTTTATGATATTTTCTACGATTATTTTGACCTTGGTGTAAATTATGAAGATATAAAAGAAAAAATTTCTCTAGATCATACCCTAAAAGAGGCTACAGAATATGGGGCGGGAATTAGAATATTAAATCAAGAATTTTTTGAAACCCTAATTTCTTTTATAATTTCAGCCAACAACCAAATCCCAAGAATAAAAAAAGCGGTAAGAATAATTTCTGAAATGTATGGAGATTATATTGGAGAATATAAAGGAAGAAAATATTATTCTTTCCCAAATCCTGAACAACTATCCAAAGCAAGACCAGAAGATTTAAGAGAGAAGGCAAGGGTTGGTTTTCGTGATAAAAGAATAGTTCAAACGGCAAATATAATCAATGATGGATTTTTTGATTTTGAAAAAGATATAAAAATGCCTACAGAAGATTTAAGGAAAAAACTCCAAGAACTTCCTGGAGTTGGACCAAAAGTTGCCGATTGTATTTTGCTTTTTGCCTTTCACAAAAGAGAAACCTTCCCGGTTGATGTTTGGATAAAAAGAGTTATGGAATTTTTATTTATAAAAGAAGAAGTTCCAAAAAAACAAATTTCTGCCTATGCCGACAAATATTTTGGGGAAAATGCAGGTTATGTCCAACAATATTTGTTCTATTATGGCAGAGAAAATTCAATCGGCAAATAAAACTTGCATTATTTTAAATTACTTGTATATTTAAATTAGAGCTTAGCAGTCAAAGATAAAGAGTGCTAAAAGGAGGAAATAAAATGAACTTAAAACCAATCGGTGAAAGAGTAGTTATAAAAAAATTAGAAGCAGAAAAGAAAACCCAATCTGGCATAGTTTTACCAGAATCTGCACAAGAAAAACCACAATACGCAGAAGTTGTTGCAATAAGCAATGATATTTTAAATGACAAAGACAAAAAAGATTCCTTAAAAGAAGGAGATAAGGTTATTTATTCCCAATATGCAGGAACTGATGTAAAAATTGACGGCGAAAATTACGTAGTTTTAGCATACAAAGACGTATTAGCAGTAGTAGAATAGGAGAAAATTATGGCAAAAGATATAAATTATGGAAAAAGCGCAAGAGATGGTCTTGAAAGAGGTATTGATAAATTAGCAAATGCTGTAAAAGTTACTCTAGGACCAAAAGGAAGAAATGTAGTTTTAGATAAATCATATGGAGCACCAACAATAACAAACGACGGTGTAACAATTGCTCAAGAAATCGAACTTGAAGATAGGTTTGAAAATATGGGAGCTCAACTTGTAAAAGAAGTTGCAACAAAAACAAATGACGTTGCAGGAGATGGAACAACAACAGCAACAGTTCTTGCCCAAGCAATAATAAAAGAAGGACTTAAAAATTTGGCTGCAGGAGCAAATCCAGTAGTTTTAAATAAGGGACTAAAAAAAGCAAGCAGTGAAGTTGTTTCTTATATCAAAGAATCTTCAAAAGAAGTAGAAGATAAAAAAGCAATCGAACAAGTAGGAACAATCTCATCAGCAGATCCAGAAATTGGTAAATTTATTGCAGATGCTATGGAAAAAGTAGGAAATGATGGAGTAATCACAGTAGAAGAATCCAAAACAACAGACACCTACCTTGATGTAGTAGAAGGAATGCAATTTGATAAGGGATATTTATCACCATATATGGCAACTGATAACGAAAAAATGGTAGCAGATTTGGATGATCCATATATACTTGTAACAGACAAAAAAATCTCAAGTATTCAAGAAATCCTACCACTACTTGAAGAAATTGTTCAATCATCAAAACCACTATTAATAATTGCAGATGATGTAGACGGGGAAGCCCTAACAACACTTGTGTTAAACAAATTAAGAGGAACTTTCAACGTAGTTGCAGTAAAAGCACCAGGCTATGGCGATAGAAGAAAAGAAATGCTTGAAGATATAGCAATTCTTACAGGTTCAAAAGTAATTTCAGAAGACTTATCAATGGAATTAAAAGAAGCTACAATTGAAGATCTTGGATCAGCTAAAAAAGTTAAAGTAGACAAAGACCACACAGTAATCGTAGAAGGAAAAGGCGACAAAGAAGCCCTAGCTGAAAGAGTAGAAAAAATCAAAGGTCAAATAGAATTAAGCGATTCAGAATATGATAAAGAAAAATACCAAGAAAGAGTGGCAAAACTTGCAGGCGGAGTTGCAGTAATAAACGTAGGAGCTGCAACAGAAACAGAAATGCAAGATAAAAAATACAGAATCGAAGATGCCCTATCAGCAACCAGAGCTGCAGTTGAAGAAGGAATAGTTGCAGGTGGTGGAACAGTTCTAATAGAAGCAATCAAAAAAGTTGAAGCTTTAGAAGAAAAATTAGAAAATGACGAAAAAACAGGAGCAAAAATAATAGAAAAAGCTCTAGAAGCACCACTAAGACAAATCGTAGAAAATGCTGGAATGGACGGATCAGTTGTACTTGAAAATGTAAAAAAATCAGACAAAAACAACGGCTACGATGCCTACGATGATGAATACGTAAATATGTTTGAAAAAGGAATCGTAGAACCAACAAAAGTAACAAGATCAGCCCTAGAAAATGCAGTAAGCATTGCAAGCATGATTCTAACAACAGAAGCAGCAGTGGCAGATATAAAAGAAGAAAAACCAGAAATGCCACCACAAATGCCAATGGGATATTAATAAATGGAAGCTAGGATTTTTAATCCTGGCTTTTTTATTGGAAAAATTTAAATTTTATGATTAAAAACAATCTAAGTGATAAGAAAAAATAAGGAGGTAAAGTGATATTAAATATTATATATAAAATTAAAAGGAAAAAGTTATGAAAAATAAATCAAAAACCTTTACAACTTATCTACTAATAATATTAATGTTAGTTCTTACTTCTTCAAGTCTTTCATTAATAGGAATATTTATGGGAAAAGTTGTAACTGCTATTTCAAATTTAGATATGGGACAATTTAAATCAAATCTTTTAAAATTAGGCTTATTAGTTTTGGTAAATTTTCTTTCTTCAAATTTGGCGTTTAGACTTAATTATAGGCTTGGTATGGAAAAATTCATTTATCTAAAAAATGAGCTTTTTAAAAAGGATTTGGAAAATACTGGAGAAATAAATATTGCAAATTACACGACAAATATTGAAAATATATATGCTAATAGGTTTATGGTAAAAATAAATACAATAAATTTAGCCTTGACCATGTTTTTTGCAGTTATTTCTATTATATATATATATTAATTACAAACTTCTTCCTGTTGCAGTAATTGGAGCAAGCTTACCACTTTTAATTCCTTTGCTCTTAGGTAAAAAAATTCAAAGAAAATCTCAAAAATTTAATGAATTTTATGATTTTTATCAAAAATACATTGGCAAAAAGTTAGGGCAAAAAAATGAATATTTGAGATATAAGGTTGAAGATAAACTAATTGAAGAAAAAAGTAAGATAGAATTTGACCATGAAAAAAACAGGAAAGATTTAAAAAATATAAATAATTTTTCCAATATATCTTCCCAAGCTTTGGGTTCGATTTCATTTATTTTGATTTTTATTTTTGGCGGATATCTTGCTTTTAAAGGAGAAATTGAGGTTGGTTCTATAATTTCGGTAGTACAGCTTATGAATTATATAGTATATCCTGTTATTGCATTATCTTCTCTTATTTCTTTGTATAATGAATCTAGACCTATTTATGAAAATATTAAAAAACTTCTAGATGAAAAACAAAAGGGTAAAAAAACTTTTGGCTTAACATATCCAATAAATCTTTTTGCAAAAAATATATCTTTTGCATACGAAGATAAAAAAATAATAGAAGATTTTAACTATGAATTTTCTTATGGAAAGAAATATTTGATTAAGGGAGAATCTGGTAAGGGCAAGTCGACTTTGGCAAAAATTCTTTGTGGGGAGATTTCTCCTGATAAGGGAGAAATTTTGTTGAATGGTTTAGATATAAAAGATTTTGACTTTAGGGACTATATTCTATATGTTGACCAAAAACCAACAATAATAGATGGAAATTTGGAAGATAATATTAAGTTTTATAGAAATAAATTAGATAAGAAGATTGATTTGAATTTATTTGATATAAATAAAAAATTAAGTGACAAAGTAAGTACAAATGATGGAATATCTGGCGGAGAAATGATGAGAATAAGTTTGTTAAGGTCGTTATTAAATCCTAGGGACATAATGATATATGATGAACCTATAGCAAGCTTGGATGATTATAATTCAAAGATTATCATAGAAAGATTATTATCTTTAAAGCAAACTGTAATAATTATCTCCCATAAAATGACAAAAGAAGATTTGAAAAAATTTGATGAAATAATTGATATATAAATTTATAATATTTTTTAGGATTTGCGAATTTATTTTGACAAATCCTTTTATTTTATCTAGGTACAGCAGGAAAACTATATCACTATATAATTAACTATAAATTTTTTATAAAATTTAAAAAATATCCTTTATTTTAAATAAATATAAATTTTATAATCTTTGAACTTACAAGATTTGAAATATTTTTTGAAAAAATCTCAAAGAATAAAAATATATTTTTAAAATCATAAATAAAGTTGACATGAAAACGTAAAACTGATATTATTTAGTTGATCTTAAGATCAATATTATTCATTTCAAGGAGGAGAAATAGAAATGAAGAAACTAGGTTTATTGCCAAGACTAATTATTGCAATCATTCTAGGTATTCTAATTGGACTTGCAGGTCAAAAAGTTGACGTTTTAAAGATTTTAGTTAGAATATTAATTACTTTTAATGGTCTATTTGGCAACTTTTTAGGATTTGTTATTCCACTAATTATTATGGGATTTGTAATTCCAGGTATAGCAGATCTTGGAGATTCAGCAGGAAAGACACTAGCAATCACAGCAGGTATTGCATATTTGTCAACCGTTATCTTTGGAACCATTACATATTTTGTAGGCAGCATTGTTCTTCCTAACTTTATTAAAAAGGGAGCAATCTCATTTGATCCAGAGAAAAACTCAGGAAAAGCTCTAGAAAAAATATTTGAATCACCAATGGATCCAGTATTTTCTGTTACAACAGCACTTATAATTTCATTTATACTAGGTGTTGGTATAGCAGCAGCTAAAGCTGAAGTTCTTAAAAAAGCAGTTCATGAATTTTCTGATATTATTACAAAATTAATATCAAATGTTGTAATTCCATTATTGCCATTCCACATTTGTGGTATTTTTGCTAACATGGCTTATGAAGGAACTGTAGCAGTAGTATTATCAGTATTCGCAAGAGTATTTATAATGGTATTGATACTACACTATCTAACAATTACTGCACAATTTACAATTGCAAGTTCAATGTCAGGTGGAAATCCATTCTCAAAAATCAAGACTATGATTCCAGCTTACATGACAGCTATAGGAACACAATCATCTGCAGCAACAATCCCAGTTACACTTAACCAAACTTATAAATTAGGTGTAAACAAAGGTATAGCAGACTTTGTAATTCCACTTTGTGCAACAATTCACTTATCAGGTTCAACAATCACATTAACATCTTGTTCATTATCAATTCTTATGCTTAATGGATCAGATGTAGGATTCCAACACATGTTCCCATTCATCCTTATGCTAGGTGTTACAATGGTAGCAGCACCTGGAGTTCCAGGAGGAGCAGTAATGGCAGCACTAGGTATTCTTCAATCAATGCTAGGATTTACAGAACCTATGACAGCATTAATTATTGCATTATATGTTGCTCAAGATTCATTTGGTACAGCATGTAATATCACAGGCGATGCTGCAATAGCTTGTATAGTAAATAAAATTTCAGGATTCAAATTAGATCCAGAAGCTAATGCAGAATACATTGATGAACTAGTTAAGCAATAAAAAAATAGAACTCTTTTGAGTTCTATTTTTGAGCTTATGATCTTAAGACAATTAACTATGAAAATTTATTAAAAAGGAGTAATTTTTATGACGATAAAGAGAAGAAAAGTTACCATGGACGGTAACACAGCAGCAGCTCACGTATCTTACGCTTTTAGTGAAGTTTCAGCTATATATCCTATAACTCCATCTTCACCAATGCCAGAATTTATAGACAAATGGGCAGCAAATGGAAGATTAAATCTATATGGAAATCCAGTTTCAGTTACAGAAATGCAACATGAAGCAGGAGCAGCAGGAGCAGTTCACGGATCACTTGCAGCAGGAGCACTTACATCTACATACACAGCAAGTCAAGGACTTCTACTAATGATTCCTGATATGTACAAAATTGCCGGCGAAAGACTTCCTGCAGTTTTTCATGTAGCAGCACGTTCCCTATCAACATGCTCAATCAATATGTATGGCGACCATCAAGACGTTATGGCAGCAAGAGCAACAGGTTTTGCTATGCTTGCATCAGGTTCTGTACAAGAAATTATGGATCTTTCTCCAGTAGCTCATCTTTCAGCTATAAAAGCTAGAGTTCCATTTGTAAATTTCTTTGATGGATTTAGAACAAGCCATGAAATTCAAAAAATCGACGTTTGGGATTATGACCAATTTGAAGATATGGTTGATTGGAAAGCAATTGATGATTTTAAAAATGATTCATTAAATCCACACAGACCAACTATGCGTGGTGTATTTGAAAAGAGTGGATATTTCCAAAGAACTGAAGCTCAAAACAAAGCATACAATGGACTTCCAGAAATAGTTCTTGATTATATGAATAAAATTAATGAAAAAATTGGAACAAATTATTCATTATTTAATTATGAAGGTGCAGAAGATGCTACAGATATAATTATAGCTATGGGCTCTGGAACTGATACAATTCAACAAACAGTAGAAGAATTAAATAAAGATGGAAGAAAAGTAGGACTTGTAAAAGTTCATCTTTATAGACCTTTCTCAACAAAACATTTACTAGAAGCAATTCCAGAAACAGTTGAAAGAATTGCGGTTTTAGATAGAACAAAAGAAAAAGGTTCTGCTGGAGAACCTCTATACTTAGATGTATTAGAATCTTTCTCAGATTCAGATAGAAATCCAAAAATAATAGCAGGAAGATATGGACTTGGACAAAAAGATACAAGACCTGCTCATATCAAATCAGTATTTGATAATCTAGCAAAAGATGAACCAAAAAATCACTTTACAGTTGGAATTATTGATGATGTAACTAATACATCTCTTGAAGTTGACAATAGCTTTGTAATTTCTGATGGACAAACAACACGTTGTATATTCTGGGGAAATGGTGGAGATGGAACAGTAGGAGCAAATAAAAACGCTATAAAAATTATAGGCGACAATACAGATATGTTTGCTCAAGGATATTTTGACTATGATGCTAAAAAATCTAATGGTCTAACAATGTCCCACTTGAGATTTTCTCCAAACCCAATCCATGCAGCATACTTTATAGATGAGGCTGACTTTGTATCATGTTCTCCTCAAGCTTATGTAAGACAATATGACCTTGTTAAAAACCTTAAAGAAGGTGGAATTTTCTTATTAAATACAATTTGGTCAGAAGAAGAACTTGAAGAACATATACCAAATTATTTATTAAAAGAAATTGCAGACAAAAATATTAAATTCTACACAGTAAACGCATCAAAAATTGCTCAAGAAGTTGGACTTGGACATAGAACAAACATGGTTATCCAAACAGCTTTCTTCATTCTTTCAGAAGTTTTACCAATTGAAGATGCTATAAAATATCTAAAAGATTCTATTGAAAAATCTTATGGAATGAAAGGTCAAGATATTGTTGATATGAACAACAAAGCAGTTGACCGTGCAAGTGAAGAATTACAAGAAATAAAAGTTAAAGAAGAATGGAAAAACCTTGGCGAAGATAGAGAAGGCGCAAATGAAAATGAACCAGACTTTATCAAAAATATGGTAAGACCAATAATAAACTTAGAAGAAGATGATCTTCCAGTTTCAACATATCTTCCATACGATGACGGTCAATATATGGCAGGAACTTCAAGATATGAAAAACGTGGTATAGCATTATTTGTTCCAGAATGGAATATAGATAATTGTATCCAATGTAACCAATGTTCATATATCTGCCCACACGCAACAATTAGACCATTCTTATTAGATGAAGATCAAAAAGCAAAGGCTCCAGAAGGATTTGAAACTAAAAAAGCTATAGGCAAAGGACTAGAAGGTTACGAATTTAGAATTCAAGTTTCTCCATACGATTGTATGGGATGTGGAAACTGCGTTGATGTATGTCCTGCACCAAAGAAAGCTTTGGCTATGAAACCAATAGATGAACAAATTGAAAAACAAGCAGAAAATTGGGAATACGCTCATGGCGAAGTTGGATATAGAAATGATGAAATAGCTCCAACAAATGTTAAGAATTCTCAATTTAGCCAACCATTGCTTGAATTCTCAGGTGCATGTGCAGGCTGTGGAGAAACTCCTTATGCTAAATTAATCACTCAATTATATGGTGATCATCAAATTATTTCAAACGCAACAGGATGTTCATCAATTTGGGGCTCATCAGTTCCATCAATGCCATATTGTACAAATAATAATGGCGAAGGACCAGCTTGGGCATCATCATTATTCGAAGATGCAGCAGAATATGGTTATGGAATGTTGCTTGCAACAAAATCAAACAAATTCTTACTAGAAACTTTGATGAAAAAATTCTTAGAATTAAAAGTTTCTACACCATTAAATGATGCATTTAACGAATGGTTAGAAAATAACGATGACTTTGAAGAAAGCAAAAAAGCAGCTATAAAAATTGAATCATTAATCGCAAACGAAACTGACAACGAAGAAGCTAATAAGATTATTGAAAGAATTAAAAATCTAAAAGATTATTTAGTTAAAAAATCTGTTTGGATTTACGGTGGAGATGGTTGGGCTTATGATATAGGATTCTCAGGAGTAGACCATGTTCTTGCAAGCGGCGATGACATCAATATAATCGTATTTGATACAGAAGTTTATTCAAATACAGGTGGACAAAGCTCAAAGGCAACTCCTCTTGCAGCAGTAGCAAAATTTGCAGCAAGTGGTAAAAAAGTTAGAAAGAAAGACCTTGGTTTAATGATGACAACTTATGGTTATGTTTACGTTGCACAAGTTGCAATGGGAGCAAACCAAGCTCAAACATTAAAAGCAATAAAAGAAGCAGAATCCTATCATGGTCCATCATTAATAATTGCTTATGCTCCATGTATTAACCACGGACTAAAAGCAGGAATGGGCAAGACTCAAAGAAGGGAAAAAGAAGCTGTAGCAAGTGGATATTGGCACTTATGGAGATTTAACCCACTTCTTAAAGAAGAAGGCAAGAATCCATTTAGCCTAGATTCAAAAGATCCTACAGAATCATTCCAAGAATTCCTACAAGGCGAAGTAAGATATGCTTCCCTTAAAAAAGCCTTCCCAGAAGATGCGGATAGATTATATGCAGAAGCTGAAGAAGCTGCAAAGGAAAGATTAGAATCTTACAAAAAAATGGAAAATAAATAAAATTTAAATCCTAAAAATAGCATATGAATCACTAAGTGTTTTATAAAACCAGGCTTATATAAGTCTGGTTTTATTTTTTGATATTATTTTCTATTTAAATTTTCAAATCACTTAATATTTAATTTTTAAAATTATTTTTTGCTTAATTTTTTGATGTTTAATTTTTGTAATTTTAAAAAATTAAGAAATTGCATTATTTTTGCTTTTATTAAATAATATTTTTAGCATCTGGATATTTTTAGACTCCCAAAAAATTTAAATTCTCAGAGCGTAGACAAACCCTCAAGCACGAATATCTGACTTCAAAAATTGTTGATTTCTAAATTCCAAAATTCTAAAAACGCAAACTCGCTAACGCGATGACAGATAAATAGCTTAAAATTGTGCCAGTGGCACG
>JAGZMY010000005.1 GCA_018363915.1 Anaerococcus vaginalis
GTTGTTGTTGTTTTACCGTGGTCTACGTGACCTATTGTTCCGATATTAATATGTGGTTTGCTTCTTTCAAATTGTGCTTTACTCATTATTTCCTCCTAAATATTATAAGTTTACTATACCATAAATTTCATAAATTTACTACAATTACCCCTATTATACCGTTTTTATTGTATAATTTAAAATTATTTGCAAAAATATTTTTTCTATGGTATATTACATTATGTGCCACTTTAGCTCAGTAGGTAGAGCGCATCCATGGTAAGGATGAGGTCCTCAGTTCGATCCTGGGAAGTGGCTCCATTTTTTTGCCCATTTTTAATTTTAAAATTTTAAATTTTATAATTTTTACATTATTAAATAAATTTATTTCTTTTTTTGTTTATCCAATTTTAATAAAGAGACTTTTAAAAAATAAATTGATTTCATTTTTTATTAGTCTCTTTTTGAATTTTTATTACTAAAAAAATCAAGCCATAAATTTACAGCTTGATTTTTATTTTTTATTGATTTATTAAATTTAATTTTCTAAGCAAGGTCATAAAAGCTGATAAAAGGACTGCTACTACTGATGCTAGTACCATGCCTTGTAATTGGATTGAGCCAAATTTTATTGATAATCCTGATAGTCCTGCTATAAATATTGTTGATGTTAGGATTAGGTTTATTGATTTTGAATAGTCTACTTTTTGATCTACTAATAATCTTATTCCGCTTGTTCCTATCATTCCGTATAACAAGAAGGTTACTCCTCCTATTACATCTCCTGGTATTGTTTGGATTAGGGCTGCTAGTGGTCCTACAAATGCCATTAATATTGAAATAATTGCTGCTGCTCCTATAACTTGGACTGAATATACTCCTGTTATTGCCATAACTCCTATATTTTCTCCATAAGTTGTTGTTGGCACTCCTCCTACTAATCCTGAAAGGGCTGATGAGAAGTTATCTGCAAATATTGATCTGTGTAATCCTGGATCTTCTAATAAATTTCTTCCTATAATATTACTTGTTACAACTTGGTGGGAGATGTGTTCGCTTGTTATTACTAATATTACTGGTAACATTGATAGAATTGCTTCTATTGAAAATTTTGGTGCTGAAAAGTTTGGTAGGGTAAATAATTTTGCTTCTAAGACTGGTGTAAAATCTACCATTCCAAAAAATACTGAACAAATATATCCTACCACTATTGCTATTAGGATTGGAATTGTTGATAAAAATCCTTTAAATGATACTGAACCGATTATGGCTGTAAAAAGTGTAATTCCAAATATTATAAAATCTTTATAACTTGCTGTATCTGTCATCAAATTTGCTCCGATTGAACCGCCTGTTACTGTATTTCCTGCAAGTTCAAATCCTATTAGGGCAACGACTGAACCCATGGCTGCTGGTGGCAATACTACATCTATCCATCCTATTCCAAATTTATAAATTATATATGCCAAAAAACATCCTAGAGTTCCGACCACAATAAAAGCACCTTGCGCATATTGAAATCCTTGACTTGCAATAATAGCTGTTCCTGGCGCTAAAAATGCAAATGATGATCCCAAATAAGCAGGTGCTTTCTTTTTGGTAATTAATATAAATAATAATGTTCCGATACCATTCATAAAAAGTACTATTCCTGGATTTATTTTAAATAAAATAGGGACTAAGACACTAGCTCCAAACATTGCGAATGTGTGTTGGATTGAAAGTGGTAACAATAATTTAAATGGTAACTTATCTTCTACGTGGTAAATTTTTTTAGAATTTTTCATAATGCCTCCTTGTTTACATCAAAAGATATATTAGCAAAAAATGTAAAAATTGTCAATTATTTTTGTAATTATTAATTTTGTCATTTTTAAAGATTTTAAGTAATATAAAAGACTCAGTATAAACTGAGCCTTACTTTTTATATGTATATATCTTATTCTGCTGGTGAGATTGCTTCTACTGGACATACAGCTGCACATGATCCACAATCGATGCAAGCATCTTCGTCGATTTCGTATGCTGCGTCTCCTTGTTCAATTGCTTGAACTGGACATTCACCTTCGCATGATCCACATGATATACATGTATTTTCATCTATTCTATAAGCCATAATTTTACCTCCTAATTTGTTATATTAATATTATAGTAGTTAAATTAACTAATGTCAAATGATAGTAAATCTCAAGATTTTCTCATTTTTATCAATTATTTGTCAACTATTCTTCTTATATCCTTTGGGCAATAAGATTTTTCGATTTCTGTATCATCTTCTTCTATTCTTACTCTGATTTTGCATTTTTCTTTTACATAGTTGTTTTCTACAACAACGCCAATTCCATCTTCTGTTTCAATTTTTTCGCCTACTTTTGGCATTGATTTTTTTGCTATTTTGTAGCTTTCATTTTCGTAAGATAAACAGCACATTAGCCTTCCACACAAACCCGAAATTTTATTTGGATCTAGGGTTATATCTTGTTCTTTTGCCATTTTTATTGATAAGGGTTGAAAATCGCTCAAAAATCTTGCACAACAACATTTTTGTCCACAAATTCCTACGCTTGAAACCAATTTTGCATGGTCTCTTACTCCGATTTGTCTAAGTTCAATTCTATTTCTATAAATTGATGCAAGTTCTTTTACAAGTTTTCTAAAATCTACCCTATTATTTGATGAAAAATAAATGAGTAATTTTTTTCTATCGAAAGTAAATTCCGCTTCAATGGCATGAAGATTAAGTCCAAGATTGTCTGCCTTTTCTTGGCATATTTCTACAGCCTCAAGGGCATCTTCTCTATTTCTTTCTTCTTCAACTAGATCCTCTTTGCTGGCTTTTCTAATAATTTCATTTAATTCACGGTCAAAATCGCTTTTATTTATTTCTTTAATTGGCGTTTTAACTATTCCCATTTCAAGACATGAATTAGAATCAACTATAACTCTATCTCCAATATGTAAATCAAAATCTAGTGGATTAAAATAATATATTTTTCCTGCTTTTTTAAAGCTTATCCCTACTACTTTCAATATTTCTCCCCTCTCTATATATAAAAATAAGGAAATTTTCAACTGCCATGTCGAAATTTGCATTATTTTTAAATCCTTTTGTTATTTGTTCGGCTTTTCTTATTATCCTATCAATAGAATCAAAAGGTAAATTTTCTATTTTTCTCAAGTAAAATAAAACTTTCTTGTTCTCTTTTGCATTGTTCTTGTAATATTTTAATTTTATCAAATTATTGAAAAAATTTAAAATTTCTACAAATAATTCTTCCTTATAATCTTTTGCCTTTGAAAAGAAATCTTTATTTTTATAATAAAAAGAAAAATTCCCAGAAATTATTTCACTTAATATATAGGATAGTTTTTCCCTATCTACAAATTCATTTTCTATTTGACTTTTAAAACTTATGATTTGACATCTTGATCTAATAGTTTTTAAAAGACTATAAGCATTATTTGTTGTAAAAATTAAAATTATATAATCTTTTGCCTCTTCTATGCTTTTTAAAAGGGCATTTGAACTTTCAATGCTCAAATTTTCGCTATCTTTAATTATATATATTTTAATTTTTCCATTACTAGGCCTAAGATACATATCTTTTATCAAAAGTCTAATGGTTTTTATGCTTATATTTTTTTCCTTGTCATCTTTTTTTATTATTTCAAAATCAGGATTTTCTTCAAGCTTGGTATTTATACCAAAATTATTAAAAACGCTCTTAGAAAATTCCAATGCCTTATCTAGATTATAAGAAGAGTTTTTTGATTCAAAGATATAGGCATTGGAAAGTTTATCATTTTTTATTTGATTTTCTAAAATTTCTATCATTTCAGATTCTTATATATTGGTCAACATCCAAAATAAATACAGTAGCTCCACCAACATTCACATCAACTGGTGCGCTTGTTGCCAAAAGTGGAGAATCTGCTGTCGGATTAATTACTGATGATTGAGTTGTTCTTTTTTTACAATTATCTTCAATAATTTGCTTTACTTCATCAAGATTTTCCTCTTCAATACCAATAAGAAGAGTAGTATTTCCTTCTCTCAAAAAACCACCTGTTGTTGCAAGCTTTGTTACCCTATATCTTTTATCTGTCAAAGAATCCATCAAAAAATTTGCATCCGCATCTTGAACTATAGCTATTAAAAGTTTCATTTTTTCTCCTTTAAATATGTTTTTATAGTAGCCAAACAATTATCTACAACCGTGTCTATACTTTTGTTAGCATCGATTGAAATAATTTCATCCTTAAATCTTTTGGATAATTCTATATAGCCATCATAAGTTTTTTTGTGGAAAGAATCATCTTCATTTTCCAAACGATCAGAAATGAAATTTTTCCTTTTTCTATCAATGGCAGTTTTATAATCAATATTCAAAAACAAAGTTAAATCCGCCCTAATTTCTCCAATGGCAAAATCATTAATATTTTTAACTTCGTCTACACCAAGACCTCTTCCAATTCCTTGATAAAGCATAGAACTAAGAACAAATCTATCACAAAGAATTATTGAACCCTTCTCCAACAAAGGTCTAAGCTTCTCACCAACCAATTGAGCCCTACTTGCTGCATACAACAAGGCCTCACACCTTGGATTCATTTCTATATTTTCATTATCCAAAATAATTTCTCTAATTTTTTCTGAAATATCAGTTCCACCAGGTTCCCTAAACTTATATATATCATACCCGTCTTCCAAAAGCTTATTATAAACTTTTTCCAAGACAGTAGTTTTTCCAGAACCATCAGGACCTTCAAATACAATTAATAATCCATTCATATTATTATTATATCAAATACTTCAAACATTTAATAGTTTTATAAAACATTCCTTGATTAAAAAATTTTTATAAATTTAAAAACAAAATTCGTAAGAAAATTTCAAATTTTTTTAAAAAATTCTAATAGACAAATTTAAAATCAAAAATAATTTTTTGCAAAAAAAAAGACCAGTAAAGGTCTTTGTTTCTTAGACTTATTCTTCGTCTTCTTTTTCTTCAGTTTCATTAACAGTTGGTACGTCAGCTGCTGATTCGCCTTCGCTATCTTCATCAACAACAACTTCTTCTTGAGGTTCTTGAAGTGAACAAACAACTTCATCAGCTTCGAGTAAAATATTGATATTTTCATCTTTTGCAATATCAAAATCAGCTACTGTGAACGAATCCCCAATTTGCATATCAGTAACTTCCAATTCTGCATATTGTGGAATATACATTGGTAAACATTCAACTTCAACTGTATCAATATTTTGAACCAATACAGAAGGTTCAACCCTAATGTCATCTCTTCCATTTAAGTAAACTGGAACAGAAACTCTGATAGCTTCCTTAGCATTGATTGCTTGGAAATCTACATGGAAAAATTGAGATTTAAATGGGTGAATTTGATAATCTTTAATAAGTACTGGTACCTTTTCTCCGTCAATATCTAAGTCAATAATTGTAGTTGTACCTGCTTGAGACAATACTTTTTCAAAATCTCTAGAAGTAAATTGTACATTTATATTTTCTTTATCTTTAGCATATACAACACCTGGTACAATAGCTTGTTGTCTAAGTTTATTAACTTTATTTTTTCCGACAGCTTCTCTTTTTTCTGAATTTAAAACTATATCTGCCATTGCTTCCTCCTTATTTTCTAACTTTCATACTGATTAATTATACCTTATTTAAAAGCATTTGACAATAATAATCTAATTATTTAAAATTTCTCCTACAAAATAAAAAAAATGGGTATATTAATATAGAAACAATTATACATTTTAGGAGGTATAAATGACAGAAAGAAAGAAAAAATTCGGTGAAGAAGAAATCACAGTAATAGGCGAAGAACTAAAAGTAGGAGATAGCGCTCCAAACTTTAAGGCAATAAATAACGACTTGTCAGAATATGATTTTTATAAAGAAGAAGAAGGAAAAATAAAAATTATATCAGTAGTACCATCACTTGATACATCAGTTTGCGAAATACAAACAACAAAATTCAACAAGGCTGCAGCAGAAATAAGCCCTGACGTTTCAATCGTAACAATATCAAACGACCTACCATTTGCCCAAGCAAGATTTTGCTCAGCAAAAGGAATAGATCAAGTAAAAACAGTATCAGATTATAATTTCTTAGATTTTGCAGACAAATACGCAACCCTAATCAAAGAATTAAAACTACAAAACAGAGCAGTTTTCGTTGTAGATAAAGAAAACAAATTAGTTCACGTAGAATACCTAGAACAAAACACAGAATTGCCTGATTATAAAGCCGCATTAGAAGCTGCAAAAAAATTAGTATAAAAATAAAATCTTTAAAATCACAAAAAATAGCTAGAGAAATCTAGCTATTTTTTATGTAAAATAAAAAAGCAAACTCAAATTTGAATTTGCCTTTAAAAATAAATTTACAATTATCTAATTACAAAAAATTATTTTATACTCTTAATCTAAAAATTTAAAATAAAATTATGCATACCTACATTAAAATCCTATGCAATTTATTTAATTAGAAAATTTTTTATAGTATTTAATAGTTGAAAATCTTCTTCTCATATAATTAAGGAATCTCTTAAAATTTTTGTCATTCTCATACCAAGTTGTAAAAACATAGCCTTTTTTTAACATTTTTAAAGCCAAGTCTTTATCTTTTCTATTAACATATTTTTTTAAAACTGAAGGATCAACATACAACCATAATCCGTTTTCATATTCATAATAGCATGGTTCATCTTTATTAAAAATTAAATCATCTACAAGATATTTTATAAAATTATTATTGGCTGCATTCATATAAAAACTTGACCTACCTTGTCTTATATTTATTTCAAATACCTTATACTTTCCATCTCTCTTATCATATTTCAAATCAAAATTTGCAAAACCTGTATAAGAAATTTCTTCCAAAAATTTCTTATATTGCTTATATATATTGTCATCTCCCATTGTTACCAAAGCATTATAATTTCCGATATTTAAAGGTAAGACCTCATCTAACAAACACTTACCAAGGCTCATCATTTTTACTTGTGAACTTGTATTTACATAAGCATTTAAAACATACATATCTGAACTATCTCCTGGAATAAAATCTTGTGCTATCATTTTTCCAGTATATCCAGCATTATAAATTTGATTTAAAGTTTTCACTAATTCTTCATTGTTGTGAATTTTATAAGCTTTTTTCTTACTCTCAAAATGAGTATTATAAAATTCAATTGAATCATTTGCCTTTAATGCTATAGGATAAGACAATTCTGATTCAATTTTTTTAATTGATTCATCTGTGTTGTCATTTGTAATAACTGTATCAGGATAATCTAGACCATATTTTTCGCAAATTTCATAAAAATCAATTTTATTTTCCAATTTCTCTTGCATATATTTATCAACGTAATTAAATAGATAATAATCTTTTAATTTTTCTTTATTATTAACAAGCAAAGATGAATAACCATCGGAACAAGAAATCAGAATCAATTCATAATCTTTATATTTTTTCTTTAATTTTATCAGCTCTTCTACAAAAATATTATCATCTTCAAAATTTTCATTTGTATGTACTTCACATATTTTAGAATCTCTTGTGTCTCTTAAATTTTTTATTCCCATACAAATAGATTTTATTCCATAAAGCTCATGGGCACTTCTTGCAACACCATAAGCATTTAAATCTGTACCTAAAATTACTAATTTAAATTTTTTCATATATATCCTTTCATAATTTTACTTTATCAAATTTAAATACTATTTACAATTATACCTTAAATAAAAATGAATCTAGTACCTAACTATATAATAAACTTTCCAATAAAGACAAGGTTGTAATAGAGCCAACTCCATTTTTACAAGTAACTACTTTTAAATCCATCTCATTTATACTATCATAATCAATATCGCCATACATTTTACCATCTACAAAACTTACTCCAACATCAATCAATATTTGTCCATCTCTAAAATAATCTTTATTATAAAAATTTGCTTTTCCAATTGCAGATATAAATATATCACAATTCTTAATTTTTTCTTTTTGATTTTTTGTTTTTGAATTAAAAATAGTAACTGTAGATTTTTTTGCATTTAAATAATTAAATAGAGGTTTCCCAATAATATTATTTGAATTAGCAATCACAATAGCAAGCCCAGAAAGATTAATATCTAAATACTCTAAAAATTTTATACATGATTTAGCAGTTTGTGGTAAGTTAGTAAAATCTTTGTTCATAATTTTTCCTAAAGATTTATAAGTAAAACCATCAAGATCAAAAAAAGGCATATTTTCCCTTAAAATCGACAAATCTGTACAGTTGGATAATGGTTGCAAGATAATAAATCCATCAATATCATCTAAACTATTGCAATAATTTAATATCGAATTTTGATCCTCATAAATAGAAAAATTTTTATCTAAATAATCAATCTTAAATTCCTTGCATCTTTTAATAATAGAATTTTTATATTGTTCAACAGAAGGATTATTACCTTGAGATATTATAAGTAGTTTCTTATTAAAATTACATTTTTTTATTCTTTCAATTAGATTATTTTTTATAATATTACTTTTAATTATTTTCATTTTACCTCAAAAAAAAACGCCCCGAAGGACGTTTCATATTTATTTGTTAAAATATTCTTCTAGCTCCAACTATTGATGCTTTGCACCATGGGGCATTTACATTTCCAGTTATAACTCCTGTACTTGGTGTAGAAGCGTGAACAAAATTTCCACTAGAATCTGTAACTATCGCTACGTGTTCTATAGATGCTCCGCCATTGTATGAGAATAATAAAATATCTCCTGCTTGTAGGTTATTTAATCCAACAGAATATCCATTATTTGCTTGAGCATAGCTTGTTCTAGATATATTTACTCCAACTTGTCTATAAGCATATTGTACTAAACCAGAACAATCAAATCCGTTAGGAGTTGTTCCACCCCAAACATATGGTCTTCCAAGCATAGACATTGCAATATTTGCTACAGCTTGTCCGCTTGCTGATACTTGTGGTCTTTGTGTTGCAGTTTGTTGTCCTATTGAATTATTGTTTGTTTTATTATTTTCTACAACTTGTTGTGGTTTAGCAACTTCTTTGCTTGAAAGTAGATTTGCACTTATATATCCAGTTCTTCCATTATAGTTTACTTTCAACCATCCATTAGCTAATTGTCCACTAACTTTATCTCCCATAGTATAAGAGCCTATTATACTATATGATGTTGATGCACCTGATCTAACATTTAATGCAGCTGTATTTACCCAACCTGTATAAGCTTGAGATTGAACTGTATTTTCTTGTTTTGCTGGTGTATTATTTTCTTGTTTTTTCTCAACAACTGGTTTTTTAACTTCTGTATTTGATAAACAGTTTGCAGATACATAAGCAACTTGTCCATTATAACTAATTTTTAACCAACCATTTTGAAGTGTTCCTGAAACTTTATCTCCTGTTGACAATGATCCAATAATGCTAGAACTTGTTCCTGCTCCACTTCTTACATTTAATGCACTAACATTTACCCATCCAGTATAACTTGTTGCTTGGCTAGCTTGTGCTTTTTTAGCTTCTTCAGCTTTTCTTGCCTCTTCGGCTTTTTTAGCTTCCTCAGCTTTCCTTGCCTCTTCAGCTTTTTTAGCTTCCTCAGCTTTTCTTGCTTCTTCGGCCTTTTTAGCTTCCTCAGCTTTTCTTGCCTCTTCTTGGGCTATTAAATCTTCTTGGTTAGTATCTTCTACAGCTTGATCAGATAAAAAGTCTAATTTTATGTATCCTTTATCAGTTTTTAACCAACCATCTTCAACTTGTCCACTTACTTTAGTATTTTTATTTAATACGTCTATTACGTTATTTTCTTGATCATTTTTTGAAGATCTAACATTTAATGATTCTACAGCTACAAACTTTTCTACTACAGGGCTTTGTTCTAAAGCTTGTTCAACTGTATTTTGATTTTTATTTTGATCTTCTTCTTTATTTTCTTGAATTTTTTCATCTACAGCTTTAACTATAGCATCTTCACTTGATGATTCAAAAAGTGTAGGATCAGCCAAATTTCTTGTTTTAGATAATTTTGCATCTTTTTTTGTCTCTGTTTTTTCTGCAAATTTAGTATTTTTAACTTCGTTAGAATAATCTTTTTTTACAGAATTAACTTTGGATGCATATTCTTTTTCAATATAAGATACATTATTTTCTAATACCTTTTTTGATTGATCTTCTTTATCTAAATTATTAATCGTAGAAGCATAAGCAGAAGCACCTATTGTAACTGCGGCTAACACTCCTATTGTCGATCCTATATTTTTCTTACTCATTGTTTCCTCCGTTTAAAATTTGTTTTTTTTATCTGTTATGAAATCTAGAATAATAATATAACTTTTTAACAAAATAGTCAATAAGAAGTTACAAAAAAATTACACTTTTTGACATATTTTTTATATTTATTTGTGAAAACACTTGTATAATCCCAATTTATTTAAAATATTTGAAAAATTATTTTTATTTCGTAACTTTATTTTATATTTTTTTCTTATTTGTTACAATTTTATTTTTAAATTTTCCAATAAAAAAACTATCCTTTTATATCAGGATAGTTAAATTTAATAAAAATAGAGTAAATCTATAAGCCGTGTTCTGTTAAAATAATCATCTATCTAGGCTAATTGTCACCAATTAGCTCAAGCGAACTACCATACTGGACCGTTTCGAGTAGAAATCCTAATGTCCCTTTTGTTCTTGCACCGGATGGGGTTTACACAGCATAATTATCACTAATTATCTGGTGAGCTCTTACCTCACCGTTCCACCCTTACCAAAAATTTTTGGCGGTATACTTTCTTTTGCACTTGCCTGAAGGTCACCCTTACTAGACGTTATCTAGCATCCTTACTCTGTGGTGCACGGACTTTCCTCGTCATTGACGCGATTATTCAATTTACTCCGTTATTTATTTTATCATAATTTTTGTATTTGTAAAGATTATATAAATTCTCTATATGAATCTTTTTTAGCACAAGTGTATATTCCCGTTGCAAAATTTTTTTCTAATAAATCTTTTATCATATAAATAATATGATTTTCGCTTGCAAAATGTCCTGGATCGACTATATTTATTTTTTTACAATTATCTATAGCCTCATGATATTTTACATCACTTGTTACAATAAGATCACAGCCTTTTTTAATTGCATCATTTATAAAATCACTGCCAGCTCCTCCACAAAGAGCAACTTTTTCTATTTTTTTATCCTTATCTCCATAAAGTATAAGTCCTTTGCAATTTAATTTTTCTTTTACAAATTTAGAAAAATCATAAGCTGTTATTTCATCTGTATATCCAAATCTTGCCATAGGATTTTCATTATTTGTATCTAAATTTGAAATATCTCTAAGCTCTAAAAGTTTTGCCAAATTATCATTTACTCCGCCTTTTCCTATATCAAGATTGGTATGCATGGCAAAAACTGTAATATCATTTTTAATTAAATCTTTAATAATTTTTCCATTTCCTTTATTTAAATCAATTGATTTAATTGAAGAAAATAAAAACGGATGATGATTTATAATCAAATTACAAGATTTCTCTTTTGCTTTTTGTATTGTTTGTTCGTCAAGATCCAAAGAAATCATTATATTTGTTAAGTCATTTTCAATATTTCCAATTTGGAGTCCAGAATTGTCCCAATCTTCTTGTAGTGAAAGTGGAAATCTTTCTTCCAAAAATTTAATTACATCTTTTATCTTCATAATTTTTAACCTCTTCTATTGCTTGTAATCTTTCTTCAATAAGATCTAATCCTTGTTTATTTACTGAAAATTTTTCTATATTTTCTTTAAATTTTATATTTTTCTTATAAATTTGTTCAAGTCTTTTCTTTAATAATGGATTGAAATCTTGGTAGATAAATTTACCAAAATAAATTTCTCCCAAAGAAAGTTTTCTATCTTTTCCATTCTTAAATCTAATTATATCGTAGTGTTTTCTTCCATCTTTAATAAGAAAATCCTTGTCAATAAAAAAACTATTTTCATTTAAAAATTTTCTTAATTTTTCATTTCCTATATTTCCTTCACAAATTACATAATCAAGTTTTCTTATCTTTTCTATATTATTAGAAATAATTTCAATTATAGTAACTGCACCCATTCCTGCAATTATGGCTATTTGATTGTCTTTTATTTCTATATCATTTAGTCCGTCACAAACTTTTGTTTTTATTATTTTTTTTAAATTATCATCTAGCTTTTCTTCTAGTTTTTGAAGGCTTTTTTTTGAAATATCTGTTGCAATAATTTCTTTTGATATTTCATTTTTTGCTAAATATAAAGGGACTAATCCATGATCAGTCCCAATATCAATTACTTTTTTACCTTCATCAACTAGCTTTGCTATTTTTTCTAGTCGTTTTGTAATTTTCATTTATAAAAAGTCTTTCAATAATTCACTCTTATTAGGCGATTTTAATTTTCTAAGTGCCTTTGCTTCTATTTGTCTAATTCTCTCGCGAGTTACATCAAATTCTTTGCCAACTTCTTCTAATGTTCTTGGAGTTCCATCTATAAGTCCAAATCTTAATTGTAAAACTCTTTTTTCTCTTGCTCCAAGACAAGATAAAACATCATTTAGTTGGTCTCTAAGCATTGAATAATTTGCTGCATCATCAGGATTTATAGCTGTATCATCTTCTATAAAATCTCCCAAATGGCTGTCTTCTTCTTCGCCGATTGGTGTTTCCAAACTAACAGGTTCTTGGGCAATTTTTCTTATCTCTTGAACTTTTTCAACTTCAATTCCCATTTGCTCAGCAATTTCTTCGTTTGATGGATCACGACCTAAATCTTGAACTAATTGTCTTTGAATTCTAACTAATTTATTTATTGTTTCAACCATGTGAACAGGAATTCTAATTGTTCTAGCTTGGTCGGCAATAGCACGAGTTATCGCTTGTCTTATCCACCAAGTTGCATAAGTTGAAAATTTAAATCCTCTGTTGTAATCATACTTATCAACTGCTTTCATAAGTCCCATATTTCCTTCTTGAATCAAATCCAAAAAGCTCATTCCACGACCTACATATTTTTTTGCAATTGATACAACAAGCCTTAAATTTGTCTCTGCCAATTTTTGTTTTGCCCTATTTGCATCAAATATTGCCCTATTTAATCTTTTTACATCGTCTGCATCAAATCCTTGATCTTCAAAAATTTTCTTGCATAGATTTTTGGTTTTTGTAAATCTTTCCAAATCTTTTATACTTGATTCTGAAAGTGGCTTATATTCATAAACTTGCCTGGCTTTGTTTGAAAAATTTATTAAATCACTAATTATTAGCTTATCATTGGTTTTCAAAATTTCATTTTCAGCTCCCTTTTTGTAAAGGTCTGAAAAAGCTAAATAAATTAGTGAAACTATATCGTCAGATTCTTTTGTTGCAACTAATTTCCCAAAATTATCAAATAAATCACACAAAATATTTGCTTCTTTTTCGCTTAATTCTTTGTCAGCTATAGATTTTTGTGCAATATTGCAAATTAATATTTTAGATTTTATGGCTTCCAATTGTTCATCTGTTAATTCTTGGTTTAACATATTTTCAAATTGATTTCCAATTTCAATCAATGACTCAAGATTTGTTTTTGTTTCATCATCTAATTCTTTATTTTCTAAAATCGATTGATTTGCACCAAGTATAGTTAACGAAAGGTCTCCATAAAATATATCTAAAGCAAGTTTTACTTTATTTTGTTTGGTAAGTTTTTTGCCACTTTTACTCCTGAAAGCTATATCTCCAAGCTCCATTTTTTTCGCCAAAAATATTTCTTCGTGAGCATCTAACAGCTTAACTTTTCCAATTTCTTTTAAATACATTTTTACAGGGTCATCCAACTTTATACCAGTGATAGCTTCATCTTGTATAAACTTTTTTTCTAACTTTTGCTTGTTAGAAACTTTTTTCATGTGATCTTCAAGTTTTTCATCTGAAAAATCTTCATCGTCATCATTATCAAGATCTTCTCTGATTTCTTCGTCATCTTCATCTTCGTCCAAAACAGTTCTTTGTTCTTCAACAATCTCTATTCCATTGGATATAATTTGGCCTATAACATATTTTTTGCTTTCATCTTCCATTTCTTTAAAGGTCTCAAAAGTGTAAACTTGTTTATAAGTTACAACTCCATCTTGAGATTCACTAATAGATTTAAATTCATCTATTATCTCCCTTAGAAGATCATCTTCTAGCATCTTTTCGTTATCACTAGTCATAAGTCTCCCCTCCAGCTTTGAAGTGATTAGTCTCTATTTCTTAACTTTTTTAAAAGTTTTTTTCTATTTTCTAAATTTATTTTTTCTATTAATTCATTTCCTACAATCTTATTGGACTTATCTTTGATGTAATCTATAATAAATTGGTAGTCATTTGAAAAATTTTCGCTTATTTTATCAAAACCATTTTTGTCAATATATTGTTTTATTTCAAGCAATTTTTCATCCACTATTACTTGATCAAAAAAATCTTTATTTTCATCATACTCATCTTTTTGATTAAGATATAATCTTAACGTTTCAAGCTCATTTGTGGAAACAGAATATTTTTTTCTTTCAATAATTGTGTTTTGATTGGTGTTAAAATTTTTAAAATCATTTTTATTATAAAAACTATCTTTATTTTGATTTTTGTAAGTCTTTTTGTAGTTATCATTATACTTTAAGACAGATTCTTTTAAAGTAGATTTATCTATATCAAAAAGTTTGCTTACATTATTTATAAAAATTTCTCTAGTAAGATCTGATTTTATTGAAGATAAAAATTCTATAAATAAATTTAATTTTTCAAATTTTTCATTGTCCTTACTCTCTGCATATAAGTCGAGAATTTTATTATACTTGTAATTGTAAACATCACTAGCCTCATCCATTTTTTTAATAAAAGCATCTCTGCCATATTTTTTTACAAAATCATCTGGGTCAAGACCTTTTTCAAGGCTAATTATATTTGGTTTTATTCCTTCATCTAATAAAATTTCAATTGCCCTATCTGTAGCTTTTATTCCAGCATTATCTTCGTCGTAGCAAATATAAACATTTTTTGCATATCTTTTTAAAAGTTTTGCCTGATCGCTTGTAAGTGATGTACCAAGACTTGCAACAGCTTGGTCAATGCCTTGATTATTTAAACCAATTACATCCATATATCCTTCAACCAAGATAATATCTTTATTAGATTGTTTTTTGAAAATATTTAAACCATAGAGGTTGTATCTTTTTTTGAAAACTTGGCTTTCTGGTGAATTTAAATATTTTGGCATAGTAGAATCAATACTTCTTCCACCAAATCCAATAACTTTTCCATAGTGATTTATAATTGGAAAAATCAATCTATTTCTGTACTTATCATAATATTTTCCATTTTGAGATTTTTTAATTAAACCCAAATTTTCAATATCATCCAAAAGATAATCTTTCTTTTTTACATAAGATAATAAATCATCCCAAGAATTTTTAGCAAAACCAAGCATAAAAGTATTTACAATATTTGACCTAAATCCTCTGTTTTTTAAATAAATTTGACAAGCCTTATCCGTCAACAAATTTTTGTAAAAATACATCATTATATCTTTATTAATATCGTAATATCTATTTAAAATTTTATTTTCTCTAGAAGATTTTGTATCATCAAGTTTTATACCAGCTTTTTTAGCCAAATATTTCATAGAATCAATGTAGGAAAGTCCTTCTTTGTGCATAATAAAAGAAACAACATCTCCACCTTCGCCACAACCGAAGCAATGAAATAATTGTTTCCTGTCATCAACTGTAAAGGATGGTGTCTTTTCGTTGTGAAAAGGACACAAACCCTTATAAGAGTTTCCAGATTTTTTTAAATCTACATAATCTCCAATAATTGCTACAATATCTGAATTTTCTAAAATTTCATTTTTCTTTTCATCAGATATAAACACCATAAAACCACCCCTTGATATAAAAGCTATTATACTTTTGTAATTTTTTTATTCAATAAATTAAAATAAAATAAAAAATAAGAATCCTAGATAAATTAGGATTCTTATTTGAAAATTTTTTTAATTATTTTTTCTTGACCTTTTGAATATGGTGGATATTTTATTTTTATATCAATATTGTTCGACCTAATCATTATAGATTTTCTGTTTGAAAAATTCATAAAACCAAATTTCCCATGATAACCACCCATTCCACTTTCGCCAACTCCTCCAAATTCTAAATTAGGATTTGTCAAATGCATTATCGTATCATTTATACAAACTCCACCAGATGATAAATCATAAGTTAGTCTATCAATATGTTCTTTATCTTCACTAAAAATATACATTGAAAGAGGCTTATCCATAAATTTTAATTTTTCTATAATTTTAAAAACATCATTGTATTCTATTACTGGAAGAATTGGTCCAAAAATTTCTTCTTGCATAATTTTATTTGCAAAATCTACATCATCAATTATTGTAGGCTCAATTTTTAAAGTTTTTGAATTATACAAACCACCAGTGTAAATATTTTGTCCTTCCATCAAATTAATAAGTCTTTCAAAAGAATTTTTGTCAATTATTCTTGGATAATCAGGATTTTCCAATGCTCTATCGCCATAAAATTCTAATATTGTTTGTTTCATCAATCTTAAAAGTTCTTTTTTAACATCTTTATGAACCAACAAATAATCTGGAGCAACGCAAGTTTGTCCGCTGTTTAAAAGCTTTCCCCAAATAATTCTTTTTGCAGCAAATTTTAAATTTGCACTTTCATCAACTATGCAAGGAGATTTTCCACCAAGCTCAAGCGTAACTTTAGTCAAATTTTCACTTGCTTTTTTCATAATAATTTTTCCAACTTTTTGAGAGCCAGTAAAAAATATATGGTCGTATTTGTAAGATAAAAGTTCATCATGACTTACTTTTTCATTATCAACGCAATAAATAAACGCCCTATCAAAACTTTCATCCAATAATTTTTTTATTATTTTTGATGTATAAGAAGATTTTTTTGAAGTTTTTAAAATTACAGTATTACCACTTGAAATCGCATTTACAATTGGATTTATTGCAAGCAAAAACGGATAATTCCATGGAGAAATAATTAAAGTCACACCCAAAGGTTCATATCTTGTAAAAGATTTTGCAGGCATTGCCTCCATATTTGTAATCTCTCTTGTATCTTTCATCCAATCTGATAAATTTTTTAAGGAAAAATCAATTTCTGCATAGGCACTTGCAATTTCTGAAATATAAGATTCTGTGCTTGATTTATTTAAATCCATTTTTAAGGCATAAATAATTTCTTCCTTATACTTATCAATAGAATTTTTTAAAGTTATTAAAGCTTTTTTTCTAAAATCTTCTGTATTGGTTAAGCCAGTTCTTAAAAATATTTTTTGTTCATTTATAATTTTTTCTAATTCTTTCATATCCTACCTCACTTATTTTACCTATACCCAATTTCAAACAATAAAAAAACACCAGCCATAATAATTACTTATTAGGCTAGTGTTAAATTTACTTTTCTATTTCTTTTTTCTTAAATATTCCCAAAAGAATCGCTGATACTATTGAACCAATTACAAATGATAAGGTGAAAAATAAAACTTGATTTAGTGATGCCATAGCTGGAAGTACAAATATTCCGCCGTGTGGTGCTGGTACACTTACGCTAAATACTTGTGAAAGTCTACCTGCAATCGCACTTCCTACTACAGAAATAGGGATTATTAATTGTGGTTTTGCAGCTGCAAAAGGAATTGCTCCTTCTGTTATAAATGATAAACCTAACAAATAATTGCTTACTGCCGATTTTCTTTCATTTTCTGTAAATTTATTTTTAAAGAAAGTTGATGCAAGAGCAATTGCAATTGGTGGAACCATTCCACCTGCCATAACTGTAGCCATAAAAGCTCCGTCATTTGTTCCTATGAATGCCCATGTTGCAAAAGTATAAGCAGCTTTATTTATTGGACCACCCATATCAGCAGCCATCATTCCACCTAATCCATAATTCTACCTATCTCAAATTGCAAAAAATCACCGACAGTTTTTAAGAAATCTTCTTCAGTTGGTATTGTGTCAATAACTCTATGAGCATCATAATTCCAGTCATTACCGTTAAGTGTTATGACATCTTCTACAAAATCAATATCTTTAGTATCATCCCCATATTTATAAACATCAACAACATCTCTATATCTTTTATCAGGGTTTCCTATCTTTCTAAGACCCCTACCAGTTCTTTTATATCCATCATCTGAAAAGTCTATAAACTTAACCTTATTACGAACATCATGAGGGTATCCTGCCTTAAATATATAAATTGAAGTCTGAACTCCAGCCGATGGTTGAAATAAATCTCCTGGCATTTTTATACTAGCTAAAAGAGTATTATTTTCTAAGATTTCCTTGTTTGTATTTACTGCTTTTCCAATACCTGCACTATCTTGAATTATAATTGCAAGAAGTCCACCCTTTTCCATAAGGTTAAGACCTTGAAGTGCAAAAGGCATACCATTTTCAGTATAAGAAAATGGAGGATTAAGTAAAACTTTTGTAGCATGATAATCTTTAAATTCATCTGTCTTACTCATTTCAAAGGCATCACCTTTTCTTATCTTACTTGAACCATCACGTCTTAAAATCATGTTAGAGCAGGCAAGGGTCCACATTTTAAGGTCAAGCTCTGTACCTAAAAGTCTTTCTTTTTTAATCTTACTAACTTCTTTTAAAAACTCATCATGACTTGTACATTTTTCTTTAGCGTCTTCAATCATTGTAGCCATAGCTGAAACCAAAAAGCCTGCTGAACCTAGACATAAGTCCATAACCTTATCATCATAGCCTACACCAATAAGCTTTGTCATTAGTTTTGTAACATATGGTGGTGTAAGTACAATTCCATTATCCTTGCCATCTCCTATGGCATATTTTAAAAACTCACTATAAAGACTACCCATTGAATCTATATGCGATTTATCAGAGATTGTATCAAAAATATTTTTCTTAATATAAGCAAATATTTCTTTATTTACTGACACATCATCTTTAAAATCACTTTTCTTAGACCTAGATTTCTTAGGTGTGTCATTGTCTTTATCGACTCTTAAAATATTAAATTGCGATAACATCATCTCACGCTTATCTTCATCTATCCAAGGCTTTTGTGATAAATTATTTTTAATCGCTTCATAAATAAGCTTACCATCTGTTTTAAAACCTGTGGTTTGACCCTTTAAATCTTCTATTTGTAAACCATCTTCGCAAGCTAGAAGACAACCAGACACATAAACAATGCGATTTGCAACAGTTATCGCATTATCATTCATTAAAGTGTTTAAATCTTTAGCCTTTTTCTCAAGAGATACTAAAGATTTCTCTAAAATTTCATGTTTTTCTTTTTCAGATAACTCATCTTCTTTTTTATTTTCTGGAAAGTTTTTATCATCAAAATATGAAAAATCTTTATAATCAACAGTCTTTACAATATCTACACCCCTACGGAATAAAAGACATTCGGATTTAATAGATAGATCATCCCCTTCACCTTCTCCTGCAATACCTATCGCATAAATAGAGTTATAAGTAAAACTTGCCTCATCATTATCCAAAATAGACTTAGCATAATGAACTGCACCATTTAAAGCGAAATCTGTAATTGACTTTTTACTTTCGGATAAACCTTGCTTGGTTTCGCTTTTTAGAAACTCTAAACCATACTTATCTTCAATAACTACACAAGTATCTGGATAGTCTTTAAAAGTAATTGCAAAATCTGGCTTACCAAAACCTGTACCTGACTTACTTGCCTTATCTAAAGCTTCTTTTATAGACTTTGGCAAATCATGCTGCTCGCCAAACTCTACTTTAGATTTTTTAAGTTCTTCTCTAACAAAATTATCAACTCTTAATTCAAATTTACCCATTTATATTAATCTCCTTAATGCTTCTATTTCTTTTTCATTAGATAATTTTTCAAGCTTAATCTTTTTTGCAGTATAGGTACACATAGCTTTTTCCATATAGTCAAAATCTAGTGTGTCGCAGTCTTTTGCTGGGAGAAGAATCACTTCATCTTGTACCTTGGTCCAGCCAGCTTTATTGGTATAACTAAATATTTGACCAAAAAGTTTATTCATAACAGTTGCAAAATATAATAAAACTTCTTTATTTTCAAAATCTAAATAATCATTTTTTAATTTAATAAGATAAGCATTATATAAAACAGAAGTATCATCCCATTGCAAATAAACATTTCCTGTAGAAACCGCACCATCTGAAACTATGTCAATCGCCTTATTGGTATAAGTCCAATCTTTTTTTCGACCATAATACATTATTCCGTTGTTACCGTCTTTGGCATTAACTAAGGGTAATTCAAATTCTTTATTTTTAGTAGTTGATAAGTCTATTGTTTTGCTAAATGTAGAAGGATTTTTAAAACCCACATCAACCTTATCAAACAAATCCCCAACCCTAAATTCTTCATACCTATCAGCAGGCTCTACTATTAAATCTTTATCTAAATCTTCATAAGAAAGACCAGTAACTTCTAAAGCCTTGTCAATATTTGAATCATTATCTTTTTCAAGCTCATCTATATATTTAAGCTTAATTTCTTCGATGTATTCTTCCATATAATCAAAATCAGGTGTGTCTTTGTCAATGGCTGGGAGAAGTAATTTTAAATTCACAATATCGCCCATTGATGTATCGTAACCATATCCCACAAATTGCTTTTTTAAGACTGTTAAAAGATAAATAATAATGTTCATATTAACATTGTTGCTTTTTAAAAACAAACCTTGAAAAGCTCCATTGTTACCCGTTCTATAAAAGTTTTCATTAATAAAGCCTATTTGTGCTGTACTGGATGTATAAGCGATTATTGGCTCATCTAATACTTGTAAGTATTTCTCGTCTAATAATATTTTTTGAGGATATCGGTATTGTATATTTTGACCAAAAATATGATAACCATCGTCATTAGGTTGTAGATTTTCATCTGACTTTGGAACACCCTTAATTGTTCTTTTATCAAACAAATCTCCAACCCTAAACTCTTTCCAACCTGTAGTATCTATTTTCATTTTATCTCCTACCTTTTTAAATCATTATAATTTGTTGTGGATATAAAGTCTTCATATTTATCTCTAAAAGTCGTTTCCACCCAATCATGATCGCATCCTAAAGCATGTAAACTTGATCTTAAACCTTTATAAATTTCTTGTTTTAAACTAGTTTTTCCTGAAAAAGAATCTTCTCCATCAAAAGCCTCATAATCGACTCCTTCTGATTTTTTTGCAAATAAAACTGCAGGTTCTTTTACAGTGTCAACTTTTGCGTGTGGCATTGCAATTCCTTCACCTAAAGCAGTAGAAGTTTCTTCTTCTCTTTTAATTAAACCCTCTTTAAATTCTTCTTTACTTCCAACAATCCCTTCATCAAAAAACTTTTGAGCAATCTCATCAATAACATCCATTTTATTTGATGATTTAAGCTCCATAATCATAAGCTTTCTTTTTAATAAATCTTTTATTTCCATTCTTCTACCTCAACTTTCTCAAGAATTTTATAAATCAATTCTTTTTCTGCTATATCTGGGCTAAAAGCAGTTGCACTTCCACAAGCTATTGCAAGTTTATATGAATCAAGTTTTGAAAGTCCTTTCATATAACCATAAATATATCCTGCAACCATGCTATCCCCACTTCCTACAGAATTAATTAATTTTCCTTCAATAGGTCTTGCTTTATAAACTATATTACTATCAATAAACATTGAGCCATCTTTACCAAGTGAAACAATTACATTTTCAGCACCTTGGTCAATTAATTTTCTAGCATATTTTACAATTTTTTCATCACTATCAATTTCATCATCAAAAATTTCAGAAAGCTCATCCTTATTTGGCTTTACCAAAAATGGTTTATAAGATGAGAGTTTATATAATTTTTTACCAGAAGTATCTAGAGCAAATCTTACATTATCCATTTCAAGTAAATTTACAATAACCCTATAAAAATCATCTCCCAAAGATTTTGGAATTGAACCAGATATTATTACAAAATCATCTTCTTGCAATTGGTCTAAATAATTTAAAAATTCTTCAATTTCTTCTTCTTTAATTTGAGGACCTTGGGCATTTATTTCAGTTTCTGTTTCATATTTTAATTTTACATTAATTCTAGAATCATCTTCTATTCTCGTAAAATCTTCCGCGATTCCCAAATCATTTAATTTTTTTCTAATAAAATCTCCTGTAAACCCACCAAGAAAACCAATATTTATAGATTTTTCTCCAAGATTTTTCAAAAGTTTTGAAACCATAATTCCTTTTCCACCAGGATATTTTTCTTCTGTATTACTTCTTAAAGTTTCTCCATCAGAAAACTGATCTATTTTTATAACATAATCTATCGATGGATTTAAGGTAAGTGTGTAAATCATTTCTCCTCCTCAATAATTTCATTTATTTTTTTATTTATTTTAGAAAATAAATATTTTTAATTTAATATCAACTCTTATCCAAAAAAATGAGTCAAGATTATTATAGTACATTTCACATAGAAATGGAGCTTTTTACTTTAAATATTGATTTTTTCTTTTCAACTTGTACAGTTAATATACAAAAATCATTTGAATCGAGGTGAAAATAATGACATTTTTAATTCAATGGATTGCAAACGCAATTAGTCTTTATCTTCTTGATATTTTATTTGATGGAATAACTTTTACAGAAAATAAGGCAATAATAATTACAGCTTTAATATTGATGTTTGTAAATGCAATTATAAAACCAATTTTAAAATTATTATCTCTACCATTAACAATTGTAACTTTTGGTTTATTTTCTTTTATAGTAAACGCAATTGTTTTACAAATTACATTTAATCTTGCAAGTGGTGCAAGCATAAATTCATTTGGAACTGCTTTAATTGCATCAATAATTCTTGCAATAATAAATCCTACAATAAGCAATTTTTTCGACAAAAAATAAGACTCTTGTATTTTTACAAGAGCCTTTTTTGATTACAATTTAATTTTTATGACAATTTAAATTTTTCCTCATTATTTATTAATTCTTTTTCTTTAATTTCTATATCATCAATTCTTATAAATCTATCCTTAGACAATTTTTCCAAAAATAAATCTATTTTTTCTCTATCTCCTTGAATATTTAATTCAACATCTCCATCATATAAATTATTTACATCTCCAGTTAAGCCAAGTTCATTTGCAAGCAAATAAGATTTATATCTAAAGCCAACTCCTTGTACTCTCCCTTTAAAAATCATATTATATCTTTTCATTTTTTTCTCCTTATTTATTTTCTACCCATCAAAATCAAAAAATATTTCTTTACAAAAATTATTATAAGCATATAGTAAAAATAACACCCCCACACGGTGTTAGTTAGGAGGTAAAATGAAAGAACGCTTTGATGTTAGTGGAATGACTTGTGCATCTTGTCAGGCAAATGTTCAAAAAGCTGTCGAAAAACTCGGCGTTGATTTTGTAAATGTAAATCTTATTTCGGAAACCATGACTGTTTCTTATGATGATGGAAAAATTTCTGAAAATGATATTATAAAAGCTGTAGAAAAAATTGGCTATGGAGCAAAGCCAAAAAATAAAAATAATTTGAAAGAAAATAATAAAACTTTTGATGAAGAAAAAATTGTCAAAAACAGATTAATTATTTCTTTTATATTTTTGATTCCACTTATGTATGTTTCTATGGGACACATGATAAATCTTCCACTTCCTCATTTTTTAATGGGAGCGCGTGGCAGTGTAAATTTTGCTTTTTTGCAATTTTTATTAACCTTGCCAATAGTTTTTGTAAATAGAATTTTTTATATTTCTGGTTTTAAAGCTCTTTTTAACAAAGCAGCTAATATGGATACTTTAGTAGGACTGGGCTCTTTTGCCGCATTGATTTATGGAATATTTGCCATAATGAGAATGGCTTATGGTCTTGGCTTTGAAAAATTTGAAATTGTAGAAAATTATAGACATAACCTATATTTTGAATCATCAGCAATGATTTTGACTTTGATTACTTTGGGAAAATATTTCGAAAAAAAATCTAAAGGTCAAACAAAAAAATCTTTGGAATCTTTGATGGATCTTGCCCCAAAAAAAGCTAGAATTTTAAAAGATAAAAATGAAGTAGAAATCTTGGTTGAAGATTTGAAAAAAGGAGATTTGATTTTAGTTAGACCAGGAGAGGCAATTCCTGTTGATGGAATTGTAAAAGAAGGTTCATCTCTTGTTGATGAATCTGCAATAACTGGCGAATCAATTCCTGTAAATAAAAATATTGGAGATGAAGTTATTTCTGCAACTTTAAATAAACAAGGCTCTTTTATATTTGAAGCTACAAAAGTCGGAGAAGATACTACGCTTTCAAAAATAATTGAACTTGTAAATCAAGCAAATGAAACAAAAGCACCAATAGCAAAACTTGCCGATAAAATTTCTGCAATTTTTGTTCCAACTGTAATGATAATTTCTTTAATTACTTTTGTAGTTTGGATGATTTTAGGATATGGTTTTGAATTTTCTTTAAATTTTGCAATTTCTGTTTTAGTAATTTCTTGTCCATGTGCCTTGGGACTTGCAACTCCAATGGCAATTATGGTTGCTACAGGAAAAAGTGCCCAATTTGGACTCTTATTTAAAAATGCAGAAAGCTTAGAAAATCTTCACAAAGTTGATACAATTTTACTAGATAAAACTGGAACCATAACTGAAGGAAAACCACAAGTTACTGATATAATTTCAGAAATTGACGAAAATGAATTTATAAAAATTGCTAGCTCAATCGAAAATAATAGCGAGCATCCCCTATCACACGCCATAAGCGAATATGCAAAAGATAATAATATTCAAGCAAAAAATATAGAAGACTTTGAAGCGATTTCTGGTAAAGGAATAAAAGCAAAATATGAAAACAAAATTTATTATGGTGGAAATATTTCCTTGATGAAAGAAAAAAATATAGATTTAAAATCTTATGAGAAAAAAGCTGATAAATTTTCAAATGAAGGAAAAACTTCTATGTATTTTGCTGATGAAAAAAACGTAATCGGAATAATAGCCGTTCAAGATAAACCAAAAAATTTATCAAAAATTGCAATTGATGAAATGAAAAAAATGGGCTATGAAGTTAGAATGATTACAGGAGATAATGAAAAAACTGCTGAGGCAATAAAAAATGCCTTAAATATTGACGAAAAATACGCAGAAGTTTTGCCCCAAGACAAGGAAAAAGAAATTAAAAATTTGCAAAAACTAGGAAAAAAAGTCTTGATGGTTGGAGATGGAATTAATGATGCGCCAGCCCTTGTTAGAAGTGATGTGTCAATGGCAATAGGAAATGGAACAGATGTAGCCATAGAATCTGCCGATATTATTTTAATTAACAATAATATTTTGGATATTGTATCAGCATTAAAACTTTCAAAAACAACCATAAAAATCATTAAAGAAAATCTTTTTTGGGCGTTTTTCTATAATATAATTGGAATCCCACTTGCAGCAGGTCTTCTCTATCCTGCTTTTGGATTAAAACTTTCCCCAATGTTTGGAGCTTTTGCCATGAGTTTTTCATCAATATTTGTTTGTTTAAACTCATTAAGGCTTAGAAAATTTAAAGCAAATTTTGAAAACGAAGAAAAAATAAAAGAAGAAATTCAAAAAGAAAAAAATAAAAATATAAAGGAGAAAAAAATGAACGAATCAAACAAAATGATAGTAAAAGTAAATCAAATGAGCTGTAACCACTGTAAAAATCGTGTAGAAGAAATTCTTAAAAATATTTCTGGAATTGAAAATGCAGAAGTTAATTTAGATGAAAAATTAGCAGAAGTCGATTACTTTGGAGCTATTGATGAAAACGAAATAAAAGAAAAAATAAATAACGCTGGATATGAATTTGTTGGCATAGAGTATAAATAATGCAAGCTGACAAAGATAAAACCCTAAGAAAATTAAAAACAGTCAGAGGGCAGTTAGACGGACTAATTAAAATGGTTGAAGATGACAGATATTGTATAGATATTTCAAATCAAATAATGGCATCAATTTCGATTTTGAAAAATATAAATTCCGACGTCCTCTCCTCCCATCTTGAACATTGCGTCTACAAGGCACTTGATAAAAACAATGAAGATGGAATAGAAAAAATCGAAGAAATTGAAAAAATAATAAAAAAATTATCCAAATAATTTAAATTATTTGTTAAAATTTGTTTATTTAGAAAAACTTCGGGTAAAAATATAAGGCAAACAAGTTAGTAAGTTGAAATTTAAAAGGAGAAAATTATGGATAGAATCGAAAACAAAGAAATTCAAGCAGAATACGCAAACGAAGTAAGTGAATATACAATTAACGACAATGTGATAGCAAAAATAGCAAAAAAAGTTTTGGTAAAAACAGACGGAATTTTAGAATTGAAAAAAAATGTTTTTTCATCAATAGCTGATAACTTTACAGACGGAGAAAATACATCAGGAATTTCAATCGACGTTGACGATGCAAAAAATGCAGTAGTTCATACAAAAATAATTCTTGAATACGGCAAAAAAGCTCAAGAAGTATTCGCATCATTAGATAGAAATATCAAAAAAGAAGTTTATAGCCTAACAGGTATAAACGTACAAGCTGTAAAAGCAGAAATAGTTGACGTTTTAACAAAAGAAGAATTTGAAGAAAAAAATTCAAAAGATAAAGATGAAGAATAAAAAACAAATTTAAAAGAGTGCAAAACGCACTCTTTTTTATTTTAGAAATTTTTAATCATTTCCATTAAACCAGTATTTTTTTCTAGAATTTTAAAGATCAAAACACCAATTATAGATACAACTATAAATTCGCTCATCATAAATTGTAAAAGCATAATAATAAATGCAGTTGATGAATCTAACAATAAATAAGTTCCTATAGCTGGTATAAACATAAATAAAACTGGGAATAATGATGCTATAAATAAATTTTTTTGTCTAATAATTAGGGAAAATGCTAAAAATGAAGCAAAAGTTCCAAAAATTACATCAAATACTGCTATATCTGAAGCAAAATTAGCCAAAAAACATCCCAACAATAGTCCTGGTATAAATCTTCTGTTATAAAATACCAATAAAACCAATATTTCACTAAACCTCAATTGAATTGGCCCGTATGCTAGTGATGGGAACATTAAAGTAATTACAGCATAAAGGGCTGCGATTGCAGCTGACTTGACTAAAAAATTTGTATCCTTAAAATTATATCTTTGATTAGACATATATACCTCCTTGATATTTTTTTGGATGGGTCCCAAGTAAACATCCTTTTTTATTATATCAAAATATTTTGAAAAACAAAATTTAATTAAATATTTATATAAATTTTTATATTTCTGCTATAATTAGATATATGGAAAAGGTGAAATTATGAAAAAAGTTTTAATTATTTTATTTTTATCGCTTTCACTTCAAGCTTGTAGAAAAGATGAAAAAAGTGAAATAAAAAATGAAGATTTTTCTAAAACATTAAATGATATAGAATATATTACTAGAAGCCGTGTTAATCATGATAAAAATTTTATGAAAAATTCCCTATCGCATATTGATGGAAATAAAAATTATAAACCTAGAATAAAAACCGTTGATGAGAATAAATTAAAGTCTTATCTTTATAAAAATATAAATGGAAACTACAAACTAAAATGGATTTATCAAAATTTCGATAAATTAGATTATATTGAAAAAGTTCTAATTGGTAATGATGTAGATACTTGTGAATTTATATATAATAAAAATAATGGAAAAACAGAATTTAATTTATTTAATGGACAAAGTATTGATTTACATAGAAAAACTCCTTACTATGTTCAATGGGATAATAGATGGGCATATCTCCCATTGGGAGCAAATGGAGATATTGGAATTTCAGGATGTGGTCCAACTTCTATAGCTATGATTTTTTCTAGACTTCTTAATGATAAAAAAATAAATCCAAAAATAATCTCTCAAGATGCGCAAAAGTTTATGACAAGCGAAGGAATTCTATGGGATTTTTTTAAATATGAATCCGATAAATACAATTTAAAAATTAAAAATGTTGATAATAATAAAAAGAAAATAGAAAAAGCTTTGAATAAAGGACCACTCCTTGTCTCTGTTAAGTCTGGATATTTTACGACTCTTGGACACATTATTGTTATTGATTCTATTAAAAACGATAAGCTATTAATTAATGATCCAAACTCAGTTAAAAATTCAAAAATTGAATGGACTTATGAGGAGATTGCAAATCAAATTTCAAATATTTGGTTAATAAGTAAATGATTTTCCCTTGTTGACAAAAAATTTATAAAATGGTATTATTAATAAGTCAGCAAGTTAGTGCCATTAGCTCAGTTGGTAGAGCACCTGACTCTTAATCAGGGTGTCCAGGGTTCGAATCCCTGATGGCGCACCAATTTTAACGCAGATTTTTATCTGCGTTTTTTTATTTTTAATTTTCATTTTTTTGTTTTTTCATAAATGATTTTCGCAAACTTCTTAGTTAATTTTTAGACATTTTAATTTTTTGGTATATAATAATTGTATAATGAACGACATCCGAAAGGAGTTGTATCAGGAGGTAATATGAATAATAAAGAAAAAACTCGTAAAATGGTAACTGTTGCTATGCTTGGAGCAATCACTATGGTTTTAGGATTCACTCCGATGGGATACATTCCCCTAGGTCTAATTAATATTACGACCATGCACATACCAGTTATTATAGCTGCAATTTTGGAAGGACCAATCGTTGGTGGTCTTGTGGGATTTATTTTTGGTCTATCTTCGATAGCAAATGCTATGCTTAGACCTGGTCCAATTTCATTTGTTTTTTATAATCCAATAATTTCAGTTTTGCCAAGAATTTTAATAGGAATTTTTGCAGGACTTACTTTTAAAGGATTAAAAGACAAAAATAATGAAAAAATTAGAAAAATTTCTTTGATTTTGTGGACAATTCTTACAGGATTTTTAATTTATTTGGTATTTTATAATTTAACTCATCAAGCAAAAATATATCAAATTGTAATTTCTATAATAATAACTATAATTGCTATTTGTATGCTTTATTTAACTTATAAAAATAAAAATTCAAATCTTTCTGTAGCTATTGCATCTTTTGTAGGAACAATGACTAATACTCTTTTTGTTATGGGCTTTATTTATTTGTTTTATGCAGAAAAATATGTAAGAGCCTTGGGTATTTCTGTTGAGGCTGCAAGGAGTACAATTTTTGGCGCAATAATTACAAACGGACTTCCAGAAGCTATTATGTCAATAGTTTTGGTTTCTGCAATTGTAAAAGCTGTAAGAAGATAATAGAAAATCCCTCAGTAAATTTTTTGCTGAGGGATTTTTTTAATTATTTTTAATTATTTCTGTTGCAAGCTCAAGCATATCAACTGCCAAATAATAATTATCTCCTAATAAATCATAAACCAAATCTTCTGAAAAAATTCCTTGGCTAATTTCCGGATCAATTTTTCCTTGATTTGATTCTTCTAAGTCTTTCATATATTCTTCTGACGAATAATAATCTGATAATTTTTTATAATCTTTTTGGCTGTTTTTAAATTTTTCAAGTGCCTTTCTAAAATCTTCTACTTCTTTGGTGTTTTTATTTAGAATTTCTTCCATTTCTTTTATTTTATTTATATCTGCCATTTTCTACCTTCCTTATAATAAATTATTCCTTATATTATTACCCTATTTGATTTTTTTAATATAAAAAGGACTGTTGCAAAGTTATAATTATCTATAATTTTACAACAGCTCCTGATTATTATATATTTGATTTATTTATTATTTCTTTTAATGTTTTCGCACTTTCTTTCATTCTTTCATCTTCTGTATCAGTAAGTGGCACTTCAAGAACCCATTTTACTCCATTTTTTCCGATAACTGATGGAGCTCCAATAAAAATATCTTCTAAACCATATTCCCCATCAAGATATGATGAAGTAGAAAATACAGAATTTTGATCATTTATAATTGCTTCAACAATTCTTGCAAGCGCCATGCCTATTCCATAAAAAGTTGCGCCTTTTTTATCAATTATTTCATAAGCTGCATTTTTTACTTTTTCAAAAGTATCTAAGAGTTCTTTTTCGTCAGTTTCGCTGTGGCTTTTAACCCATTCGTACAAAGGCATGCCGCCTACATTTGTGTGTGACCAAACTGCAAATTCGCTATCTCCATGTTCTCCCATTATAAAAGCTTCAACACTTCTTGGATCAATTCCTATTAAATTTGCAATTTCTTTTTTAAATCTTGAAGAATCAAGAGTAGTTCCTGTGCCTATAACTTTATTTGCTGGAAATTTTGAATATTTCCAAGTTGCATAAGTCAAAATGTCAACTGGATTTGATGCAACTAAAAATATTCCATCAAAACCGCTATCTACAATTTGTCCAATCATATCTTTAAAAATTTTAAGATTTTTTTCAATTAAATCAAGTCTAGATTCTCCGGATTTTTGTGGAATTCCAGCTGTGATTACAACTATTTCCGCATCTTTACAATCACTATAATCTGCCTTATAAATGTGTTTTGGATTTGTAAAAGAAAGCACATCGGAAAGATCCATCGCATCTCCCTCTGCCTTTTTTTCATTTATATCTATAATTCCCAATTCTCTTCCAATACCAAGAATTGTAGAGGCATAAGCAAAAGAACTTCCTACAGCTCCATCGCCAACTAAAATTATTTTACTGTCTTTCATTATTCCTCCCTAAAAATTTTATTCCTAGTTATTTACTCGGATTTATAAAATTATTATACGCTTTTTTGAGGAAAATGATAATAATTCTTAATTATTTAATCATTAACAAATAAATTCGAATTATTTCTTAAATAAAATAGCAAATTAATATAATCTTTTTGATAAGGAACAAATTCTTTTTCGTCAATAATTTTAATTAGCTCATTTAAACTTACAAATTTTGCATCAGAAACTTCTTCTTTTTGTAATTTTAATTTATTTAAATCTATATTTTTATTACTTATTATAAAGACATCATCAATTCTAAATCCTGTATTTACCGAAATATTTGGATAAGATTTTGAAAAATCATATTTTATTCCAAGCTCTTCAAATAATTCTCTAGATGCAGCTAGTTGTGAACTTTCTCCGCTTGATACAGCTCCTGAAACTGTCAAGTCCCATAAATTTGGCCAAGATTTTTTTATTTTGCTTCTTTTTTGAATCAAAAGTCTTCCCTTTCTATCAAAAATTAAAACATGGATGATAAGTCGATAAAGACCTCTTGGCACAATATCTCTTCTTTCTATAATATCTCCAGTTTTATTTCTAAAATTATCGTACAAATCTACATACTCTTTCATCATTTTCTCCTTTATACATTAACTTATTCTTACCCTATTTGACAATTTAAAAGCGACAAATAATTGCCGCATTTAAATAATTTTATTTTAAATTCTATTAAATAAATAAAATCCAAGAAAAATATGTACTCCTATAAAAATTGGAATGCCTATCATAAATTTTTTGTGACGAGTTTTATGATGAATTAATTTCATGGTAATATACATAAAAAACGCTCCTCCCATAAAGGCAAATATCAAAAGAATATTTTCCCTTATTCTATTCCTTTTAAATTTTTTTGAAGCAATTTTATCATAAATCACAAGAAAAATCGAAATTAAGGAAACAAATATAAAATAAATTATTAAATATTTAATTTTCATTTTTTATCAAATCTTCAAAAATTTCTACAAATTTTTCTTTTTCATCTACAAATACAGCATGACCAGAATTTTCAAATTTTATAAAATTAACCTTGTTTGGAAAATATTCAATACTTTCTAAAGCATCGTCAATTGGTATAACCATATCTTTGTTTCCATGAATCCATGTGACTTTTTTATTTATTTTTTCAATCAAGCCACTTCCCTTTTCCTTTGTGTTATTGTAGGTTACCATAGCAAGGAGCGATTCCAAAAAACACCTTTGTTTTAGAAAATCTTCAGCCATTTTCCTTAAATCATCAGGATTTGGATCGTTGACATTATAAATTGTTTGCCTAAATAAATCTTCAAAAAAATCAATATCCTTATCTTTTATTCCATTTAAAATAGGAACCGTAAAAGAATGATCGTGTTTGATGTTAAAATTTTTCAAAAAATTAGGAAGTTTTAATTTTTTATCGTCATCATTTATATCTTTATCTTTTGGCATAACAAAACCCTTAACTCCAACAGAAGCTATCAAAATTAATTGCTTTATTTTTTCAGGAAACATTCCTGCAAAATCCATGGCAACAAGTCCTCCCAAAGACCAGCCTACAAGAGAAAAATTATCTATATTCAAAGAATCAGCAAAATATTTCAAATCCTCTGCCCACTCTTTCATTTCCTTGTGCTTATTTTCATAAGAGCTTTCCCCGTATCCAATTAAATCTGGAGCAAAAACTTCAATGTTTTCATCAAGACCTTCCAATAAATCTTCAAAAAATTGGGAAGATGATTGAAAACCGTGAATCAAAATAACTTTATTTTCTCCACAGCCCACATGTCTATAAGCCATGGTCTCGCCATTATCCAATTTTATTTTTTTAAAATCAATTTTACTCATTTTTTCCTCTGTTTTTATATAATATACTGATATTTTATCAAAAATATGTCTTTCAATCTAATAATTTTTGGTTAAAATTATCAATAAATATTGCACCAATAGGAGCTGTAATTAAAATTCCCAAAACTGCCATAGATAAAATTATTTCTCCACTAGAAAGTCCTTTTGCAAGTGGAACTGCTCCAATGGCTGCTTGAACTGTTGCCTTTGGCATATAAGAAAAAACTGTAAATAATTTTTCTTTTTTATTTAAATTTGAAGTCGAAATTGAAAGCAAAGTTCCCAAAGACCTAATAATAAGCGCCAAAAAAATCATAACAATTGAAATAAATCCAAGTTTTCTTATATAAAAAATATTAACTTCAGCTCCAACCAAAACAAATAATAAAACTTCCGCAAAAATCCATAATTTTCCAAATTTTTCTGAAAGTCTTGAAGAAACTTCATCATTTGCCTTAATTTTGAAAATGCAACTCATAGCTATAACTGCCAAAAGAGATGAAAAAGCAATTTTATCTTTTAATAAATTTTCCATTGCAACTAACAAAAATGAAATAGCAAGAATTATTATAAGCTTAGTAGAATTTCTTATCATATCGCCTTTTTTATAAAAAAATTCAAAAACGATATATAAAATATAGCCAATAATAGCTCCTACAATAATTCCCAAAATTATAGAAATTGGAACATTTACCAAAGAAACCAAACTTACATCTTCTCCCTTTGCCATTGACAAAAATGATGAAAACAAAACAAGAACAAATATATCATCACAAGATGCACCAGCAAGAATCATTTGTGGGATTGATTTTTCAACTCCTCTTTTTTCCTCAATTAATTTTACCATTCTTGGCACAACAACAGCTGGCGAAACTGCTGCAAGAACCGAACCCATTAAGAGTGCATCAACACTTCTTATTTTGAAAAATATTCTTGCAAAAATAAAATAAGCTAATATTTCAAAACTTGCAGGCAAAAATGACAATAAAATTGCAGATTTTCCTATTCTTTTTAAATCAGAAATATCCAAAGAAAGACCAGCTTTAATTAAAATTACAATCAAAGCAATTTGCCTAAGCTCTGATGAAATATTCAAAGTCTTTGAATCAATTAAATTTAAAACATTAGGTCCTAAAATAATTCCAGTAAAAAGCATACCAATTAGAGCAGGTATTTTTGATTTTTTACAAAAAAATCCAAATATTAATCCAAAAATAATAATTAGACCAAAAGAAACTAACATAAATCCTCCTTTTTGGGACAAAAAAACTGATGAAATCTGTCCCCAAATAAGTAACAGAAGTCATCAGCAAAATGCGGTTTTAGAAATAATCTAAGGGAGAACTTCATTCCCTTTTAGTATTATAAATTTTTTGAAAAAATATGTCAATTTTTAATTTTTATAAATTTCTTGAACTCTTCTAAATTTTTTGCCATAAAAAATGGATTGATTAAAAATTCTTTTTCAACACTTGTCGGAAGGCTAGGAAGAGATCTTGAAAGTTTATCTTTGGCCTCACTTATTGCATCATCCATAATTTTATCTTTAATAATTCTTTTTGATGATTCTATGCAATCAATAGTGTATTCATGAGCTGGATAAATTAAAATATTTTTATCCAATTGTTTGATTTTTTGCACAGAATTAAATGAACTTTGATAATCTCCAGTAAAAACTCTTCCACATCCCGAAGAAAATATGGTATCCCCACAAAATAAATTTCCATCTACCAAATAAGAAATATGTTCTTCAGTATGGCCATTAGTTTTTAAAACTATAAATTTATATCCAAAAATTTCAAACTCATCTTCATCTTTTAAAGTAATATCATTTAAATTTTTCGTTTCATCCGGCCCATAAACTCTTACATCTTTAAATTTTTCCTTTAATTTTTTTACTCCACCAACATGGTCCAAGTGCTTGTGAGTTAATAAAATTGCGTACAAATTTTTATCTTTCAAATAATCAAAACAAGGATTTGCCTCGCCAGGATCAATTAAAATTACCTCATTTTCTTTTTCTATTGTCCAAATATAATTATCTTCAAAAGCTCTAATAAAATTTATTTTCATAAAAACTCCTCTCAAAAAATTTATACCCAAAAATCATAATAAAAAAAGTAGGCAAAAGCCTACTAGATCATATACAAAGTCAGTTTATTAATTCATTATTAATTCAAAAATAAAATTAAGCTAAAACCCATCTCGACTAAGTGAGTGAAGCGAACGCATGGAGAGATCTCATGAGATTTCTCCACTCACTGCGTTCGGTCGAAATGGGCATTTTTTTAGTTTATCAACAGTATAGGTAAGCAAAAGCCTACTAATTTAATTTATTTATTTTCTTTTGTAGAGTCATTTCCAAGTGCGAAAAATTTCTTTCTAATTTTTCTTCCTGTTTCTGTTCCTGCTATTCCGCCTATCCCTGTTTCTCTTAAAGCTTCTGGTAAAGTTGCTCCAACTTCTCCAGCCGCTTTACAAACTTCATCAAATGGAACTATGCTTGTGATTCCTGCCATTGCCATATCAGCAGAAATAAATGCGTTTACAACTCCAGATGCATTTCTAAAAGTACAAGGATATTCTACAAGTCCTGCAATTGGATCACAAACAAGACCTAACACATGCAAAAATGCAAAACTTGCTGCGTGAAAACAAACTTCTGGGCTTTGATCGTAAAGAAAACATGCTGCAGCTGCTCCCATGGCTGCTCCTGATCCTGTTTCTGCTTGGCAACCGCCTTCAGCTCCTGCAAAAGATCCATAATATCCAATTATTTTTCCGATTCCAATAGCTGTTAGCATTGCATCAACCATTTTTTCATCAGAAAATCCTTCACGTTTTTTAAGAGAATATAAAATCGCTGGCAAAATTCCAGAAGATCCTGCTGTAGGACTTGCTACAATTTCTCCCATTGCTGCACTAATTTCTAGAGTTGAAAATGCCATTGCCATTGCCTCTGTGACAAAATTTCCTGTAATGGATTTTCCTTCTTTTGAATAAGCGTTCATTTTTTTTGCAAATCCATCAATCATACCCATTGCAGTTTTTGTTTCATGATTTAAATTTCCTGTTGCAGATTCTTCCATAACCTTAAACATTTGTGTCAAATTAAATAAAATATCATCTTTATTAATTTGCGATGATTTTAATTCTTCTTCAAGAACTAAATCTTTGATGTGGACTCCTCTACTTTCACATTCTTCTATAACTTCAGATGCTTTTCTAAACATTATCTAACCCCTTCTATATAATTTGCGTAATCATATCTCTTATTATTTATAATCTCGTCAATAATTTCTACTTCTAATTTTTCATTTAATTCAACAATTAATGTTACTTCATCGTCAGCTTTTACTGTTTTCATACTTTCAATATTGTAATCATTAGTTGCTAAAAGCTTACTTACTTCATAAATTACGCCTTTTTGTTCTTTGTATCTTAAAATAATTGTTGGGAATTTTCCATTATAGGAAATTGACACATCATTAATTTCAATTATTTCTATATTTCCACCACCAATTGATGAGCCAGTAACAGATGATTTTGTTCCATCTGGATAATAAAAAACAATTTTTGCAGTATTTGGATGAACCGGTCCCAAATCATCTTTTATAAAATGATATTCAAGACCTTCATCGTCGGCAATTTTAAATGAATCTCTTAATCTTTTGTCATTTGGTCTAAAACCTAAAACTCCTGCAAGAAGTGCCTTGTCAGTTCCATGTCCCTTATAAGTTTGAGCAAATGATCCATGAAGATGAAAATCTACCCTAGTAAAACCGTCTTTTACAATTGATATAGCAACTTGTCCAATTCTTGCAGCTCCTGCAGTATGAGAAGACGAAGGTCCTATCATAATTGGTCCAATTATATCAAAAACTCCATACTCTTTCATAATACCTCCATTTAATTATAAAAACCTTTGCATTATATTACAAAAACTTACATCTAATATTATATTACACTTTTTGATAAAAAAATAAAAGCCAATTGATATTATTTTGCTAAAATTTTGCAAAATAATATCAATTGGCTTCGATTAGTTTTAATTTTTTAAAAATATAAAAATTTAAATAGATAGAAAAATTATATAAAATTGCAGCCAATAAAAAATAAATCACAGCTGGTAGTTTATTTAATAAATTTGTAAAAACTGGGCTATAAGAAAGATAAGCATAATTTAAATTAAATTTCAAATTTATTATTTCAGTTATTAGCAAAAATACATTTACAAATATAAATAAAAATTTCAAATTTTCTTTTTTTATTTTAATTTTGTCGACTATTAGGAAAAATAGCGAAACCCAAAATACTAAAAAATGTGTCAAAAAGAAATTTACATACATAATATGAGGCCATGAATATGGCATTAAATCTGGAAAAATCAAGCCAATTATTCCCCCTATTAGTCCCCAAAAAATTGTAAGAATTTTTAAATTATTTGAATTAAATATAAGTGCAAAAAATCCACTATAAATACTTATCCTACAAGTGTATAAAGGCAAGGCCTCATTTATTGTATCTTTTCTTACAAAACAAATAAAATATAAAAAACTTATCTGCTGAAATGCCAGCAAAAAAATAAAAATAAATCTTACATATTTATATATTTTTTTATTTTCTTTGATTTTTCTTCTGTATTTATATAATAAAATTGCTACAATTACCATAAAGGCAAATAAAATTAAATGCAAAAAACTATATGAATCAAAGACAAAACCATCTTCTTTTCTTCTAAAAAATTCATCCATAAAATTATTCATTACTACTCCTAAATTTTCTAGCTACTAGCATATAATAATTTTTATTTTTAGTCTATTATTTTTTATCAATTAATAAAATAAATTTTAAATTTCTCAATAAAAAAAAGCCAAAAGATTTTTTCTTTTGGCTAATTTACATATTAAATTTTTTAATTATCCTTATCAAATGCTATAAATGCATTAGAAATTCGTCTTCCTAAATTATGCATTGATTCAAATTGTGGACTGCCTCCATGACTTACTGGTTCATCAAAATCACTCAAAAATGAAATTGCAAAGACACTATCGCCAACATCAATTATAGCTATATCATTTTCTATTCCACCATCTGGATATTCTCCCGATTTATTTAATCCCTTAGCTTTTTTTGGCAAATCAGCCAATAATTTTATTTTTGATGTTGTAGTATTTTCAGACATTGCTTTCATTGCTATATCGCAATGCTCACGGCTAATAATTTCTCCATCATAAATTACAATCAATGCCTTGTTGAGGTCTTTTGCATTTACAAGATTGGCTTTGCCTCTTCCATGCATTTTTGTATATAAGGCACATCTATTTTTTCCAGTTACCTTATTTATCATTCTCCCTACATTTAAACATGCAGTCTTCATATCATTATCGCCAATTTTATCTATTAATCTATCTGTAGATTCATTGTTGGAATCTCTTAACATTAAATAAATATCATCTTCCACATCTTTTTCATCCAAAATTCCTTCTTCAACTTGCCTATAAGTTTCAAGTGCGATAAAAATTTTAATAGTTGATGCCGCAACTTGTGCATCATTTTCATCAGAAGATTTTTTCTCAATAGATATATTAGATTTTCCACTAATTGTATCAACAGCAACTTGCCAATCGCCCTTTAAATTTTCCGTTTCTTCATCAATTATTTTTTCAATTTTTGTATAAAGATAATCATCAGTTACTCTTTTGTTTTTGAATTCATTAGAATAATCTTTATCCATTTCATCAGCAAAAGTAACATTTGAATCATATAATTTTTCTATATCATTTAAATACTTATCAGATTTAAATCCAACCACGCTATTTTTTGCTGGATGTGGCTGAATTTTTTCTGATTTTTTGTCTGACTTAGATAATTTAATAATAAAAATTAAAACAAATAGAATTATAATAGCCAAGGCAAAACTAGGAATATTTTTCTTATTTTTTCTCATAGTTCCCCCAATAAATATGTACTTCTAATTTTATGCTAGCCCATTTGTAAATTAGTGTCAAATTTTTAGTGTTTTTTTATAAAATTTATAAATTTAAAATAAAAAATTCTCCTATAAAAATAGAAGAATTAATTATTGCCTATTAAATTATAAAATTAAATTCCTAGCATTTCATCTGTTATTTGAACTTCTTCACGATAAAATTCTTTATCTGTAAATTTTAATGGTTTACGCAATAAAACCAAAGGAAATTGATGAATTAAGCTATTGTAAGATTCAATGCACCTATTTAGTTCAATTTTGCTATTAGATAAATAATTTTCGCTATTAATAATTTCATCTAATAAAATTTTTACATTTTGATTGTTGCTAAGTGCTGGAAAATCATTAATAAATTTTCCAAATTCTTGTGAACTTGTTACAAGCACATCTTCATCGCTATAAGTTTTCAAACGATCTTTAGTATTTTTTTCGTGACGTTCTTCTTTTTTTGTATAACTTGCTTTTGCAATATCAATATAAGATTCTTTTTCGTTTTTTTGATGTTTATCTATCAAACGATTTGCCTTGTCAATTAAATCACGATTTCTAATTTTTATAGATTCAAGACTGCTTGTATTGCTATAAATTCTTTGCTCCAAAGACTTAGCAGCATTATACTGATAAATGAAATTTGCAATAAGAGCACACGCAAATCCAAAAGTCACACTTGCACCACTAAAAGGTTCTACTGTCATCTCAGCATCATCTGGAGTAATTGTCATAGAAAAAATCATAAGCCAAACAATAGTTAATAAAAATCCTAATCCTACAAACACACATACAGATTTAAAAACACTTTTTGATTTCATAATATCTCCTCAAATTTTTATACTATAAATATACAAAAAATACTTAATATAGTCAACACAATTAAGCTTAAATTGAAAATCTAAATTTAATTGAAAATTTTAAAATAAAAACAAGAATCTTTAAAAGAAAATGATCCTTAAAAGATTCTTGATTTAATAAAAATAAACAAAAAAGAATTTTATTAATTTTTAAATTTTAATAAGCTATTTAATCTAAGGGGAAATAAATATTTTTCATTTAATTTCTTGCTTATTTTTTTTAGGAACTTGTATAGCCATAAAAATGGAACCAGCAAAAAGAAGTACGCTTGCAATAATCATAAGATAAAAACCTGTTGTGGCAAATTCCATATATTGTTCAAATGATTGATATTGCAAAATAGCTATAGCTAAATTCAAAACAGAAAATACAATAGTAAGAATTTTTTTATATAATCATTTTTATTTTTCCATTTTATAAATTCATATTATTTTTTAATAACAAAAATTATTGGCAATAAAAAAAGACCCAAGTGGGTCTTAAATTACTATTTTCTTCTTTTTTTTCTCTTTGCTGCCTCAGATTTCTTTTTTCTCTTTAGGCTTGGCTTTTCGTAGTGTTCTCTTTTTCTATATTCTGTTAGAACACCGGATCTTGCGCATTGTCTTTTGAATCTTTTAATTGCACTATCTATTGATTCGTTTTCTCCAACTTTGATCTCTGTCATCTCTATCCCCCCTCTCGTATCACACAAATAAGTTTGAAATCAACCTGGTGGCCATTGTAAGGATCTTTGTGCTAAAACATGAAAGTGCATGTGTTTAACACTTTGTCCTCCATCTTCTCCTGTATTGTTGACTATTCTGTAGCCATCTTCTGCTACGTTTAGATCTTGTGTTATTTTTTTAATAACCATAAAGATATGAGAAATTATATCCTTATCTTCTTCATCTAATTTAGCCAAACTTTCTATGTGTTTTTTTGGTATAACAAGAAAATGGATAGGTGCTTGTGGATCTAGATCATTAAATGCAATTACTTTTTGATCTTCATAGATTATATCTGATGGTATTTCCCCATCAGCAATCTTACAAAATACACAGTCCATACTTCACCCCCATTGATAAATATAATATCATATTTTAATAAAAAGGTAAAATTTTTTTATAATTTTTACAAATTTATTTCTTTTATCTTTTCTTTTTTTATAATACTTATTAATAATCCTAAAATAATTCCAAATATTGCAGGAATCAACCAACCAAATCCTAGTTCAAATGCTGGTAAATAATTTTTTGCAAAATCTACAATTCTACTTATAGAATCCGTACTTGAAATATTTTTTGGCAAAGCTTTAAGCAAATCAAAAATTGAAAATATGGCCGTAAACAAAATAGTTAAAGAAAATATTCTCTTGTTTTTGCCAATTATTGGATATGCCAATGATAAAAATATTAAAACTATTGCAAGCGGATACAAATACATCAAAACTGGTATTGACAAGCTAATTATTTTTTGAAGTCCTAAATTTGCTATCAAAAATGATATTAAGGTAAAAATCACAGCATAAGCTTTGTATGAAAGTGTATTTGGATACATTTGTATAAAAATTTCAGAGCAGGCAATGATTAGTCCAATAGCTGTTTTTAAACAAGCTACTATTACTATTGCAGCTAATAAAATCTTGCCGAAATTTCCCAAATAATAAAATGAAATATTAGATAAAATTCTTCCACCGTTATTGCCTAATTTCATTATATTTACAGAAGATGATGACATAAAAGATAAAGAAATATAAACTGCGCTCATAGCAATCAAACAAATTACTCCACTTTTTAAAGTTTCTTTAGCAATTTGATTTGAATCTTTTACTCCAAGTTTTCTAATACTTGAAATAATTATTATTGCAAAAGCAAGACTTGCAAGAGCATCCATTGTGTTATATCCATCAAGAATTCCTGTAAATAATGGATTTTTTTGGTAAATTTCAGTAGGTTGATTTTTTGCCAAATCTCCCATTGGTTTAATGATTGCAAAAATAACCAAAACTGACAATAAAATTAAAAAAGTTGGCGTCAAAATTTTTCCTATATTATCCATAACTTTGCCAGGTTTTAAAGCAAAAGCTAAGACAGCAAGGAAAAATATTAATGAAAAAATAAATAAAAATAATTTTATTTTATCTTCAGAAATATTTGGAGCAATTCCAACTTCAAAAGCTACAGTTGATGTTCTTGGAATTGCAAAAAATGGTCCAATCGTCAAATACAAAGCTGTTGTAAAAAAATATGCAAATTTATCATTTACAGTCTTTCCCATTTCAAACAAACTATCATTTTTCGAAATAGCACTTGCAACAACTCCCAAAATTGGAAGTCCAACCCCACTAATTATAAATCCCAAAACAACTTTATAAAGATTAGTTCCTGAATTTTGTCCAAGCTCAATTGGAAAAATCAAATTTCCAGCTCCAAAATACAAGCCAAACAACAAAGAACCAACTAATAAAGTTTGATTAAAACTAAGTTTTCTTTTCATATTATTCCCCTATCTTTTCAAAATTAATATTTATATAAATATTCCTAATTTTATACAAAATATTACTTAGATGAATTATAACACAAGAAAAAAAATTATAAAAGCAAATCTACATATTTCTATCAAATTTCCCAAAAAAATTTTAAAAATCAAAAATAAAAAAGAGCTATCAAAAAGCTCTTTTATATCTTACAAATATTTATGATTTATTTTTTATCATAATCTCAAGAAGAGATTCATATATTGGTTCATTTTTAAAATTTTCTGTTAATAGATAAGCCACAAGACTTACAATTATAATTGGCAAGAAAAAATCAATTCTTCCTCCTGTCATTTCTATTATCAAAAACATTCCTGTCAAAGGTGCTCTAACAATTGATGCAAAATGAGCTGCCATTGCAAGCATTGAAAAAATTATAATTTCATTTTCGCCAACTAAATTAAATTCAAATAAAATACAGCCATAAAAATTTCCAATTAATGAACCCATAGCAAGCAAAGGAAAAAATATTCCGCCTGGAATTCCAGAGCAAAAAGCAATTAACAAGAGCAATAATTTCATGAAATAAAAATATATTAAAGTTGAAATTTCATAATTATCTCCTTGAGCAAGAGAAATAAAATTTTCTCCACTTCCCAATAATCTACTATCAAAAAGTAAAAAAATACTTGTGATAAAAAATGGAATTATAGATTTTATACTTTGAGAAATAGGCAAATTTTTATATAATTTTTTTCCAAATAAAATACCCTTATTAAATAAAATTGAAGAAAACCCAACTAAAATTCCCAAAAAAATCAAATAAATCCAAAATCTCATAGATAAATTTAAATGATTTTTAATTTTTATTACAGGATCATTTCCTATAATCAAACTTGTTACAACGCTTGATGAAATGATTGTTGATGTTATATAAATAAAATTAATTCGAGAAGTTTTTTTCATAAGTTCTTCAAGGGCAAAAGCAATAGCAGAAATTGGTGCTGTAAAAGCACTCGTAATTCCAGAAGCAGATGAGCCAATAATCATTATTTTTTTATAATCTTCATCTAATTTAAAAATATTTGCCATAACTTCACCAAGAGAGCCTCCTATTTGAACAGAAGGACCTTCCCTTCCCAAAGTTAAACCAGAACCAATAGCAAGCAAGCCTCCAATAATTTTATTAATCAAACAAGACAAGGCACTATAATCCAATTTATCATTCAATTTCCCAGAAATTTGAGGAATTCCGCTTCCACCAATCATAGGCTCCTTGTTTACACAAATCGAAACCAAAAAACCAATAAATAAAAATGCAAAAACAAAAATTATAGCATTTAATAAATTTTTTTGACCAAAAATTATTAAATTAGAAATTACAAACATAACTTTTGGAATTAAAAGTCTAAATAAACTTACTATAAGACCTGCACATAAACCAATTATAATTGAAATTAACAATAATTTATAAGAAATACGTTTTTTCATTCTAACCCCATTAATAAACCAACCAAATATTTGCAATTTGATCTTTGATGCTATTATATGACCAAGATTTCTCAGAATTTTTCATAGAATTTGGATCATTTATAACAAATCTTCCATTTTTATAAGAATCAATAACCAAAATATGTCCAAACAAAGTAAAATATCCCTTATTCACAGAAACAATAAGACTTCCCCTGTCAAGAGCATTAATCATAGCGTCTTTATCATTTTCAATATTTTCAATATTATGGCCATATTTATTAGCCTCATCAGCAAAAAATTTCCACTCAATGCCTTCACTTCCCATATAAGATTGAGCATCCTGAGCAATATTTGAAGGACTAATATCCAAATTTGGATTTAATCTTTTTAAAACCATAGCCATAGAAGTAGGACCACAACCCGCAAATCCAATATTAGAATTTCCCAATTTATTATAGGCCCACCTATTATCCCATTGTAAAAAATAAGGAGTAAGTCTTCCATAATTTACACTTTCACCAGGATAATATTCAAAATCAACTATTCCATTTTTCAAATTATAAACAAACTCACAAGTATCTATATCATTTCCAACAAGATAAATTTCACTGTCAGTTAAGCTATCAAAATTTTCATAAAGCCAATTAATTTTTTCATTATCATCTTTGTGTTTTTCAATATTTTTATATAATTCATCCATATCATCAGTTTTTTCCTTATTAAAAATAAGGCCAATCAGATCATCAACCCCTCCCGTAATCGAACTTGATTTAACTAATGAAAAAATAATTACAACTAAAAAAATAAGAAAAATAAATTTAAAAAATTTTTTCATACATTTAATATATCATAAGCACATAAAATTTAATAGTAGACATAATAATTGTTTTAATTCTAATTTTTTATTTTTAAAAATTTTATGATATTTGAAATTTAAAATAAAAAAGAAGGTGTTACCCCTCTTTTTATTAATTACTATTTAAAATTATAAAAAATTTGTATAATTTACACATACATAATATTCATATCTACATTGCCTCTTATGCCATTAACCTTTCCTTGAGATGAATATTGCCATGTAGTATAAGGACCTTTATAATCACATTTATAATTATATTGCGCAACCCATACAGGGTATTTTGGAGATATTTTATTCATATTAATTTGATTATTTAAATAAGAAGTATATGAATAAAATGAGCCTTTATATCCTAATCTTGTAATTTCATCAAGAAATGCTAATGAAACTTCCGCGTCTTTTTCTTTTCCAATTTTATAAGTTCTTCCATAATATCCATTAGATTCTGAGTATAACTCTCTATCAAATGCTACTGGTAATGTAAGTTTTGATTTATATGGTCTAATTATTGAATCCACATATCTAGCTTCTAAAATAGCTTCATCTCTTGTTATAGCTTGTGAATAATGATATATTCCTACTTGCAAACCAGCATTTAAAGCTCCTCTTATATGTGAATCAAATTTACTATCTTTATATAGTTTTCCATTAGATGCATAGGAACCTGAAGATCTAATTATAACAAAATCTATTCCCGCTTTTTTTATTTCATTCCAATTAACAATTTCATTCCAAACTGAAATATCTATGCCAACTTTTGATTTTAAATATCCATTATTGTCAAAATAATATTTTAAGCCATTAATCATTACATGCCCTTTGGCTATACTTCCATCAGAAAAAGAATATGATGTTTTACCATTCTTTATAAACCAACCTGTGCTAACTTTTGATGCACTTCCATCACTTCCCATATAATATGAAACTTTAGGACCAAATGTTATTATTTGATTTACATACAACTCTCCAAAATTATTTTTTGAAAAATATTTTTTACCATTTTCTTCTATCCAACCTATTTGAGATAATATGCCTGTATTTATATCTGAATGTCTTAATACTCCGTTATCTTCAAATACAGATTTTAATACGTAACCATTATTTCCTAAATAATACGCTACTTTTGGGCCAAAGGTTATTATTTGATTTCTATATAATTCTCCAAAATTATTTTTTGAAAAATATTTTTTACCATTTTCTTCTATCCAACCTGTTTGAGATAATATGCCTGTATTTATATCTGAATGTCTTAATATTCCGTTATCTTCAAATACAGATTTTAGTACATAACCATTATTTCCTAAATAATACGCTACTTTTGGGCCAAAGGTTATTATTTGATTTCTATATAATTCTCCAAAATTATTTTTTGAAAAATATTTTTTATCATTTTCTTCTATCCAACCTGTTTGAGATAACATGCCTGTATTTATATCTGAATGTCTTAATACTCCGTTATCTTCAAACACAGATTTTAATACGTAACCATTATTTCCTAAATAATACGCTACTTTTGGCCCAAAAGTTATTATTTGGTTTCTATATAATTCTCCAAAATTATTTTTTGAAAAATATTTTTTACCATTTTCTTCTATCCAACCTGTTTGAGATAATATGCCTGTATTTATGTCTGAATGTCTTAATACTCCGTTATCTTCAAACACAGATTTTAATACATAACCATTATTTCCTAAATAATACGCTACTTTTGGGCCAAAAGTTATTATTTGGTTTACATATAGTTCTCCATTCTTTTTACAAAAATATCTTTTGCCATCATAGTCTATCCAACCAGTATCAACAAGTTTATTATCATCTATGTTCATACAATAAATTTTTCCGTTTTCTTTATAAATTTTAAAACGTTTTTGATTTAGATTTGATTGACTCTTTACATTTTCAAATGACTTATCATCTGATATACTCAAACTTTCTTCATTTTCAACATTTTTAATAATATTTGTTGAATCTTTTTTATCTTCTATATTATCTATTTTTTCTTGATTATCTTTGCTGTTATTGTAATTTAAATTACTGTCTTTTTCTTCATTGCTTTCATCATCTATTGATTCTTTTTCATTTATTATAGTTTTATCAACAGAATTTTGATTCTCTTTCTCTAAGCTATTTTCTTTAGAAGAATTTATTGTTTCTTCATTATTTAATTTATCATCAGAACTTAAATCTGATTCAATCTTATAATTTGTTGATATTTGATCTACAGCTTTTTGCACTCCATCATCAGCATAGCTAATAGCAGAACTTCCTACTAACATAATTGCTGACAAACTAATTATTTTTGCAATTTTCTTCACTCAATTTCTCCTTAAATATTGATTTCTTATTTTAAATCTTAAAAACTACACACTTTTTTTATGTATAGTCACTTTTTATATCATATTACACAAAAAAATAAAAAGCAAGAGTTTGAAATACAAAAATTTTATAAGTTAATAAGATGAAGTTATTTATTAAACGCAAATCTATATTAATATAAAATTTAATTATTTTTAGGCATATAAATTTCTACATGTTTTTCTAATATTTCTATTTGACATGGAAGTTGTTCGTTTATTTCTCCATCCATGTCTAATTCTATTTTTTTATCTTCCAAATTTTTTATTGATAATTTTTTACAGGTAAATGATTTTATATTTTCGTTTTCGTCAACTTTACCAAATAGCATATCTTTTGCTGCATCTACTTTTGACATTATTCCTTCGTCTGTCATCACAAATACATTTAAATATCCATCGCTAAGGTCTGCCTTATCTTTGGAAAATTCTAGATTGCCAATTTTATTTACTGTCATAACATATACCAAAGATGCTTTGCACTCAAAAGATTTATCTTCGTATTCAATTTTTATATCTACTGTTTCATCTTTTGGTAATGTTTTTAAAACATTTTTAACGTAAGCAAATCCTCCCAATTTTTCTTTTTCTTTTGAATCTGTTGATGTTGTTGCTTCTATTAATTTTCCAAAACAAACATAATACGAAAAATATGTGTCGTTACATTTTCCTATATCAACTTTTTTTGTTTTTTCAAATGATAATTTTTCAATCGCCTCACAAAGATCATTTGAACCACCTATTAATTGCATATAGGTGTTATTTGTTCCACCTGGCAATAAGCCAATTTTTGGTCTGTAGTCCATTTTGGAAACTCCATTTATTACTTCATTAAATGTTCCATCTCCTCCTACTACAAATATTGAATCAAATTTTTCTTCGCAAGCTGTTTTTGCAAAATTTTCTCCGTCATTTTCTTTTTGTGTTTTTTTATCAATAATTTCATCAAATTCATCTTGTAATTTTTCTTTTAATTTTTCCATAAATTCATCATTCTTAACATCGCCTGAATTTGGATTTTCAATTAGCATACATTTTTTCATAATATCTCCTAGTGTGAGTTAATTTAAATTTTTTATTTCTTTCTACTTTTAAAATATACCCAAATTTAAATCAATTAAAAAACAGAATAAAACATTTAAAAATTTTTCAATTTCTAAATATTTTATTCTGCAAATTTAAAATTATATATCTATTGATAAATATATTGGTGTATGATCTTGTCTGTCTCCAGAATCTATCATATTAGATTCTTTTATTTTATCTTTTATTCTGTCTGATACTATAAAATAATCTATTCTCCAGCCAGAATTATTAATCTTACTTGTCTTTACTCTTTGTGCCCACCAAGTATATTTTCCTTCAACATCTCCATGAATATGTCTAAATGTATCTACAAAACCTTTGTTTAATAAATTTGTAAATCCATTTCTTTCTTCATCTGTAAAGCCAGCTGATTCATGATTATTTTCTGGATGTTTCAAATCAATTTCTTTGTGTGCAACATTAAAATCTCCGCAAGCAATTACTGCTTTGTTTTTGTCTAAATTTTCCAAATAATTTGCAAATTTTTCATCCCAAATTTGTCTTAACCCAAGTCTGTTTAGACCATTTCCTGCATTTGGTGTATAGACTTGTGTCAAATAAAAATTTTCAAACTCTAAAGTAATAATTCTTGCTTCTTGGTCCATTGTATCTGGGGCATCCAAAACTGGAAAAGTAATTTTTGTTTGAATATTTTTTTTATAAAGCGTTAGACATCCTGCGTATGATTTTCTTGCAGGCTCTTGGGAGCTTACCCATGCGTAATCATAGGATGGAAAATATTCTTCTAAAATTTTTTGATGTTTTTTGCTAGGACCAGTTCTTGGTAATTTTGTTTCTTGAAGACAAATCACATCGGCGTCTTCACTAATTATAGTTTTTAAAACTTCCCTTGACATAACAGCTCTATTTGAATCACTTGTAAGAGCAGCATTTAGGGAATCTATATTCCATGAAATAAACTTCATTGTATCTCCTTTAATTTATATTATTAAAAATATTTTACCAAAACTTTAAAATATTACCAATTTATTATCAAAAATAAATATTAACTTGTTTAAATTAGGGTATTAATTTAATATAAAAAAATTGGAGGTTAATATGAAGTGGAAAAATAGGAGAAAAAGTTCCAATGTAAATAGAGGCTCTGGTGCACCAGTTGTTTTTGGTGGTGGAATTGGTGGACTTATTTTAGTTCTTATTTTATATTTTCTTGGAGCAGATCCTTCTGTTATAAATAATAAAAATGTAAATGAACCACAAGAAAATAGGTATGAAGAAACTATTTCTGAAAATCAAAAAGAATTGGAAGATTTTCTTTCTGTTGTTCTTGCTGATACAGAAGATATGTGGCATGAAAAATTTTTTGAATATAATTTGACTTACAAGGAGCCAAGCATGACTCTTTATACAAAAACAACAAAGTCATCTTGTGGAATAGCTCAATCTGGTATGGGACCATTTTATTGTCCCCTTGATGAAGCGATTTACATTGATGTTTCTTTTTATGATGAATTAAAAAATACATTTGGAGCTGGTGGAGATTTTGCTTTTGCTTATGTCCTTGCTCACGAAGTTGGCCATCACGTTCAAAATGAATTAGGAATATTAAATCAAACTCAACAACTTCAAAAAGAATTATCCGAAAAAGATTACAATAAATATTCAGTAGCTCAAGAATTGCAAGCCGATTATTTTGCTGGAGTTTACGCATATTTTTCAAAAGAAAATGGATATTTAGAAAAAGGAGATATTGAAGAAGCAATGAAAGCTGCATCATCAATTGGAGATGATAAAATTCAAGAAATGTCTGGCTCAAGTATAAATCCAGATAGATTTACTCACGGATCAAGCAAAGATAGAAAAAATGCCTTTGACATGGGATACAAATATCATGACATTGAACATTCCATGGAATTTTACAAAAATTTGGATTATGAAATTAAAATTAGTATTTAAAATAAAAAAGATAAGCTTTTGAAGTGAACCTAAAAATCCGGAATACGGATTGAGTAGTTCACTTCATTTTTTAGCTTATCTTTTTTATTCCTATAAATTTTTAGTATCTAAAATTACATTAAACATAAATTCGCTTAGTTTATTGTCGTTTGCCTTATAAAACATTTCTTTGCCTTCTCTTTTTGATGAAATAAGTCCTGCTGTTTTTAAAATTTTTAGGTGATGGCTTATAGCTGGAGATGACATTCCCATAATTGCTGCTATATTTATTACGCATTCTTTTCTATGGCATAAAAGCCAAAAAATTTGTAATCTTTTTGGATCTCCCAAATGTCTGAAAGCTTTTGAAATATCTAATGCCTTTTCTTTCTCTAATAAAAAATCAATTTTGTCATCGTTTTTATAATGTTTATGTGGTAATTTCATTTGTTTCTCTCCTTATTTATACTTTACCACAAAAATAAAATTTAATTTAAATTTTTTTATTGACTTTACATAAATAATCTTGTATTATGAACTTAGATACAATTAAATAATTATTTAATCGTAAATTTTTAATTAAAGGAGAATTTTATGAAAAAATCTTACAAAATTGAAGTGGATTGCCCTTCATGTGCAAATAAAATGGAAATTGAAGCTAAAAATACTGATGGTGTAAAAGATTGCACCATAAATTTTATGATGTTAAAAATGAAAGTTACTTTTGAAGATGGTGTAGATGATAAAGAAGTTATGGAAAATGTCTTGAAAAATTGTAGAAAAATTGAAAAAGATTGTGAGATTTATTTTTAAGGATAAATTATGAGTAAAAAACAAAAGAAAAATTTAAGCAGAATTATTTTATCTGCTGTGATTTTAATTATTCTTCAATTTACAAATTTTGATAGAATTGTTAATCTCTTTTTGTATTTAATATCTTATCTTTTGGTAGGTTATGATGTTTTGCTTGAGGCATTTAATGGAATTAAAAACAAACAAGCTTTTGATGAATCTTTATTGATGTCGATTGCAACGATTGGTGCAATTATTCTTGCAATTTATACAAAAAGTAATGATTTTGTAGAGGCTGTTTCTGTTATGCTTTTTTATCAAATCGGCGAATTTTTTCAATCTTACGCTGTTGGTAAAAGCAGAAAATCTATTGCTGATTTAATGGACATTGCTCCTGATTATGCAAATATTGAAGATGAAAATGGAAATATAATTGAAGTTGATCCAGATGAAGTAGAAATCGGCTCAATAATTATAATAAAGCCAGGAGAAAAAGTTCCTTTGGACGGAATTGTAATTGATGGAGAATCTTCTCTTGACACAAAAGCTTTGACCGGAGAATCTCTTCCAAAAGATGTTAAAAAAGATTCAGAAATATATTCAGGTTCAATTAATTTAAATGGATTGTTGAAAGTTAAAACTACAAAAGAATTTGGAGAATCTACTGTTACAAAAGTTTTAGAATTAATTGAGGATGCGTCTGAAAGAAAATCAAAATCTGAAAATTTCATTACAAAATTTGCTAGAATTTATACACCAGTAGTTGTTTATCTTGCTTTAGCCTTAGCGTTTTTACCAGGAATATTTTTGTTTTTAATAGGTCAAAGTCCAAATTTTTCTTCTTGGATTTATAGAGCCTTGATATTTTTAATAATTTCTTGTCCTTGCGCTTTGGTAATTTCTATTCCCCTATCTTTTTTTGCGGGAATTGGAGCAGCAAGTAAAAATGGAATTCTTGTAAAAGGCTCAAATTATATGGAAGTTTTGTCAGAAGTTGATCAAATTATTTTCGATAAAACTGGAACCCTAACAAAAGGTTCTTTTGAAGTAACAGCAATTCATCCAGAAAATTTATCAGAAAAAGAACTCCTCCATATAGCAAGTCATGTAGAAAGATATTCAACTCATCCTATTGCAGATTCTTTGAGAAAGGCTTATCCAAATGAAAAAGATGATTGCAAAGTCGAAGATATAAAAGAAATTTCAGGATATGGAATTAGTGCAAAAGTAAATGGCGATTTGGTTTATGTTGGCAATACAAAAATGATGGATAAATTTTCTATAGAATGGAAAGCTTGTAAAAAAATCGGAACTATTATCCATGTCGCAATAAATAATGAATATCAAGGTCATATCGTTATTTCAGATACTATTAAAGAAAATTCCAAAAAAGCTATAAAAGATTTGAAAAAAAATCATATAAATAAAACTATAATGCTTACAGGAGATTCCAAAAAAGTTGGAGAAAATGTGGCTAATGAATTAGGATTGGATGATTATTATTGTGAGCTTCTCCCTCAAGACAAGGTCCAAATTCTTCAAAATATTTTAGAAAATAAAAATGATGAAAATAATAAAATTGCCTTTGTTGGAGATGGAATTAATGATGCCCCATCACTTACCAGAGCAGATGTAGGAATTGCTATGGGAGCTATGGGTTCAGATGCAGCAATTGAAGCTGCTGATGTGATTTTGATGGATGATGATCCAGGAAAAATTCCAACGGCCATAAAAGTTTCAAAAAAATGTCTAAGAATTGTAAAAGAAAATATATATTTTTCAATCGGTGTAAAAATTATAGTTTTAATTCTTGGAGCGTTGGGACTTACTTCAATGTGGGCTGCAATTTTTGCAGATGTTGGCGTTACAATTATAGCTGTATTAAATGCTATGAGATGTATGTATTTAAAATAGTAAAATGATTAAAGCAGTTTTAATTGATATAGATGATACGATTTTTGATTTTGAAAAATGTTCCAAAAATTCTTTTTTAAAAACTTTAGAAAAATTCAATTTAAAATTTAAAGAAGAAGATTTTTCTTATTTTAATAAGGTTAATGATATTTTATGGACCAAGCAAAAATTAGGAGAGATTAATATAAAAGAAGTTTTTATAAAAAGAGATTATTTGATGGGTAAATATTTTAATCTAGATATAGAAAAAGGCCTTTTCAATGATTTATTTGTAAAATTTCTATATGATGAAATTGAAATGGTAGATGGAATTGAGGATTTATTATTATATTTATCGGATAAATACCAAATTTTTACTGCAAGCAATGGGATATATAAAATGCAGGAAAATAGGTTAAAAAAATCAAATCTTGATAAATATTTTGATGAAATTTTTGTATCAGATAAAATCGGTTTTGAAAAACCAGATAAGAAATTTTTCCAAAAAATAATGGATCTTACAAAATTTTCAAATGATGATTTAATCATGATTGGAGATAGCATAAAATCAGACATAATTGGTGCAAAAAATTCAAAAATCAAATCTATTTATTTTAATAAAGAAAACAAAAAAATTTCAGATAGAAATTTTACTTACCAAGTAAAAAATTTATCTGAAATTAAAAAAATATTGTAAAAAGTGCGAGAATATTTTCGCACTTTTTAAATTTTATAATTTTATATCTTTTCCTTCAAGAATTAAATTCATATTTCTAGCTGAGCACATTGCCCCACACATGGTGCAAGTATTTTCTTCTTCTGGACTTGATGAAGCTCTATATCTTCTACATTTTTCAGGATCTATTGCAAGTTCAAACATTCCTTTCCAATCAAGTTTTTGCCTTCTCTTGCTCATTTCAAGATCCCATTTGCTTGCGTCTTTTAATTTTGCAATATCTCCAGCATGAGCTGCAATTTTTGCTGCAATAATTCCTTCTTTTACATCATCAACATCTGGAAGTTTTAAATGTTCTGCTGGTGTTACATAGCAAAGGAAATCTGCCCCGTGACTTGCTGCAATTGCTCCTCCAATTGCACTTGTAATGTGGTCATATCCTGGAGCAACATCACAAACCAAAGGTCCCAAAACATAAAATGGTGCGTTGTGGCACAATTTTTTTTCAAGTTTCATATTCATTTCAATATCATTTATTGGAACGTGACCTGGTCCTTCAATTATTACTTGAACGTCTTTCTCCCACGCTCTTTTTGTAAGCTCCCCAAGAGTTATTAATTCTGCAATTTGAGCAGGATCTGTTGCATCGTGAATTCCACCTGGTCTTAAAGAATCTCCAAGTGATAAGGTAACATCATATTCTCTTAAAATATCCAAAAGTTCATCATAATATTCATAGAATGGATTTTCTTTATCATTCATTTGCATCCAACCAAATAAAAGTGAACCACCACGAGATACAATTTCATTTACCCTTCTATTTCTCATAAAAATTTCAGCATTTGCCCTATTTATTCCACAGTGAATTGTAACAAAGTCAACACCATTTTCTGCATGGTTTCTTACAACATCCAAAAATTCTTTTGCTTTTATAAAACTTAAACCCTTATCCAAAAACCCAACAGCATCATACATAGGAACAGTCCCAATCATTGCTGTAGATTTTTCAATTAATCTTTTTCTAAATTCTTGAGTTTTACCATAATTTGATAAATCCATAATAGATTCAGCGCCCATTTTTAGCGCCATATCAACTTTTTGCATTTCAAGATCAAGATCGTTTAAGTCTTTTGAAATTCCTAAATTTACATTTATTTTTGTCTTTAATCCTGTGCCAATTCCTTCTGGGGAAATGGAATTGTGATTTTTATTTCTAGGAATTACAATTTCGCCCTTTGCAATTTTTTCTAAAAGAAATTCTTCGCTAACATTTTCTTTTTTGGCAACAATTTTCATTTCTTCAGTTACAAAACCATGTTTTGCAGCTTCCATCTGTGTCTTATATTTCATAAATTAAAAAAACCTCCTAAAATTACTTATAGGAGAATAAATATGCTTCATCCCTTGCAGGCATTATCCTGTCCGGTTTGATGGTCGAAGTCGAACTTCCTCTCAGCACATAGCTCCCATAGATCATTAATTTACAACTATCATTATATTAGAAAAAAGAAATTAAGTAAAATAAAGCTTAAATTTTTGCAAAAAAATAGAGCCATAATAATATGACTCTATACTAATTATTTATTTAAATAATTTTCTAAATTTTTAATAGATTTTTTTATATTTTCAGCTTTAAATCCCTTGTTTTCATTTCCAATAAGAATTTTTATATCATTTTCATCCATTTTACAAATATCTGATAATTGTTCATAACTTAAATTAGAATTTTTTACTAGCTTTTTAAACTTATCTATACTTTTATAAAAAGATTTTTCATAAAATGCCTTAGACATATTAGATAAAAATAAGCCAAGAAGTCCAGCATAAATATTTATCATTTTATATAGAGCAAAGCAAATTATTATATCACAAATTCCAAAAAGAAAATATTTATAATATAATTTATTCATCCAAAACCTCTTGGGCAAGTTTATAATTTTCTTCAAGATCCTTGCATGATTTATCAAACATTTCTTGTTCCTTTTTAGAAATGTCCATCTCAAGAATTTTTTCACATCCATTTGCCCCAATTACTGCAGGAACTCCTGTGTATAAACCCTTGTTATTATATTCTCCATCAAGATATGCTGATGTCATTATAATTTTCTTTTCATCCAATAAAATTGCTCTTGTAAAATCAAGCAAGCAATTTGCAATTCCAAAATGAGTTGCACCTTTTCCTTTTATAATTTGAAAAGCCTTGTCCCTAATTTTTTCAGAAACTTCTTCTTTAAACTTATCCTCATTGTCAATATTATCTAAAAATTTATCAATAGAAATCCCCTTAATCCTTGCATTTGACCACAAAGCAACTGATGAATTGCCATGCTCTCCTATTACATAAGCTTCAACATCTTTTGGATTACAAGTTACTTCTTTTGCCAAAAATTGGATAAATCTTGCCGTATCAAGATTTGTTCCACTTCCTACAATTTTATTATAAGGAAGACCTGAAACTTTTTGAACAACTTTTGAAATAACATCAACTGGATTTGTTGCAAGCAAAATTATTCCATCATAACCATTTTCAATAACTTTTGGAATTGTATCAACAACCATCCTAGTTGCAATTTTTATATCATCAAGTCTATTTGTAAGATTTTTTTGGCTATTTCCATAACATAAAACAACCAAATCAGCATTTTTACAATCTTCATAAGAACCTTCCTTAACCAAAGTTGGAGATTCGATTTTACAACTTGCATCCATCAAATCATTAACATCTGCAATCGCCTTGTCCTTATCTATATCAATAATTGAAAGAGTACTTGCAAGTCCAGAATTAACCAAAGCAAATGCATAAGAAGATCCTACAAATCCACTACCAATCAAAACTACTTTTCTTCCTAACTTATTCATAAATACCTCCATGAACTTAACTTTACTTTTTGATTATACGATTTTATTTTTTTAATGAAATATTTTTTTAATTTCTAGATTATTTTACCAGGCATATTTGTTAATATTTTGGAAAAATAAAAAATCCTAGCACAAGCTAAGATTTTTAGAATTTTATATTTTAAAATTTTTATATTCTCCCTCATCAGAATAAAGACTATTATTTTCCTTATCCCAAACAGGCTTTTTACATTCTTGTTTTTGTTTTTCATAATCATCTAAAACAGTTTTTACGGATTTAAACAAAAATATTAATGTTATTACATTTATAAATACCAAAATTCCTACAAAAACATCAATCAACCCCCAAACTCTATCAAGGGACATTTTTGTAGAAACTATAAACATAACAGCTGCAAAAATTCTATAAATCCAAAGTGGAATTTTAAAATTTTCTTTGAATATATGAATTACATTAGCTTCTCCATAAAATAAATCCGCAATTAATGTTGTAAAGCCAAAAAAAGCCATAGCAAAAGCAACAACCCATCTTCCAACTAGACCGATTTGTGCAGAAAAAGCATCTTGAACAAGATTTATTCCGTCAGATCCATTTCCCAAAACACCAGTTAATAAAATCGCGAAAGCTGTAAGCGAACAAATTATACAAGTTGTAACAAAGGTTCCAAACATTCCCAAAAATCCTTGTTCTGCTGGATGGTCAACGTCAGCTGATGAATGCATAATTCCTGCAATTCCATTACCCGCATCGTTTGAAAATAATCCTCTTGCAACTCCATTTCTAAAAGCTTGCATTACACTATGACCAACAATTCCTCCAACAGCAGCTTGTGGACTAAAAGCTGATTTAAAAATTAATGCAATAACAGAAGGAAGTTTACTAATATTTGTAATTATAATTATAAAAACAATTATTACATAAAAAGCTGCCATAATTGGCACCAAAAATCCTGTAACTTTTGTAAGTCTTTTTACTCCACCAATAGTAATTATTCCTGCAAGAATTGTTACAATGACTCCTACTATAATTGGATTAAAATCAATAACATCCTTAAATCCATTTGCTATTGAATTTGTTTGCATAAAGGCTATACATAATCCTACTCCAATTATATATAAAAATGCTGTTATAATTGATAAAACTCTTTTACCCAAACCATTTCTAATATAATATGCTGGACCACCCCTATAAGTTCCATCAGATAATTTAACCCTATAAACTTGACCTAAAACTGTTTCGGCAAATGTGATTACCATACCTAAAATTGAAGTAACCCACATCCAAAAAATCGCACCAGGACCACCGGCTACAAGAGCAGAAGCAACTCCTACCAAAGAACCTGTTCCCACTTGTCCACCAACAGCAGCAGCCAAAGCTCCAAAGCCTGAAACATTATCATCACTTTTTAAATTTTTCTTCAAAACATCTTTTATATCTTTAGCATATCTTATCTGAGGAAAACCTAATCTTATTGTATAATAAAGACCTACTCCTAATAAAACATAACCAATAATATTGCTCCACAAAAAATCTGCAATACCAATTATGTTATCTAATAAAAACATAAATCCTCTCTTTCTTATATATCAATTTTATCCATATTTTTTATGTTAGTTTCTAATTATACTTGACTTAATCTTTAATGTAAAATAATTTATTTTTTAATTAATTTTTTCAAAAAAAATTACAGTAAAAAAATCTCTTACAAAATAAAAAAATCGCCCCTAATTAGAAATAAATCTTAATTTTTAAAATTTTTAAGGTAAATTTCTAATTAAGGACGATTGTATTTATACTTTTACAAAAATCACAAAATTATTTTTTACTTTTATTTAAATACAACATAAAAATAAAAATTACAATTGCTCCAAAAACTATTGGAATTAAAGCTGATTGTGTAAAGCCTGCTATTATAAATGAAATTGTAGCTATTGATGCAACAGTTATTCCATAAGGCAGTTGAGTTCTTACATGATCAACGTGAACGCATCCTGCTCCCGCTGATGACATAATTGTCGTATCAGAAATTGGAGAAATATGATCTCCACAAACTGCTCCTGAAAGGCAAGCTGAAATTCCTATAAAAAATATTGGATCAGTAGGATCAAACATTGATGCTACTATAGGAATCAAAATTCCAAAAGTTCCCCAACTTGTTCCAGTTGCAAATGCTAATAAAATCGCTACGACAAATATAACAGCTGGCAAAAATGTACTAAGTCCACTTGCTGCATTTGTCATAAGATTTCCGACAAATTTTGTTGAGCCTAACAAATCATTTGAAATATTTTTTAAGCTTGTAGCCATTGTCAAAATCAAAATCGCAGGAACCATTGATTGAAAACCTTCAGGGATTGCATCCATAGATTTTTCAAAACTTATAACTTTTCTTATCAAAAAATAAATTATCGTAATAATTAAAGCTATAATTGCTCCCATTGGAAGAGCAACTGTTGAATCAGTATTTGCAAAGGCATTTACAAAATCCATATAAAATTCACTAGATTTATCAAAAAATCCACCAATATGAACTAAAGACAAAACAGAAATTATAATAAGACTTAAAATTGGAAAAACTAAATCAATAACTTTTCCTTCAGGATTACCATCTTCTGCACTAACTTCTGATTCTACTATATTTCCCAAATCTCCATCATTAATTGCCCTATCTTCAAATTCTTTCATAGGACCATAATCTCTTCCAAAAAGAATAAGAGATATAACAAAAAACAAAGTTAAAATAGAATAAAAATTATAAGGAATTGCCTTTATAAATAATTCTATTCCCGAAAGACCTGTTCCTTGTGCATATCCAGAAACTGCTGCAGCCCATGATGAAATTGGTGCAATCATACAAATTGGAGCTGCTGTTGCATCTATAAGATAAGCAAGTTTTGCTCTAGAAATTCTGTGAGAATCTGTAATTGGTTTCATTACAGAACCTGATGTCAAACAATTAAAATAATCATCAATAAAAAGCATAATACATAAAAAATATGTTGCAAGTTGTGAGCCTTTTCTTGATTTTATCTTTTTATCAGCCCATTGACCAAATGCTTTTGACCCTCCAGAATGATTTATTAACACTACTAAAATTCCCAAAACTATCAAGAAAATAAAAATTCCTGAAGTTTGTGAAATAGAATTAGTTAGACCTTTTACAACAATATTATCTAAAAATTTTGCCAAAGATCTTTTTGATGCTAGTATTGCTCCTATTACAATTCCCAAAAATAAAGAAGAATATACTTCTTTTGTCATAAGTGCCATTAAAATTGCCACAACTGGGGGTAATAATGCCCAAATACTAGCATAAGTTTCAATACCACTTTCTACAATAAATATTGAAACAATTATCGGTGCTAAAGAAATTACCAACAGTAATGGTAATTTTCTTTTTTTGTTCATTTTAAAACTCCTCTCGAATTTAAATTGCAAAAAAAGTCATGACGCATGCCATGACTTAAATATTAAACTATATAAAATAATTATAAACCACGACAGCTCTCCATAAAAATATGGCAGTACGACAGATATTCTCCAATCGTCCCGGCAATTTTAAGCCTTGGGCAGACTCAAAATCCCTCGGTGGATTACCCTTTCAAATATTTTCGATTCCCAAAAAAATATTTTACTAATGTTTTCCGCACCTCTATCACGCTTGTTCAATTGCACTATGAATACTACCATTATTAGGTTGTTTTGTCAAATTGCAACAATCTTTAACAAGCTAACGGTTAAAATTTATTTATTTTTTTGTAATTAATTCCAATAATCAAGTTTTTCTTTCATACCAATATCTTTTGCTTTAAATATTGGATTTTTTCCAATTCTTTTTTGCTTTTCATAATCTTTTAAACAATCAATTGCTTTTTTAGATAAAATTAGAATTGAAGGTAAATTTATTAAAGCCATTATTCCCATCAACAAATCAGAAATATCCCAAGCAAGTTTAACTTTACTCATAGCTCCCAATAAAATTACAATTACTGCAAACAATCTAAAAATTATCATAAAAATTTTTGATGGTGTTTTTTTATTTATATAAGCAAGGTTACTATCTACATAAAATAAATTTCCAATCAAGGTTGTAAAAGTAAATAAAGCTAAGGAAAAAGAAATAAAATAATTTCCAAAGCTACCCAACAAAGTTGAAAGACTTTCTTGAACATAAGGAGCTCCACTTAAAGCCTCGCTTGGTTCAATTCCAGAAGAAAGACACATAAAAGCTGTAGCTGAGCAAATCAAAAGTGTATCAATAAAAACTGAAAGCATTTGAACAAGACCTTGTTTTGCTGGATGAGAAATATTTGCACTTGCAGCAGCGTTTGGTGCTGAACCAATACCAGCTTCGTTTGAATAAAGCCCTCTTTTTATTCCATACATCATTGAAGAAGATGCAAGTCCTGCAAAAATCGCTCTAAAATTAAAAGCATCCTTAAAAATATTTGAAAAAACAGTTGGAATATAAGAAATATTTACAACTATCATAATAATAGCCACCAAAATATAAATAATTCCCATAAAAGGAACTAAAGTTGATGTAAATTTAATTATTCTATCCCCACCACCAAAAATACAAATTCCAGTAATGATAGCAAGAATTAACCCAATAATAAATGGAGTTTTGTTTGGATCATAAAAATCATAAGCAATAAAAGAAGTTTGAAGATTAAAAGATGCAAGCATATTAAAACCAATTGCATAAGTCAAAATCAAACTAATAGCAAAAATAATTCCAAGTGTTCTAGATTTTAAACCTTGTTCAATATAATAAGCAGGTCCACCGTAAGATTTATTATTTTCATCTCTTTTTTTATAAATTTGTGCAAGAGTAGATTCAATAAAAGCACTTGCTCCACCAATTATCGCAACAATCCACATCCAAAAAACTGCACCATAACCTCCAAGGCAAATTGCTGTAGAAATTCCTACAATATTTCCAGAACCAACTCTAGATGCAGTAGAAACCATCAAAGCTTGAAATGAAGAAACAGCACCTTCCTCTTCAGGTTTTTCCATTACAACATTAATTGATTCTTTCAATAACCTAACTTGTAAAAATTTAGTCCTAAATGTAAAATAAAGACCTATCAAAAGCAACAAAATTATTAATATCGGATAATAAAGAATTTCATTTATAGGCCCTATAAAATTACTAATTTTTGTTAACATATTCCCTCCTTTAGTTTAGTACGATAATACAAAAATGTATTAAAGTCATAATAAGATAGTAAAATTATATCACAAATTAATTTTCAAGTAAATTTTAAAATATAATTTCTAATCTTACTTAAATATCATTTCCATCTTATTTTATATTTTTAAACTTTTTTTATTTTCGTATTTGGTTAATTATTTTTTGAATTTCAAATTTATTTAAACTCATTTAATAGATCCATAAAATTTTCTATATTTATTATTAAAATAAAAAAATCTAACACCTAGTTTTAATTAAAACTGAGCATTAGATTTTTTTACTAAACTTCTAATCCATCATTCAAAAAGTATATTTTATACCATAATAAAAATGTATATATTGTATATATCTTTCTACCTTCATTAGATACGCCTTTATAATGTTTTTCCAATAAATCTAATATAAGATCTTTTTCGAAAAATTCACTAACAAAAGATTCATTAAATAGGCTTTTGATAGAATTATAATATTTTTCTTCTTTAATCCAGTTTGAGAAAGGTACTACAAATCCTACTTTTTTCCTTTTTGAACACTCTTCAGGAATTTTAGTCATACTTGCTTTTCTAAAAGCATATTTTGTTTTTCCACGTTTTACTTTGTATTTTGGAAGTATACTTCTTGCAACATCCCACATTTTGACGTCTAAAAAAGGTACTCTAAGTTCCAAAGAATTTGCCATAGTCATCTTATCAGCTTTTAATAGAATATCCTCAACTAACCACATATTCATATCAAGATATAAATATTTTGTTAAGTCATCCATATCTTTAACATCATCAAAATATCTCTTTGTTAAATCAGCTGCCTTTATATCATTTTTATATTTACCTTTTAGTAAAGAATTTGCTGTATCATCATCCATTATAAAGGCTTGACCAATAAATCTCTCCTCAACTTTTCTACCATGCTTATTTACAATGTATTGACCTTTAAAATGTGGTTTATCTTTTGTCTTTTCATAAATATATCTTCTTAGTGAAAAAGGCAATTTTTTATAAATACGTGACAATAAATTATCATAATATTCATAATAACCACCAAACAATTCATCTGCTCCTTCTCCTGAATATACTACTTTTACGTGTTCACTTGCTAATTTTGATAGAAAATAAAGAGGCACAGAAGATAAATTTGCATGTGGCTCATCAGAAAAATACTGAACTTTATTAATGCCATCAAAAAATTCTTCTTTTGAAATTATTTTTGAAAAATTTTCAATATTTAATATATCAGATAATTTTTTAGCTAAATTTGTTTCATTAAAATCCGGATTGGATAATCCTTTCGTATCAAATCCAACGCTGAAAGTTTTATTTGGAACTGTTGAAGCCACGATATAACTTGAATCAACACCACCTGAAAGAAAACTACCAATTTCAAATTCTCCTGTTTTATGAGCAGCTACCGATTCTTGAACAGCATCATCAATTCTTTTTATTACTTCTGATTCACTTTCATCAACATAATCAAATTCTGGTTTAAAAAATCTATTTATTTCTAAATTTCCATTTTCATAAATAAAATAATGACCTGCTTTTAACTTTTTTACATTTTTGAAAAATGTTTCTTCAAGTGGATTATACTGAAAAACCAAATAGTTTTTTAGAGCTTTTTCATTAAGTTGCTTTTTAAAATCTGGAAAAGGTAGGAAAGCTTTTATTTCAGAAGAGAAGAGAAGTGTTGAATTCTCAGAGTAATCACAATAATAATAAGGTTTGATTCCAAAGTGATCCCTTGCACCTATTATTTTATTATCTCTCTTATCATAAATTGTAAAGGCAAACATTCCTCTTAGTTTTGAAAGAATACCTTCTATTCCATATTCTTGATAACCAATTAAAATTACTTCAGTGTCTGTTAAGGTTTTAAATTTATAGCCCTTTTCAATTAAATCTTTTCTTAAATCAAGATAATTATATATTTCGCCATTAAAAACAATGACAATATCATCACTTGCATTTGAGATTGGCTGTTCCCCACCTTTTACATCAACAAAGCTAAGTCTCCTAAAACCTATATTTACATTTTCATCCAAAAAATATCCAGCACTATCTGGACCTCTATGCTCAATTTTTTGGCTCATATTTTCTATAACTGATTTATCATATTTTTTGTTAGAATAAAACCCAACAAATCCACACATACTCTACTCCTCTCTGCAATCTGTATATTTACATTAACTATGTCTTAAAATATACAGCAAATTAATTATGTTGTCAATTAGTCAAATTTTTAAAATATACTTAATTAGTCTATATTTTCCAATAATAATCAAAAAATAATTTAAATTAGTTTAAGCGATCTAATTAAAATTCAAATCAAATATAAAATTTTTTTGCTAATATATAAAAATAATCGAGTCTCCCCGATTATTTTCTAATATCTTTCTTTAATTTTTTCATTCTCTTTAAATGTGTACAAGAATTTAAAAACTACTGTTGTTATAACTAAAACAAATAGGCTTGGCAATAGCCATGAAAGTCCTTCTTTATATAATGGTAAAGATTCAACTAAATTTGTGACAAACCACAATTTTATTCCAAATGAATTATTTAATACTTCTACTAATGGTATTAAAACTGATAAGCTTGCTGTAAATAGATAAGATTCTTTTGAATAATTTATAAAATCATGGCTTATTCCCATTAGTATTAAGACTAAGGCTACTGGATATATTATTGTTAATAGTGGAACTGAAAATTCTAATAATTTATTTAATCCAAAATTTGCCATCAAAAATGAAAATAAAGTCCAAACTAAAACCCATTTTCTATATGATAATTTTTGGTTAAATAATGATTCAAAATATTCTCCACCACTTGTTATAAGTCCTATACAAGTTGTAAGACATGCAAGTGTAAATATTGCTGCAAGTAAAACTATTCCAAAATTTCCAAAAACATTTTTTACTGCATATGTTAATATTACAGCGCCATTTTCTGCTCCAACAAGTTTTGATGAGCCTATCATTCCTACACTTGCAAGCATAGCATATACTAAAAATAAAACACTTCCTGCTACAAGTCCTGCTTTTATTGTATAATTTGTAACTTCATTTTTATCTTTTACTCCAAATCTTTTTATGGATTGAGCTATTACAAAACCAAAATTTAATGCAGCGACAGCATCCATAGTATTATATCCTTCCAAAAATCCCTTTACTAATGGAGCATTTTTATATTCTCCAACAGGAGCTGCTATATTTTTATCCATTGTTATCACTTTTAAAAACATAAAAACTATCATTATTAAAAGTGCAGGTGTTAAATATTTTCCAACTCTTTTGACAAGTTTATTTGGTTTTAAACATACAAATAAAGCAACACTAAAAAATACTAAAGTATATAAAAATCTTGCAAGATTTATATTAAATCCTTGAGGTATATACGGAGCTATTGCCATTTCAAAAGGAACAGATCCCGCTCTTGGTATCCCAAGTCCAGGTCCTATTGATAAATATATTGCCGTAGTAAAAACTACAGAAAATAAAGGAGAAACTCTGTTGGATAAATTTGTTAATCCTTCAGTTTTTCCTACTACTATAGCTCCCATTACAGGAAATATTACAGCAGTAACGCAAAATGCTAACAAAGAAATAAATGTAAAAGATCCTGCTTGATTTCCTAAAAGTGGAGGGAAAATTAAATTTCCAGCTCCAAAAAACAAACCGAATAGCATTACACTAACTTGTAAAAATTGACTTGTTGATAATTTTTTCATTCTATCCTCCAAAAAATTTATTACAATATTTATTCATTAAAAAAGTCCCTTGTCTAAAAATTAGACAAAGGACGAAAATTCCGCGTTACCACCTTTATTCTTATATAAAAATAAGCTCTTCAAGCATCAAACAATGCCGGGTTTTGATAACGCCAACCATGGCGACATATCTTACTATAATTCAGATATGCAAAAGAAAAATGATTTTCGAACTTATTTCAAAGGATGGATCTCACCAAACTCCAACTCTCTGTGCTTTTTAATAAGCCTACTCTTTTTTTCATAAATTTTTATAAATAAATTATTGTTATGGTTATTATAAGATCTGTTTTTAATATTGTCAAATATTTTTTTATAAATTATCATTTTTTAGGATAAAAATTATTTTATTGATCCCTCAAACAATACTTTTCACATAAATTTGGCAAGGATTTTCTTTTGACCAAATTTCTTCAATTACTTCAAATTTTCTAAATCCCAAAGCTTGATAAAATTTATTTGTTTTATCATATCCATCGTCTATTCCTTCTTTTAAAGTTTTTACTTGAACAAATTCATAATTATATTTTTTTAAAATTTCAATGGATTTTCAAATAAATTTATTCCTATATGATTTCCGTGATATTTTTTCAAAACTCCCATTACAAATATTTCAATAGTATAATCCGAAGTTTTTTTATAAACGATAAAACCAAAATTTTTTCCATTTTCACTTGCTTTGAAAAAAATATATTCTTTAGATTTTTCTATATAATTTTTTACAGCCTCCTCATCTTCAAACCATAAATTTAAATCATTTAGTATGTAGGATGAAATATTTTCTTTTTCTAATTTATTTTCAACTAAACTAACTTTCATAAGTTCCTCCTAATCAATTATATATTATTTTAAATTTATTTAACATAGAAAATCTGTTAAAATTAGTAAGAAAGGATGTCTTATGTATATAATTAGAAATATTAAAATTCCATACGATTTGGATAATGATGAAAATTTAAAAAAGGCTATTGAAGAAAAAATTAATAGAAAAATTGATTCTTTTAAAATTTATAAAAAGTCAATCGATGCAAGGCGTGGTATTTTTTATGTTTATCAAGTTTTGATTGATTGTGAAATTGATAAAAAAACTAGAAAAAAATTAAAAAATGATATTGATGATTTTGTTGAAGAGGATTTAGTTTTAGAAAATAAAAATAAAATAAATTCTGCTATTGTTGTTGGATCTGGTCCCAGTGGACTTTTTTGTGCCTATGCTCTTTGTAAAAATGGTGTTAAAGTTACTATTATTGAAAGAGGAGAAAAAATTGAAGATAGGGTAAAAACTATCGATAATTTTATTAAAAATTTAAAATTAAATCCCGAATCAAATATTCAATTTGGCGAAGGTGGTGCTGGTACTTTTTCTGATGGAAAACTAACTTCTAGGTCAAAGGATAAAAGATCTAGGGAAATTTTTAGAATTTTGGTTGAAAATGGTGCTCCCGAAGATATTTTATACACTCAAATGCCCCACGTTGGAACAGATCTTTTAAGAAAAGTTATCATAAATATTAGGAAAAAAATAATTGAAATGGGCGGAAATTTTCATTTTAATGAAGTTTTTACAGATTTAAATATTGAAAATGGTAAAATAAAATCTCTTATTACAAATAAAAATGAATACCAAGCCGACGAATATGTTCTTGCCTTGGGCAATTCTTCTCGCGATACATTTATAATGTTAGATAAATATATTGATATTAGCCAGAAAAATTTTGCAGTTGGATTTAGGATTGAACACTTGCAAAAAGATATTAATTTTAGCCAATATAAAATCATTGATGATAGGCTTCCACAGGCTTCCTACGCCCTTAAATATTTTGATAAAAAGAAAAATATTTCTGTATATACTTTTTGTATGTGCCCAGGTGGCTATGTCGTTCCTGCATCAAGTGAAGAAAATCGTCTTTGTGTAAATGGAATGAGCTATCATGACAGGGGAAATTACAATTCAAATTCTGCTGTTGTTTGTGCTATTGGACCAGAAATTTTGGGAGATGATAATCTTAGTGGTATTAAATTTCAAAGAGAAATAGAAGAAAAAGCTTATATGCTTGGCGGAGGAAATTTTACCGCTCCTGTGCAAAAAGTTTGTGATTATATTAATGGAGTAGTTTCAAAAGATTTGGGAAAAATTAAGCCAACATACAAACCATCTTATAAGTTTGCTGATTTAAATAAAATTTATCCAGAAAAAATAAATGAGGCTATAAAACTTGCCCTAATTGATTTTTCGAAAAAAATTGATGCTTTTTCAAATGACGACGCAATTTTAACAGGCGTTGAAACAAGAACTTCTTGTCCTATTAGAATTGAAAGAAATAAAAATTATTCAACTTTAAAATTTAAAAATTTAAGACCAATTGGAGAAGGTGCTGGGTATGCTGGTGGAATAATTTCATCAGCTCTTGATGGTTTAAAATGTGCAATAGAAATATTAGAAAATTAAGATGGTCTTTGCCATCTTTTTTTGACTTCATTGAATTAAATTGTTAATATTAAATTAGTTTAAAGAAAGGAGAAGAAAATGAACAATAATATTAAAAATAAAGAGGAAATTTGTAACTTGTAAGTGAGGAAAAGCTCCTTGACTTACTACAACAAGGAGGATGCCGTTTAGGCTTTTTATGAAAGAATTAAAATATATTTTTAAATCAATGGCTAAGTATGAGCCAAGCATGTATTTATTAATCGTACTTTACTCCATATTTATAGGCTTAAAACCATTTATATGGATTATTTCACCTGCCTACATATTGAAAAATTATCAAAATGGACTTGATTTTATGTTAGGCTTTTTTATTTTATTATTAGTCATATCAACGATTATAAGTTTTTTTGAATCTTTTATCATGGGTAATTACCGTATGAAAATGAATAATATCAGATATAAATATATGAATATGGTAACAAAATATGCCCTCTACCTTCCCTATGAAGAAAAAATGAAAAAATCTGAATCTGAAAAAATAAATAGTGCAAATAAGGCTGTCGACAGTCCATATCTAGGAGCAGGTGCTGTAATGATGACTTTGCCAGAATTTTTAGCATCCCTAACTTCTATTGCAGGATTTTTGTGGATTTTTTTAAAAATTGGCGGAATCATTTTATTTTTGATAATTATTTTGACAATAATTTCAACTTATATTGCAAATAAAATTCCTAGAGAATTTTCTAAATTTTGGAATGACCAAAACGAAAACTACAATAAATTTACAAAATTAAACAATGAGCTAAGGTCTCCCTTATCAAAACAAGATATACTTATTTTTGATTTTATTAATGTCTTTAAAAGTTTTTACAAAAAGACCAACCAAGATAGGATAGCATACCTAGTTAGAACAGATAAAAAAACCTTTAAAATTTATAGCCTTGTAAGACTTATAAATTTTATTAGAGATGCTCTTATTATGTATTGGCTTATTACAAATCTTATGAGCGGAAAGCTTGACATTGGCGATTTTTATGTTTATTTTACAGCAATTTTAGCCTTTGTAAATTTTAACAATTTGTTTATGTGGATTTTTAATGATTTTTTTGATAATCTTACAAGATTTAAACCGTTTTTTAAAATTATAAATCCTTATCAAAAATCTTTTGAAAATAAAGATTTACCAAAAAATTTAAAAATCGATCTAGTAAATTTATCATTTAAATATCCAAACTCTGATAAATATGTCCTAAAAAATATAAATTTAACCATAAACAATAATGAATCAATAGCCTTAGTCGGAGAAAATGGAGCTGGAAAATCTACTCTTGCTCTTATTCTTGCAGGTTTTTATAAATCTTATGATGGGGAAATTTTTATTAATGGTAAAAATTTCAAAAAACTAGATTATGATTATAATAGCTTGGTTTCAGCTGTCTTCCAAGATTCTCAAATTCTTCCATTTTCTATTAAAGAAAATATTTTGTTAAATGATTCTAATAAAAATCTAGAAAAAACTTATGGACTTACTCATTTGAATAAAATTATAGAATCTTATGACAAAAAAGATGATCAAACTCTTCTTAGAATTTTAGATGATGATGGAGTTGATCTTTCGGGTGGACAAAAGCAAAAATTATATTTGGCAAGAAGTATTGAAAAAAATTCTTCAAAACTTTTAATTTTAGATGAACCAACCGCCCAACTTGACGCTCTTGCAGAAAGAGAATTATACACTTTGTACAACGATTTGATTAAAGATAAATCTTCAATTTTTATCTCTCATCGACTTGCATCAACAAAATTTTGCAACAGGATAGTCTATCTAAAAGATGGAGAAATAAAATCTACTGGAAGTCATGAAGAACTTATGAAAAATGATTCTGATTATAAAGATTTATACAATCTTCAAGCAAAAAATTATAAGGAGAAAGTATGAAAAATATTTTAAAATTATTAAAAAAAATAAATGAAATACACAAAAATTTCATCAAAAAATTTGTAATTTTTTCTCTTCTTATGGGAATACTTCCTCTTTTTTCTATTATTGCACCAAAATTAATAATTGATGAAATATACGGACAAAAAAGATTAAAAATAATTTTTATAATTGCTTTTCTAGTTTTAATTTTTGATTTGATTAGGGGATTAGTTAATAAATTAAATGCAAATTTACTCACAGAATCTTTTGAATCTTTTTTTGATGTCTATACTTTTAAATTAAGTGAAAAGGCCATTAAGCTACCAGTAGAAAAATCGGATAGTAAAACAGTTCAAGATGAAATGGAAAAAGCTCATTATGCTATTTTCGAAATTTTTAAAATATATGATTTATTTGCAATAACAATAAACTCTACAATTACAGGTATTTTCTCTTTAATAATTCTTATGAAATTGTCGTATTATGTTGTTTTTGTAATAATTTTTCTAATACTTCTAAATAGAAAAATTGTAGAGCTAATTAAGAAAAATGAATTAGACTATCAAAAAAATGATATACCAAAACTAAGGGCTTACAGATTTTTTATAAATTTTTCTCAAGACCATAGATATTTTAAAGATATAAAAATTTATAATGGAGAAGATTTTATTTTAAAAAAATCTGAAATTTTTCATCAAAAATTGGTAAAAAATTCTAGTGCATATTATACAAAAAATGGAATTTATGTTGGGCTTATGAATGTATTTTCTAATTTTTCTATACTTGGATCTTTGTTTTTTCTTGTAGTAAAGCTTATAGAAAAAGCCATAAGCCTTGCTGATTTTACTTTATATTTTAACTCATTAATAAGTTTAATAAATGCAAGCAAGGAAATACAAAAAAATTATGCCCAAGTAATTGCATTTAATGAGCAACTACAAAGCTTATTTGATTTTTTAAATCAAAAAGAAGAAAATTTTGATGAGGGAAAAATCAAAAAAATAAACACAGAGAAAATCACTATTAAATTTGATAATGTAAGTTTTAAATATCCAAAATCAAAGGAAAATATTTTGGAAAATTGCTCTTTTGAAATTAAAAATGGAGAAACCGTAGCTCTTGTGGGGAAAAATGGTGCTGGAAAATCTACAATTGTAAAACTTTTGTGCAAATTTTATAAGCCTACAAAAGGAAATATTTATTTGAATGGGATTAATATAAATGATATTGACACAAAAACATATTACAAAATCCTCTCCCCAACTTTTCAAGATTTTAGATTATTTCCATTTAGAATTTCTGAAAATATTTCAGCAAATTTATTAGATGATATTACAAATTATCAAAGAGAAAAAATGGATGAATCTTTTTATCTTTTAAATTTGAAATCTTGGATAGATGGTCTTGTAAATAAAGAAGACACATTCTTAACTTTCCTTTTTTCAAAAAATTCTGTCGAACCATCTGGTGGAATCGGACAAAAACTTGCTCTATCAAGATCAATGGTCCATGAGGGGAAATTTTTTATAATGGATGAGCCAACAAGTGCTCTTGATCCAAGAAGTGAACAAGAAATTTTTGAAAAAATGCTGGATATTTCAAAAGGACAAACTTCGCTTTTTATTTCTCACAGGCTTTCATCAACAAAATATGCTGATAGGATTATTGTTTGTGATAATAAAAAAATTACAGAAAATGGAAATCATGAAAAGCTAATGAAAGATGATGGACTTTATAAAAAAATGTATTTAAGCCAAGCAAAACTTTATGATTAATATAATTTATTACAATAAAAGACTATTATAGTATTGTAATTTTGTTGAATTAATGTAGAATATTATTAAAATAAATGAAAGAGGTATGAAAAATGAAAAAGAAAAGCTTTTTCAATTCATTAGTTTTTAAGCTAGTGATGGGAATTATTGTAGGAATTATTATTGGACAAATTTCAAATGAATCTGCAATTTTGGTAGTTAGTTCGATAAAAACAATTCTTGGAGATTTGATAGGATATATTGTTCCTTTGATTATTCTAGGTTTTGTTACACCTGCTATTGTTTCATTAAAAGAAAATGCAGGAAAAATTCTAACTGTAACTTTATTGATTTGCTACCTTTCATCAATTGGTGCAGGAACTTTTAGTTTTTTAGCTGGAAAAGCTATTATTCCTCATTTAAATATTGCATCCAATGTGGCAGGAGCAAAAGAAATTCCAGAATCTATTTTTAAATTATCAATAGAGCCAATAATGCCAGTTATGACAGCTCTTGTAACATCAATTATTTTTGGTATAGCAGTTATTCTTACCAAATCAAAAACATGGGAAAATTTATTATTGGAACTTAATAATATTGTTTTAAAAATCGTAGACGTTGTCGTAATTAATATGCTACCTTTTTATATAGCTTCAACTTTTGCAGTTTTATCTTATGAAGGAGTAGTTTTACAAGAATTGCCTGTATTTTTGAAAATAATTTTAATAGTAATAGTTGGACATTTTATTTGGATGACACTTTTATATTCTTTGGGAGGACTTTTCTCAAAAACAAATCCAAAAGAAGTTTTTGGTCATTATTTACCAGCTTACCTTACAGCCTTAGGAACAATGTCATCAGCAGCAACCCTTTCAGTTGCCTTAAAATGTGCTAGAAAATCAAAAACCTTAGATCCAAAAATAAGAGATTTTGTAATTCCACTTTGTGCTAACACACATCTTTGCGGTTCAGTTTTAACAGAAGTATTTTTTGTTATGACGGTTTCAAAAATTTTAACAGGACAAGTTCCATCAAACACAAATATGATTGTATTTATTGCATTGCTTGGAATTTTTGCAATAGCAGCTCCAGGAGTTCCTGGAGGAACAGTAGTTGCAAGTTTAGGATTAATTATTTCTGTCTTAGGATTTAACGATACAGGAACAGCTCTTATGCTTTCAATATTTGCCCTTCAAGATTCATTCGGAACAGCTTGTAATGTAACAGGCGATGGAGCAATTGCTCTTATGGTTACAGGAATTTTTAATAGAGTTCCAAAAGAAGCTAAAGAAATTGAAGAATAAAAAAATAATGCTATACTTTTTGTATAGCATTATTTTTTTTGAAAGAAAAGCTTATTTACATGGAGGATTTAAAGTGAAATTTTTGGAGCTTTTCCTTCTTTTCTTAATTTATCTAATTGATTTGTTGCATAAATTTCTACTTCTTTTGGTGCGTGTGCTTTCTTTTTCATTTTTGTTTTTCCAAAAATATTTGTGTATGAACCATCTGCCCAAAATATATTTATTTTAAAATACGCTGTTAATAGAGCATATATTGGATTTATTAAATTTACAAATGCAAATGGGAAATAATAAAGAGGATTTACTCCCAAAGTTTTCATTTGATAAGCTCCACAGGCTGTCCATGGAAACATAACTGCCCACAAAGTTCCTGCATCTTCTAATGTTCTTGATAAAAAATTTCTTGAAAGACCCATATCATCATATTTATCTTCATAAAGTGGAGCTGGAACTCCAATGCCTAAAAATTGATCACACATAGTTGCATCGCAAAAAATTGAAGTTGCCATTGTAGTAAATACTAGTCCGCCCACTGAATTAATTTTTTCTTTTAAGTGAGCAAATAATTTTTCAACAACTCCAGATTTTTCTAAAGCCCCTCCAAAAGACACGGCTAATAAAATTAAATTTATAGTCCACATTTGATTATCCATTCCTCCCTTTGCCAAAGCTTGATCAACAAAAGCATTTCCTGTTTCAATATCTGGACCATAGTGTAAAATTGAAAAAATTTTAGCAAGAGATCTTGGTTCTTGAAAAATTAAAGAAAAAATAATTCCAACTACAACAGAAATCATTACACCAGCCAAGCCTTCAATTCTTAATACACAAACTAAAATTATAATTACAATCGGAAGTAAGACCAAAGGATTTAAATTAAAATTATTTGCAAGAGAAGTTTTTATGCCTTCTGCAATTGTTGGATCATAATTAACAACATTTGCCCTAAGTCCCAAAATCGTATATAAAATTAAAGAAATTATAAAAACTGGACCAGTTGTAGAAATCATTGCAGTAACGTGATCAAACAAACCAGTTTTTGAAACACCAGCTGCAAGATTTGTAGTATCTGATAAGGGAGAAAATTTATCTCCAATATAAGCACCAGAAATTACCATACCAGCACTAATCGCTGGATTAATTCCCATTCCCTTTCCTATTGTCATAAATGCAATTCCAATTGTTGCTGTTGCAGTCCAAGAAGATCCACAAGCAAGACTTACAATCGCTGTTATGATACAACCAATTGGCAAAAATAATTTTGGATTTAATAAATCAAGCCCATAATAAATAAGAGCTGGAATTGTTCCACTAATCATAAAAGAAGAAACCAAAAGGCCTACAGTAAGTAAAATTAAAATTGCATCAAGAGTTGTGCTAATCCTATTAATCATTCCATTAATCATCTCTTTAAAAGAATGACCGCAAATCATTCCAACCAAACAAGCAACAATTATTCCACAAATTAAAGGCATGTGTGCCCCATCATAAATAGATTCAAATTTTCCATCAACTTTTTCTTTTGCAAAAGCAAATACATAAATCATCAAAGACACCATAGTTATAATCGGCAAAATCGCTTCAAAAAAACTAGGTAACCTAATTGATTTTTCTTTTTTCATATTAATTCCTTTCATAGTAAATTATATTTTATTATAACGCCTTGATAAAATTATATGTTAAATTTTATCGTATAATTATTTTACAATATCAAGAGCTTATTGTCAATTTTGATTTTAATTATTTTATTTTGTTATCTAGATAAAGTAAAATAATTAAATCATAACCCATTAAAATAAATGGCTAAGTTAAATTTTTAATTTAAATAAGAATTAATTTTTTTCTCTTAAAAATTTCAGTAAGCTTTAAAAATTTTAAAAATTCTTAAAAGCTTTCAATTTATTTTATTTTTTGACTATTTACATAAAAAAAAAGGACTATAGAAAAATTATTAATAATCATAATTTACCTACAGTCCCTTTTAATTTTCATTTGTAATTTTTATTTTGCAATAGATTTTAAAGACTTAAAGAAAAAGTAAAATGCTACTGCCATCAATATATGAAATACTCCTGCTATTCCTGAAATTGACATATCCATTGCTTTTGTCAATTGGCTAGCGTTTACTTGTGTTAGGCCTCTTACAAACATTGTAAGACTTGTTCCTACTAGAGCAATGTTATAAACCTTATAAAATCTTGAGAAAAATTTTGTTTTTATTAAATCATCATTGCTATATACGTAAGCTCCTATTACCAAAAATACTAACATTCCCAAAACTAAAACGTGAGGATGGACTTTTGAAAGACTTGTTAGTCCTGTAAATCCTTTAAATTTTGTATATTCTCTATAAAAAGCTCCTGCTGTCAAGCCATAAATCATATAAAACATTGCTGTGTTGATTATTTTTTTCAATTATTTCTCCTTTTACAAACTAAATTGTGAATTGTAAAGATCAGCGTAGAATCCATTTTTTTCCATCAATTGATTATGGTTTCCTTGTTCAATTATATTTCCTTCATCCATTACCAAAATCAAATCTGCATTTTTGATTGTTGATAATCTGTGGGCAATTATAAATGATGTTCTTCCTTGTGCTAATTTATCCATAGCCTCTTGCACTAATTCTTCACTTCTTGTATCTACGTTTGATGTTGCTTCATCTAAAATCAAAAATGGTTTGTCATCAATCATAGCTCTTGCAATTGTAAGAAGTTGCCTTTGTCCTTGGGATACTGAATCGTCATCATCAATTTTTGAATCCAGTCCTTTTGGTAAAGTTTTTATAAAATGGTCTAAGCTTACAGATTTTATTACATCTTTTAATCTTTTTTCTGAAATATCTTTTCTATTAAATAAAATATTTTCTCTAATTGTTCCTTTAAATAACCAAGTATCTTGCAAAACCATGGTAAATAAATCGTGGATATTTTCTCTTTTTAAATCATTTATTGATTTTCCATCAATAATAATATCTCCCTTATTTATTTGGTAAAATTTCATTAAAAGATTTACCATTGTTGTTTTACCAGCTCCTGTTGGTCCAACTATTGCAACTTTTTGTCCTTTTTTAATATCAGCTGAAAAATTTGTAATAGTTGGTTTTTTATTTCCTTCATAGCTAAATTCAACATTTTTAAATTCAATATTTCCTACAGATTTTTGTGGATCTAAATATTCAGTTTTTTCTTTTTCATCATCCATTTCTTTTTCATCAAGAAATTCAAAAACTCTCTCACTACTTGCTGCTGTTGATTGAATTGATGTCATAGCTTGTCCGATTTGTGAAAGTGGAGATGTAAATAATCTAACGTAAGACATAAAAGCAACAATTACTCCAAAAGTAATTTTCCCTTTAATTGTCAAAACAGCTCCTACAATACAAATTGCAACGTAGCCCAAGTTTCCAATAAAAATCATTAAAGGCATCATTAATCCTGACAAAAATTGGCTCATTTGGTTTGCTTTATAAACATCATAATTAGCCTTATCAAATTTATCTAGAACATAATTTTTGGCATTGTATGATTTTACAATATTTAAGCCAGAATAAACTTCTTCAATGTGTCCATTCAATTTCCCAAGTGATTTTTGTCGCATTGAAAAATATTTTTGACTTTTACCAATTATCAAAAACATAAATATAAAACCAAATGTGCTTGAAACAATAGCTGTTACTGCCATTTGCCAATTTGTGTAAAACATCATTATAATTGTTCCTAAAAATTGAACGATTGATGAGAAAAGACTTGCCAACGATTGGTTCATTGATTGGGCAATTGTATCAATATCATTTGTAACTCTTGATAAAATATCTCCGACTGAATTTTTATCAAAAAATGTCAATGGCAGTCTATTAATTTTTTCAGAAATTGAATTTCTTAGTTTTTTTGCAAATCTATTTGCAACTTCTGTCATTGAAATAGACTGGATAAAGGTAAAAAATGAGCTTATAAAATATAAAAGCGCAACTACAATCGTAATATTTTTTATTTTTTCCAAATCCATTTTTGGTTCAATTACTTTTTTTATTGATTTTGGGAATGATTCCAATTTTCTTAACTCTTTTAGCTGATCTTCTTTGGATAAATTTTTCATATCCATATTTTTTCCTTGGTTTTTTTGCATTATTTTTACAAATTCCATTTGATCTTCTACGCTAATTTCAACTCCATCTATTGTTATTGGGACAAGACCTCTATTTTTCATTCCTTTTTGAATATTTTTAGCAATTGGTTCAATATTTTCTACTCTTGGTCTAATTCCAAGAGAAATTTCATCAACCATATCTGATAATTTATTTGGAGTAATTATTGTTAAAATTGAACCAACGATAGCAAGCACAATACTAAGTCCTATTAATAATTTAAAATCTTTTAATTCTTTTGTTAATCTTTTTATTGATGACTTTAAATCTTTTGGTTTTTCAATTTTCCCTCTTGCATTTCCATGTCTAGCCATTGTATAATTCCTCCTCACTTAGTTGAGATAAGGCAATTTCTCTATAAACATCACAGTTTTTTAATAATTCTTTGTGGCGTCCTTTTCCAACTATTTTTCCTTGATCTAAAACTATTATTTCGTCTGCATTCATAATAGTTCCAATCCTTTGAGCAACTATTAATTTGGTAGAATTTTCTGTAGATTTTTTTAATTCATTTCTCAAAATCGCATCTGTTTTATAGTCAAGCGCTGAAAATGAATCATCAAAGATAAATATTTCAGGATCTTTTGCAATTGCTCTTGCTATAGATAATCTTTGTTTTTGTCCTCCAGAAATATTTGTACCACTTTGGGCTATCATAGATTTTTTGCCATCGTCCATTTTATTTACAAACTCACTTGCTTGAGCAATGTCCAAAGCATTTTCTATATCTTTATCACTAATTTCTTTTAGTCCTTCTCCAAAATCTATATTATTTTCTATGCTTTCATTAAACAAAAATGCTTTTTGTGAAACGTAGCCTAATTTATTATATAAATCTTTTAATGAATAATCTCTAACATCAATCCCATCTATTAAAATTTTTCCGCCACTTACATCGTAAAATCTTGGAATAAGATTTATCAAAGTAGATTTTCCTGAACCAGTTGAGCCGATAAAGGCAACAGTTTCTCCCCTGTTTGCTGTAAAAGAAATATTTTCTAAAACTGCTTCTTCTGCATCAGGATATGAGAAATATACATTTTGAAATTCTACTTTTCCTTTTATGCCATTATCTTTAACTACTCCTTTTCCATCTTCTATTTTAATTTTTGTATTTAATACTTCATTAATACGATCTGCTGAAACATTTGCTCTTGGTAGCATCATAAAAATAAAGGCTAACATTAAAAATGACATTATAACTTGCATAGCATAAGATGAAAATACAACCATATTTCCAAATAATTCAATTTTTTCTGCAATCATTGCCCCATCAATTAATCTTGAGCCAATAAAATAAATTGCCAAAGCCAAAAAATTCATTACAAAAAACATAATTGGCATCATTAAAGCAAACATTTTTTGGTTAAAAGTTTGTAAATTTGTTAAATCTGTATTTACTTCTTCAAATTTTTCTTCTTGATATTTTTCAGCATTAAAGGCTCTAATAACTCTAATTCCAATTAAATTTTCTCTTGTAACCCTATTTAATTTATCAATTAATTTTTGAACTAATTTAAATTTTGGAACTACAATCGCCATTATTATTCCTACAACAACCAACAAAAATACTACAGCTACACTTGTAGCAGCTGACCATTGCCAACTTTTATCAAGAATTTTATTTATAGCCCAAATTGCAGTTATTGGCGATTTTATTAACATTTGTAAGCCCATAGCCAAAAACATTTGTACCTGGGTTATATCATTTGTATTTCTTGTAATAAGGCTTGGCGTAGAAAATTCATTTATTTCCTCACTTGAAAAACTTGTAACCTTATCAAATAATTTTCTTCCAACATTTTTAGAAAATCTGGCAGAAACTGTAGAAATCAAATAACCAGTAATAACTGCACTAATCATTGAGCCAAAGGCACAAGCCACCATGTAGCCACCATATTTTAAAACTTCATCAAGCTCACTTACTTCAGATTGAACCAACACCGTGATTTTTGACATATAATCAGGCATTTTCAAATCTAAATAAACTTGAAAGACAATAAAAATTATGGCTATTAAACCATAAATTATGTCTATTTTTTTCAAATTTTTAAATAATTTTATCATTATTCATATCTCCATTATAATTTTCAATATTAATAATCATCTTATCAATAACATTACTAAATATTTCTAAATCTTTCTTATCTATATTTTTTGTCGCTATCTTTTCAATATCTCTCAAGTGATTTAAACCCTTTTGATACCTTTTGATAGCCAAATCTGTAAGAATAATTTTTTTAGATCTCAAATCCTTTTTATCAGTTTCTCTTACAATATATTCATTCGCTTCCATTTTTTTCAAAATATTCGATATTGTAGCTCGTCTTAGATTGAGAACTTCTTCCAAATCTCTTTGAAAAACGTCCCCTTCTTTATTTTCTATCAAATACGAAAAAATTTTTACTTGAGTTGGATTTGCTACATTAGAATGGTCATGTCCTGCGCAGTTTTTTAGTTCCGACATTTTTCTAATCATACAAATATCCAAATCTTTTATTTTTTTTAAAATTCCTTCTTGCAAAATTTCCTCCTTGACGAAAAAATTATACTTTGAGAATTTTAATTGTCAACTAGCTAACATTATTTTAAAAAAAATTCCAGCTATATATTTTTAATTTAAAAAATTTATAGCTGGATTAATTTTACATATTATCTTTTACTTTAACTGCAACCATTTTTGCTTTTGCTCGGATTTCTCCTTTAGCTAACAATTCCATATTAATAATTGCTTTTCTTTCGCTAATTTCTTCAAGCTTTGCTATTACTTCAATTTCTTCATTCATTGGAGTTGGCTTTTTAAAATCAACTTCAAGTCTTGCTGTTATAAATCTTCCTATTAATGTATTTTCATCAAATTCCAATCCCTTGTTGATATGAGCAAAATAAGCTGCTGAAGCTGTGCCATGACAATCAAAAATCATTGCAATCATTCCACCAAAAAGATTTTGAGGCACTCCACCCGTATACATTTCATTTGGAATAATTTTTGCCCTTACAGTTTTTTTATCATCACTTGGGAAAGATTTTAAATGCAATCCCTTATCATTTTTTGGTCCACAACCCCAACAATGTTGAAATCTTTCGCCATAAGTTTCTTGTATAGAAATTTTTTTTGCATCTTTCATAAAAACTCCTTAATTTAAATTTTCTTTTATAATGCTATATAAGCTTATATCTTTTTTGCCCTTATTATTTAATTTTTCTTGCCAATTTTTTACTTCAATCTTATCCAAATACTGGCACAAAAGTGCTCCTGATTCATAAACTATTTTTTCTCCGATTATACTTTGATTAATTTGTCCTTTTTTTATTGTTGGAACTATTTCATCAAATTTTACATTTTTTGTATTATCAAAATACAAAATCCCATAATCATATCCAACAATTTTTGCTGCTTTTATCGATACATAATTTGCAGCTCCCTCCATTGTTTCTTCAAAAATTTCAGCTTGGATTTTTTCAGGATTAGTTTTTTCAAATCTTTCATCCATTACCTTTAAATATTCTTTACCCAAATTTTTTAAAGTATTTACATCAGCATTTTCATCAAGAGCTTTTTTAATTTTTCCTAAAATTTTATACTCCCTATCCAACAAATCTAATTCCTTATCATTGTAAGAATATCCCCTAAAAGTAATATTATCCCAATCTTTTTGCATATAATAATGCAAAGCCTCATGGCTTAGGAAAGGCAAAAAATGTAAAGATGAAAATTTTTTATTTATTGAATCTTTGTCATATTTTACATAAAAAATATTATCCTTTCCCAAAATTTTATAATTTTTATCTTTAGTATTAAAATTTCCAATTAAATACTCAAATCTTTTTGGATACAATTTAGAAATCCTATAAATATTTATTTTATCTTCTTTGGTCTTTATTTTTTTAGCAAAAATCGACTTTATATTTTTATCCTTAGTAAGCAAATAAAAATTCCCGACAACATTTTTATTTATTATCAATATATCCTTATCTTCAAGCCTATAATCTTTCCATAATTTTTCATCACTTTTTTGAAATTTATCGTATTCTTCTATAACTTGTCTATCTAATTTTGGCAAATTATCAAAGTCAGTTTTTAAAAATTTATTTGTCCCTAAACTTATAATAAAACCTATAAAAACAATTATCAAAATATATTTTAATTTTTTAAATTTTTTTTCTTTCTTTTTCATTTTTTCTCTCTTTTATTAAGACTTAACTTTATTAAAACCTATTTTATATTACAAAAATTCCACAAAAAAATCAAAATTTTTTAAAATAAAGAAATAAAAAAGCATCTAAATACAGATGCCTTAAAATTACAATTCTATAATATTTACTTCATATCCTATATTATCCAAGTATTTGAACAAATCTTTTGTTTTTAAAAATAAAGTTTTTTCGTTTGTATTTGGATGAAAAGTCATTATTTCTTCATCTACAATTTCTTTATCCATGAAAAATTTTATATCATGGTCTTCATTATTTAACAAACCAAAAGGAGAAACTGTTCCTGCTGGAAGTTTCATTTTTTCCATCAAAGAATTTTCAGATGCCATTTTTACTTTTTTTTCTCCAACTATATCTTTAAAACGATCCATATCTAATCTTTTATAATCATCCAATATAACCAAATAAAAATTTTTCTTTTTTCTATCTGTCAAAAACATAGATTTAGTACGAACACCATCATGCCCTTCAATATATTTGTCAGCTTCTTCAGTTGTAAATGCAGGCGGATGATCAACTATTTTAAAATCTATTTCCAATTCCTTTAATTTATTTTCAACCATCTTATATTGATCCATTTTTTCCTCCTAATAATTATTTTCCCTTAAACATACTATACCCTTTAAAATTTTAGGCAAACATTATGAAAATTTATTGAAAACTTAAAAGTTATGAATATATTTAAATTTACCAAAATAAAAAACCTTCAAAATAATGAAGGTTTGGTTTTAATGATCGTATTCGATTAATGAAATCACTTTATAATCTTTTAATTCTTCTCTTGCTTTAAGGCTTGTAAGTTCTATCAGAAATTCTAAGCAAACTATCTCGCCACCAAGTGATTCTACTAATTTTGTACAAGCTTTTGCAGAGCCGCCTGTTGCTATTAAATCATCAACTATTACAACCTTATCCCCTTTATTCAAAGAGTCTTCGTGAATTTCTATTGTGCTTTGTCCGTATTCCAAATCATAAGATAAAGATTTTATTTCTCCTGGCAATTTCCCTGGTTTTCTAACTGGAATGAATCCTACATTCAATCTATCAGCAAGTGCTGCTCCAAAGATAAATCCTCTAGATTCTATTCCAATAATATAATCAAAATCTAAATCTTTTAATTTTTCTGCCATAAGGTCAATTGTTTCTTTGTAAGCCTCTTTGTTTTTTAAAAGAGTAGTTATATCTTTAAATGATATTCCTTCTTTTGGGTAATCTTCAATTACTCTTATTGTTGATTTGATGTCCATAATTTCTCCTTTATTCTTCTAATAAATAATTATATAATATTTTATTTCTCATATCTATTGTTGCTTCATTGTCAGGAATATAATAAGATATTCCATCAATCATATCTGGGTATCCTGGAATTGTTTGTGTATTTATTTGGGCATCATCAATATTTTTAAATGCCCAGGCAAAAGATAAAATAGTTGTCATACTTATATTTGAATCCATGTTTGAACTTACTTTTGAAATTACACCAGGAATTTTTATTATATTTTTTGGCCTTGTCATATTTTTTATAAATTGTACAACAAAATCTTGTTGGCAAGAAATTCTTCCCAAATCTGCATTTGCATATCCTTTTCTAAATCTACAATAATCAAGAGCTTGTTTTCCATTAAAATGATGAAGACCAGGTTCAATATTTTGAGCTGTTGCAATTTGGTCTGGAACATTTATATCCACTCCACCAAGTGCATCTACTCCATCTTCTACTGCCTGAAAACTAACTTCTGCATAATAATCTAAATCGATTGACAAGAAATTTCTTATAGTTTTTATTGTATCGTCCATACCACCGTAAGAATGGGCAGCATTTATTTTATCCATATTCCCATCTACATCAACTCTTGTATCCCTAGGAATTGAAATTATATCTATGGTTTTGTTTTCTTTATTCATCAAAACAAGCATAAGTGTATCAGTTCTTGTACCAAATTTTTCCCCAGTCGCATCCACACCTGCAAAAACAAATAACAATTCATCTTTATTTTTTTGCTCAATCTTGTTACCTTCTCCAAGATCACTTCCTGTAAAATTATTTTCATCTTTTATTATTTGTGATCCTATAAATCCTCTTACAAGTTGAATTGCAAATAAAACTGTTAATCCCATTAAGATAATCAGTATTGCTTTTATAATTCTTTTTTTTATATTCATATAACTCCTTAAAAGAAAAAACTAGAAAAAGTATAAATAATAATTCCTGCAATTACATTTCCAACTGCTATCATCGACAAAGATCTTTTTTTATTTAAGCCAAGAATTGATGCAATCAAAGATCCCATCCAAACTCCTGTCCCCGGCAAAGGAATTGCTACAAATAAAAATAAACCTAAATATTCATATTTTTTTATTTTTCCTTCTTTTTTCTCAGCCTTTTTCAAAGCCCAAGCTGCAATTTTTTTAAGTTTAGCATTATTTTTCATGTATGCAAAAATTGGCATAATCCATAATAGTATAAAAATTGCTGGAATAGTTGAACCAATAATTGAATACAAATAAGCTTTAACTGGTTTAAATCCCATTGCAAGACCAATAGGAATTGAACCTTTTAACTCTATTAAAGGCAGCATGCTAATAATTATTAGGGCTATTTCATTTGAAAAACTTGATCTAATAAAATCTATTAGACTTTGCATTGATTCTCCTTTTTAAATTCTTATGTAGCTATTATATCATATTATTTAAACATGAAAAAACCGAAACCAAGATTTACTTGGTTTCGGAAAATTTTATTTTGAAGCTTCATTAAAATATTTATTTGATTTTGTATCTTGCTTCATTTCATAATAAATTAAGGAATTTAATTTATTATTTCTCTTTATAAATTCTTCATCTTTGCTTACTTCTTGACCTTCATTATTATATATTTGTTTAGTTGAAATAATTGGATAATCCTTGTGCATATCTAACATATATTTTTGATATGCTGATAATTTAATTCCACCAGCTTTTTCTAATAAATATGGCATTAAGTAATTTACTGATATATTTACATCCTTATCCTCTTCAATATCATAATTTGCCCAAATAGTAAGAGGCGTATGGAAAACATCCTTATTTGTATAGTTGTCATTTGAGTTTATCAACTTCATAAATACATCGTAGTTTTGTGGTTGATGATCACCAAATATACAAAGTATTGTTGGTTCCTTATAAGATTTGAAGTATTCGATTAGATTTTTTAAATCCTCATCAGATTTTTTAAGCAAGTTTACATAATGGCTTGCCCCTTGATCATCTCCATTATTTTCATTTAAAACTTTGATGTCTCCAGGAATATTTGATGTATAACCACCATGATTTTGCATTGATACAAGATATGCAAAAAGAGGTTTGTCATCAGATTTATTTTCAAATTGCTCTTTTATTTTGTCATAAGCAACTGAATCTTTTAAAAATCCATTTGTTGATTCAAAATTATTTGGGTTTTGGTCATAATCTGGTAAAAATGCAATATTTTTAAATCCTAAATTTGGCCATACTTCTTGTCTTGAATAATTTGTTGGTTTATTTGGATGAGTTATAAATGTTTCATAACCTTGATTTTCCAAAATTCTTGCTACTGATGTGTGACCTTCTTTTACATATTGTTGGAATGGATAAGCTCCTAGTGGGAAAAATGTCAAAGGAACTGAAGTTAAAGTTTCGTATTCTGAATTTACTGTTCCTCCACCAAGAACTGAAACATAAGCATTTCCTTGAATTGCATTTTCTTCTAAAGATCTTTGGAAAGCAATTGGATTTTCACTTAATTTTAAATTTCCTTTTCCATAATAATCAGCAAGAGCTTCAGATTGAATCATTACAATATTTGGTTTCTTATTATCTTTTGTTCCAATATCTTTGTTGTAATATTCTTCTAATGTATTTTCTACTTCTTTTTCATCATAGCCTCTTGGTGCTGTAAGAATTTGGTTTGCAAAAATTCTATAAAAACTATATGGCGAACCTTCGACATAATAAGTTCTTGATGGTCTCCACAAGTTTACTCCAACTCCATTTTGCTTGATAAAATAATTTACGCTAACTACAGTAATCAATCCAAACATCGTACAATAACCAACAAGTTGTTTTGCATAAGACTTCTTGGAAATTGTAATTTTTCCTTCATTTATAGAAGAAATTACTAAAAGCCACAAGCTTGCAAGTGAAAATGCCATTAATGAATGTCCATTTAATTGAATAACTGTATCTTTTGCAACATCAGCTGCAACTCCAAGTGATCCCAAAAATGCTGGTATAAGAGGAGAATCTCTCAATATATACAAAGCATCATTAGCAATACCAAAAGCAATTGATAAAACTAAAATGAAAATCATTGAAAGTCTTTTTTTCCTAATTACAATATATATTAAAACTTGGATTAAGAATAAAATTAAAGCATTTATTAATATATAAATTACTTCCATTGAAGCAAAATTTGGATTGTAAGCTGATTCCAATATATAAAATGACATGAATGGATTTAGGATAAATAAAATCCAATTTGTCATATCAAGTGCTTTTATGTTTTGTTTTCTCTTGTAAATACTTTTCATTCCAAGAGATGCTAAAAATACAATTGATATAAATTCTACCAAATCATTATAAGTAAATGGTGCACGGAAGAAAGTAAAATAAATTTCATTATTTACATGATCTCTTAGTTTACTCAAACCATAAACAGATACACCAAAAACTAAAAAATTCAAAATATAATCTTTACCTATGTATAAGATTTCTTTTTTCTTATTTTCCGCCTTTTCTATTCTTCTTATTAAGTTATAAATAAAAAATGAGAATAGAACTATTGAGCCTATAAAAATTAATGTTTGTGTAAGAATTGATAAAAAGTCTGTGTAATTAATATCTACGTATGACCTATTATCAGATGAGCTAGCATACATTGTCATTGTATGGTCTTTTAAATAAGTCATCACAGCTGTAGAATATTTTGGACTTGTTTCAAAATTTACTGTTAATTTATTAAACATCAATCTTGGACTAGGTTTAATACTTAATTTACTATCCTTGCTATAACCATTTGTTTGAATTGGATAGCCCGTTTTTGTATTTGCCTTTGTCCATCCTTTAATATCAACCTTGTTTAAGTCTAAAAGTTTATCTCCTTGATAAATCGAATTAATTTTAAAATTATTCGAATATTGGCTGCTAGGTTCCAATTGACTAATTTCAATTTTTTCGTTTGTATAAACTTTAAAAGAAAAATCTTCAATAAAGCTTTGAATAAAAAGCATTACAATCAAAGAAATTACAAACGAAGTAATTTTTAATTTTTTATTTTTATTCATTTAATCCTCTCTTTTCTAATTGTGAATTTTTTATATATTTTATGTTAAATTAATGTAAATTTACCAATACAATTATACATTATATCACAGATTATGTAAATAAAATGTCTAATTTCAAAAATTTATTTTTAAATTTTTTTAAGTATAATATTGGATAAAAGAAAGGATTAAAAATGTTAAATGAAAAATTAGATGATTATTTAAAAGAAGATTATTATCCATTTGCTATGCCTGGACACAAAAGAAATAAAAATTTGTTAAATAAAAAAATTTCTTACGAAAGAGATATAACAGAAATTAGAAATTTTGATAATTTGAATAATCCCCAAGGGCTTTTCAAAAAAATGGAAAATGAACTTGCTCATATCTATAAAGCTAATGATTTTATAATTTCAACTAACGGTTCAACCTGTGGAATTCTTGCATCATTAAGAGCTTTAACCCAAAAAAATAAAAATATTCTAGTCCAAAGAAATTCCCACAAATCTGCTTTTAATGCAATTGAGCTTTTTGATTTAAATGCAGATTTTTTAAAGGTAAAAATTGATGAAAATGATATGGCTTATGACATTGATTATGAGGATTTGAATGAAAAAATCGAAAAAAATTCTTATTCTTTGATTTTTCTTACTTCTCCTTCTTATGAGGGTTTTATGATTGATTTGAAAAAGATTAAAGAATTAATAAAGGATAAAAATATTTTATTGCTTGTTGATATGGCACATGGTTCTCATACAATCTTATCCGATTATGAAAATAATTTTTCCTACGACCTGGCTATTACATCGTTTCACAAAAATTTATCAGCTTTAACTCCAGCTAGTGGTATTATTATAAAAAATAAAAATATTGATATTAAAAATTTAAGACGAAATATGGCAATATTTCAAACATCTTCCCCATCTTATTTAGTAAGTGGCTCAATTGATGATATGATTTCTAATTTTTCAAATTTTTATGGTCTGTGGGGTAAATTATTGGAAAATTTAACTTATTTGTATAAAACTGATTTGAAAAATTTAAAATTTATCAATTATTCTTCTAAAGATATTTCAAAAATTATTATTTCTTGCAAAAATACAAATATTAACGGAAATGAGCTTTCTGATTTATTATATAAAGAAAAAATTGAAATTGAAATGGCAAGCCCAACTTATGTGATTTTGATTGCAAGTATTTTTGATAGGAAAGATGGATTTTTGAGATTAAAAAATGCTCTAGTTAAAATTGACAAAAATTTAAAATATAAGAAATCAAATTTTTCTTTTGAATTTATTGAATGTGAAAAAAAACTATCCATTAAAGAAGCTTTTTGCAAAGATATTTCTTTGATTGATTTAGATAAATCTCAAGGCAAAATTTCTGCCTCATATATTTATGCCTATCCACCAGGAATTCCCCTTCTTATTCCTGGAGAAATTATTAATAAAAAAATTATTTACCAAATTAAATATCTTCAAACTATGGGAATTGATTTATCTTTGGAAAATTCTCACATTCCTATTATCAATTGACAAAAATTATCCATTTTGTTATTATGAATCTATAGGAAAAAGGAGATACATATATGAAAAGAATTATTACTTTAAATACAAGAAATCTTCACAAAAGCAAAAAAGATGGTGGCTGTGGCGAATGTCAAACATCTTGCCAATCAGCTTGCAAAACTTCTTGTGGAGTTGCTAACCAAGAATGTGTTAACACAAAAAATAAATAAGGGCAAGCCCCTTATTTTTTTATTGGATTAAATCCCAAGTATTTTACTATAAATTAAGGAGAAAAAATGATTCACCAATACAAAGCAAAGGGTTATAATATTGTTTTGGATGTTTATTCCGGATCAGTTCATCTAGTTGATGAAATTTCTTACGATATTATAAGCCTATTAAATAAAAATAAAGAAAAATCTTACATAGAAAAAGAAATTAAAAATTTACATAATATAAATCAAGACCAATTTGACGAAGCTTATGAAGAAGTAAAAAGTTTAGTTAGCGAAAAAGTTTTATTTTCAGAAGATGATTTTAAGGATTTAACCATTGATTTGGACAAAAGAAAAACTTATCTAAAGGCAATGTGCTTAAATGTAAGTCACACTTGCAATCTTTCTTGTGAGTATTGTTTTGCAAAAGAAGGAAGATATCACGGACCTGAAGCAATAATGACAGATGATGTTGCAAAAAAATCTATTGATTTCCTTTTTGAAAATTCAGGATCTCATTATAATTTGGACATTGACTTTTTTGGAGGAGAACCACTTTTAAATTGGGATTTGGTAAAAAATACCGTCGATTATGCAAGAAGTAAGGAAAAAGAATTTAATAAACATTTTAATTTCACTTTAACCACAAACGGAATGCTTTTGGATGATGAAAAAATCGAATATCTAAATAAAAATATGAAAAATGTCGTTCTTTCTCTTGATGGAAGAAAAGAAAAACATGATGAATTTAGGAAAACTCATGATGGAAATGGCTCATTTGATAAAATTGTTCCAAAATTTCAAAAATTAGTAAAAAATCGTGGTGACAAAGAATATTATATGAGAGGAACTTTTACAGCAAACAATTTAGATTTTACAAAAGATATAAAAACTTATTTAGATTTAGGCTTTAAAAGAACATCCCTTGAGCCAGTTGTTGGAAATAATGAAGAGGATTACGCCCTAAAAGAAGAGCATCTTCCAAGAATTTTTGAAGAATATGAAAAACTTGCAGATATGTTAATAGATGCAATCGACAAAGACGACAAATTTATTTTTTACCATTATATGATAGATTTAAACAATGGGCCTTGCGTTTACAAAAGAATTTCAGGTTGCGGTTCAGGATCAGAATATATGGCAGTTACACCAACGGGAGAATTATATCCTTGCCATCAATTCGTTGGAAACGACGATTTCAAAATAGGAAATGTTTTTGAAGGAATTAAAAAACCAGAAATAATTAAAAATTTCAAAAAAAATAATTTATATAGCCAAGAAAAATGCAAAGACTGCTGGGCACAAATGTATTGCTCAGGAGGCTGCGCAGCAAATAATTATAATGCCGGTGGCGATATAAATAAAATTTACGATTACGGATGTAAAGTTTTCAAAAAAAGAATAGAAATGGCGCTTGCCATAAAAATACACGAATTTTTAAAAGAAAGCGAAAAAGAAAATGCATAAAAAATAAGGTGCTTTTGCACCTTATTTTTTTACCCTATGACTTGATGCAAGGGCAAGAATTTCTATACTTTTTGGATTTGCCTTTTCAATTGTTCTTATAATTTCTTTCATAGTATTGGAACTTGTAATAATATCGTCAAAAATCAAAACTTTTTTTCCAGTCAAATCTCCATAAAATTCAAAAGAATTTTTTAAATTTTTTGCCCTTTCTTCTCTTGACAGTTTATGTTGAGCCTTTGTGTTTTTTATTTTTTTAAAATTTTCTAAATATTTCATATTAGTTTCATCTATAAAATAATCACAAATAAGTTTTATGTGGTCAAATCCCCTATTATTTAAAACAGATTTTGATGAGGGCGTCGTAAGAATATAATCAAAATTATCCATAGATTTTTCCTTAATATAATCATATATCATTTGACCAAAAATTTTATAAAGGGAAGTATTTCTATTAAACTTAAAATCTCCAATCAAATGTGCCATAAAAGGATTATAAAAATACAAAACTCTAGCCTCATAATTTAAAATTTCAAATTCATTGTCAACATAATCAAGCTTTGAAAGACAAGTTTTGCACAAAGAAAATTTTTCTTTTTCTTCATCTTTGCAAAAAAGACACAAATTATCATCCAAAAACAAAAAATCTCCAATCATTTTAACGCCTCTGATAATTCTTTTATCCAAAAACTTAAATTTGTAAGTCTTTTTGATTCATTATTATTTCTAACCATTTGTTTTAAAATTTTCTTTTCTCCAAGTAAAATTACCAATTTTTTTGCTCTTGTTATGGCAGTATACAATAAATTTCTGTTTAAAAGCATAAAAGATGCTGGCATCATTGGAATTAATACGCAATCAAATTCAGATCCTTGCGATTTGTGAATTGTAATTGCATAAGATAAGTCCAAATCTTTAACATCTTCTTTTTTATAAGAAACAATATTTCCATCATAAAACTCTACTTTTAAACTTTCCATATTTTTATCAATATCAATAATTCTACCAATATCTCCATTATAAACGCCATCATCAAAATTATCCGGATTTAAGCTTTCAAGTTCATAATTATTTCTAACTTGCATAACCTTATCACCTAATTTGAAAATTCTATTGTTAATTTTAATTGAATTAGGATTTTTATTTAATTCTTTTTGGCAAAGATCATTTATATTAACAATTCCCCACAAAGATTTTTTGCTAGGAGCAAGTATTTGAATGTCGTTAATAGGATCAAGCTTATAGTAGTTAGGAAGTCTATTTTTTACCAAATCCAACAAATCATTTTGAAATTTTTTTGAATTTGAATTAATAAAGAAAAAATCCTTATTTTTTTGATTTAAAATTGGATACAAACCGTCATTTATTTTGTGAGCATTTACAACAATATTGCTTTCTTTGGCTTGCCTAAATATTTTTTTAAGTTTTACTGATTTTATATCCGTATCCAAAATATCTTTTAAAACATTTCCTGCACCAACACTTGGAAGTTGATTGTGATCTCCAACCAAAATTAAAGCGGTTTTTGACGAAAGAGCTTTCAATAATTTATCCATTAATTTAATATCAATCATACTTGCCTCATCAACGATTACATAATCGCAATCAAGAGTATTTTCCTCATTAAATTCTGGAATCGGGCTTTCTGGTTTTATTCCTATTAGCCTATGAATTGTAAAAGCTACATTTTCTGTAGACTCTTGCATTCTTTTTGCAGCTCGTCCTGTAGGTGCTGCAAGATTAAATTTCAAATTATGTTCATTTAAAATATTACAAATAGCCTTTATTATTGTAGTTTTTCCAGTACCAGGACCTCCAGTAATTACTAAAAGCATATTATTAAAAGCTTCTTTTATAGCAATTTCTTGTTCTTTTGAAAAAGCATCAAAGTCTTCATTTATTTTTACATCAAAAATATATTTTTCATTTTGAAGCCTGGAAAGATTTATTGCACATGATTTTTCTGCCTTATAAATATCCCTATCATATACAAATTCGTCTTCTCCAATTTTTATAATTTGAATTTTTGATTTTAAAAGATCCTCATTTATCTGTTCATTTATTTTATTTTTATCTACCTTAATCAAATCAAAAGTTTTATTCAACAAATCTTCTTTTTTTAAAGCGCAAGACCCACTCATTTCTGCATCATTTTTTAGAATATAAGAGATAGCTGCTGAAATTCTAAATTTAGAATCATTTTTCATTTGCATATTCATAGCAATATTATCAGCCATCACAAAACCAATTCCTGAAATGTCTTCAGATAATTTATAAGGATTTGTTTTCACAATAGAAATCGTATTATCTCCATAAGCTTTGTAAATTTTATTTGATAAGTTAAAAGAAATATTTAAACCTTGAAGATATAACAAAGCCTCCCTACTATCTCTAGCCTCAATCGTAGATTCTTTTATTTTTTCAAGTTTTTTCTTACCAATTCCTTGTATAGATAAAAGTTTTTCAGCTTCATTAAAAACAACATCAATAGATTTGTCCCCAAATTTTTCATAAATTAATTCAGCAGTTTTTTTGCCAATTGACTCAATATTTCCACTAGAAAGATACGAAATAATTGCTTTTTTTCCTGAAGGTTTTTTTATCCTAGCACTTTCTACATTTATTTGCTCTCCATATTTGTCATGATAAATTAATTCGCCTTCAACAACAACTTGATCATTTTCATTAAAAAAAGGCATAATTCCAGTACAAGTTATAGGCGAGTCAGAAGTTTGTAAGAATAAAACCGTGTATCCATTCTCTTCATTTCTATAAATTATACTTTTAATTATGCCTTCAAATTTCATTATTAATTTACCTGTTTTCTTTCAATAAGAGCACCAAGTTTTGTAAACTTTTCAATCAAATCACTATATCCTCTATCAATATGATAAATATCAGATATTTTTGTCTCTCCATCAGCTACAAGTCCAGCAAGGATAAGAGCAGCTCCCGCTCTTAAATCTGTAGCTTTTACTTCCGCTCCATGAAGTTTATCAACTCCAACAATTACAGCCCTATTTCCTTCAGTAATTATTGCAGCTCCCATTTTTTTAAGCTCATCAACGTGCATAAATCTGTTTTCAAAAACAGTTTCTACAACTGAAGATTCGCCATTGCATACTGTCATCAGTGCCATAAATTGAGATTGAACATCTGTAGGAAATCCAGGATATGGTAAAGTTTTTATACTTGTAGATTTTAATTTTTTACTAGCTTTTACCCTAATCATATCATCATCTTCAATTTCTTCTACCTTAGCACCAATTTCGATTAATTTCGCTATAACCGGTCTTATGTGAGAGCCCAAAACATTTTTAATTAAAATATCTCCACCAGTAATTGCAGCAGCTAGCATATAAGTTGCAGCTTCAATTCTATCTGGAACTATTGTATGTCTTGTTCCTTTTAATTTTTCTACACCCTTAATTATTATATTTGATGTACCTGCTCCAATTATATTTGCACCCATTTTTGACAAAAATGATGCAAGATCTACAATTTCTGGTTCTTTTGCCGCATTTTCAATTACAGTTTCTCCTTCTGCCATTGTAGCTGCCATCATAATATTTTCAGTAGCACCTACTGAAGGAAAATCCAAATAAATTACATTTCCTGTTAAACCATTTTTTGTTTTTGAAGATATTTCTTCGTGATTCATTGTAGTTTGAGCACCTAAAGCTTCAAAACCTTTCAAATGCAAATCAATTGGTCTTTTTCCAATATTACATCCACCAGGAGCTTTTGTTACTGCGTGTCCAAATTTTGCAAGCAATGGACCCATAACTATAAAAGATGCTCTCATTTTATCCATCAATTCAAATGGTGTTTCAAATTTATCTACATTTGAAGAATCAATTCTAAGACTTGTATCTGTAATATATTCAACCTTAGCATTTAAACTTCTTAGTATTTCCACCATAACTTCTATATCTTTTAATTTTGGCACTTCATCTAAAATAACTTCTTCGCTTGCCAAAAGACTTGCAGCAAGAATTGGAAGAGCTGAATTTTTTGCTCCAGAAATATAAACTTCTCCTTTTAATGGTCCGTTTTTTCTTACTACTAATATTTCTTCTTTACTCATACTATCCCCTTATTTAGTACCAAACAACCTATCTCCAGCATCTCCAAGTCCTGGCACTATATAACAATCATCATTTAATTTTTCATCCAATTGAGCAATATAAATATCTACATCTGGGTGTTCTTCTTGAACTCTTTTAATTCCTTCAGGTGCTGCAATTATATTTAATAATTTTAAAGAAGTACAGCCTTTTTCTTTTAATCTTTGGATGGCATCACAAGCTGAACCACCAGTTGCAAGCATAGGATCAATTACTAACATATCTCTTTTGTTAGAATCTTTAGGAATTTTTAGATAATATTCAATAGGTTTCATTGTTTTTTCATCCCTATACATTCCTATATGACCAACTCTTGCTGCTGGGAAAACTTCAATTAATCCATCAACCATACCAAGTCCTGCTCTAAGGATTGGAATAATTCCAAGTTTTTTTCCAGAAAGTCTATAACCTGTAGTTTTACAAATTGGTGTTTCTATATCATACTCTTCTAAAGTAAAATCCTTACTTGCTTCATAAGCTAAAAGAATTGTTATCTCTTTTATAATTGATCTAAATTCATTAGAACCTGTATTCTTATCTCTTAAAATTGAAATTTTATGTTTGATCACTGGGTGATCCAAAATTGTTACTTTGCCCATTATTTCTCCTTTACAAATTAAAAATATTTCCAGATGCGGATTTTTTCATCCTATTCATTATACTCTTTCCAAGCCCAATGTCTTTAACTCCCTCAGCAAGAATTATATCTACATTTTTTCTATCCAAATCTCTTAAAGCTTCAAAAAGAACATGGCTCATTTCTATTAAATTATCTTTATTTCCTAAAGAAAGTGTAGTAAAGGCTGAAAATTTTTCAGTATCCTTATCAAAAACTAAAATCCCTACTTTTTTTCCTTCGCTTTTATATTTCAAAGCTAAATCTTTTATTTTTTCTACACTTTTATCTCCAACAAAAACTTTCATTTCTGCTTTTGGCGCATAATGTTTGTATTTTTGACCAGGAGATCTTGGAACTTTTGAATCATCAACCAATGAATCATCCAAACAAACATTTGGAATAAATTTTTTAATATATTCGTAGGTGTAATAGCCTGGTCTTAATATACAAGGATTTTCCAAACTCATATCGATTACAGTTGATTCAATTCCAATATCTGAACTTCCTCCATCAATTATCAGTGGAATTCTTCCGTTCATGTCATAATAAACATCTTTTGCATTTGTTGGGGAAGGTCTGCCAGAAATATTTGCTGAAGGCGCTGCAATAGGTGTATTACAATATTTTATAAACTCTCTTGCAAGTTTATCTTTTGGTCTTCTAACAGCAACTGTATCTCCTCCACCTGTAATTATATCAGGAATTATTGAGCTTTTTTTAAGGATTACAGTAAGAGGACCTGGCCACAAATTTTTAATTAAAAATTTTGTCCTATCGTCAACTTTTTCTACTAATTCGTCAAGCTTATAATCTTCATCTATATGAAGAATCAAAGGATTATCTTCTGGTCTATTTTTTGCCTTAAAAATTTTCTTTGCTGCTTTTGGATTTAATCCATCTGCTCCCAAACCATATACTGTTTCTGTGGGAAAAGCAACTAATTCTCCTTTTTTGATTATTTCAGCTGCATGGTTTAGGATATTTTCATCTATATTTTCTCTATCTATTTTCAATATCTCTGTTTGCATTTTTTACTGACTTTCTTAATTTCTCAATTATTTTTTTGTTTTCTTCATTTTCTATTAAACAATAAGTTGGATCCATGTGTATGGTTATAGAAATATTTAACTCATTTAAAAGTCTAAGTTCAATATTTGTAACTGCTTGATGCATTATTCCTACACTTATATTTGATGGAACTTCTACATCGCAACTTCCTACAAGCTTTCCTCTACCATATTCATGAATTTTTAAATCGTGATAGCCATGGACAAAGTCGCCAGAAAGAATTATTTCTTCAATTTTTTTATGAAGGTCTTCACTGATTCCTTTTCCCAATAACTTATCTATTGTATCTATAAACAAATCTAAACCTGGTTTAAAGACAATAATGGATAAAATTATACCCAAAAGTGCATCAAGGTTAAAACTTATATATTTTTGTATAATTACAGCAAAAATAATAGAAATTGTTGACAATATGTCATTTCTTGCATCTATCATTACTGCGTAATTTAATTTAGAATCTAGTTTTTTGTCTAAGTTTTTATTTAAAAAATAAATGTAAAATTTAAATCCTAAAGAAATAACAAGGATTATTATACTAAGTTTAGAAAGTTTTGGTAAATTTCCTTTATAAAAACTATCTATAGAACTTGTAAATAGCAAAAATCCTACAAACATAATAAGAATTGAAACCAAAAAACTTGCTATGTATTCACTCCTACCATGTCCGTAAGGATGGTTGCTATCGGCTGGTTTGCTACTTGCTTTTGCTCCTACCAAAGTAATTAAACTCGTAAGGGCATCGCTCATATTATTGAAAGCATCTCCCATTACTGCTGAAGAAGATGCAATTATTCCTATACTTATTTTTATTAAAAACAAAAATATATTAATTAATACTCCAACTAAACCCGATAAAGAAATTAATTTTAATCTTACTCTTTGTTTATCCGTCGATTTATAATCTTTTACAAATTTTTTTGCAAGAATTTCAAACAATTAGTCTTCTCCCATTGTCTTTAATTTTCTAGTTTGGTCTTCTGTTATCAAAGATTCTATCATCTCTTCAATATTTCCATCTAAAAAATCATCTAATTGATAAATAGTTTTGTTTATCCTGTGATCTGTTATTCTTCCTTGTGGGTAATTGTAAGTTCTAATTCTTTCAGACCTATCTCCAGTTCCTACTTGAGATTTTCTGTTATCTGAAATTTCTTTTTGCCTTTTTTGCTCTTCTATTTCATATAGTCTTGCTCTTAAAACTCTCATTGCCTTGTCTTTATTTTTAATTTGAGATTTTTCATCTTGGCAAGTTACTACAAGTCCTGTTGGAATGTGGGTTAGTCTTACAGCAGAATCTGTTGTATTTACACTTTGTCCACCATTTCCACTTGACCTATAAACATCTGTTCTTATATCATTCGGATCGATTTTTATATCAACCTCATCAGCTTCTGGCAAAACAGCAACTGTCGCTGTTGAAGTGTGGATTCTTCCACCTGATTCAGTTTCTGGAACTCTTTGAACTCTGTGAACTCCAGATTCATATTTTAATTTTGAATAAGCGCCTTCACCTCTTACTATAAAAGTTGCTTCTTTCATTCCACCGATTCCTTGACTTGATACGTCAATATCTTCTGTTTTATATTTTTGTTTATCGGCATACATATGATACATTCTGTAAAGATTTCCAGCAAAAAGTCCAGCTTCTTCTCCACCAGCTCCTGCTCTAATTTCTACAATTACATCCTTGTGATCGTTAGGGTCAGTTGGTATAAGTAAAACTTTTAAATCTTCATTATATTTTTCAAGATTTTTTTTATTTTCATCAATTTCAGATTTCAAAAGATCAATCATTTCCTTATCATCAGCTTCTTTTAAAAGCTCAGTATTTTCATTAATCATATCTTCTGCAGATCTTATTTGATTGTATTTTTCAACAATTGGTTTTAATTGATTATATTCTCTTGAAACTTTTTTAAACCTTTCAGTATCAGATAAAACTTCAGGATCAGCAAGTTTTTTTTCTAATTCTTTGAAATTTTCTCTCATATGTTCTAGATTTTCTAACATATATCCTCCTTAGATACAAGCTTTAATTATCCTATCAAAATCATTAAAATCCTTGTAGGATTTTATTTGTTTATATCCATATTCTTCTAATAAATTACTTATGGAATCTTTTTGATCATAACCTATCTCTAGATATATTTTACCATTTTTATTTAGAAAGTTTTTTGCATTTTTTATTATTTTCTTATAAAAATATAAACCATCTTCTCCACCATAAAGGGCATTTTGGGGTTCATAATATAATTTATTATCAAGTTTTTCAAAATCTTCCTTATTAATATAAGGTGGATTTGAAACTATTATATCGAATTTTTCATCAATATTTGAAAAAATATCACTTTCTTTAAATTCTACGTTATTAATATTTAACTTAATCTTATTTTCATTTGCAAGATCTATGGCATTTTTTGATATATCTACTCCAATAATTTTAGAATCTTTTAGATTTTTTGAAAGAGCAAGAGAAATAGCTCCGCTTCCTGTGCCTATATCAAGAATTTTTTTATTATTTGAATTATCATTAATTATAAGATCTACCAAAATTTCTGTTTCATACCTTGGTATTAAAGCTCTTTTATCTACTAATAAATCTAAACCATAAAAATTCCACTTGCCAATTGCATATTGGAGTGGATAACCTTCATTTATTTTATCATTAATTATTTTTAATTCATTTTCTATTTTTTCATCTAAAGCTTCTTCTTTATTAAGAAACAATAAATTTTTGTTTGTATTTAATAAATATGTAAGAGCAATTATCAAATCATTATTGTTTTTTTCTAAAATATCTTTAATTTTCATAAATACATATAAAAAATAAGGTTAGAAACCTAACCTTATTTATTTCTTCCATATTTTTTATTGAATTTTTCTACATTACCACCACGATCAGAAAATCTTTGTTTTCCTGTATAAAATGGATGGCATTGTGAACATACTTCAACTTTGATTTCTTCTTCTGTTGAACCAACAGTGAATTCATTACCACATGATGTGCAAGTAACTTTTGCTTGGTGGTATTCTGGATGTAGTTCTTTTTTCATATAAACACCTCTTCTTGTCTCTTTCAATAAGCAATAATGATTATACCATAGGAATATTTATCTTTCAAGCAAAACTTTTAAATATTGTTTTGATTCCCAAAACAAGTCCCATCGAATAAATAAATATTGAAGGAGGCTTACAAAAAATAATTATTTTTACAAAAGTTATTAATTTCATATCAGTAAGTCCTGAAAAATAACACAAAAAATCATCAGGAGCTACTGGAAGTAAAATAGCCCAAGCAAAAAATTTATCATATTTTTCGTGATTTAACCACTTATCATATTTTTTAAAATTTTCTTCGCCAAAAATTGCAAGCACAACTTCTTTTCCAAAAAATCTAGAAATTAAAAATACTATAATAGAACCAAGGCAAATGGAAATATAATTATAAACAAAGCCCCACAAAGGTCCAAACATAACAACTCCAAAAGCTGTAGTAATTCCCCCTGGTATAACTGGAATTATGATTTGGATTATTTGCAAAATCATAAAAATTAGTGGAGCCCAAATCCCGTATTGTTGCAAAAATTTTTGAAGACTTGCAACTGATGTAAATATTCCTAGCTTATAACCCTTGTAGCCTAAGTAAATAGAAATTAAAATTATAAGAATACTTGTAATATTTATTATAGTTTTAGCTTTAACTTTCATAAAAATTCCTAACTTAATTTATTACATCTTCATTATAACTTATATAATAAATTTATGGCTAATTTTTGTAAGTTTTATTTATAAGTTCTACAAATTCATCATTTGATTTGCATTTTGCCATTAAATTAATTAATTCATTTGTGAAATCCATCTTATCTTTCATATCAGAATTTCTAAGTTTATAAACTGCCTCAAGCTCTTTGTTACTCAATAATAAATTATCTTTTCTTGTTGATGATTTTTCTATGTCAATAGCTGGGAAAATTCTTCTTTGTGCAAGCTTTCTATCAAGATGCAATTCCATATTACCAGTTCCCTTAAATTCTTCATAAACCATATCATCCATTCTTGATCCTGTATCAACAAGAGCTGTTGCAATAATTGTAAGAGATCCACCATTTTCTATATTTCTAGCAGCTCCAAAAAATTTCTTTGGACCAATCAAAGCCAAAGGATCAAGTCCACCAGAAAGAGTTCTTCCTGATTGTGGTGTCATAATATTATAAGCCCTTGCAAGCCTTGTAATTGAATCTAATAAAATTACAACGTCTTTATTATCTTCCACAAGTCTTTTTGCTCTTTCAAGAACCATCTCTTGCATATAAATATGATTTTGAGGAGCCTTATCAAAAGTTGATGCTGCAACTTCTGTTCTTGTAAGCTCATTATCTTTATCTCTGTACTGGTTTACAAATCTTTTAAAATCTGTGACTTCTTCTGGTCTTTCATCAATCAATAAAACCAAAATTTTTAAATCATCAAAGTTTTTTTCAAGAGCATATTCAATATCCTTAATCAAAGTAGTCTTACCAGCTTTTGGTTGAGATACAATAAGTCCTCTTTGTCCTCTTCCTATAGGCGCAATAATATCTATTATTCTTTGAGAAATTTTATCTTTGCTTGTTTCAAGTTTTAATTTTTGATTTGGGTAAATTGGTGTGAGTGATTCAAAATTTGACCTATTAAAAGCATCTGCTGCCTTTAAGCCATTTACATCTGATACGAAAATTAAGGGAGAAAATTTATCTTTATCTTTTTTTACTCTGGCAATTCCTTTAATAAAATCACCTGTTTTTAGTCTAAACATTTTAACTTGTTTAGGAGAAACATATATATCATCATTACTAGATTCATAAAGCTCAGTTCTTAAAAATCCAAAACCATCTTCGTGAAGGTCTAAGAGTCCTTCGCAATTAAATTTTTCTCCAAGATCAAAATTTTCATTTGAATCGTCTAAATCATTGCTAGAACTTTCTTTATTTTCAAAATTTTTACTATTGCTATATGCCTCTTTAATTATTTCTACAAGCTCATTTTTTCTGTAAGATGAAAGAGATTTTATCGAAAGATTTTTTCCAATTTCTCTTAGTTCATCTAACTTTAGCTTATCTAAATCATTTATATTTATATCCATATTATTCCTTTACAAATAAAAATATACGGAGCCAAAAGGCTCCGATTTTATTTTTATTTTTCTGCTGAATTTTCACATTCGAAAAATTCTATTTTTTCTCTAACCTTATCTTTGATTGCTTCAAAACCTGGTTTTAATACTTTTCTTGGGTCAAATCCCTTGCCAACTTTATCTTTGCCTTCTTCAAAATATTTTCTTGTAGCTTCTGTAAATACTATTTGGCATTCAGTATTAATATTTATTTTTGAAACTCCTCTTTCGATAGCTTTTTTAACTTGTTCTTCTGGAATTCCTGTACCTCCGTGTAAAACTAGAGGAATTTTTCCGGCTGCTTCTTTGATTTCTTCAAGTCTTTTAAAATTAAGTCCTTGCCAATCTTCTGGATAAACTCCGTGAATATTTCCAATTCCTGCTGCTAAGAAATCAATGCCAAGTGATGCAACTTTTTTACATTCTTCAGGATCTGCTAATTCTCCTGCAGAAACAACTCCATCTTCTTCTCCACCGATTCCACCAACTTCTGCTTCTACAGAAACATTTTTGGAATGACATAATTCAACAATTTCTTTTGTTTTTTCTATATTTTCATCTATTGGTAGGCTTGAACCATCAAACATTATTGATGTAAATCCTGCATCTAATGCTTTTTTAGCTCCTTCGTATGAACCATGGTCTAAGTGAAGGGCAACTGGTACTGTGATATTTAAATCTTTATCAAGTCCTTCAACCATTTTACTAACTACATTAAATCCACCCATATATTTTGCAGCACCTTCTGATACTCCCAAAATAACTGCTGATTTTTTTTCCTCACAAGCTTCAAGTATTGCCTTTGTCCATTCAAGGTTATTTATATTGAATTGTCCAATTCCATAACCATTTTCATAAGCCTTATCTAACATTTCTTTTGCATTAACTAACATATTTGCTCCTTAAATACTCCTTAATGAATTTATTATAAAATCATTTTCGTTTAGACTATCTTTAGTAATAGAAACTAAAGATGGTATTTGATTAATACCCAATTTTTTGATTAATTCCCTATTTTTATCAATGTCTATAATCATTTTTTTTATATTTTTATATGAGTCTTCTTCTTCTTTTAAAAAGTTTTTTTTCATTAAATTCGAAGAGCTTGACCAATTTGCATGAAATAGGGCTATTATTTTTTTATTATCAACTAATATCTTTTTTAAAAATTCTTTTGAAATTTTATAATCAACTATTTGCATAGATCATCTTTTATTGAAGATATAATTTTTTCAATAGCTTCATCTGTTTGCATTTTTAAATTTTCCATATCAGATCTTTTTGAAAATTCTACAATATCATCTTTTGCATCTTTTCCTACAGTAATCCTATAAGGAACTCCAACCAAGTCTCTGTCATTAAATTTAACTCCAGCTCTTTCTTTCCTATCATCAAGCATTACTTCAATGCCTGCATCTAATAATTTATTGTAGATTTTTTCTGCTATTTCTTTTTGTTCTTCATTGTTTTTGTTTACAAGAGTTATCCAAGCTTCAAATGGGGCAACTTTTGTTGGCCAAATTATTCCATTTTCATCGTAATGTTGCTCAATAATTGCAGAAATTGATCTTGTAATTCCTATTCCATAAGAGCCCATTATAAATGGTTTTTGCTTTCCATTTTCATCCAAGAAATAAGCCTCAAGGCTTTCAGAATATTTTGTTCCCAATTGGAAAATATTTCCTACTTCTATTCCACGAGCAAGTTGAAGTTTTTCTTTTCCATCTTGTGAAAAATCTCCTTCTTTTGCCGTCAACAAATCTTCGCAAACTTCCCCATCAAAATCTCTCTTATAATTTGCATTTATATAATGATAGTCAGTTTTATTTGCTCCAATTACCATATTTTTATATCTTGTAATTGACTTATCAACAATAACTCTCACATCTTCTTTTAAATCTTTTGGACCTGTAAAACCTGGTTCTGCTCCCGTGATTTTTTTTATTGTTTCATCATCCATCATTTCGATTTCATGTTCTGGGACTTGTAAGTAAGAAATTAATTTTGCCATATTTAATTCCCTATCTCCAGGAACAATAACAAGAACCGGCTCGCCTTTTACTAATAAATCTACAGCTTTGGCACATTTATTTTCATCTATTTTTAGAAAATTTGAAACTTCTTCAATTGTTTTTGCATCTTTTGTTTCAACTAATTCTAATTCATTTTCTTTTTCATTTTCGTCAATTTCTAAGAAAAATTTTGCAGATTCATCTGTTGCTGCGTAATTTGAATTTTCTGTATAAAAAATTTCGCCTTCGCCTGTTTCTGCAAGTGCCATAAATTCGTGGCTTATATTTCCACCCATAGCTCCAGAATCTCCCTCAACAATTTTATAATCAAGGTCTAGGGCATCAAAAACTTCTACATAAGCATCCCACATTTTTTGGTAAGATTTTTCCAAGCCTTCCATATCAACGTCAAATGAATAAGCATCTTTCATTATAAAATCTCTTGACCTATTTATTCCAAATCTTGGTCTTTTTTCATCTCTAAATTTTGAAACTATTTGGTACAAATTTAATGGAAGTTGCTTATATGAATTTAATTCGTCTTTAATTAAATTTGTAAATTGTTCTTCGGCAGTTGGTCCAAGACAAAATTCTCTGTCGTGCCTATCTTTTATTTTAAACATTTCCGGTCCAAAATTTTGCCATCTACCAGATTTTTCCCAAATATCTTTACTTTGTAATACTGATGTACTTACTTCTATAGAATCATATTTTTCCATAGATTTTCTTACAATATTTTCAATTTTATTTATAACTCTCATTCCTAATGGCAAGTAGGAATAAACTCCTGATGAAGTTTTTCTAATAAAAGCTCCTCTTACCAAAAGCTTATGACTTTGTGTTTCTGCATCTTGAGGATCATCTCTTAATGTAGGCATATAATAATTCGATAATCTCATTTATCCTCCGCTTTTTAAATTTTTATCCTTAAAAATATTATCACACTTAGTTTTTTTAATCAATTATTCTACGATTGTAACTTTTTGAACTTCTTCGCCACAATTTGCATCAAAATTTATTTCTGATAAAATATTTTCTTCCAAATTTGCGACAATGCAAGGTGTAATTATTGAAGGCACTTTGTCTTTTATTTTTTCAATATCTACTGACAATACCTTATCGCCTTTTTTAACCATATCTCCAACTTTAACATGAGGAGTAAAGCCTTCGCCTTTTAATTCTACAGTTTCAAGTCCAAAATGTACTAATACTTCAAGTCCTTCTTGTGTTTTTATTCCGATCGCATGGTAGCCTTCTGGTTGTAAAGTAACTTCTCCACTTACTGGAGCAAAAACTTCGCCATTTTCAGGTTCTACTGCAAATCCATCTCCAACCATTTTTTCTGCAAAAACTGGATCTGGCACTTCTTCTAATTTTACAACTTTTCCTTTTACTGGACTTGATATAGATACGATTTTTTCTTCCTTTTTTTTCTTTTTAAAAAAATCAAACATTTACTTCTCCTTTAAATTTTTCATTGACAAACCAATTCTTTCTCTTTTTTTGTCAATTTCTATTACCTTTACTTTTATTATATCAGAATTTGTAACAATCTCATTTGGATCTTTTATAAATTTATCGCTCATATTTGATATATGAACAAGTCCATCAATTCCCACTCCAATATCAACAAAGCAACCAAATTCTGTAATATTTCTTACAGTTCCTTCTAAAATATCTCCCTCATTCAAATCATCTATTGATAAAATTTCACTTTTTGTAACAACTTCTGGAAGTTCATCTCTTGGATCACGTCCTGGTTTTTTTAATTCTTCAATTATATCTTTTAAGGTTAAAACACCTACTTCAAGTTCGCCAGCACATTTTTCTAAATCAATTTCATCCAAATTATAATCTACAAGCTTTTTTGCAATTTTGTAGCTTTCTGGATGGACTGCTGTATTATCCAAAAAATTTGGAGAGTCAGGAAATCTCAAAAATCCTGCTGCCATTTTATAAGTTTTATCTCCAAGACCTTTAACTTTTTTTAAGTCTTTTCTTTCTTTTATCGCACCATTTTTAAAATCTTCTTCGATTCTTTTTGCAAGATTTAAATTTAAACCAGAAACATAAGATAATAATTTGTAAGATGCATTATTTATATTTACCCCGACTTCATTTACACTATCTTCTACAACTTTTTCAAGCTCATCGTCTAATTTTTTTTGATTTATATCATGTTGATATTGTCCAACGCCCAAGTGTTTTGGATCAATTTTTACAAGCTCTGCCATAGGATCTTGGAGTCTTCTTGCCATTGAAACAGCACCTCTTATTGTGACATCAAGATTTGGAAATTCCTCTTCCCCAAGCTTTGATGCAGAATAAACAGAAGCTCCTGCTTCATTTACAATTGCATAAGAAACACCATCAACTTCTTTTAATAATTTATTTACAACAATTTCAGTTTCCCTACTTGCAGTTGCATTTCCCAAAGCAATTATATCAACATCGTATTTGCTAATTAAATTTTTCAAAATCTCAATAGATTCTTTTTCTTTAGAGTGAGGTTTTACTGGATAAATTACAGCTTGATCTAAATATTTTCCGTGCTTATCAATAACGGCAACCTTACATCCTGTCCTAAAACCTGGATCAAGACCAATTATATTTTTATCTTTGATAGGTCTTTGTAAAATATATGGCTTTAAATTTTTTGAAAAAACTTTAATTGATTCATTTTCGGCATTTTCTGTTAGCTTATTTTTGATTTCAGTTGTTATTGTAGGAATTAAAAGCCTTTTGTATGAATCTTCAATAGCTTTTTTTATCAAAGATTCTGTATAATCATTGTTAGATTTGTAAAGATTTTTGATTAAAGTTAGGTTGTAATTATCTGTAAATTCTAATTTCACAGTCAAATCATTATTTTTTTCTGCCCTGTTTAAGGCTAAAATTTGAAATGGCTTTAAATTTTTAATTTTTTCATCAAAACCATAATAATTTTCATAAATCAAATCTTCATCTTCTTTTTTTTCTGCCAAAATTCTTGCCCTAACAAGTCCATCTCTTCTGATTATATTTTTGGCATCAATATTATTTGCAACATCTTCTGCCAAAATATCCAAAGATTTATTTATAGCATCGACTTCATCCTCAACGCCCTCTTTTATGTATTTTTTTGCAAGTTCAAGACCTTCTTTTTCGCTTGTGGCATTCATCAAAATCTCATCCAAAAGCTCCATTAGACCAAGCTCTTTTGCCTTATCAGCTCTTGTTTTTCTTTTTTTCTTAAAAGGAGCATATATATCTTCAAGCTCAGTCAAAGTTTTTGCCTTTTCAATTTTTTCTTTCAATTCATCATCAAGCTTTTCTTGATTTTCCAAAGAAGTAAGAATTTCTTCTTTTCTTTTTTCAAAATTTCTAAGTCTTGTAAGTCCACTTTCAATATCTCTAATTTCAGTATCTTTTAAGCCACCAGTTTTTTCTTTTCTATATCTTGCAATGAAAGCAACAGTAGAGCCTTCATCTAATAATTTTATAACCTCATCGATACTTTTTTGATTAATATTCAATTCATCGGAAAGAATTTTTGATATTTCCATTATTACCTCACTAATTCAATCTAAAATCACAAAAATATAGGAGATTTCCTATATTTTTTAATTAATATATTTATATAGATACAAATATACTATACTCTTTTTTAAAAAAATAAAAAAGCTGGTGCAAAACCATTATTGATTAATAATTTTCACCAGCTTTAATTTAATTTTCTGTTATATAATTTATTTTATATTTTGGGAAATTCATAGAAATTGTTCTTCCTTGAAATTCATTTCCAAATGACCTATCAAGCTCATATAGGTTTGATGGATCATAAAATACTACCTTTGAATTTTTTGCTTTTTGTGGAATCAAATCAAGTTGAAATTTATATTTTGACCTATTTTTTGAATAATCTAAAAGCAAATCAATAAATCTTCCATAATCATAATCATTGAAATTTTCAAATTCCAAATCAAGCTTGTATTCATCTTCTTGTCTAATATCAGCTTTACACTTGTCTGATTTATAAGATTTTTTCACTCCATCAGCCAAATTTGTAAGAGAAATCATCGTGACAAGCTTGCTGTTTTTGTCATTTATAAGATTGATCAAATCATTTTGATTCATTTTATCTCTAAAATCATATAAATTTATTTCTTCATTTACATTTTCATTTAGTTTTTTATCTATATCTTTCAAATTTAATCTTTTTGTTTGAGTTTTTTCTAAATCATCCTCTACTTGTTCGTTTTCTTCCTTTTTCAAAACTTTTCTATCTGAATTTTTGCTTTTGTTTTGAGAATCTTTTCTAAAAGGAATATTTAAATCATCAAACCTCATTCTGCCTGTATTTCCCTTAAATGTATCAACTCTTTTATATGTATTGTATAAAGTTATAAATACCATAAATAAAAAAGATAGGCTTGTAAGTAAGTGTAAAATATTTTTATAAATTCCACCTCCGGGATTAAATACATTTAATAAAAGCATAATCAAAAATGGAAGTGAGCCTGTGTATGCGAAAAAACTTTTTATAGGATTTTTATCAGACTTTTGTTTTTTTACTGGATTTTTATCTTTAAAAAGCTCTTTTTTTCTCTTATTTTTTATTATTCTTTTTATATTTTTATAGGCAAAAATAAAAAATCCAAAAGCATATAATATATTTATAATAAGCTTAATGCTAGGATAATTTTGGTAAATATCTATCGGCAAAACCCTCATGAAAAAATCGAAAATAAAGGTCATTACTAATAAAAATAAACCAGCCTTTATTAAAATTTTTGATATTAAAAACAAAATAGCAAGTCCTAAAATTAAAACTATAATTACTAATGGCAAATTCATTTTGTTTAAAATATCATATATTCCATCATAATTTAAATTATTCATATTACCACCTTTGAAATAATTATACCAAATATAAAAAAAAATTGAAATCTATCTATATTGAATAAATTTTAAATTTTCGTATAATAAATTTATATGCTGGAATAGCTCAATCGGTAGAGCAATTGTATCGTAAACAAAAGGTTGCGGGTTCAAGTCCTGTTTCCAGCTCCAAATATAAAAAGGCTATTGCAAAAAAATTATTTTTTTATAATTTTGCAATAGCCTTTTAAAATTTTTAATCTACAATATCTCCAATCAAATAATCATCTATTCGTTGAGTTATTTTTACATTTTTTATTTCATTAATTTCTACTCTATCCTTGCTATGAACCCTTAAATAATTTGTAGAATATCCTGACCTATATCCATCAAGTTCTGTTTTTGTTTCAAATAAAACTGAAAGAGTTTTTCCAATTTGCTTATCTAAAAATTCATGAGAAATTTCTTTTTCAATTTCAGATAATTCCTTTGACCTACGTTTTTTAATGTTTCCATCAACTTGATTTTTCATACTAGCAGCCTTAGTTCCATCTCTTTTTGAATATTTGAAAAGATGAGTTTTTGAAAATTTAATATCTTTTACAAAGTTTTTAGTTTCTTCGTGATTTTTTTCGCTTTCATTTGGAAAACCTACAATTATATCTGTTGTAAGTCCTGCATTTGGAAAATATTCCCTAATCAAATCTACTTTTTCTTTAAAAATTTTTGTTGTATATTTTCTATTCATTAATTTTAAAACATCATCAGAACCCGATTGTAGGGATAAATGAAAATGATCACAGGCTTTTTTTGTATCTTTCATTCTTTGCAAAAATTCCCTATCAATATGCCTTGGTTCCATTGATGATAATCTAATTCTTTCTATCCCATCAATTTTTGCGATGTGTTCAATTACATCTATTAAGGAAATATCCAAATCAAAATCTTTTCCATAACTTGCGACGTGAATTCCTGTAAGGACAATTTCCTTATAACCATTATCCCTAAGTCTTTTTGCCTCATCAATTATTGAAACCAAATCCCTTGATGCAATATTTCCTCTTGCATAAGGAATCAAACAATATGAGCAATACATATTGCAACCGTCTTGAATTTTTATATAAGCACGTGTCATATCACTTTGGTTTGAAATTTCCAAATCTTCAATAGCTTCTCCTATTGAAAATTCTTCAACATCTTCCATTTTTTTATTATTTTTAATGAAATTTTCGCAAAGATCAACCACTTCTTCTTTGTTTCTAGAACCCAAAATTATATCAACGCCATCAATTTTTTTTACTTCATCGGCCTTTACTTGTGAATAGCAACCAATAACTGCAATTACTGCATCTTTGTTTTCTTTTCTAGCTTTTGAAATGGTTTGTCTGGATTTTCTATCGCTCATATTTGTTACTGTGCAAGTATTTATAACATAAATATCAGCATTTTCTTCTTTTTTTTCAAATCCTCTCTTTTTAAATAATTCTTCTATGGCCTCTGATTCATATTGGTTTACTTTACATCCTAAAGTTTTTATATTAAATGTTTTTTTCATTAATCAAACAAATCCTTTAATTTTTCAAAAAAGTTCTTGTCTTCTTTTACCCCATCGCCAGATATTTCAGCAAACTCTTTTAATTTTTCCTTTTGTTCTTTGGATAATTTTGTTGGAGTAATAACTTTTACATAAAAATAAAGGTCTCCTTGTCTTTTAAATCTATCAGATTTTATTCCTTCATTTTTAATTCTAAATTTACTTCCTGTTTGAGTTCCTGCTGGGATATGATATTCTTGAGTTGTTGTAAGAGTAGGAACTTCTACATTTCCACCCAAAGCTGCTGTTGCAAAAGATATTGGCATCTCATAATAAATATCAAGTCCATCTCTTTTAAAAATTTCGTGTTCTTCAACTTTTAAAATTATATATAAATCTCCATAAGAACCACCATTTTCTCCAGCATTTCCTTTTCCAACAACTCTCATTACAGAATCATTTTCAACGCCTGATGGAATATCTATTTTTATTTTTTCATTTTTAATTTTTCTTCCTGTTCCATGGCAATCTGGACATTTTTCCTCAATTATTTCTCCAGATCCATGGCAATTATCACAAGTTGTTTGGCGAGAAACAGTTCCAAATGGAGTTTGGCTAATATTGTTTATAACGCCCGTTCCATTACACTTAGGACAAGTTTTAATTTTACTTTCATCTTTTGCACCTTTGCCGTTACAAGTTTCACATTCAACTTCTCTTCTTACTTGAATTTCTTTAGAAATTCCAAAAGCTGATTCTTTGAAAGTTAATTTTACAACTTGTTGAATATCAGAACCTTTTCTTGGTCTTTTTCTATTTTGACTTCTTCCTTGAGAAAAAATATCTCCAAATATATCCCCAAATATATCTCCAAATCCACCAAAATCGCCAGAAAATCCGCCAGCTCCACCATTTTCAAATGCAGCTGCTCCGTAAGTATCATATTGACGTTTTTTTTGTGGATCAGATAAAATTTCGTAAGCTTCAGATATTTCTTTAAATTTTTCTTGAGCCTCTTCGTCATCTGGATTTAAATCTGGATGATATTTTTTTGCAAGTTTCCTATATTTTCTTTTTAATTCAGAATCGCTGACATTTTTGTCAACTTCTAATAATTCATAAGGGTCTTTCATTTATCCTCCAATATAAAAAAAATAAATTATTTCTAATTTCAGACTTTTTTATAAAGTATATAAATCCTCATGCTTAGAATATCATACGGAAAAAATTGATTTGATTTCAAATTTAAAAATTCGTTAAAAATCGCACTGTTTGAGCGTTAGCGAGTTTGCGATTTTAGAATTTTTAAATTTAGAAATCAACAATTTTTGAAGTCAGATATTCGTGCTTGAGGGTTTATATATGCTCTAAAATTATTTCTAATTTATTTGTAGTATCTTAATTTATAATTTTATTTTTTTATCTAAGCTCAACTATTATACCACTTTGATAAAAAAATTAAATTATATTTTAAAATTTTAAGTAAAAATAAAGAATAAGAAGCAAGGCTTCCTATTCTTCAAATTTTATTTATTTTTATTCTTCATCGTCATCTACAACTTCATAATCTGCATCTACTACATCATCATCTGCTTTTCCAGCGTTTTGACCTTCTTGACTTGCTTGAGCGTTTTTATACATTGCTTCACTCATTGAGTAGATTTCTTGTTGTAGAGCTTCTGTTTTTGCTTTGATGTCTTCAGTATTGTCAGCTTTAATGCTAGCTTCAAGATCTTTGATTTTTTCTTCAATCTTATCTTTTTCGCTTCCTTCAACTTTTGCATCTTCAAGAGTTTTTCTTGCTTGATAAACTAATGATTCTGCATTGTTTTTAACTTCAATACTTTCTTTTTTCTTTTTATCATCTTCAGCAAATTTTTCAGCTTCTTTTACTTTTTTATCTATTTCTTCATCAGTTAAGTTTGTTGATGATGTGATAGTAATTTTTTGTTCTTTTCCACTTCCTTGGTCTTTTGCAGATACATTTACAATACCATTTGCATCTATATCAAATGTAACTTCGATTTGTGGAACTCCACGTCTTGCTGCAGGAATTCCTGTAAGTTGGAATCTACCAAGTGTAGTATTGTCTGCTGCCATTTCTCTTTCGCCTTGCACAACGTGAATATCTACATCAGTTTGTCCATCTGCAGCTGTTGTAAAGATTTGAGATTTTTTAGTTGGAATTGTTGTATTTCTTTCGATTAATTTTGTAGCAACTCCGCCAAGAGTTTCAATTCCTAATGAAAGTGGTGTAACATCAAGAAGTAATAAATCTTTAACTTCTCCTGTTAAAACTCCACCTTGAATTGCAGCACCAAGTGCAACACATTCATCTGGGTTTATATCTCTTTGTGGTTCTTTTCCAATTATATTTTTAACCAAATCTTGAACTGCAGGAATTCTTGATGAGCCACCTACAAGCAATACTTTTTCTATATCACTTGATGATAAAGAAGCATCTTTAAGAGCATCTTCTACTGGTTTTCTTGTTGCTTCAACTAAATCGTGAGTTAATTCATCAAATTTTGCTCTTGTAACTGTTAAGTCTAAGTGAACTGGTTGTCCATCAACTGCTGTAATAAATGGTAAGTTTACATTTGTTGTTTTTGTTGATGATAATTCTTTTTTAGCTTTTTCTGCTGCATCTTTTAATCTTTGCATAGATGTAAGATCTTTTGTTAAATCAACGCCAGTTTCTTTTTTAAATTCAGCTGCAAGATATTCAACTAATCTATTATCAAAGTCGTCTCCACCTAATTTATTATTTCCTCTTGTAGATAAAACTTCAAATACTCCATCGCCAACTTCTAGAATTGAAACATCGAATGTACCGCCACCAAGGTCGTAAACCATAATTTTTGCTTGATCAGTTTCCTTGTCCATTCCATAAGCAAGGGCTGCTGCTGTTGGTTCGTTTATAATTCTTTTTACATTTAATCCTGCAATTTTTCCAGCGTCTTTTGTAGCTTGTCTTTGAGCATCTGTAAAGTAAGCAGGAACTGTTATTACTGCATCTGTTACTGTATCATTTAAATAACTTTCTGCATCTGATTTTAATTTTTGTAAAATCATTGCTGAAACTTCTTCTGGTGTGTAAGAATTTCCATCAATTTCATTTGTTTTAAAATCTGATCCCATTTCTCTTTTGATTGATGAGATTGTTCTGTCTGGATTTGTTATTGCTTGTCTTTTTGCAGTTTCTCCAACAAGTCTTTCCCCATCTTTTGTAAATGCTACAACTGATGGTGTTGTTCTGTTTCCTTCAGTATTTGGGATTATTGTTGAATCCCCACCTTCCATAACGGCAACTGCTGAGTTTGTTGTTCCTAAATCAATTCCTATAATTTTTGCCATATTAATTCCTCCTATTTTGCAACTTTAACCATACTTGGTCTTATAACTCTATCATTTAGTTTGTATCCTTTTTGATAGGTTTCTATAATATAATTTGATTTAAAATCTTCGTTTTCTTCTGTTTGAAAAGCGTGATGGAAGTTTGGATCAAATTCTACTCCATCAGATTCGATTTCTTCAAGTCCTTCTTTTTCCAAAACTTTCCATAAAGAATCTCTTGTCATCATTATTCCTTTAACAAAAGAATCTTCTTCATCTTGATCTTTAAGTGCTCTATCAAAATTATCTAAGACTGGTAAAAGCTCTTCGATTAAATTTGATGAAGCAAACTTTTTAAAATCTGCTCTTGCTTTTTCTTCTCTTTTTTTGAAATTTGTAAAATCTGCCAATAGTCTTTGGTATTTTTCTTTGTATTCATTATCATCATCTGATAAATCTTCTTCTACATTTCCATCTTCATCAACTATTTCAGCATCAATTTCTTCTAGTTGTTCATCTATATTTTCTTCTTGTTCAACATTTTCATCATGCTTTTTTTCATTGTCCACCTTAAACACCTACCTTATTATTTGCTAAGTAAATCTGATATTAGTTTGATGTCAGAAATAACTTCCTTATAATCAATTCTTGTAAGTCCTATAATTCCAATTTGGCCTACAATGTCTTTGTCATAATTAAAATGTGAAGTTATGATTGTATTATCTTTCAATTCATTTATCTCATTTTCATCACCAATAGTAATTTGTAATTCGTTGTTAGAATTTTCAATCAATTCCCAAATTCTTTCCTTACTATCAAATATCTTAATAAACTCTCTAGCCTTAATTGGATCTTCGAATTCTTTGAAATTAAAAATATTGCCTAGTCCCTTTATAATAACTTCTTTTGTCAAATCACTTAAAGAATCATTGTTGATTTTTTTCTCCAAAATATCTAACAAATTCTCATATTGCTTAAAGCCAGAATTTTTGATTTTTTCAAAAATTTTTGCAAGGTCTTTTAAATTTTTTCCTTCAATGTTTTGTTTTAAAATTCTAGAAATTTCTATTAATTTTTCATCATCAATTTCTTCACTTATATAAATTCTATCGCTTATTAAACTTCCGTTATCATAAACAACTATAAACAAAAGCATGCTAGGATTAATTTTTAAAAGTTCCAAATTTATGACTTTAGTAATATTGTTTCTTATTGTGTAAGAAACAGCTGTAAGATTTGTCATTTTTGAAAGAAGTAGTGTTGCAGTCTCCACAATTTTTGAAACATTGCCATATCTTTTATCAAGAATTTTTTCTAAATTTTCATCTTCTTTTTCATTTAATGAATTTTCTAATAAATTATTTACATAAAGTCTGTAACCTTTATCAGATGGGTATCTTCCTCCCGATGTGTGAGCTTTTTCTAAAAGCCCCATTTTTTCAAGAGTGCTCATCTCATTTCTAATTGTTGCAGACGAAATATCTAAAGAATATTCATTAAGTAATGAATTTGAACCAATAGGCTCTCCAAGATTAACGTATGAGTTTATAATGGAAAAGAGTATCATCTTCTTTCTCTCGTTCATTATTTTCACCTCATTTAGCACTCCAATTATCTGACTGCTAATTATAATATACTAGGTAAATTTCTTTTTGCAAGTTATATTATTTCAATATAAAATTCATTAGATAAATCAAACCCCTTGTGAGTAAATCTTAAATTTTTATCAATTTCAAAAAATCCTTCTTTATAAAATTTTTCAACTATTTCACTATACTTTTCTAATAAGGAATGCCCAAAAATATTTTCAAATTCTTTTAAGTTAATTCCTTCAACTTCTCTTAATTTAAAAATTATGTATTCTTTTTCTCTTTCGTCTTTTGAAATAAATTCCCTAAATTCTATAGGAAATTTTCCTTGTTTGATTAAGTTTTCATATTTTACAAAATTTTTTAAGTTATTATATCTTACATTTGACAAAAATCCAGATGCACCAAGTCCAAAGGCAAGGTATCCACCTTCTGACCAATATTTTTTATTGTGGTAGGATTCAAAGCCCTTTTTTGAAAAATTCGAAATTTCATACCTATTTAGGTCAAAATTTTTTAAATATTTTTCAATATAAGAAAAAATATCTCTTTCCAAATCATCATCCATGAGTTTAAGTTTATCTTTTTTATAAAGACTATAAAAATGTGAACCTTTTTCAAGAATTAAAGAATAATAAGATAAATGTTCTGGATTTATTTTTTTTATTATCTCCAAATCTTTTTTTATTGAATCAAAATTTCCACCAGGCAGATTTAAAATCATATCCAAAGAAATATTATCAAAACCTGCTTTTCTTATATTTTCTATATCTTTTAAGACAATTTCCTTATTATGGTCTCTGCCAATATTTTTTAAAACTTTATCATCAAAAGATTGGACACCAAGAGAAATTCTATTTATGCCTAATTTTTTGTAGGCTTTTAATTTCTCCAAGGTCAAAGAATTTGGATTTGCCTCAATTGTAAATTCTTTTACATAACTTAAATCAAAATTTTTCAAAATTTCTACAAGCTCAATTATATAATGATAATCAACGTAAGTTGGCGTACCCCCACCAATATAAATAGAATCGACTTCTACGTTTATATTTTTTTGGTACAAGATTATTTCTTTTTTTAAATTTTCAAAATATGAATCAATCCAAGATTCTAAATTTTGAAAGGCTGTAAAATCGCAATAAAAACATTTTTTCTTACAAAAAGGAATATGAATATAGATTCCAATTTTTTCCATATTTTCTCCTTAAATTTTTGCAAATAAAAAGTTAGGACTTATCCTAACTTTTATTCATCATCATATTTCAAAACAGCAAGGAAGGCATCTTGTGGGATTTGTACGCTTCCTAGTTGTCTCATTCTCTTCTTTCCTTCTTTTTGTTTTTCTAAAAGTTTTTTCTTTCTTGATATATCTCCACCGTAACATTTTGCAATTACATCTTTTCTTAAAGCTTTTACAGTTTCTCTTGCTATTACTTTTGAATCAATTGTAGCTTGGATTGGAATTGCAAATTGTTGTCTTGGAATTTGATCTTTCAATTTTTCAACAATTGATCTTCCCCTAGCATAGGCAAAATCTTTGTGAACAATTGTAGATAAAGCATCGACTTTATCTTCATTGATTTTTATATCAAGTTTTATTAAATTACTTTCTTCATAATCTACAACTTCATAATCCAGTGATGCATAACCTTTTGATCTTGATTTTAAAGAATCAAAAAAGTTATAAATAACTTCATTTAAAGGAATTTTATATTTTATTGAAACCCTATTTTCATCAATATATGACATATCTATAAGATCTCCTCTTCTTGCTTGAGCAAGTTCCATAACTGGTCCTATATATTCTTTTGGAGTCATAATTTCAGAAATTGTAATTGGCTCTTTAACATATTCAATTTCTGATGGTGGAGGAAAATCATTAGGATTTTCTAATTTTTTTTCTTCGTGTCCTTTTGTTTTTACCTTATAAATTACTGATGGTGCTGTTGCGATTATATCTAAATCATATTCTCTTTCAAGTCTTGCTGTAATAATATCCATGTGTAAAAGACCTAGAAATCCACATCTTAATCCAACGCCAAGAGCTTGTGAATTTTCTTGTTCAAAAACTAAAGACGCATCATTTACTTGAAGCTTTTCCAAAGAATCTTTTAATTTGTTAAATGATTCTCCTTCAGCTGGATAAATTCCAGAATAAACCATTGGCAAAACTTCTTTGTAGCCAGAAAGTGCTTTTTGTGTTGGATTATTTTTTAAGGTAATTGTATCTCCAACTCTAGCATTTCTAATATCTTTTATGCTTGCTTCAATAAATCCTACATCTCCGCTTTTTAATTCTTTGGTTTCAATTCTATTTTTCATAGTATATCCTACGCCAGTTACTTCGTAAGATTTTCCACTTGCCATCATCAAAATTTCATCGCCTGCTTTTACACTTCCTTCAAAAATTCTAACATAGCAAATTACCCCCCTGTATGAATCATAATATGAATCAAAAATCAAAGCCTTTAATGGTTTGTCATCATGATCTTCTGGGGCTGGAACATTTTCTATAATATCTTCAAGTACATCTTCAATATTTAAACCAGTTTTTGCAGAAATTAAGGGAATATTTTCTGTATCAAGACCAATTTGATTTTCTATTTCTTCTTTTGTTTCTTCGACTCTTGCACTTTCAAGGTCAATTTTATTTAAAACTGGCAAAATTTCCAAATCTTGTTCAAGTGCAAGGTAAGTATTTGCCAAAGTTTGAGCTTCAACTCCTTGGGAAGCATCAACAACCAAAATTGCTCCTTCGCAAGCTTTTAGTGATCTTGAAACTTCATAAGTAAAGTCAACATGGCCTGGAGTATCAATCAAATTTAAATCGTAAATTTTTCCATCATTAGCCTTGTATTTTAACTTTACTGATTTTAATTTTATGGTTATTCCTCTTTCTTGCTCAAGCTCCATACTATCTAACATTTGATCATTTATATCTCTTTTTGCAACAGACTCTGTTTTTTCTATAAGCCTATCTGCAAGAGTCGATTTTCCATGGTCAATATGAGCAATTATAGAGAAATTTCTAATATTCTCTTTTTTCTTCATTATCTGTTTTCCTTATCTACAAATCCTATATCATAAATCGGGAAAAATCTTAAAAATGCATGCCCTACAATTTTTTCTTCGGAAATCGGACCAAAATTTCTTGAATCGTTGCTTGCATTTGGAAGTCTATTATCTCCCATAACAAAATATTCTCCTTCGCCAACTTGCCAAGATGAATTTTCATTTGTTGTTAGGGTTTCTTCGTTATTTATATAATTTTCTTCGTAGATTTCTCCGTTTACATACACATTTCCATCTTTAACTTCTATATTATCTCCTGGCATACCAACTATTCTTTTTATATACAAAGTATCTTCTTGGTCTGGAGCATTAATTATTACTATATCTCCTCTATTATATCCCTTAAAATGTTTTGAAACTTTGTCAACAAATAGCATATCGCCACTATGTAATGTATTTAGCATAGAATTTCCTTCAACTTTTGTTGCATCCATTATAAAAATTTTTATAACAAAAGCAATTGCCAATGCCAAAAGTATTGTTTTTATCCAATCAAGAAATTCTAAATCATTAGATTTTTCTGTCATATAACACCTCTCTCATTTTATAATTATAAACGAATATCTCAAAAGTTCCAAATATTTTAATATTTAAAATTTATAAAGATTTGTAATAAATATAGTTTTATGGTAAAATAAATCAGTCGATATAAATTGGGGGTGAAAAAATGGCAAACATTAAATCAGCAATAAAAAGAATTGATGTAACAAGAAAACAAACTGCTAGAAATAAATCAGCAAAATCTGAAATAAAAACTTATGTTAAAAAATTTGAAGAAGCTATTGCAAATAATGATAGCGAAAAAGCTAATGAACTTTTCAAAACTGTTGATAAAAAAGTAAAACAAGCAGCAGCTAAAAACATAATTCACAAAAATCAAGCTAGTAGAACAACTTCAAGATTAGCTAAAAAATTAAATTCATTAAACGCTTAATTTTTAGTCGGTTCATTCAAACTTGCGACTTAGAAAAGTCGCCAAGATTAGAATGAGTCGATTTTTTTATTTTGAAAATTTTTCTATAAAAATTAACATATTTAAATTCATATCAAAATCTTCGCTTTTTTGTTTTAAGTCGCAAGTATATAAAAAATCTTGCAAATCAAATAATTCATCCAAAGTAAAATTCCCAATAAAACTTTTATCTTTTCTAAGTTCAAAACTTGATATGCCCAAAGATTTTTGCATAAAGGAATCATTGTAAGAATCTTTTGATAAAATTTTTATTCCGATTAAATTTCTAATATGCCTTACTAGCATATAGAAAATTTTAAATATTTCATCCATATTCTTTGCCATAAATAAATATGTGTTCATGGCAGTTTTTGTATCCCTTTTTGACAGAGCATCTGTGAGATTAAAAATATTTAAATCTAAAACTTGGTCTAATTGGTCGTGAACATCTTCCAATAAAACCTCGCTTTTATCGGAATTTGCAATAATTTTATCAACTGTATTTACAACCTCATAAAGGTCGATTTGCGAATTTTTATTTAAATATGAAAATCTATCAATTATTTCATTAATATAGGATTTTTTGATTTTTTTATTATTTTTTACAAATCTTTTTCCAATAAAAGAAACAAGCTCATTATTATTTAGCCTATCGATTTCTACAATATTTCCATTTTTCTTGATTGCCTTGTAAAATTTTCCTTTAAATACACTTTCATCAGATATTATTATAAATGTTAAAAAATCTGCTAAATTTTCTATATCTTCAATAATCAAATTACAAATTTCCTCATAATCTTTTATATTATTTTTAGATAAGTCGATATTTCTCCAAATCACAACTTTTTTATCTTCCATTATTGGATATGTATCCAGGGCAGTTTTTATGTCCTCAAGGCTTTTTTTGCCCTTAATTTCTATATAATTAAAGTCAGGAAAAGAAATCAAATCCTTTGCTTGGTCTATAATTGTTTCTTTTAGATATTCTTCTTTTGAATCAATTAGATAAATTCCCTTGCTTTTTTTTGAAAAAAGTTCAGCCATAAATTCCTTATAATTCATCTAAAAAATCCTCCTTTCACATATTTTTTTACCTTAAATGAATTCTTGTAAAATTCTATCTTACAATATCCATCTTTTTGAGTATTGTATATTTTAACATTTTTTAAATTATCTAAGACTTCTTTTGATGGGTGTCCATAAGTATTTTTTCTCCCAGCTGAAATTAAAGCAACTTGTGGACTTGTTTTATTTACAAAATCCTTTGAAGTTGAAAATCTTGAGCCATGATGGGAAACTTTCAAAATATCAATATCTCTTGCAACTTTTTGTTCATACTCCATTGACAAATCACCCATAGTCAAAATTTTAAAATCATTTATCCTAATTAAAAGTGGCATAGAATTAGAATTTTCATCTCCAGAAAAATTTTCTAAACATTCAACGCTAAAATTTTTTCCCTTATAAATATTCCCCTCTTTCATTTCCAAAAATTTATATTTTTTCCCTAGATTTTTATTATAAGTATTAGAAATTACAGGGCCAATTTCAAATTCATTTTTCAATTTTTCCAAAGCACCCGAATGGTCCTTATCCTCATGAGATATAAAAACCGCCTTGATTTTTTTAACTCCTTTTGCCTTTAAAAAATCTATAGCTATTTTTTCAGTTGATGAATAATTTTTGTAAGAAACTTCCCCACAATCAAACAAATAAAAATCGCCCTTATCTTCCAAAATAAAAAAATCTCCCTGCCCAATATCAAGCATTTGATAGGAAATCGGCTTATTTTTATCTTTTACAATAGAAAAAATCACTATAATTATAGAAATCGCCAAAAAATTTTTTGCCCTTAGTTTTTTATTTTTAAATTTCACAAGTATAAACAAGAGTATTAAATAATAAAAACTAATTAAGATTGACTCTTTTGGAAAGTCTAAGCCAAAAATTGTAAAAGTACTCAAAAAATATGCTATATCCATGATAGATTTTATCAAAAAATCCAAAATAAAGAAAAAACCAGCTAAGAATCCGCCAAATATTGGATACAAAATAATTATCCCAAAAATTATGTACATACTTATAGAAAAAATTGGAACAACCAAAAAATTCGCAAAAAAATTAAGCAAATTAAAATATCCATAATAGTAAATCACATGAAAAGCCAAAGTTATTTGCAGGCAAATAATAAAAATTATGTATTTTTTTAAATAAGAGAAATTTTTTCCCCTTACAAGTTTTGGATAAACCTCATAAATTGCAAATCCTGCCAAAAACGAAAGAATAAAGCCAGAATTTAAAATTGCAAAAGGATTTGCAAATAAAATTAATAACATGGCTACAATAAGATTTTTTCCTGTATCCTTGCCTTTTTTTAGTAAAAATGCCAAATAAGATAAACTGTATATTAATAAAACTCTCAAAACCGAAAATGGAAATGAAATTAAATAGGCATAAAATAAAGAAATTCCCAAAGAAATCGGATAAGCGTACTTGTATGAAATATTTGCTTTTATCAATAAAAATATTAACAAAGCCATCAATAAATCAATGTGAAGACCAGAAACCGCCAAAATATGAGCTAAGCCTAATTTCGAAAGACCTTGTCTATATTCAAATCTATCCGAAAGAATAACAGCTTTTACAAAAGAAAAAGAATCCTTAGACAAATTTTTTTCAAAAATCTTTTTAATATACAAATCAAATTTTTTCTTAATTTTTAAAAAAACAGAAGGAGATTCTCCCAATTTTTCAAAAGATTTTATATCAAGCTTGCTTTTTATTTTTTTAGATAATAAATACTTCCTATAAGAAAATAAATATGGATTGGTGTTTGTAGAAGGCATAGAAATATTGCAATTTGCCCTTAATCTATCTCCTATTTCAAAATTTTTATCAGACGTAAAAGTAGATTTTTCATTTATTTTTTTATCCATATTTTTTGCTTTTACATAATAAGTATAAGAATCATCATTTTGAATTTTTTCAACAACAATTAAATTTAAATCTAAATTATCATATTTTTCAAGCTTATAAGAATGAAAATTAAAAGATGCCAAAAAAATACCAAGAGAAAATCCAAAAAACAAAAAAGAAATAGAAGATTTTTTTACAAAAAGAAAAATTACACATACAAATAAGCCTATAATCACAAACAAAAAATTATAAGCCTCAAAATAAGTATAAATTCCTATACCAGATATTAAAGAAATAAGTAAAAAAAACAAATTTTTTCTCATAAGATTCTCCCAATATGATTATAACATATGATATAATAATTTAGAGGTAATTTTATGAAGGATTTGTTATATATTAGTCATCCACAAATAAATCAAATAAGCGCCAAAATTGTAAAAAGAAAATACGAAGATGATACAACAAAAATAATTTTGGACAGAAGTATTTTTATGCCTAATTCTTCCTATTTATTAGATGAAAATCCAAAGATTTCGGAAAATGTGCTTTTGGATGTTGAGTTTATAAATGGAAATTTAGTTCATACAATCAAAAATAAACCCCAAAAATCATCTGTAAGTCTTTCTTTGGACAAAAATACGAGAGAAAAAAATTTATCGTATAATACAGCTTTTTATATTTTTAAATCTCTGTTTGCTAAATTTTATAATAACAAGGAAGTTTCTTTAAAAATCAAAAATTCTTATGGACAAATAAAAATTTCCAATTTCTATGATGATTTTATTGCCGATGATTTTTTGAAAATTTTTAATAAAATAATTGATTTGGGATTAAAAATAAATAAGGATAAAGATTTTGTTTGGATAAATGGTTTTGAACGAGAAGATAATTTTGGAGTTTATTTAAATAATACAAAAGATTTAGAAGGAATTTTTATTCTTTCTATAGAAAAAATCGAAAAAAATTTCTTTATTGATTTTATAGCAGGATCTGACTACAAAAATTTCACAAATAATAATATAGAAATAATTAATAATATTAAAAAAATATCTTTTGATGACTTAAATTCTTCTGAAAAAATCAGAAAAATAATTTCACTTATTCAAAAATCTAGGTATAAATAAAAGCTCTTGCATTAATTTTTTTTTGCAAGAGCTTTTTTATTATTTTACAAGCAAGTTTAATATTTTTCCTGGTACATATATTACCTTAAATATTTCCTTACCATCTATATTTTTTTGAATATTTTGATCATTTTCTGCACTTGTTACAGCTTCTTCTTGATTCGCATCTTTTGCAATTTTTATTGTAGCCCTAACTTTACCATTAACTTGAACAGGAAGTTCAATTGAATCATATTCAAGTTTACTTTCATCATAAATTGGCCAGCTTGCTTCATTCAATTCGCTTTCAAAACCAATTTCTTCCCACAATTCTTCAGTTAAGTGAGGAGCAACTGGATTTAATAAAATCAAATAAGTTTTGAAATCTTTTTTGGTGATTTTCCCAATATTTCTCATTTCATTTAACAAGCTCATAAGTGAAGCTATTGCTGTATTATATTTTAATGATTCATAATCATCACTTACTTTTTTGATAGTTTGGTTAATTAAAATTTCAATTTCTTTTGTATATTCGTCGCCATCTTCAACTAAATCATAAAGGTTAAATACTCTTTCCAAATATTTTCTACAACCCTTAACCCCTTCATCTGACCATGGAGCTGTTGATCTGAAATCTCCAATAAACATTTCATAGCATCTTAGGGTATCTGCCCCATAATCTCTTACAATATCGTCAGGATTTACAACATTGCCTCTTGATTTTGACATTTTTTGATGGTCTTCTCCCAAAATCATTCCGTGAGAAGTTCTCTTTTGATATGGTTCTTTTGTTGGAACTTTTCCTATATCATATAGAAATTTATGCCAAAATCTTGAATACAATAAGTGAAGAGTTGTATGTTCCATTCCACCATTGTACCAATCAACTGGTGTGTAATAATCTAAACTTTCCTTGCTTGCAAGATCTTCATTATTATTTGGATCTGTATATCTTAAATAATACCAAGAAGATCCAGCCCATTGTGGCATGGTGTCTGTTTCTCTTTTTGCTGGCTTTCCACAAATTGGGCAAGTAGTATTTACAAATTCATCAATTTTTGAAAGTGGGCTTTCGCCATCATCTGTTACTTCATAAGATTCAACTTCTGGTAATTTTATTGGAAGATTTTCTTCTTTTTCAGCAACCCATCCGTGCTCTTCACAATAAATCATTGGGATTGGTTCTCCCCAATATCTTTGTCTAGAAAATACCCAATCTCTTAATTTATAATTTACCTTAGCAGAACCTAGATTTTTTTCTTCAACAAATTCTATCATTTTCTTTTTAGCTTCTTCTACAGATAGACCATTTAGAAAATCGGAATTTATTAAAATCCCCTTATCAATTGAAGTTGTTGGCAAATCTTCATCGCCTGTATCGATTACTGGAACAATTGGCATATCAAATTTTTTTGCAAATTCAAAATCCCTATCATCGTGAGCAGGAACCGCCATTATAGCTCCTGTTCCATAAGAAATTAATACATAATCAGAAATCCAAATTGGAATTTCTTTTCCGTTTACAGGATTTATTGCAGAAATTCCATCAAGCATTACACCAGTTTTTTCTTTTGTAAGCTCACTTCTTTCAAAATCTGATTTTTTCTTAGCAAAATCTTGATATTCTTTTACCTCATCCAAATTTTTGATTTCATCTTTAAATTCTTCAAGCATTGGATGTTCAGGAGCTATTACCATATAAGTTGCCCCAAAAATTGTATCAGGTCTTGTTGTGTAGACATTTAATTTGTAATCTTTATCTTTTAAAGAAAAATTAATTTCTGCACCATGACTTCTTCCAATCCAATTTTTTTGTTGAGTTTTTATTTTTTCCTCATAATCAACTTCGTCCAAATCATCAATAAGTCTATCGGCATATTCTGTGATTTTTAGCATCCATTGATTTTTAACTTTGTGAGTTACTTCTGAGCCACATCTTTCACATTTTCCATCTACAACTTCTTCATTAGCAAGTCCTACCTTACAAGAAGGACACCAGTTTACTGGCATTTCTTTTTTATAAGCAAGCCCATGTTTATATAATTGAATGAAAATCCATTGAGTCCATTTGTAATAATTTGGATCTGTTGTATTTACTTCTTTGGACCAATCAAATGAAAATCCTATAGATTTCATTTGCGCTTTGAAATTTTCGATATTATTTTTTGTTACAATTGAAGGATGAATGTGATTTTTTATAGCATAATTTTCTGTAGGAAGTCCAAAAGCATCCCAGCCCATAGGATAAATTACATTTTCTCCTTGAAGTCTTCTTTTTCTTGCAACAATATCTAAAGCTGTGTATGGTCTTGGGTGGCCAACATGAAGACCTTGACCTGATGGATAAGGAAATTCTACGAGTGGATAGAATTTTTTCTTATTTTTATCAATTACTGACTTAAAAGTTTCATTTTCATCCCATTTCTCTTGCCATTTTTTTTCGATGGCATTTGGATTATATTCTCTCATTTTTTCTCCTTAGTTTTTTGATGCAAAAGATTTTACTGTTCTTGGGTAAGGGATTACGTCACGGATATTTTTCATTCCAGTTAAATACATAACAGCTCTTTCAAATCCTAGACCGTATCCTGAGTGAACAACTGTTCCATATTTTCTTAAATCTAAATAATTTTGATAATCTTCAAGTTTTAATCCATTATCTTCCATAGATTTTACAAGCTCATCATATCTTTCTTCCCTTTGACTTCCACCTATTAATTCTCCTACAGCAGGAACTAACATATCAAAAGCTGCAACAGTTTTTCCATCTTCATTTCTTCTCATATAAAATGCCTTTATATCTTTTGGATAATCTGTAACAAAAACTGGACCGTCAACTATTTTTTCTGATAAAAATCTTTCGTGCTCTGTTTGAAGATCCATTCCCCATTTTACAGGATATTCAAAATCAACATCAGCTTCTTGTAATTTTTCTATAGCCTCAGTATAAGTAATTCTTGCAAATTTTGCCTCTTTAACTTTTGTAAGTCTTTCAATCAAAGTATCATCAACTCTTTCGTTGAAAAATTCAATTTCATCCTTACAATTTTCTAAAACAAAACTTATCATATATTTCATCATATCTTCAGCCACATCCATGCACACATTATAATCTGCAAAAGCAATTTCTGGTTCAATCATCCAAAATTCCGCAGCGTGTCTTGGTGTGTTTGATTCTTCAGCCCTAAAAGTTGGACCAAAAGTATAAATATTTGATAAGGCAAGGGCATAATCTTCTGCCTCAAGTTGTCCTGAAACTGTCAAATAAGATTTTTTTCCAAAGAAATCTTTAGAATAATCAACTTTTCCATCCTTATTTAAATCTAATTTATCTAAATTTTGAGTGGTAACTTGGAACATTTCTCCAGCACCTTCTGTATCAGATGCAGTAATTAATGGAGCATTTAAATAAATAAATCCTCTTTCTTGGAAAAATTTATGAAGAGCATAAGCAAGTTTTGATCTTAATCTAAAAACTGCCCTATAAGTATTAGTTCTAGCTCTTAAATGAGGAATAGTTCTCATATATTCAAGAGATTGTTTTTGTTTTTGAATAGGAAATTTCTCATCACTGTGACCTAAAACTTCTACAGATTTTGCTTGAAGTTCGTAGGCTTGTTTGGCATTATTTGTTTTTACAAGAATTCCTTTGATTTTTAATGACGCTGAAAGATGTTCTTTTTGTAAATCTTCAAAATTTTCTAATTCTTTTCCAACAACAATTTGAAGATTTTTAAAAATTGTTCCATCATTTAATTCAATAAAGCCGACATTTTTTGTAAATCGCGCCTGTCTAATCCATCCTTCAACTGTAATTTCTTGATCGATGTATTTTTCAACATCTTTTTTAATCTCTCTTAATTTCATCCTTATTTCCTCTCTTAATTTTTTCTAAATTTTCATTAAGTATTTTTTCATAACCTATATTTTTTGGCTTATAAAATTTTTCATCTACAAAGCCATCTGGAAGATAGTCTTGTTTTACATATCCATCATAATCATGAGGATATAAATAAGTATCTTTAACTAAATTTTTACTTCCTTTATAATGGGTATCTTTTAATTTATTTGGTACTTCCAGATCTTTTTCATTTTTTACAAAATCCATAGCCTTATTTATAGCAAGGTATGTAGAATTATTTTTCTTTGCTAAAGATAAATATATACAAGTCTCTGCCAAAATAATTCTTGCCTCTGGCATACCTACAGTATTAATTGCTGTAAAAGTATTTGTAGCAAGGCTTAGTGCGTAGGGATCAGCAAGCGAAATATCTTCTGATGCAAATATAATCATTCTTCTTGCTATAAATTTTATATCTTCCCCGCTATTTAACATTTTTGCCAAATAATAAACCGCTGCATCAGGATCTGAGCCACGCATAGATTTTATAAAAGCAGAAATAGTATCATAATGTCTATCTCCATCTCTATCATAAATAGAAATTTTCTTTTGGATAGAATTTATAATACTTTTTCGATCAACTACTATTATACCTTCTTTATCTTCTTGTGAAAATATTGCAATTTCTAAAGCATTCAACAAGGCTCTACAATCCCCGTTAGAATATTTAACCAAAGTATTTCTGGCATCATCGTCAATTTTTATATTTTTATTTTGTAAAAGCCTATCTCGACTTAAAGCCATATCTATTAATTTTTTTAAATCATCATCTGTATGTGCTTTTAATTCAAATACATACATTCTAGAAATTAAAGCTTTATTTACTTCAAAATATGGATTTTCTGTTGTAGCTCCTATCAAAATAATTGTAGAATCTTCAACAAAAGGCAGTAAATAATCTTGTTGACTTTTATTAAATCTATGAATTTCGTCAATAAATAAAATAGTTTTTTTATTTTCAAATTTCAAATTATCTTTTGCAATTTGAATTTTTTTCTTTAAGTCATTAATTCCACTAGCTACCGCAGAAACTTTTTCAAAAGCCATATTAGTTGAATTTGAAATAATTTTTGCAAGGGTAGTTTTGCCAACTCCTGGAGGTCCATAAAAAATAGAAGAATAAATTCTATCAGATTTTATCATTCTTCTTAAAATTTTTCCTTCTCCTAGAAGATGATCTTGTCCTAAAAAATCTTCAATTTTTTCAGGTCTCATCCTGTCAGCTAATGGCGCAGACTTTTCTAGTTCTCTTAATTTATTTAATTCAAATAAGTCCATTTTATCCAATCTTTCAAAAAAAGGACTGTTGCAAAATGAATTTGTTTTTTGTCATTTTCATCTTGCAATAGCCCCTTAAATTTTCTAATTTTTTTCTTTTAAATTTTTAATCTCTCTATAGAAACTCTCAACATCTTTAAATTCCCTATATACTGATGCAAATCTCACATAAGCTACAGGATCTAATTGTTTTAGATGCTCCATGACAAATTTTCCTATGGTAGTGGATGATATTTCCTTTTTACCAATATGATTTATAGAAACTTCTATATCATCTGCTATTTTTTCAATGTCTTCCATGCTTACAGGTCTTTTTTCGCAAGATTTTACAATTCCACTTATAAGTTTTGACCTATCAAAAGATTCTCTAGTATTATCTTTTTTTACAACCATTAAAGTTTGGTCTTCGTATCTTTCATAAGTTGAAAATCTTTTATTACAAGCTTGGCATAGTCTTCTTCTTCTAATAGCATGATTATCTTCTGTTGCTCTAGAGTCTATAACTTTTGTATCATTTGAGTCACAATATGGACACTTCATTTTATTTTAAGAAATCTGGAAGATCTATATCGTCAAATGGATTTGAAGAACTTTGTTTTTTTGGTGTTTGTCTTTGGCTAACACCTTGTGAAGATCTTCTATTTTCTAAAACTTCTCTTCTTGTTTGGTTGTCTTGATCAAATCCTGTGGCAATTACAGTAATTTTAATGTCATCGCCCAATGATTCGTCGCTTCCTACACCAAAAATTATATTTGCATCTGAATCTATATGTTCTCTAATTAATTCTGCTGCTTCGTTTGCTTCCATTAGACCAACTTCTGCTGCAGTTACATTTAATAATACTGCGTTAGCTCCTTCGATTGAAGTTTCGAGTAATGGAGAATTTACAGCTGCTTTTGCTGCATCTACTGCTCTGTTTTCTCCGCTTGCTCTACCAATTCCCATGTGAGCTATTCCTTGATCTGACATAATTGATTTAACATCGGCAAAATCAAGGTTGATTACATTTGGTACAGCTATAAGTTCTGAAATACCACTTACAGCATCCATAAGTACTTGGTCAGCCATTTTAAATGCGTCTACCATTGATGTTCTTTTTTCTACAATTTGTAAAAGTCTATCATTTGGTATTGTAATTAATGTATCTACACATTCTTTTAAAGCTTCAATTCCACCTTCTGCAGATGTTTGTCTTTTTCTTCCTTCAAATGTGAAAGGACGAGTTACAACACCCACTGTAAGTATTCCTTGTTCTTTTGCTTTTCTTGCTACAACAGGGGCTGCTCCAGTACCAGTTCCACCGCCCATTCCAGCAGTGATAAATACCATGTCTGCTCCCTTTAGTGATTCATCAATTTCAGATTCACTTTCTTCAGCAGCTTTTTCACCAATTTCAGGATTAGCTCCAGCTCCAAGTCCTCTTGTAAGCTTAGCTCCTATTTGTAATTTGATGTCAGCATTTGCTTCATTTAAAGTTTGAAGGTCTGTATTTAATGCAATAAATTCTACTCCAGAAAGGCCACCCTCTCTCATTCTACTTATAGCATTATTTCCGCCACCACCAACTCCTATTACTTTTATCTTGGCTAAGGCGTTATTTTCTACTTCCATGTTAATATTTGCCATCTTCATCCCCCGTTTCATTAAGATTAATATTTTTAATTATTTTCATCTTTTTCGTCAAGACTTTTTTCTTCAACTTCAACTACTGGATTCTTACCCTTATCTAGGCTAATTGAATAAGCTTTTATTTTTTTATTTTCTATATCCTTTAAAACTGAATCAAGTAGTTTAAGTTTATAATTATAATTTTTTAAATCTCCGAAATTAATCTGAATATCATTTATTATTATACCAATTTCATTATAGTTTTCCAAGTCTATTTCTTTTATGTCTTTAGCATATTTTAGCTTTTGAATAGAATCGATAAATTTTATTAGATTTTTTTTATCGGTAAAATTTTTTCCAATTTCTGGTTTGTTTTTTATTCCTTTGATTTTTAATAAATTATTATTTTCTTCATTTACTGTTTTATCCAATACTTTTCCTGTATTTGCAATAACATAGCTATCCTTTTTGTATCTTGTAATCATATAAGGATATTCTTCTTTTACTCTTACGATAATTTTATCTGGAAGTTCTTTTTCTATTTTGGCGCTTTTTATTATTTTTTCTTTTTTTAGATGTTCTATACTTTCTTTCTCATCGTATAAAATTATATTTGTTCCCATTGGATTATTTAATTTTGATAAAATTTGATCATTTGATAAAATTTTATTTCCTTTTATATAAACTTGAGAAATTTTATAGTAATCATGCCTAAATAAATTAACAATTAATATAGCTGCGATTACTATTATTAAAAAAATCACAAAAAAAGGAGTAAATAATTTTTGTTTTCTTTTTAATTTTTTTCTGCCTTTATTTTTTTGTCTATTTTTTTTGCTCATTTCACATACCCATAACTTTTTTTATCAAACTATAAATTTCATCACTTGCATTAGGATTTTGTAACAAGCTTGCCTTCTCGCCCATTTCCTTTAATTTTTCTTTATCTTCTACAATATCAAGTATATTTTCATAGAGGATTTTTCCATTTAATTCTTTTTCTAAAATCATTGAGCAAGCACCTTTTTTCAAATATGACCTTGCATTATATTCTTGATGGTTTTCTGTTGTGTAGGCTTTTGGTATTAAAATTGATGCTTTTTTTAGATTTGATATTTCGCTTAAACTCATAGCCCCAGATGATGCTATTACCAAATCACTTACTGCATAAAATAAATCTATATTATCTATATAAGAAAATGCCTTTATATATTCATTTTCTTTTGTATTTTTTATAAATTCATCATAATTTTTTAATCCAGTTTGATGGAGCAAATAAAATTTCCCATCCATAAATTCACTCATTTGTTTAACAGCATCATTTAAATATTTTGAACCATTAGAACCTCCAAAAGAAAAAACTACTGGTCTATCTTTTTTTATTCCTAACTTGTCCAAATCTTCTTGACTGTATGATGTATTAAAATTAGTTCTTACTGGATTTCCTGTTACATAAACATTTTTTTTATTTTTCAAATGTTTTTTTGCTTCTTCAAATGATATACAAACAAGGTCGACTTTGTTTGACAAAAATCTTGTAGTAACTCCTGGAAAAGAATTTGATTCATGTATCAAAGTTTTTACATTTTTCTTGCTTGCTTGATAGAGAATTGGTGCACAAACATAACCACCTGTTCCTATAACAAGATCTGGTTTGAATTCTTTAATAATTTTTTTTGCTTCTTTAAATCCTTTTAAATTTGTCAAAAGAGATTTAAAAAGTCTTTTGGAAATTTTTCTTGGTAGACCCATAGCTTCAATAGCTCTAAATTTGTAACCATATTTATTTACAATTCTTTTTTCTGGCCCATCATTTAATCCCACATAAAGAATTTCCAAATAATCTATTTCTTCTTCTAATTTTTGACACATGGCTATGGCTGGATAAATATGTCCGCCAGTTCCACCGCCAGATACTATTACTCTCATCTAATCTTCCTTTTCTAAAACTCTTTTTTTGAAGTCATCTCCTCTTTGCATGTAATTGTCATACATTCCCCAACTAGCACTTGCAGGAGAGAGCAATACCGTATCAAAATCTTTCATTATTTCAAAAGATTTATTTACAGCTTCTTTCATGTCATTTACTAAATAATAATTAATTTTATACTTCTCGCAAAGATTTTGTAAAATTTCTTTTGTTTGACCCATTAAAATCATAGTTTTTATTTTTTTCTTTGTATTTTCAAACAAGGGCGTATAATCAATTTTTTTATCATAGCCACCTGCAATCAAAATAACATTTTTATCAAAACTATTTATTGCTTTTATTGCAGAATCTACATTAGTAGCCTTGGAATCATTGTAAAAAGATACATTTCTAATTTTTTTTACAAACTCAAGTCTATGATCAATAGCCTTAAAAGTTTTTGTATATTTTATAATTTCATCAAGATCAAGGCCAAATAAATACAAGCAAAGTATAGCACAAGATACATTTAAAAGATTGTGATCTCCTACAATTTTTAAATCCTCTCTTTTTAGTAGATAAATTTCTTTTTCATCTTTTAAATAAAGAGAGTCATCCTTCAAATATATTCCTCTTTGAACTTCTTCTTTTATAGAAAATTCATATATTTTTGCTTTGAACTTATTTTTGTTTTTTCTTAAAATTTCATCATCATGATTAATGATAAGATAATCACTTTCATTTTGATTTATAGCAATTTTCAACTTATCTTCTATATAATTTTCAAATAATCCGTGCCAATCTATGTGATCTGGCGTAATATTTAAAATCCCTGCTATATGTGGCTTAAAAAATTTGGTATTGTGAAGTTGAAATGAAGAAATTTCTTCAACAAAAATCTCATCATTCTTATACATTTGCCACAAGATGCCTTCGCCAATATTTCCTACCCCAATAGCTTTTTTACCACTTTGATTTAAAATATGGCTAATAAGAGATGTGGTTGTTGTTTTGCCATTTGTTCCTGTAATTGCTATATTTTTTTTATCTTTAAAAAGTCTATATGACAATTCAATATCAGTAATTATCTCATTATTTTTTTCTAAAATTTTTATAATATCATCGTCTGGTCTAATTCCTGGAGATTTTACTACAAAATCATATTTTTCTTCAATTTTAATATCAGAAATAGGGCTATAATTATAGCCCTCTAATCTTTCATCAGTATTTTTATTTTTATCGAAAGTAAAAACTTCATAACCTAATTTGTCCAAAGTTTTTACTGTAGATATGCCTGTAATTCCTAAACCGTAAACTAAAACTTTTTTCATAATACTATCAATAAAGTAATCAAAGATAAAATTACTGATACTATTGTAAAACCAGTAACTATTTTTGGTTCTTTGTATCCTTTCAATTCATAATGATGGTGGATTGGAGTCATCAAAAATATTCTCTTTTTATTTCTAAATTTGTATGAGGCAACTTGAATTATTACACTTAAAGCCTCAGCCACATAAACTCCACCAAGTATAATTAAAAATAAAGTCATTCCCATATTTATGGCAAGTCCAACTACAGCTCCACCGATAGCCATAGAACCTGTATCCCCCATAAATACACTTGCTGGATTTGAATTATAAAATAAAAATCCTAAAACAGAACCAAGCATTATACTTGCAAACAATTCATCTTCTATATTTTGACTTAAAATTATAAATGTTAAAAATACTGGAATAGAAACTTGAGTAGATAAACCATCTAGTCCATCAGTTAAATTTACAGCATTTGAAGTTCCAATCATAATAAACATCATTATAGGAATTCCCAAAATTGAAACATTTAATCTAATATCTGTAAAAGGAATCCACAATTTTGTTATTGTATCATTTTGGAAAATAAAACATAAAATTGCAATTAAAAATGATAAAGCAACTTGAAGAATTATTTTTTGCTTAGCAGTTAATCCTAATGATCTTTTTAAAATTAATTTTCTAAAATCATCAATAAAACCTATAGCTCCAAATCCAAAAGTTGCTAACAATAATATAAAAGTTTTCATAGAAAAAGGAACAAATATCAATGTCAAAACAAGTGCTGATATTAAAAATATAATACCACCCATAGTTGGCGTACCTGCTTTTCCATAATGACTTTTTGGTCCTTCTTGTCTAATATTTTGTCCAATATGACTTGATCTTAAAATTGGAATTATAATTTTTCCCAAAATCAAAGTTAATATTAAACTAATTAAAATAATTAAAATCGTATTTTTCATCTTTCCTACCTATCAATATTAAGATATACAACATTACCTTCATTTTCATAAATCATGCCAAGATTTTCCATCGCATATCTTTGAATTTCTTTCAAACTAACTGAATCTTCAAGATCACTATTTAATCTATCCCTTGTTAATTGATAAGATGTATATTGACTTTGTAATTTATTATACTCTTTTATTCTATTATTCAATTTAATATAATTATGTAATGAAATAAAACCCATAAAAATAAAAGATAAAAATAATAAAGCTAATATATTTCTCTTAAACTTCCTATCTTTTTTTTGGAGTTTATTATATCTAAACTTAATATCATAAGAAGTTTGATCGTGAAAACTTAGCTTTAATTTTTTATTTAAATTTTTATTTATTTTTCTTTTTTTCAAAGCACTTGACATATCAAATCCTCTCACAAACTCTAAGCTTAGCACTATGAGACCTATTATTATTTTTCAATTCATCTTTGCTTGGCAAAATAGGTTTTTTGCTAATTAATTTAACCTTTTTTTCATGATTGCAAACACAAACAGGAAAATCAGGTGGACAAATACATTTTTTACTCATCTCTTTAAATTTATTTTTAACGATCCTGTCTTCCAAAGAATGAAAAGTTATTACACATAATCTTCCATTTTTGTTTAGACGATCAACTATTTTTTCTAAAGTATTTTCCAAAACTTCAAGCTCTCTATTAACTTCAATTCTTAAAGCTTGGAATACTCTTTTTTCAGGATGAGCTTCGCTAGTATTTACAGATTTCATAACAATATTTCGGAGTTGTAAAGTTGTATTAATTTCGTGCATTTTTCTGTAATCTACTATTGCTTTAGCAATTGTTTTGGAATATCTTTCCTCTCCATATTCAGAAAAAATTTTCCAAAGCTCATCCAAAGAGTAATCATTGACAATTTGTTTTGCTGTTAACTCATTATCTTTGTTCATCCTCATATCCAATGGACCGTCTTTCATATAAGAAAAACCTCGATCTTCATTGTCAATTTGGTAAGAACTTACGCCAATATCCATCAAAGCGCCATCTATCCTATTAAAACCAGCTTCATCAAGAACATTTTCAATATTTTCAAAATTCTCATTAAAATATAAGACATTAGAAAAATCTTTCAAATTTTCTCTAGCTGCTTTGATAGCATCCTTATCTTGATCTAAGCCAATCAAAAGACCATTTGGTGATAATTTTTTTAAAATTTCTTTAGAATGGCCTCCCTTACCCAAAGTTAGGTCAGCATATATTCCATCTTCTTTTATATTTAAGTTTTCAATAGTTTCATTTAACAAAACTGATTTATGAGAAAATTCCATATTACTGATCCATAATTTCTGATAAGTTCACTTCAACATCACCAATATAATCATTCCAATTATTCAAATCCCATATTTCTATGTTTGAATTATTTCCGATTATAATAGCCTCTTTGCCTAAATTAGCATAGTCGCGTAATTGCTTATTTAATAAAACTCGCCCTTGTTTATCCAAATAAGCCTTGATAGTGGAAGAAAAAAACAATCTTTTTATCGCCCTGTTGTTTTTGTTTTGGTAGGATAATTCTTCGTACTTTTTGGCACGTTTTTCAAATTCCTCAATAGTATACAAAACTAATGAGCGTTCTGGGCCCTTGGTTACATAAAATTCATTACCAAGATCATCTCTAAATTCACTTGGCATCATTATTCTATTTTTAGAATCTAATTTGTGAATGAATTCTCCTAAAAACATGACCCACCTTCTACCACTTATTTCCACTTCACATATATTTTATACCAAAATCTGTAAATTGTAAAGGATTAAAAAATTTATTTTTTTAAAATTTTTTTGAAATTTTCAATTTTTTTATATTTTTTAAAAAAAGTGGTTTGAATTCCCAAAATAAAATTTAAAAATAAAAAAACAGCCAAAGCTGTTTAATAGTATCGACAAAGTATACAAACCCTCATGTTAAGAATATCATACGGAAAAATTGATTTGATTTCAAATTGAAAAATTCGTCAAAATCGTATTGTTTGAGCGTTAGCGAGTTTGCGATTTTAGAATTTTGAAATTTAGAAATCAACAATTTTTGGAGTCAGATATTCGTGCTTGAGGGTTTGTCTACGCTA
>JAGZMY010000023.1 GCA_018363915.1 Anaerococcus vaginalis
AGTCATGATTGTAATATCTCGTATAGCTCCTAATTTAAGTCTGAATATATTAATAAGATATTATGACTATAAATTATTTCTTGGATTTTCTATTGTGGTATACGCAATCAACTTACTAATCTATAATTTTTCTTTAAAAAGAATATTAGACAGACCGACTATAGATTTAATTCGAACAATATAATTTCAAAAAAATAGAATAGTCTGAAGAAGAAAATTGGTAAAAAAATATTTGTAATTGGAATCTCTATATTTATTATTTCTTTCCTACTTCCAGTCTATATATTTAAAAACTATACAAAGCTAAGACCAACAGGGCTTACATCAATGTTTGTCAGCCCCAATAGTTTAATAATCGGGATAAGGAAAAGGAAAGATTGTTTATAGTATTAATTCTACTTTTAATATTATTAATGCGTAAAGAAATATTTTAGGGATATCTAATAAATAAATGTAAATTGGACAAGAAAATAATAATCAAAACAGCTCATACGGGCTGTTTTTTCTTTTCTCCAGAATGATATAATAAATTATAATACATTTACTGATTGACTTATTCCTACATATGTAGATTTTGCAAAGTTTTGCCTTTTATTCATATTTACTAATAAAACTATGATTAGATAGATTTGGAGGATAGCTTTAGTGGGATTTGAATATCAAATTTCTATGATTTATTTCCCTACAAACGGTGACACCATCTCACTTAAAAAAACGAGTTCAATGAGGGTATTAAAGAATATCATTCAAAAGGAAAAATATTTATTCTAAGCTATTGACAATAAAACTTGGCATGATATAATATAAATACCAAGTAAACTTGGCGAAAGAATAAAGGAGAATAAATATGAAAAGAGATGAAGTTTTAGAAAGAAGTCGTGAGGAGTATAGAAATCACGATGAGATGATGGTTGATATTTTTAAAAAAGCAGGTGAAGTTTCCAGCCAAATCGGATTAGCTGTTGCTGCCATCCTATTTGGAATTGAAGCTTTTTTCTTCAATTCCTTTAATTATGGAATACTAAGTATTTATTTTAGTATTGAAGCAACGAAAGAACTTGTAAAGTATGCAAAATTAAAAGAAAGAAAGCAATTGTTAATGGGGATACTTATGGCGATTATAGGAATTGCCTTATTTGTAGCTAACCTTATAACATTGAAGTAGTGATGGATTATGGATGATAAACTAGTTCTCAAAAATCATTTAAAAGAAGTCAGAAAAGAAAAAGGCTATTCACAACAACAGTTAGCTGATGAGGTGGGTGTTTCAAGAAATACAATTAGCTCAATTGAAACTGGTCAATTTAACCCCACTGCTAAATTAGCTTTGATACTTTGCATTGCTTTAGAAAAGAAATTTGAGGATCTTTTCTATTTTTAGACAAACATAGTTAAACTAAAAATCTCCCCACAGTAAACAATATTGTTTATTGAAGGGAGATTTTATATTTAAGTATTAGGAGGTGATACTATCGCAAAAGACGAACATATAGAGGTGGAAGAAGAGTAAAAGCAGGGGGTAAACCACAGTCTGCTGCTGAAAAAATAGAAAAAGGTAAAAAAGTAGAAATACTAATGAACGATATACCAACATTTACTCCAGAAGAAATAGATGCAGTTGACTTACCAGACGGAGCAGTTCTTGATGGAACAGATATGCCAACACCTAGTGATTATCTATCAGCAAAGCAGAAGAATGGTATACCACTTGGTGCAGATAAAATATATAAAGAGACTTGGTCTTGGTTAAAACAGAGGAACTGTGAAAACTTAGTAAATCCAAGATTATTAGAATCATACTCTCAGGCTTTTGCAAGATATATTCAATGTGAAGAAGCAATCAGTCAATTTGGACTTTTAGGAAAGCATCCTACTACGGGAGAGGTTATTGCATTGCTGGTACAATTGTAGATTTAGCATATAAAGAAAAAGATAATCCTAAAATAGTAGTTTAAGTTTTGCTGGGGCATGGAAATTGTCATGTGATTATAGAAACAAATTATAATTTAAATAAAAATGAAATAGAAAAACCAGTGAATAGAATATCTGGAGAGGTTATAGCAGACATTAAAATTGTAGAACAAGATATACACCTATCAAATAATCAAAAAGAAAGGATAAGATGTGGAAACAATGGAATCTTTAAAGGAGTACCTACATCAGATTAAGAAAAGAAACTATCTTTAATTGTTCGTGAAATTTATTCTAATTATACTTTCGATGGGAAATACATTCTTGATAGAAATAAACTTACTATTTGCCAGTCAAATATATCTACAGAAATTTTAAAATCGATTTATCCGGGAGCAATCGTAAATCCATTGCGGGGATTGGACTGGAAGGTTAAATGTTGATACTGGAGCAGCCAATAGAAAACTTAGCTCAGATATGGGACGAGCAGTAACTGGTAGTGGACTTGACCTATCATCTACAAAGGATATTACAGCTTTTGTTTTAGTTTTTCCTCCACAAGATGAAGAAGATAAATTTCAAATTCTTCCTTATTTTTGGTTATAAGAAGATAATCTAGACCTAAGAGTTAAAAGAGACCATGTAAATTAAGATTTGGGGAAAAGACAAGGAGTTATTCAAACAACAGAGGGAAATGTATTTAATTACGGTTTTATTGAAAAGTTTATAGAAGAGTTAGTTGATAAATACAATATTAAATAAATAGACTTTGATAGTTGGGGAGCAGTTAGGATGGTTCAAAACTTAGAAGATATGGGATTTACTGTAGTTCCATTTGGACAATGGTTTAAAGAAATGTCTCTTCCTACAAAAGAGTTAATGAAGCTAACCCTTGAAAGAAAAATTGCCCACGGAGGACATCCAGTATTAAGGTGGATGGTTGATAATATATTTATTAGTACAGATCCAGCGGGAAATATCAAAGCTAACAAATAAAAGTCCACTGAAAAAATTGATGGAGTGATTGTAAATATAATTGCATTAGATGGGGCCATTAGAAATGGAAATATAAATGAAGAAAGTGTATATGATAGCAGAGAATTATTGTTTATGTGATACAGGTTAATTTATTTTCCCACATAATTTGTAACTTTAACAGTATTAATATATAATTAGACAAAAGTATAATTTGATAAAAAAATAAGGTGGGAAGGTTATGAATAAATTTGAATATATTGCAAAAACATTATCAAGAACTAAGCGAAAAGATTTTGAAAATTATGTAATTAATAGAATTTATAATGATTTAAACGATTATGATATTAAACCTGTTTCTCAACAGTATGTAAGAAGACCAAATGGAAAATATGCTTTAATTGATTTATACTTTCCTCAGTTAAATATTGGTATTGAATGTGATGAAATACATCATCTTAACCATAAAGAAGAAGATAATTTGAGATTTACAGATATTATAAATTCAATTTCGTCATATGAAGAAATTAGAATACCAATCTTTAATTCTAACGATAAAAATCAATACAGATCTATAGAAGGTATCAATAATGATATAAATAATGCAGTAAATAGAATTAGAGAAAAGAAATCACAAACAACTGATTTTGAACCATGGGATACAAGACCTGATATATACAAAGCTCTTGAAAAAGGTCTACTAGACATTGACGACAATTATATTTTTACCCAAGAGGAATTAAGATTATTTTTTGATAGAAGTGGTATAACACAAAAGTGTTTTTATAAAATTATTGAAGATTGTTATATTTGGTTACCAGGCTTAGCTATCGAAAATGAAGGTAATTATATTCCGTATAATAAAAACTTAGATTATATAAATATTATCTCAAAGGATGGCGAAAAAATATTTGAATTTTTACCAGACATTAAAGAGAATAAGAACGAAGTATTTAAAAGAATAGTATTTGTAAAAATGAAAGACAGGATATTGAATAGGCAAGTATATAAATTTGCTGGGGTCTTTGAGAAAAAAAATAAAATCATGCACTTAAATATTAATAATGAAGAAAAACCTTTTGTTGTTCACTATAGAAAAGGAAAAAAGATAACAAAGTTATCAAAGAATAATTATTCGATAAGTAATTAAAAAATAGGTAGTAAATGTATCAATCATATACGTAATGACCTGAACCCGTAAACACGGAATAATTTAATAATATTTTAAGCGGAATGTAATCTGTACATAACAGGGGACATTCCGTTTAATTTTGGATACTGTGTGAAGTTATTTTTATAAAGACTGCTATTTAATATAATTTGTTTTGTTATTTTAAATAAAAATGGAGGATTAAATGTTTAATAAAAAAACAAATTTAAAATCGATGATGTTGAAATTTTAGAATCAGTAATGTCGAGTCACAATTTTAATATTATAAGGAATAAAAAACCATTTTCATTTCGAGTTGTAATGGGTATAATTGCATTAATTGTAGTAGGACTAGTTATGCTGCTTATTTTTGCTGAAAATTTTACGAATAATCAAATAACTTTTTTGGGAATTATGGGTTCGACATTTATATCCTTCTTTGCGGTTTTTTACACAATAAATAAAGAAGGTAGGAATAGATATGTATTAGCAAAAAAATCTGCAGAAGTATTGTCTCAAATTTTAAAATCAGTAGATAATCAAATATCAAGAATAGAAAATGGTATGTTTTATCCTGTTATTTATCCGAAAAATTGGCTTGATTATTATGGAAACTGTTCATTTTATTTAGAATATGATTATTTAGAGTATCTTTTAAGAGAATTTGAAATTATAGATAAAATAAATTGTTGTATTAAAAAAACGATAAAGAAGAACTTTTAGAAGTGATTAAATATAGAAGAAAAATTCTTACTGATTGGAATACAGATTATGATATTCTCACTACTTGTCTTAACTTATCTAGTTTTTCAATAGGTATGAATGAGATTACATCTTGGAGATTTGATAAATCTTATAAGGATTTTGAAATATTTTTTATTGAAAATTATTCTGATAAAGTAAAAGAATTGACTGTCGAATATTTAAAAAAGAACAATAATTCGTGTGATGCTAATTTAGCTTTATATTATGTTATGGATAAAATAAGAGAAGACTCTGACTTAAAAGATGGCAGTTATAAATTTGAAGTTATCGAAAATAAAAAAATGGTAAATACAATTTTTAAGGTTTATTTATCGCTTCAAGAAGATGATTTATTTTATTTGTGTTAGGGAGAGCTTCATTTGAATGAATAATAAAACATATCAATTTAAAATTTTTCAAAATAGCCTAAACAAAATTAATGGGAAAGTATATACAATTGCAAACAAAATAATGAAATTTTAACAAAATATTAAGTTAACAACACTTAGAAAAAAGCCTACGTATCACATCTGGAGATGGTAGTATTGATGTCAAGAGTGAAGGACTAAACAGTGTAGAATAGACTTGAAATCAAGGGATTGCGATAAATAGTTATTTTTTAGTGATTATCGGAATACTTTTTTTAGATCGTTTGACAACAGTTCTGATCACTGAAAAATAGATGGTTGTAACTTTAGAACTGATTTTTTTGTTTATTGAGACTACAGAGATGGAATTATAAGAGGCTGAAAACAAACGTTATTAAATCACCGAAAGGAAAAGAAAGCTTGAGCAAGAAAGGAATTTAATCTACATTGACAAGAAGGAAGTATACCTGAGATATGGCAATTGCTGATTCTGGCAGCTTTGAGAATCAGTATTTGAATAAGGAATACCATGAGGGAATCATATCAAAAGAGCAATCTGAAGCAGTTCAATTTGAAATGATATTCTGCAACAATGTGGAAGTTTTAAAAGATGGAACGGTGTGTAGAAAGAGTAATAAATATAGTTCAAAGAGAGGTGTCAAATTATGATGGAAAACTTAAAAAATAAATTATGGCATTTATTTATATTATGTTTTGAAAAATTTATGGGAGCTTTATTTTTTGTTTATGGAATCATAAGGAATCTGATAAAAAATATTTCAATATGGTTAGTCGGATTGTTAGCAGTAATGATTCATGAAAATATATCTGTGGAAATAAAAGGAAAAGATATGTTTTTAATGTCTGTTGGACTAGTGTCAATAATTACATTTATATCGAACTTTTTAGAAAAGCAGACGATTGATATTGAGAATAAAGATAATTTCTATTTGGGCTATAATATAAAAAAATTGAAATTTCATAATAATTTTTGTTTTAAAAGATTTAACGAACTCCCAGTTAAACTCCTATTTTGGATAATTGCTATTCTTCCTATTATTTCTATTGGTGTTGAGTTAGATTATAGCTCTAAAGTATTAAATGAAATGCTTGGAATAATAGTTGCACATATTAAATATATAGATTCAATATGGCTAGCTGCATTCATAGTTTGTGCGTTTTATTACACCTCACTTTTTATAGAGGCAGTAGATTTGTCTAGAAAAAATTTCTCTCAAAGTTATTTATATAAAATCACTAATCAATCTGAAAAGCGTAAAATAAGAATTGAGATTAAGCAAGATTTCAAAGGAATATTTAATAATATTTTCAACGCGAAAAGTATATTAGGAATAGAAAATAATTTTTATAGCAATGTTGAAGGAGTCACTAATTATATTATTAATAAGGGTAATGCAGTTAGTACAGGTGATTCTGAGATTATAGAATTTTATAGAATTGCATATGAATGTTAAGGAAATAAAATTGATGATATACTAAATATGGTATACAAATATGAAAGACGTGAAATAAACAAAAAGATAAAATTGTTTATTGATACTTATCTACTTAGTAGAATTTTGAAACTGCTTGAACTGTACTATCACATTAAATGGGATACAATAATTAAATTAAATGTGTTACCAATAGAGATTGTGAATATTGCAATTCAAGATTTAAGTAGATTGTTGGAAATAGAGACGAACTTGCATCAAAATGAAGAATATAAAAATATATTCTGGGGAATTTATACAAAAAATAAATATAATTTATATATCAAAGACAAGGTAGAAAGTAATTTGCGTATTTCAGAAATATGTACAATTTTAGAAGAAAAGTTTAGAGATGTTGATTTCCTAAATCAGCTTAATGATATAGATAGGATTATGAAATTATTTGATGTTTTAAATAGAATAGATAATCAGATTAAAAACCACGGATATTTATCCTCAATATTTAAAATTTCATTTGAACATATTATTGGTAATGAAAATAAAGATAATGAGTTTATTAAATTGTTTTCTGATAAGATGAAAAAACAGGGTTTACCAGAATATCTTATTTGTATAAGGAATAAAGTTAGTAAGAATATATTATTGAGAGGAGACTTGATGTCAAAAAATATTCTCGAGTATCTTCTTGACTTTATGCAATTAGAAGATATTATCATGATATTGATTTTTAGACTCGCATATTCAGAACGCTCTGGTAGAGCAATAATGAAAATTGATGAATTTAAAGTTTGGGAAAGCACGATTAATAAACTTAAAGTAAGAAAAGATATTGATGATTTGAAAAAAACAAAATTTATAAATGAGCTGTGTTGCGAAATTTCGAAGTCACATGTTTCTCATTTTATATTTGGAGAATTTATTAAATGGATGTGGTATTCGTTATTTGAAAAATTCGATGAAAATATATATGAGAAATTCATAAAACTTGGCGAAAAAGGAAATAGAAGACATTTTAGTTTAGATAGTTATATTATTGTAAGATTGCTATTATGTAATTATTCCTATAGTACATTATCTTTGTATGAGTTTAAAGAGGAAAATAAAAAGCAAATAGAAAATGAACTCTATAATATTAAAGATATATTAAATATAAAAGGCGTATATATTTAGTGTCTTTAAATAGCCTAATCGGAATTTTTATAAATGGGATTTACATTGCAGATAGAACATCAGTAAAATCAACACTTTTATTAGCGTGATGAAGAACTTATTAATAGCCTAATAATCTAATGTTGAGACTATAGCTTTGCTCGAAAGAATTTAATAAATAATTTATAAGACTTTTAAGGTTTTAAAAGGAACTTTAGAAGTCTTTTTATGTGAAAATTATTTTTTTCGATAATGAATTTAAATTTATACCATAAGGGATATTATTCTGATAAGTTGTATAAGCTATTGCTATCTGTAATAATGCTTTGATAAAATGATATAATATAAAAAATTCAAGGATTTTATGTATTATATCTAAGTGATTTATCAAATGCGTTTTAAAAATGAATTTTTATTTGAAGGAGTAAAATAAATGGTTAAGATTTATATTCCAAAATATGAGGACTTATGGTTTAGAGAAAAGCTACTATCTGATCCAGACACTATGTCTTATAATAAAGCATGGGGAGGAACTATTGATTTTCCAGAACCTAAGTGGCAAAGATGGTATAATTATTGGATTGAAAAGCCAGATGGAAAAAGGCTTTATAGATATTTAATTGATGAAAATAATAATTTTGTTGGGGAGATAGCTTATCATTTAGATGAAATAGAGAATAAATATTTAGCAAATGTAATTATCTATTCAAAATATCGTGGAAAAGGATATGGACGTGAAGGTTTGAAACTGTTATGCTGTTTGGCAAAAAATAATGGATTAAGAAGTTTGTATGATAGTATAGCTTTGGATAATAGCGCTATAAAAATTTTTTTAGATTGTGGATTTACTGAAGATTACAGAACTAAAGATATAGTTATGCTTAAAAAAGATTTAGAGTAAATATATAGGGAGTTCTTAGGATTTATGTACAATTTTAATAAAATGATACTCAGTTTTAACTTTCAAGTCACGTATAAGATATACCATACTAAGATAGTAGATCCTAAAAGTAATGAAAAATGATAATGATTATTCAAACAATGGTTTCTAGTATAAATTCTAAACTGATGATATAATATAAAAAAGAGAAATATGACTATTACTTATTTGACACATTTAAATATAATTGTTAGAAAGACAAACTAGTATATAATAGGAAAACATTTCTTATAGAAGGTTTCTTGCGAATGATAAAAATATTTTTAGATATTTAACGAGTGTAGGTTTCCAAAACAAAGATAATTAAGATAAGTACATTATAGTCGTTATCTGGGATAGAATAAAATATTTATTCTATCAAGATATTATTAAGTACAAAAAGGAGTTTTTATGAAAAGAAAAATACTTGTAATGCTAAGTATATTATTAATTTTTTCTGCGTGTAATAAAAAAGAAACAAAGGAAAATACAAAAGTTGATAATTCGAAAGTAGAAAGTAGCCAAAAATCTGAAGAAACAAAGAAAGTAAAAAATATAAAAAAGGATGAGTATAAGAAAATATATGATGAGCTTGAGGGAAAAGAATTTTTCTATTCATATCAAAGCCAATCAGAAGCCATATATTTTTATAAAGATGGGTATTTTGATGGAGCATTTAGAAGTGGAGATTATAACCAAGGTAAAGTTTCACTTTATAATGGGAAATTTGACATAAAAGAAAAACTTGATGAGACATCCTATCTTATAAGTTTAAGGAGGATAGATTATGATCTTCCTTTAGGAGAAAGTGAAATAAGAAATATTGAAGGCATGGATTTTACCCTAGAATATATAGAATCTAAAATGTATGGAAAAGATGACAAGGATAATTTATATATTCTTTATCTACCGCATAGAAAGCTTAATGACATAAAAGATCATGAAAGAAGTATTGCAAAAATTGATGATAAACATATAAAAGATGGAGAACTTAAAGTTTTTGCCATAGGAAAAAAAGATGCGAGCGAAGAAAATTTTATGGTTGAATATGTAAGATAGGAGCGTATTATGAAAAAGAAAAAACTTATAATATTATTTATTTTAGGCCTTATATTTTTACCTATAAAAACTTATGGACAAGAAGATTTAATTTCTATAAAAGAAATAAGAGGCGAAAAAAATTATTTTTATGATAGAGTTTTTAAATCAAGATCTTCTATTGTAAGAGATTTTTCTAAAAGAAATAATAAGCCTACAGAAACTTATAACAAAAATTTGGAAAATCAAGATATTCTTGAAGATTTAATAGGCAAAGAACTTATTTTACAAGAAGAAGAAGGGGGTAATTGGTTTACAAAAATACACTTTAGAGAAGAAGCGGGAACCTTTGATTTATCATATAAATACGAAGATGATTATTTTACATATCTAGCAAATGGTATAGGTAAATTTGAAGTTAGTCAAAAAATTGATGATTTAACTTATAGTTTAAAGCTTGTAGACTATATGCCTATAGGCAATGTACCATTTAGCGAAGAAGATGAGAAGAAATATGAATCTGTTGAAGTTCCTTATGGCTTTCAAACAAATGATCCAACTGAAAATGAAATTTGTAGAGATTACACTCTTTATCTTCCTTTAAAGAAAAGAAGTCAAATGGAAGATGCTGTAAATGAATGGATAGGATTTCCAAGCAGAAAAAAATACATTGATGAAGATGAATCCAGAGTATATATTCTTGTAAATGATAATTTGAAATTTCCTTTCATAGAAAAGGTAGAATAAAAATTAATTCATTTTTAATATAATAGTTATATTTACTTTATTTATGTAAACGATTGACAAAAATAAAATTTGTATTATAATAAAAGTGTAAATAAAATAACACAATTCTTCAGGGCGGGGTGTGATTCCCCACCGGCGGTAAAGTCCGCGAGCTTTTTGCTGAATAGGTGAAATTCCTATACCGACAGTATAGTCTGGATGAGAGAAGATATTTTGATTTTTCTTTTTGAAATAATTATAGTCCCTGAAATGGGACTTTTTCTTTTGCCTAGAATTGTGGAGGAGGCAAGATGAATGATAAAGAATATATGAGAAAATGTTTTGAGCTTGCAAAAAAAGCAAGGGGAAAAACTTTAACAAACCCACTTGTTGGTGCTGTGCTTGTAAAAAATAATGAAATTATTTCTACGGGTTTTCATCATGAGTATGGGAAAACTCATGCGGAAGTTGATTGTTTTAATAATTTGAAAAGTGATTGTGATGGAGCGATTTTGTATGTAAATTTGGAACCTTGCTCTCATTGGGGCAAACAAGGTCCTTGTACTTTGGAAATTATTAAAAGAAATATTAAAAAAGTTATAATTTCAAATATTGATACTAATCCAAAGGTCGATGGTCTTAAAGTTTTAAAAGATAACAATATTGAAGTTGTTACGGGTTTACTTGAAGATGAAGGAAAAAAATTAAATGAAAAATTTTTCTTCAATATAAAATATAACAGACCTCTTATTGCATTAAAATTTGCTCAAACTTTGGATGGGAAAATTTCTTCTAATATTAATGATTCTAAGTGGATTTCTAATGAATCATCAAGAGCTTATGTTCATGAATTAAGAAGTGATTATGATGCAATAATTGTTGGAAAAAATACTTTGATTAAGGATGATCCATCTTTAAATTCAAGGATTGAAAACGGTGTTGATCCTGTAAGAATTATTGTGGATACTAATCTTGAAATTGAAAAAGATTATATGTCTTATAAGATTTTTAATTTAAAAAGTGATAAAAAAACTTATATAGCAACTTGCAAGGATACTAATAATCCTAATTTGAATATAATAAAATGTAAAATGAAAAACAACCATGTTGACTTAAATGATTTGGCAAATAAACTTTACCAAATGAAAATCGGTTCGATTTTGGTTGAGGGTGGCTCAAGTCTTAATTATGGATTTTTAGAAGAAGGCTTGTTTGATAAAATTTATGAATTTATTTCGCCTAAAATAATTAGTGGTTTTGATTCTAAATCTTCTTTTTATGGAAGGGGAGTAGATAAAATTAAGGATGCTTATGAGTTTGAGATTGAAGATGTGAAAAGATTTGATAATGATATTATGATTGAGGCTAAAAATGTTCACTGGAATATCTGAGGAAATGGGAAAAATTTTATCTTTTAAAAAGATAAATGACCATGTTCAAATTGAAGTTCAAGCAAGTATTGTTTTGGAAGATACAAAACTTGGAGATTCTATTATGACTGATGGGGTTTGCCTTACAGTGACAGAAATTACTGATAAAACTTACAAGGCGGATCTTATGAATGAAAGTTTAAAAATGACTAAATTTGATAGGTCAATTGTAAATAAAAATGTAAATCTTGAAAGAGCTTTGAGACTTTCTGATAGGCTTGATGGTCATATTGTTCAAGGTCATGTCGATGGGGTTGGGAAAATTATAAATATAAATAAAAATGTTTATACAATTTCAGCAAGCCCAGAAATTTGCTCTTTGATTGTGAAAAAAGGCTCAGTTGCTCTTGATGGAATTTCTCTTACTGTTTCTGATGATAAAATTACAAGTTTTGATGTATCACTTATTCCGGAAACAATAGAAAGAACAAATTTTAAATACAAAAAAATTGGCGATGAAATAAATATTGAAACTGATATTATAAATAGATTTATCCAAAAATCTATGGCAAATAAAAAAGAAGAAAGGTTGGATAAAAACTTTTTATTGGAAAATGGTTTTTAAAAAATATGGAAGAGATAATAAAAGCATTACAAAATAACGAAATAATTATAGTAACTGATGATGAAAATAGGGAAAATGAAGCCGATATGATCTGTGCTGGAGAAAAAGTTACAGGCGAGATGATTAATATTATGGCAAAATATGCAAGAGGTTTGATTTGCACACCGATTGGTAAAAATATTGCTAGACAATTTGACCTGGAAATGATGGTTAAAAATAATACTGACAATCACGAAACAGCCTTTACAGTTTCAATTGACCATGTTGATACAGAAACAGGAATTTCAGCATTTGAAAGAGCACAAACTATAAGGGCACTTGCTGATAATAATACAAAAGCAAGTGATTTTAGAAGACCAGGCCATGTTTTTCCGCTTATTGCAAAAGATAGGGGAGTTTTGGTAAGAGAAGGCCACACAGAAGCTACAATTGATTTGATGAAAATTGCAAATTTAAAAGAAATTGGTTTATGCTGTGAAATTATGGCAGATGATGGTCACATGCTAAGAGGAAAAGCAGTAGTTGAGCTTGCAGAAAAACTTGGAATGAAAATGACAAGTGTTGCTGAGATAAAAATATATATAAAAGAAAACAAGTTGGATTTTTCAAAAAATGAAGAAAATTTTTTGGAAAAAACAAATATTATAAATCTTCCAACAGATCATGGAAAATTTAAAGCCATAAGTTTTTATGACAAAGTTGAAAAAAAAGAACACTTGGCTTTAATCAAAGGCAAGATTGATGGAGAAAATATTTTAACTAGAATTCACTCTGAATGTTTGACTGGGGATGTGTTTTCATCAAACAGGTGCGATTGTGGAAATCAACTTCACAAGGCAATGGAGATGATTGATGAAAAAGGAGAAGGAATTATTTTATATTTAAGACAAGAAGGAAGAGGAATTGGATTATTTAATAAAATAAAAGCCTATCATCTTCAAGAAGAAGGTTACGATACGGTAGATGCAAATTTAAAACTTGGTTTTGCACCAGATTTGAGAAATTATAAAATAGCTTGTCGTATGTTAAAAGAATTGGGAGTAAAATCAATTGATTTAATGACAAATAATCCTGATAAAATCAAACAAGTGGAAAAATACGATATTAAAGTTAATAAAAGAGTTCCAATAGAAATTCATTCAAATCATATAGATAGAATTTATTTAAAAACAAAAGCTGACAGAATGGGTCACGATTTAAGAGAATTTAAGGAGAATTAGATGAAAGAATATAGTGCGAATTTAGTTTCAAATGGTAAAAAATATGCAATTGTTGTTGCAAGATTTAATCATTTTATAACAGATAGGCTTGTAGAAGGTTGTCTTGATACATTAAAAAGACATGAAGTAAAAGATGAAGAGATTGAGCTTGTAAGAGTTCCAGGAGCTTTTGAAATCCCTCTTGCTGCAAAAAAATTAGCTCACAAAGATTATGATGCTGTAATTTGTTTGGGAGCAGTTATAAGAGGAGATACTTCTCATTATGATTATGTTTGCTCAGAAGTTTCAAAAGGAATTGCAAATGTATCACTTGAAAGCGGAAAGCCAATTATTTTTGGAGTCGTTACAACTGATACAATAGAGCAAGCTGTTCAAAGAGCAGGAACAAAAGCGGGAAATAAAGGAAGTGATGCAGCAATATCTGCAATTGAAATGGCAAATCTAATGGATCTTATATGAAAATAATTTTTGACTTTGATGGAACTATCCATAAAAGTGACGAAATTTATGAAAAAGCATTTTATGATACTTTAAAAAAATATAAAATAAAAAAACCAAATCTTGATCCAAAATCATATCTTGGGGATCCACCAAGAAAAATTTGGGATGATTTTCTTGACGATTCCTACGATAAAGAAAAATTAATAAAAACAACAGGGGATTTGATGATAGAAAATATGAAAGATTTTGGTAGTTTATATGAAAAAACAGAAAAAGTATTAAATTTCCTAAAAGAAAAACACGAACTTATAATTTTATCTTCTTGTACAAAAAAATATATAGAAAATGCAAGAAAAATCTATAATCTTGATTTATATTTTAGTAAATATTTAGTAGGAGAAGATTACAATTATAAATCAAAAGCAGAAATAATAAAAATAAATAAAATTAATAATTTTATAATGGTAGGAGATAGGCTATCCGATATAAAAGCTGGTTTTCTAAATAATAATATATCCATTTTTGCAAAATACGGCTATGGTAAAGAAAGTGAGGGAGACCTATCAGATTATAAAATTGAAAAAATCAGTGATTTATTAAAAATAAAGGGATTGTTGTAAAAATAGATCAGAGCGTAGACAAACCCTCAAGCACGAATATCTGACTCCAAAAATTGTTGATTTCTAAATCTCAAAATTCTAAAATCGCAAACTCGCTAACGCTCAAACAGTGCGATTTTTGACGAATTTTCAAATTTGAAATCAAATCAATTTTTTACGTATGATATTC
>JAGZMY010000006.1 GCA_018363915.1 Anaerococcus vaginalis
AACGCTCAAACAGTGCGATTTTTGACGAATTTTCAAATTTGAAATCAAATCAATTTTTTACGTATGATATTCTTAGCATGAGGATTTGTATACTTTGTCAAAAGTCTGCGCCTTTAAATTTTATTAGTTTTTATATAAGGAAAGAAAATGAGAAATATTAGTAAAGATAAACAAAATTTTTTGGAAAAATTATCAGATAAAATTACATCAAATCCACCCTTGTATTTAACTTTGGGTTTTGCGATTTTGATTATTATTGGAGGATGTATTTTATCTTTGCCGATTTTTACAAGAAGTGGCAAGGCTACAAATTTAGTTGATTCGATTTTTGTTGCCTCATCTGCATCTTGCGTTACGGGACTTACAACTGTAAATACGGCTGAACATTGGAATACCTACGGTCATATTTTAATTTTGATTTTAATTCAAATTGGAGGACTTGGTGTAATGACTTTGGCTACACTTTTTCCACTGCTTTTGAGAAAAAAAATCGGCTTAAAATCTAGGCAAATTTTGAAAGAGCAATTAAATATAGACACCCTCCAAGGCATTATGAAATTATTTAGATATGTTTTGGTTTTTACTTTTTTGGTAGAAATTTTGGGAGCAATTTTATTATCCCTTCGCTTTGTGCCGATTTTTGGAATGGCAAAGGGCTTGTGGTATTCTATTTTTCATTCGGTTTCTGCTTTTTGTAATGCAGGCTTTGATCTTTTGGGGGATTCAATTTATCCATACAGAAATGATAATTTAATAAATATAACTCTTATGAGTTTGGTTGTAATCGGCGGACTTGGTTTTATGGTTACAGCAGAAATTTTTAGAAAAAAATCTTTCGAAAAATTATCAACTCACGCCAAATTAGTTTTGATAATAAGCGCAAGTCTTATTGTTATAGGAACACTTGCTTTTTATTTAATCGAAAGCCAAACTGGTGGAGTTTTGTACAAAGAAGGATTTAAAAATTCCATAATGCAATCAGCCTTCCAATCAATTTCTGCAAGAACTGCGGGATTTTATTCTGTAAAATTAAATCAAATGCACGATACAAGTGTTTTGCTTTTGATAATTTTGATGGTAATAGGTGGCTCTCCAGGATCAACTGCTGGTGGATTAAAAACAACAACTTTCGGAGTTTTGATTTTATCAACAATTTCAATTTTTAAACAAGAAGATGAAGTTACAATTTTTAAAAAACATATAGAACCAAAAATCATTAGAAAGGCACTAGCGATTATAATGGTTTATTTGGGACTTATATTTATAGTTATTTTTATTTTGTCATTGAGCGAAAACTTTAAAGTAATTGATATTTCTTACGAAGTTTCATCAGCCTTTGCAACAGTTGGAGCAAGCAGAGGAATCACACAGGACTTGTCAACACTTGGTAAAATTTTAATAACAATAAGTATGTATCTAGGAAGAATTGGTCCAATGACTATGGCTTATTCAATAGGATTAAAATCAAAGACAAAATATATAAGATATCCAGAAGCAAATATTAGTATAGGTTAGGAGAAAAAAATGATAAAAAGTGTAATAGTTTTAGGAATCGGAAGATTTGGAGAAAGAGTTGCGACAAAACTTTTTGAAGATGGATTAGAAGTTATGGCAGTGGACAAAGATTACGATTTAGTTCAAAATATTTCAGGAAAAGTAACAAGCGCTGTCCAATGCGATATTTCAAATGACAAAGCGCTAGAAGAATTAGGAATTGGAAATTTTGATGTGGCAGTAATAGCAACAGGAGAAAGTCTTGAGGCGTCAATGGCTGCAACACTTTTTGCAAAAGACCATAATGTAGAAAAAATTATAGCCAAAGCAACATCAACAAATCATGCAAGAATTTTGAAAAAAATTGGAGCAGATCAAATAGTTTTTCCAGAAATTGATATGGGAGAAAAACTTGCAAGAAGTATAGTAGGTTCAAATCTTCTACAATTTTTCCATTTTTCAGACGATTATTCTATGATAGAATTAAAAGCCTACGACGAGCTTGTAGGAAAATCTCTAAAAGAAATAGATTTTAGGAAAAAATATAAAATGATGGTGATAGCTTATAAAAGAGATGGAGAATTAATAATAAATCCAGAAGCAAATTGGAAAATCGAAAAAGATGATACTTTGGTATTATTAGGAGATAGTGAGCATGCAGATAAGCTCCAAAAAGAAGTTGACAAATATAAATAAAAATCAAAATAGGAAAACGAAAATTTATCTTATAAACATTGAAAACAAAAGGATGTAAAAATTCGTGAAAAAAGTTTGCATTTTTAAAAAATCATGCTATAATAATATTAGCTAGTAAATAGCTAGGTTTTTCATTATTAATTCCTTATAGTTTTCCCTATAGAAAACTAGGACTAACTTATTCTTTTCTATATTATAAAAAGGCCCAAAGGGGTCTTTTTATTTTGGGAAAAATTTTTTTCAAGGATTTTATTTAATTTTTTGCAAATCAAATTGAGAGATCTATTTTATTAACTTTATCCATTAATTTAAAAAATCCATAAATAAACCTTACTAATAAGATACCTCCACTTAGGTCGGTATGGGAACTTCTTCGTTTGAGTTTATATATAATAATAGTTTTAAAATTTCTCAAAAAATGATATCAACTAAACTTTAGCTCAAATATATAGAGAATCATAACCCATCTCGAGCGAAGTCGAGAGATCTCTTTTATTATATTTATATTTTAATTTTATAATTTCCTTGTATTTTATTTTTTGCCAATTGAAATAAAAAATCCCTGTAGTATATTGAAAAAAATAAAAGGAGAAAATTATGTTTTATTTCGACAGAACTTATGTTTTAGTTTTGATAGGACTTCTTATTAGTAGTCTGGCTCAAGCTAATATTCAAAGAAAATTTGATAAGTACAAAAAAATAAAAACTCAAAAATCTATAACAGGTTTTGATGCTGCAAGATATATTTTGTCTACAAATTCTTACAATGATATTTCTATTAAAAAGGTTAGAGGATCTTTGTCTGATTATTTTAATCCGATTAATAAAGAAATTGCCTTATCAGAAACTTCTATGACTGACACTTCAATTGCATCTCTTGCGGTTGCAGCTCACGAGTGCGGTCACGTTATCCAATTTAAGGAAGGCTATATTCCTTTAAAAATAAAATCTTATATAGTTCCAGCAGTAAATCTTGGATCAAAATTATCTTTTCCTATGATTTTGTTGGGAATTTTTCTTTCTATGGGAAAATTAATTAGCATTGGAATATTTTTATTTTCTTTTGTTTTAATTTTTCAAATTATTACTCTTCCTGTAGAATTTGATGCATCAAGAAGAGCTTTGAAAGTTTTAAATGAATCGGGCATGCTTGTTGGTGTTGAAAATGATTATGCAAAAGATATGCTAAAAGCTGCAGCTTTAACTTATGTGGCAGCTACAATTTCTACTGCCTTACAATTTTTAAGACTTTGGATTTTATTTGGCAACAGACGAGATGATTAAAAAAATTAACAAGGCTAAAATATTTTAAAATATTTGGCCTTGTTTTTTTATGTTTTTATTGCATATCAATATTCTTGAATCTCTACTATTTTAGTGTACAATAAAAATAAGATTCGAATTGAATCTTTATTTATTATTTGAAAGGTCAGAGAAAGTCAAAGAAATCGAGGTAAATCTATGGCAGGACTAACGTCTGATATAGAAAAATTCTTGAAAGCTCTTTTGGAAGATACTCAAGATGGTTTTGTAGAAATTGGAAGAAATGATTTGGCAACAAGATTTGAGTGCTCTCCTAGTCAAATTAATTATGTGCTTTCTACAAGATTTACTCCATACAATGGATATTTAATTGAAAGCAAAAGAGGCGGCAACGGCTTTATAAGAATTATTACTATAGTTGAAGATGAAGATGATTATATAAAATATATTATTAAAAATTTAGATAAAGAATTAACTGAGGAAAGGGCAAAAAGTTTTTTTACGGAACTTTTTAACAAGGGATATATGAACGAAAATGAATTGGGAATTGCAGTCTATGCTATCCTTGACAAGTCCCTTATGAATGTAGAAAAAAATAAGAGAAATTTAGTAAGGCATGATATAGTAAAAAATATTTTACTGAGCTTTCTAATAAGGAGTTAATTATGAAGTGTGACAGATGCGACAACGAAGCAAATGTAACTGTAAAAGCAATTATAAATGGCATAGAACATGATTTCCACTTGTGCAATGATTGTATGGAAAAATTATCCAAAGGCGAAGGAAATTTTCTTTTTGATGGAAATGAAAAAGATATTGATATAAATAATTTTGATTGGAAAAGCTTGGTAGATAAATTTGTTCCAAGCCTTGACCAAATTATCGATTCTTATTATGATTACAAAATTTCCAAAAATAATTTTTCTTATGATTATTTTTCATCATTAAAAGAAGAAACTTGTCCAAAGTGTGGAAATTCTTTGACAAATATAAAAAGTGGAGTTTTTGGATGTCCTTATTGCTATGAAATCGACAAAAAACTTACGGTAGAAATTTTGAAGGCTGTAAATAATTTGAAAAAATATGACGGAAAATTTCCAAAAAAACACAGAGATTTCAGAGAAGTGGCAATAAAAATTAAAAATTTGCAAGAAGAATTGCAAAAATCAGTTGAGATTGAAGATTTTGAAAAGGCTCAAGATCTTAAAGAAAAAATAGATGAATTGAATATGAAGGTGAGAAATTGATAGATTATTATAAGGACATAATACTTGAAAACAACTTATCTTTGAAAAGAAATATTGAAGGATATAATTTTCCCATAAGTCTTTCGGAAAAAGATTCTCTAGAAATTATTGAAAAATTTAGGGGAATTTATGGGGATGAATTGATACTTTTAGATGAGATAGATGAAAATACTTTAAATAAACTTATTAATGCAGGAATAATTACAGAAGATTCAAAAAATAAAGAAGCAGTGATTGGTCTTGTTTTTGAGGATGATTATATTCTTGTTATAAATGATAAAGACCATATTTCTATAAATATTTCAAATTTTGGAGAAGAAATTAAACTTGCTTATGAAAGGGCGATGGAAATTGAAGAAGATTTGGATAAAAAATTTGATTTTTCTTTTTCTCCTCAATATGGATATTTGACAAGTTTTGGTAGAGATTGTGGAAATGGAATTGAAATAAGGTTCAAATTATTTTTGTTTGGACTTTTGGATAATACCCAAGCATATCTAACTTTAAAATCAAGTCTTGCTCATGATGGAATTTATCTTACAAGATTTGTTCCAGAATATTTTAAATCCTATGACGATGATATTTATATTTTGAAAAATTTCGGAAATTATAGGGAGAAAATGGACGAATATTTGGAAAATTTGGAAGATAATCTTGATATAATTATAAGAAATGAGAGAAGATTTAGGAGAGATTTTCAATCTTTAAATGGATTAAATGATGAAGATATAAAAGATTCTATAAAAATTTTGGAAGATAATTTGGAAAGCAAAAATTTAAAGACAATGACTGCTATGATAAATTGTCTTTATGATTTAAAAAAATATAATGTTTTGGGTTTTAAAACAAAATTATCAAATCAAGAAATTGAGTATTTGATTTTCAATATTACAAAGGATAGGTACAAGGGCAACCGTGACAATGAAAGATATGAATTTTTAAATTCGTACATGGAGGCTAGATAATGGAAAATAACAAATTAAATAGGCTAACAGGTCAGGCTCGAAGGGAATCTTATTCTCTTAGCCATGATTATATAGGAGTTGAACATTTGCTTTTGGCCCTTATGAAAACAGGTTCTCTTGCAACAAAGGCTTTGGAAGAAGCTGGTGCAAATTACGAACTTTTAAGGTCAATTGTAATAAATAATATTGGCAAAGGCTCTGCGGTAAGACCTGCAAAGGAATATTCTAATAAAGTAAGACAAATTTTTGATAGGGCAAGACTTTTTGCCCAAAAAAGAAAAAAAGTTTCTGCAAGCGAAGAAGATGTTCTTCTTGCAATTTTAAATGACGATGATTCATTTACAAATTTAATGTTTATGTTGTCAGGTCTTGATAAAAAAATTATCAGAGACAATTTGATTCGTTTGCAAAAGCAAGAAAAATCTTCAAATACATCTAATAATTTGAGCGAAAATTTAAAAAAATTTGCTAAAAATTTAAATGAAATGGCAGAGGCTGGAAAAATTGATCCAGTTATTGGAAGGGAAGATGAAGTTGAAAGAGTTATTCAAATTCTTTTAAGAAGAACAAAAAACAATCCAATTTTGATTGGAGATCCAGGAGTTGGAAAAACTGCAATAATTGAAGGACTTGCCCAAAGAATTGTTGGTGGAAAAGTTCCTTTTGTTATGAAAGAAAAAACAATTGTCTCACTTGATCTTGCAAGTATGATTGCAGGAACAAAATATCGTGGGGATTTTGAAGATAGGCTAAAAAAATTATTTGGAGAACTTGAACAAAGAGAAGATGTAGTTTTATTTATTGACGAATTTCACATGGTTTTGGGAGCTGGAGCAAGTGAAGGCTCTATGGATGCAGCAAATATTTTAAAACCAATTCTTGCCAAAGGCGATATTCAAATAATTGGTGCTACAACCATTGATGAATATAGAAAGCATGTAGAAAAAGACCAAGCTTTAACTAGAAGAATGCAACCAGTTCATGTCGAAGAGCCAAATAAAGATGACACAATAAAAATAATTGAAGGATTGAAAGATAAATACGAAGACCACCACAAGGTAGAAATTACAGATGAGGCCATAAAAGCTGCTGTAGATTTATCACAAAGATATATCCAAGACAGGTTTTTGCCAGACAAGGCGATTGATGTAATTGATGAGGCTTGCTCAAAAGAAAGAATCAAAAATTATAAGGAAAATAAAAATCAAGTTTCAAAAAAAGAAATTTTAGATAAGCTCATTGAAGAAAAAAATATGGCTATAAATGAGCAAAATTTTGAAAAAGCCGCAAGCCTAAGAGATCAAATAAATGAAACTCGCGAAAAGCTTGAAAAAGAAAGAGATGAAAGCAAAACAGATTTAAAAATTTCTTTTGATGAAGTTGCAAAAATTGTTTCATCTTGGTCAAAAGTTCCGATAACAAAATTAACAGAAGATGAAAAACAAAAATATATGGATCTTGATATTGATCTTAAAAAAGAAGTTATAGGTCAAGATAAGGCGATTGATAAAATTTCTCACGCTATAAAAAGAGCAAGAGTTGGCTTAAAAGATCCAAAAAAACCAATAGGTTCATTTATTTTTGTAGGGCCAACAGGAGTTGGTAAAACATATCTTGCAAAATCTTTGGCAAAAAAATTGTTTGGAGATATGGATAATCTAATCAGGATGGACATGAGTGAATATATGGAAAAATTTGCCGTGTCAAGACTTGTTGGATCTCCTCCAGGATATGTTGGTTACGAAGAAGGCGGTCAACTTACAGAAGCTGTAAGAAAAAATCCATATTCTGTAATTTTATTTGACGAAATTGAAAAAGCCCACCCAGATATTTTCAATTTACTTTTACAAATTCTTGATGATGGACGTTTGACAGATGGCCAAGGAAGAACTGTAGATTTTAAAAATACAATTATAATTATGACAAGTAACGTTGGAGTTTCTTCTTTAAATCAAAATCCGAAAATTGGATTTGGAACCGGAGATGTCGAAAAAGAAATTGACGATTCAAATAAGGAAATAATAAATAAGGCAATAAAAAATGCCTTTGCTCCAGAATTTTTAAATAGACTTGACGATATAATAATGTTCAACTCACTTGATAAGAACGCCATCAAAGAAATTACAAAAATTTTACTTGAAGAAACAAAAGAAAGACTTAAAAATCTTGGAATAGAAATAAATTACAACAAGAGAGTTGTAGATTTACTTTCAGAAGGCGGATTTTCAAAAGAATATGGAGCAAGACCACTTGAACGTCACATTACAAATAAAATCGACAACCAATTGGCAGAAGAAATATTGGAAGGAAAATTATCAAAAGATATGAAAATTAACCTTACAGTAAAAGAAGGAAAAATAAATTTTGCCAACAAAAAAGAAAAAATAAAAGAAAAATCAGAGGTTTTGGGATAAAAAATAAGGCTTAAAATGAAAATTCATTTTGAGCCTTTTTGATTGAAATTATTTAATTTTTTTAATTTTCCTTATAAGTTTTTCTCAAAGCTTTTTCTAAATCATCAAAATATTTCAAAATTTCAAGCTTTTCCATGCTAAGCCTAACTTCTTTTTCAATTTTTATGTTTGTCTTATCTCCGTCTTTGTGAGGGAGATCTTTTTTAAATTCATCCAGATAGGAAATTATAAGATTTTCTATAGTTTCTTTAGCCTTATCATTATAAGCAAAACCAAAATTTTTCATTTGTTCATCAAGCAAACTTTCCCCGTTTTTTTCTATGAAATCCTTGGCATAAATTTTTAAATCATCATAAGAATTTCCCATCAAATCATTTACAAGTTTTAAATCATTTATTGCATAATAAAGTTTGGAAGAAGTGTCACAAATTGCTAAAAGCTGAGTTTCGTATAAACTTTTTTCGATAGATTCTTCGCCATTTTCATTAGTCAAATTAGCCCTAAGACTTCCCTTATTTTTTTTGATTTTTTCAAGATCAGAGCTAAAAATAAAATACAAATTATTTGCATAATCCACACATTCTTCCATAAGAATATCACGAGTTTTGCCAAGATTTTCCTTATTTTTTTCATAAATTTTGTAAGCATAAGTATCTTCAAAAAGCTCATCGGCCATAGAAGGCTTGTAGGTTTCAATGCTTTTTGCATTTTCTTTTTTAGGATTATACATAATAAAGGCGTCTTTTTTTATTTCTTCGTCAGAAAATTTTTTTCCATTTTTTATGATATTACATCCTACAAATATAGAAAATAGACTTATAAGAAGTAATAATTTGATTTTTATTTTCATTAAAGCTCCTTGTAATTATTTTAAAGAATAATAAGTAATAATGGAGATAATAAAAAGAATAATTATGATAACTATGATTGATAAGAGTATTATTTTCATAAATTTTTTCATAAGAAACCTCCTTTAGAAAACATTCGCACAACATATAGGCATTTTATCAAAAAAATATTTATAAATCAATTTAATCTATATTTAAAATATTAATTTTATCAAAGTTATAAAATCGAATTGAATTTAAGTGAAATTTTTAAATTTAAAATGGGCTTTACAAAATATAAGATTCTGTAAAAGCCCAATTTTTATACTTTATTTTTTCTTAACTTTTTATATAAAACAAATATTAACATTCCTATTATTGCATTTACAACAATTGCTCCACCGGGTTTTATATCGAATTGATAACTTAGAATAATACCAAGCATCATATAGATTACGCCGAGTGTAATTGTTATAAAAAATGTTTGTTTATAACTTTTAGCAATAATTAAGGCTGTTGCTACTGGTAAAACTATTAAGCTTGTAACCATTAAAGCTCCAATTATTTTTACAGACAAGGCTATAGTTATGGCTGCAAGGAGAGTAAAAGATGCATCAAGTCTTTTTACTTTTACTCCAGAAAGCCTAGCTGTATTTGGATCTATCGCTATAGCTAAAAGAGATGAATATCTTGAAATTGATAATATTAAAACCAAAATAAAGGCAATACTTGTATTTACTATATCTCTATCTGTAACTGATGAAATTGATCCGAAAAGGTAAGATTCAAAAGAATTTCCACCTGGAGCAAAATCTGAAAGAATGGCTGCAATTCCTAAACCAGTACTCATAATAACTGCTGTTGCCATATCTCCATATTGGGGAAGTTTTTTTCTTATAAGTTCTATCAAAAAGGCAGCTACAATACAAACAATTGACGATCCCAAAAGAGGATCAAAACCTAATATTAATCCCATTCCAACTCCAGCAAGAGCTGTGTGAGATAGGGCATCACCTATCATGGAAGTTTTTCTATTTACCATTACAATTCCTATTATAGGAATCATAATAGAAAGTAAAAATCCCAAAATAAGTGCCTTTCTCATAAAAGCAAATTCTAGCATTTTTTCAAACTCCCTTCTATCATTTCATATTTTGTCATTTTAATATTTAAAGATTCCATTTCTTTTAATTCGTGAGTAACCATAATTATAGTTACATTAAATTTTTTTGAAAGAAAATCTATTGTTTCAAAAAAATGGTCCTTAGAATACTTATCAACTCCTGCTGTCGGTTCATCAAGAATTAAAATTTTTGGATCATTTATCATAGCTTTTGAAATCATCGCCCTTTGAGCAAGACCTCCCGACAATTCATTTACAGGAGTGTTGATATAATTTTCCATACCCATTTTTTTTAGTATATCTTTTGCTTTTTGGTAATGATTTTTCTTGGGGATTTTAATAAGACCAAATTCTTCGTAAAGATTTAATGAAACTAGTTCAAGGCAAGTTATAGGAAAGGCAATTTTATTTACTATATTTATTTGTGGGACATATCCAATGTCTTTAAAAGAAACATAATCTTCAATATTTTTGCCAAGAATTTTAATTTCTCCACTATTATTTTTTAATTCTCCAAGCATAAGTTTTATTAAAGTTGATTTACCTGAACCATTTCCACCAAGAATTACCGTAAATTCACCGACATCAACATTCAAATTGCAATTTTTTAAAACAGGAATTTGTGAATAAGAAAAATTCAAATTATTTATTGACACTGCTTTCATTATTTTCCTCCTCAGTCATAGATTTGTAGAGATTTTCAAGATTCATTTCCATAAGATCAATATAATTAAGTTTACCTTTCTCCTGTTCCTTATTAACATATTCCATAGAAGCAAGAGGAGAGATTTTTCCACCAATTTCTTCAGCCAAAGCCTGAGCTTGTTTTGGATTTTGTCCATATTCATAAAAAACTGTGGAAATATTTTTGCTTTCAGAAAAGTCTATGGCTTTTTTTATAGTTTTAAGGCTAGGATTTTCTAAACTTGTTAGACCTTGAAGTGGATATTGAAACAAATTAAAATCTCTTGCAACATAAGCATAGGCATAATGAACTACTAAGAAATTTCTCTTATTTTTATCGATTTTTGAAAATTTTTCTTTATATTTTGCATCAATATCAGTAAGTTTATCAACATACTTTAATTTATTTTTCTTATAAATTCTTTCGTTTTTCGGATATTTTTCGGTTAATTTTTCATTGATAGCATTCAAATATTTTTTTGCATTGGTAATAGATAACCATGAGTGGGGATCATAAGTTATTTTATCAAATCCAGAAGATGAACCTTCCATCAAAGGCTCTTCCTTTTTTTCATCTTTTAAAAATTTACCATTATTTCCAACCAAATTATATGGAAGAAGATCTTCACTTATCCTGTCGCTTATAAAAATATAATCTCCATCTTTTGGAATATTAAAGAAAATTTCTCCAGATTCATGTCCCATTTCAAGTCCATAAACCTTTCCTTCTTCAAGGTCGAAAGTTTCTTTTTGATGAATCAACTCTCCCTTTTGGCTCATTATATCTTTACATTTTTTTACCAAATTTTCTCCACGAGTACCATCATCTTTTATAAAGGCAACCCTCATCATATCTTCATGAGTGTGGCCAAAATCAAATTTATTTTTCCCCTTTTTTAAATTTACTTTGGACATATATTGAAAATCACCAATAGCTGCCGCTCCCTTATAAGTAATAAGATCGACAGAATCAGATAATTTTAAAATATCAAGATTTGGCAAATTCTCCTTAACCTTATCAAGCCAAGGTTCCATATTAGCACCATTTACAACCAAAAGATCACACTTTGCTAGCTTTTTCATATCCTTAGGGCTTGGCTCCCAAAGGTGAGGTTGCTTATCAAGGGGCATAAAAGATTCCACGTCTATTGTGTCATCACCAATCATTTTTGTCATTTCATAAACAGGATAAAAAGAAGTATAAACCAAAGGTTTATCGGAAGAGTGTTCATTCTTGTTTGCACAAGAGCTAAAAAGAAAAAGCAAGAAAACAAAAAAACTTATATATCTTTTTTTCATTCTTCCTCCTTAGAAAGAGGGTTGAAAAATTTCAACCCACATAAACTATTCAGTAATTTCATCAATTATTTGCGCATCAGTTGTGTTTGGTTTTACAAAAGTAGGGAACCATCCTTCATCCTTTAATAATTTATCCTTGTCATCACCATATCTCATATGGAAATGTGTTAGACTTTCTTCCCCATGAATTGGCATCATAAGAATAAATTTATAAGGCGCATCATCATTTACAGCTTCAAAAATATCCCATTCTAATTTATGGCCACCATGTTCAACTTCTTGTTTTCCAACATATTTATATTCGCTCTCACTGATAACGTCACCTTTTTTATCTGGAAAATCTTTTAAGAATTTTATTTTATTATCTTTTATTTCAAGACCACCAAAATCACATTTTCTTTTCTTTAAATAATTTTCCTTAGCTTCTTTTTCATCAACTTTTTCTTTTTCAGCTAAGGTTTTAAAAGCACTTTGAACTTCATCTTTGTCAAGATATCCGCCCATATTATTCCATTCACCTTCCCAATCAGCAAGGCTTACTTCGCTAGATTTTTCCTTATCAGCATCAGAAGAATCATTGCTTTTATTAGAAGCATCATCTTTTTTCATTTCTTGAGAAACATTTGTACTAGAAGGCTCATCATTTTTTGGATCCTTTTGACAAGCTGTCAACATAAGTCCCAAAGATAAAAGGGCAACTAAACTAAGTGATTTTTTATTTTTCATTTCATTCTCCTTATTATTTAATTTATAAATTTGTATTTTTAGTTAATTAACTATCGACAAATAAATGATAACAATAAAAAAAATAAATGTCAAGAATGATTTGCATTATCATTTAAAATTTTCTAAAAATTCAAAATAAATGGATGAAGAAACTTCTCTACGAAAATATAAAAAAACCAATGAAATCAATATGAATAGGGATAAACTTTAAAATCTAAGCTATAAAAATTTTTTCTATTATTAAATTTTTAAAACTTATATTTTAAATTTGATATTTGGAAAAATGAAACTTGTAAAATCATTATGAAAATAAATGTTGAGCTTAAGTTTAAAACTAAAAATTATAAAAGTTTTTTATTAACTGATTAGTGTAAAATGTAAAAATAAATGTCTGTTGTAAAAAATTATTCATTTAAATATAAGAATTCTGATCACATAAATTTGTTTTATTTGAATTGATAATGTCGAGGCAATAATAGAAAAATTTTAAAATTTGAACTAATCTTTTTATTTTACATAGTTGAAATTTATAAATTTTATTAGATATTTATATCTTATGTAAAATAAAATTATATTTTGTATAATGCTAACTTATTTTACCTAGGCTTTAAATTTAAGATTTTTAATCATATACTAGGTTAAAGTTTATGATCTATGTAATTTTCAAAAATATTTTTAAAAATCACTATATATTTGTAATCTTTAAAGTAAAAATCATAAAAATTTCCATAAGCCCAAATTCTACACTTTGAATATTTTGAATTTTCTATAGTTTCTATATTTTTTATGTCTTTAAACTTTATAAATTTTAGGAAAACAGGAAATTTTTCAAAAAGAATAATAGAATTTTTGCTAATTCCTTGGCTTTTTAATGATAAGAAAAATCCAAAACTTATCAAGAAAATTATGGAAAAATCTAGAAAAGTAAAAGAAAATTTGTAAATTATCAAAAATAAAATCAAAAAAAGTCCTAGGCAAATAAAATAATATATTGGTAAAAACATGGTCTTAGTAGTTATTTTATTTTGTATGGATTTGATAAAAATAATCCATACTAATAAGCCGATCAATAAAAAATATTTCATGGTACCTCCTTGTATTTATCTACCCAAATTTTGGGTAGAAATTTATCGGGAGGCTTTATGTTTTTTAAAGACACATTCAAAAAATATTTTGATGAAAAATTAATTTTTATTATTTTTACAATTTTGGCTATGGTATATCTATCTTTGAAATTGTTGATAAATGGAGGAGGTCTAATATTTTTATTTTATTTTTTTATTTCTCTTTTGACCTCCCTTATTTTTAGAGAGGCTTGTCTTTCGGATGAAATTTATTTTGAGGATAAGAAAAAACTAAATAAAAACAATATTATATCGTATATTTTAAGTAAAAATTTATTTGTAATTTTTCTTACAAGTATGCTGGTAAGTTTGGTTTTCCTACTTAGTTTTTTGTTAAAATATAAACTAGTAGATATCAAAGATTTTTTTGGTATCCTAATTTTAATTTTTGCTACATTGGCAAGTGAGAATATAGTTTTGTTATTTCATAATAAGCCTATATTTACTGAATATCCAAAATCAATGATTGGAGATAAATATATAGGCAAAAACTATATTAAATCATTTCTCCCATCTTTTTTTATTGATTTATTAATAACTTTAGTTTTTGAAAGACTTTCTTTGACATATTTATTTATAATGTGTTATTTAATTTCTATAATTATTTTTTATTTTAGGGTAAAAAGTAGGGGGTTATATGATTAATTTTGTAAGCATAGGTTCAAATTTTATAGTTGAAAATGTTTTGAAAACAGTGGTAAAAATGGACGGATATAACTATTATGGAGCCTATTCAAGGTCAATTGAAAAGGCTGATTATTTGAAAGAAAAATTTGGGGCGGAAAAATCTTTTGATGATCTTAAAAAAATGCTTGAAGATCCAAAAATCGATTTTGTTTATATAGCAAGTCCAAATTCTTTGCATTATAAGCAGGCAAAAATGTGTCTTTTGGCAAATAAAAATGTGATTTGTGAAAAGCCATTTTTTACCAATACAAAAGAGCTTGATGATTTAATAAAAATTTCGAAAGAAAGAAAATTGTTTTTATTTGAGGCGATTTCCATAAAATATTTGCCAAGCTTTGAGCTTTTAAAAAATCTTTTGGGAAAAATCGGAAAAATTTCTACTTGTATGATTAATTATTCCCAATATTCATCAAGATTTGATAAATATAAAGAAGGAATTGTTGAAAATATTTTTAAAAGCGAATTTTCGGCAGGAGCTTTGGCAGATCTTGGAATTTATAATTTGCATTTGATTTATGAACTTTTTGGAAAAGGAAAAGATTATTCATATTTTGGAAATATAAATCCATACGGTGTTGATATTGCAGGGCAAGGTTTGATCTCTTATGGAGATTTTTCTGTATCATTTACTAATGCCAAAGACAGTAAAAGTGAAAATTATATAATAATCCAAGGGGAAGAAGGCTATATAAAAGTTTTGGGAAATATTCAAGAGGCAGAAAAAATTGAATGTTTTTCAGATGGAAAGCTTGAAATTATTGATATAAAAAAAGAAAAAGATTTGTATTTTTATGAATTTGAGTATTTTAAGAAAATTTTTGAAAATAAAGACTACAATTCTTTTGAAAAAAGACTTTTTGAGTCAAAAGATGTTTTGGAAATGTTTGAAAAATTGAAAAAAACTGGGAAAATCAGAGATTGTTACAATATGATAGAGCCAAGTTCAAAGTAAATTTTTTGAAAAAATTATAGAAATATTAAAAGAAAAAAATCTTAGGAAATTTTAAAAAGCCTAAGCTATTAAAATTTCCTAAGAAAAATTCTTATTAAAATTTATTTATATTTTATTTGTTTTTTCAAGTTCTAACAAATATTTTTTTAAATCAAGTCCATAAAAAAATCCACCCAAATTATTTTTTCCTACAACCCTGTGGCAGGGAATTCTTAATAAAATTGGATTTTCACCACAAGCAGAGCCAATAGCTTGGTAGGCCTTAGAATTTATTTTTTCGCCAATTTCCTTATAAGTTATAGTCTTTCCATAAGGAATTTTTTCAATTTCTCTCCAAACTTTTTTTTGAAAATCTGTCCCTTGAGGATTTATTTCAAAAGAAAATTTTTTTAAATTCCCATCAAGATAGGAAGAAATTTCTTCAAAAGCAAAATTTGAAACAAAAGATTTTTTGCCAGTCTTTTCTTCATCAACCAAAGCAATTTTCTCAATTTTTTCATTATATTCAATTTCAAAAATAAATTTATCTTTTTTATAATATGCTTTCATCATTAATTTGTCCTTAATTTAAGAGATATTTAAATTTGTGAATTAGTTCTTTCCATTTGATGTATTTTTAAAAATAAATTACTTAGAGTTATAAATTTTAAAGATTTCTCAAATAATAAAAAATTATTAACTTTATTTTATTTGTTAATAGAATAAAATTCAAATTTATCAGTAGATATTTTGAAAAAGATATAGATGATTAAATTTATTTTTGAAAAAGGGTATATTAAAAGTAGTAAAATGTCTAGAAAGTGGAGGATGTTGTGAATTATCAAGAAAAAAAAGATAAAATTGTTGAATATATAAAATCTGGCGAAAGCCAAAAGGAAAATTTTAAAATTGGTCTAGAAATGGAGCATTTTGTTATAGATAAAGATGAGCTTTTTTCTTATGATTATTTTGGAGAAAAGGGCGTGGGAAGCACTTTGAAAGATTTAAAGGATATGGGTTTTTCTGTTACAAATGAGGAAGATGGATATATTCTTGGTCTTAGAAAAGAAGATATTGCTGTAAATCTTGAACCTGCTGGTCAATTTGAACTTGCAATTGATGCTAAAAAAAATATAAATAATTTGGATAAGTCTTATAAAAAAATTATGGGAGAAATTGTTCCGATTTTTGATGAAAAAAATCAATATCTTGAAACCTTGGGCTATCATCCAAAATCAAAAATAATGGATTTGAATATTATTCCAAAAGATAGGTATAAATATATGCAAAAATATTTCACCGAATTTGGTGGAAAATATTCTTTAAATATGATGAGAGGAACTGCAAGTGTTCAATCTGCTATAGATTTTTCCTCTGAGAAAGATTTTAAAAAGAAATTTTTTGTGGCAAATGCTCTTTCTCCTTTTATGTACACTCTTTATGACAATGCCTATATTTTCCAAGGAAAGCCTTATGAAAATAAAAATCTTCGCCAAGAAATTTGGGAAGGATGTGACAAAAATAGGACGGGCGTTTATGATTTTGCCTTTGATGATGATATGTCTTATGAAAAATATGCAGAAAAAATTTTAAACACTGATATAATTTTTGTTCATGAAGATGGACAAGATGTTTATAAGGGGAATACAAAATTTGAAAAAATAATGGATAAAGATTTTTCTGATGAGATGATTTTTCACGCTCTTTCTATAGTTTTTCCTGATGTTAGGGTTAAAAAATATATAGAAATAAGGATGCCTGATGCAGTTTCTTATCCATACAATCTTTCTTTTCCAGCCTTAATCAAGGGTTTATTTTATAATGAAGAAAATCTAAATAAATTGAGAGAAGATTTTAAAAATATGACTTATGATTCTTGTCAAAAATTAAAAATGGATGCAAAAGAGCATGGCTTTGATGCAAAATATGAGGGAAAATCTATTTGTGAATGGATAAAATATTTTATTTCTTTGGCAAAAGATGGACTTGATGAAAATGAAAAAATCTATCTCTCATCAATAGAAAAATTAATTGATGAAAAGGAAACTTTGAGAGATAAATTTGAAAAAATTTATAAGGAAGATCCAAAAAAAGCTTGCGAGAAATTTTCTGTAAATTATGTTTTAGGAGATATTAATGGCAAAGCTTAAAAGAGCTTTTGAATGTAAAAATTGCGGTCATATTCAAAATGTTTGGGCAGGTCAATGCCCAGATTGTGGCAAATGGGGAACTTTGATTGAAAAAACTATAAAAAACGAAAGGACATCATCAAAAGAAAATTCCCTTGATTTTGAAAATGAGGCAAGGCTATTAAAAGAAGTCAAACTTGATGAGTCCGAGAGAATAAAATCTTCTTTTGACGAATTTGATAGGGCGATTGGCGGAGGACTTGTAAGAGATTCTGTTTCAATTTTGACGGCAAGACCTGGAGCTGGAAAATCTACTTTGCTTTTGCAACTGTCTTCGTCTTATGCAAAAGATGGTTTTAAGGTAATGTATGTTTCTGGAGAAGAAAGTGAATCTCAAATAAAAGCAAGAGCTGATAGAATTATTGGAGAAATTTCAAAAAATATTTGGATTTTATCAACAAATTCAATGGATCTTGCAGAAATTGAAATAAAGAAAAAAGATGCCGATATTGTAATTTTAGATTCAATTCAAACATTTTTTCTAAACGAATTTGATAACAAACAAGGTTCTCCTACCCAAACTATTGAATGTGCAAATAAATGCGTTGACCTTGCCAAAAATCCAGAGAAAAAAAGAGCCTTTATTATGGTAGGCCACATGAATAAATCTGGAGAAATGGCAGGGCTTAGAACCTTGGAGCATTTGGTTGATACGGTTTTAGTTTTAGATGGAGAAAGCGAAGATGACCTTAGGCTTTTGACAAGTACAAAAAATAGATTTGGACCAACGGGCGAAGTCGGATTATTTTCTATGCAAGAAGAAGGCCTAATCGAAATTACAAATCCGTCGGAATATTTTATTACAGAAAGAGATTCGGGAATTGAAGGCTCTGCAATTTCTGTTATGAAAGAAGGAAGTAGGCTTTTGGAAATCGAAATAGAATCCTTGGTTTCAAAATCATTTATGCCCTATCCCCAAAGAATCGGCGATAGTTTGAGAAAAGATGATTTAAATACTTTAATTTCAATTTTACAAGAAAGAGCAGGAATTAATCTATTTGACGAAAATGTAATAATAAAAGCAACAGGCGGACTAAAAATTAGAGAGCAATCAGTAAATCTTGCCATAATGATTTCAATCGCCTCATCATATTTAAAAAAACCAGTAGATAACAAAACAGTTTTTATAGCAGAAGTAGGACTTACAGGAGAGCTTAAAAAAGTTCCGCAAATAAAATCCAGACTAAAAGAGCTAGAAAGACTAGGCTACAAAAAAGCCTATATAGGAAAGTGTTCAATAGATAAAAAAGAATACAAAAATTTAGAAATAAAAGAGATGAAAAATATAAAAGAAGTAATTTCAGATGTTTTTTCCAAATAAAAATTATTTATAAAAATCGCATTGATAAAAATAAAATATTTTCAGTGCGATTTTTTAATTGAAAAATAATTTTTTTAAAAGGATTAAAGCTAAAAAATTTCAAAAACAATCGAAAAAATTTTTGTTTACTTATAAAAATACTTATAGAATAATTTGCTAAATATTTTCATATTTTTTTAATAAGTAGAAAAAATCTATTGACAAAGATATGAGAAAAGAATATATTGTAATTAATTAAAACGTTTTAATGAGGTTGATATGGCAAATATTAAAGATGTAGCAAAACTTGCTGGAGTATCTATTACTACAGTTTCTATGGTTTTGAATAATACCAACAACAAAATATCGGATGCAACTAGAAAAAAAGTAATTGAAGCGGCAAATACTCTTAGTTATAATCCAAATAATTTTGCCAAAGCTCTTGCTAGTAAAAAAAGCAATGTGATTATGGCTCTTATTCCAGATATTTCCAATCCATTTTTTTCTTTGTTAGTTAAAAATCTTACTTATTATGCAGAAAAATATTCTTATTTTTTGTACATTCACAATACTAATAATAAAAATATTAAAAAGCAAGAATTTATTAATATGATTACTAGCAATGTTATTGGCGCATCTTTGCTAGTTGATAGAAATATGAAAGATTTAGACGACGAGATAGTAAGAAAAAATAATATTATCTTTTTGGATGAGGTTGATTTTGATGATAGAAAAACTCACATAGTTACTGGCAATAATGAAAAAGGCGGATTTTTGGGCATGCAATATTTAATTGATAGAGGATTTAAAAATATTGGGCTTTTAATAGGTCCAAGGTCTACTGCAAATTCTTCAAGAAGATTATCTGGTGCCATAAAAGCTGCTATGAATAATGATATTTATATTGATTCTTCAAATATAATTCATGGGGATTATTCTTATGAAGGTGGTTACAAGGCTGGAAAAATTTTTTTAGAAAAAAAAGTTGATGCTATTTTTTCTTTTGCTGATATGTCTTCATACGGACTTTTGAAATATTTTGATGAAAACAAAATAAAAGTTCCAAGAGATATTTCTTTGATAAGTTATGATAATTTATTTTTAAATAATTTAATTAGTCCCAAATTAACATCGATTGACCAAAATTTGGAAATGATAGCAAAATCTTCTATTGAAATGGCGGATGATTTGATAAATGGAAGAAAAAATAATAGAAAAGTTATGGTAGAGCCTTTTGTGGCTTGTGGAGAAAGTGTAGGTAAAAAATAATGAAAATACTAAATTTTGGTTCTTTAAATATTGATATATTTTTTAGAGTAGAAAATATTGTAAAGCCAGGAGAAACTATAAGTGCAAAAAGCATTGAAAAAAGACCAGGTGGAAAGGGACTTAATCAATCTGTTGCTCTTAGCAAAAGTTTTGAAAATGTATATCACGCAGGAAGCGTAGGAGATGATGGTGTTTTTCTTATTGATTATTTAAAAAGTGAGAATATAAATACAAAGTATATAAAAAAATCTGATAAATTAACAGGAAATGCGATTATCCAAGTAGATGATAAGGGAGAAAATTCCATAGTTCTTTATAAGGGAGCAAATTTTGATAATGACAAGAAATTTATAGATGAAGTTTTGGATAATTTTGATAAAGATGACATTTTGCTTTTGCAAAATGAAATAAGCTCTATGAAATATTTGATAGATAAGGCCTATGAAAAGGGAATGAAAATAGTTTTAAATCCTTCTCCAATCACAGATGAGATAAAAGAATTTGATTTTAATAAAATAGATTTGCTTTTGGTAAATGAAATAGAGTCAAAAGATATAGCAAATAAAGATAATATAGATGAAAGCATTAATTATTTCATGGCTACTTATCCAAATATAAATTTGATTGTAACACTTGGAAGTAAAGGCTCAATTTTTGTAAATAAAAATGAGAAAATCAAACAAGAAGGAATAAAAGTTGAATCTGTTGACAGCACAGGAGCTGGAGATACTTTTACAGGATTTTTCGTATCTTATTTTTATCAAGGAAAAAATGTAAGGGATTGTTTGAAATTTGCAAGCCTAGCATCTGCTCTTTCCGTAACAAAAAGCGGGGCTAGCATATCTATTCCAAGCCTTTGTGATGTAAAAGAATTTGAAAGGAAGAATGTATGAAAGAAAAAGGAATATTAAATAGCGAAATTTCAAAAAGACTTTCTGATTTGGGACACACAGACTTAATAGCTGTTGGAGATTGTGGTTTGCCAATTGATTCTGACAAAAAGATTGACTTAGCACTTAAACTTGGCGAACCTAAGTTTATAGATGTTTTAGAAATTCTGCTTAGTGATTTTGGTTGCGAATATTATTATTTGGCAAAAGAAATCAAAGAAAAAAATCCAAGTCAAGAAGAAAATATTAAAAAACTTTTGCCAGATATTGAATGCGAATATATATCTCATGAAGCATTTAAGAAAAAATTAAAAGACGTTAAATTTGTTATAAGGACTGGAGAAAATACACCTTATTCAAATATAATTTTAAGGTCAAAGAATATCTTTTAGGAGGATTTTATGAAAATTGAAATGAAAGATATTTACAAGTCTTTTGGTAAAAATGATGTTTTAAAAGGAGTGGATTTTACCTTAAATGATGGAGAAATTCATGCTTTGGTAGGAGAAAATGGAGCAGGAAAATCTACTTTGATGAATATTTTGTCAGGAGTTCTTTCTAAAGATAAGGGAGAAATTTTAATTGATGGCAAAGAAGTTGACATAAGTGATACAAATGTAGCCAAAAAATATGGAATAAGTTTTATCCATCAAGAATTATCTGATTGGCCAGAGCTTACTGTTATGGATAATATCTTTATGAATAATGAAATAAAAAATGGAATTTTTCTTGACAAGGCAAAAATGAGAAAAAAATGTATAGAACTTCTTGAAAGATTTGATTTAGATATAAATCCAAAAACAAAAGTTTCTGAACTTTCAGTTGGGCAAAGACAGATGATGGAAATAGCAAAGGCTAACTTAAATAAAGTAAATGTTCTAATTCTTGATGAGCCAACATCTGCACTTACAAATAATGAAATTGACAAATTATTTAAGCTAATAAAAAGACTAAGAGATAAAAATGTTTCTATGATATATATTTCTCATAGAATGGAAGAAATTTTTTCATTAACTAATAAGATTACAGTAATGAGAGATGGAAAATCCGTATCAGTAATGGATACTAATAAGACTGATGAAAGAGAAGTTGTTTCTTATATGGTAGGTCGTGATATTGGAGATTTTTATCCTGAAATGGATGCCGAAATTTCTGATGTAAAGATAGAGCTTAAAAATTTTAATAGAGAAGGATTTTTTAAAGATATAAATATAAAAGCAAAAAAAGGAGAAGTCCTTGGTATTTCTGGGCTTATGGGAGCAGGAAGAACAGAGATTATGAGATCAGTATTTGGACTTGATCCTAAAGATAGTGGAGAAGTATTTATAGATGGTAAAAAAATAGAAATAAAAAATCCAGCAGATGCAATAAAAAATAAAATTGGATTTGTAACAGAAAATAGGCAAGAAGAAGGATTGATTCTTGATGAATCAATTAGAGAAAATATTTCTCTGTTAAATTTTGACAAATTTTCAAAAAATTCTTTTATAGATAAAGCAAAAGAAAAAAATCTTTCAGATAATTTGGTAGATAGTTTTAAAGTTAAGACCCAATCATCAGAAAGCAAAATTAGCGATTTATCTGGAGGTAATCAACAAAAAGTAGTTTTTGCAAAATGGTATGCGATTGGTCCAGAAATATTAATCCTTGATGAGCCAACCAAGGGCGTTGATGTAGGGGCAAAAAGAGAAATTTATGATTTAATAAAAGACCTTACTAATAAGGGAGTTTCAATTATACTTATATCAAGCGATTTGCCAGAGCTTATAAGTTTATCAAATAGAATTTATGTAATTCATGAAGGAAAAATACAAGGAGAACTTTTAAAGAAAGATGCTAGCCAAGAAAAAATAATGACCCTTGCAACAGGAGGAAGGTTATGAGTAATATAAAAAATCGATTTAAAGAAAATCAAAATTTAGGGACAATAGTTGCCTTACTTATTTTGATATGTTTTGTGAGCGTACTTAATCCAGCATTTTTGCAAGTTAGCAACTTGTTAAATTTGATGCGCCAATTAATCATAAATGGTTTTGTGGCATTAGGAATGACTTTTGTAATTTTAACTGGAGGAATTGATCTTTCAGTTGGTTCAACTCTTGCACTAAGCTCAGCAATTTTTGCAGGACTTTTACAAAATGGGACAAACACAATTCTTGCTATACTTGTAGCTATTTTATTAGCTATTATTTTGGGGCTAATAAATGGTTTGTTGATTACAAAAGGAAAACTTGCACCATTTATAGTAACACTTGCAACTATGACAATATTTAGAGGACTTACTTTAGTTTTTATGGACGGTAGACCAATAGCAGGACCTAGAGATGACTTTGCTTTCCAATTTTTAGGAAAAGGACAAGTTTTAGGAATTCCTTTCCAAGTTATTTTATTTATAATTGTTTATATAATACTTTGGATGATTTTAAATAAAACTTCTTATGGTAGAAAAATATTTGCCGTTGGAGGAAATGAAAAAGCAAGTTTTATTTCAGGAATTAATATAGCAAAATCAAAAACATTTGTATATGTAATAAGTGCCTTGATGGCAGTTATATCTGGTCTTGTACTTACATCAAGATTAAATTCTGCTCAACCAACAGCAGGTTCAGCCTATGAAATGGATGCTATAGCAGCAGTAGTTTTGGGTGGAACAAGTATGACAGGTGGAAGTGGATCATTAACAGGAACATTAATAGGAATTTTAATTTTAGGAGTCCTTAACAACGGACTAAATTTATTGGGAGTTTCAAGTTTCTATCAACAAATAGTAAAAGGAATTGTAATATTAATAGCAGTTCTAATAGACAGAAAGAGAAATAAATAGGAGAAAAATATGAAAAAATTTAGAAGAATATTGGCAGTTTTAGCTATAGCTATGTTTACATTCACAGCTTGTAGCGTCGAAGGACAAGATAAAAATGATAATGCATCTAGTAATGCAAAAGAAGAAACAAAAGCCAAAGATGGCGAATATAAAATTGGAGTTTCTTTATCAACTTTAAACAATCCATTTTTTGTATCAATAAGAGAAGGCGTTGAAGAGGCAGCAAAAGATGCAAACGCAAAAACAATTATAACAGATGCACAAAATGATTCTTCAACACAAAACAACCAAGTAGAAGATCTTATAACACAAAAAGTTGATTTGATTATAATTAATCCAGTAGATTCAACAGCAATTTCAACATCAGTAAAAAAAGCTAACGAAGCAAATATACCTGTAATATGCGTTGATAGAAATTCTGATGAGGGAGAAATTGTAAGTTTAATTGCAAGTAATAACGTAGAAGGTGGTAAACTTGCAGGCGAATTTATTCTTGAAAAAATTGGAGAAAATGCAGAAGTTATTCAATTAGAAGGAATTCCTGGAGCAAGCTCTACTCGTGAAAGAGGAGAAGGATTTAAAAAAGCTACAGATGGAAAAATAAATCTATTAGCAAGCCAAACTGCAAACTTTGATAGAGCAGAAGGAATGACAGTAATGGAAAATTTACTTCAAGCTCAACCAGATGTAAAAGCAGTATTTTGTCAAAATGATGAAATGGCATTGGGAGCAATAGAAGCAATAAAAGCTAGCGGAAAAGATATTGTTGTAGTTGGATTTGATGGAAATGAAGACGCAATAAATGCTGTAAAAGAAGGTTCAATGTCAGCAACAGTTGCTCAAAAACCAAAGGAAATGGGAAAAATCGCTCTAGAAACAGCAATTAAATATCTAAAAGGTGAAAAAGTAGAAGAAAAAGTAGATTCACCACTAGAATTAATCAAATAAAACAAATTCCCAATAATAAGCCTAAAATTAATTACTAACTATCAGAAAATATTAAATTAAAATACCAAGGTTAAACATATTAGCCTTGGTATTTTTAAATCTAATTTTAAAATAAAAAAAATCGTGCTAGAGATATTTTCTAGCACGATTTGTAAGGGAAAAAAATTTTTATCTAAAAATCATCATCTTCATCTGGGTTTTCTATTTGTATATTTTCATATTTCCATTCTAAGACTTCTTGTTTTGTGATTTCTAGGATATTTTTTACAACTTGGTCTATGTTTTCTTCTAAGACTTGTCCATTTATTGCTTGAATCAGCATTTGGAAATTTAAATTTCCTATTAATGATATTTTTTCATTATTTTCTAATTTTGATATGGCAATTTGGCTTTGGGTGTAAGGGGATGCTGAAATTAAATCTGTAAAGACAATTACTCCATCGCCTTTGTCTAAATTTATTATTTTTTCTTTTATTTTTTCGTTGAAATTATTTATGTCATCTTCTGGATATAAACCTAGATAATCTATGTTTTCTGCTTGACCAAAAATAATTTCTGCTGAACTTTTAAATCCTTGTGCAAGCTTTCCGTGACTTACAATTAGTATTCCTATCATTTTTTATCCTTTCTTAATTTAAGGGGAGCTTAAATGATTTATAAATCAAAATTTTTTAAAACTTCGTCTAAACTTGATTTTGGTGCTGATGGGGTTGCTTGAAAATAAATATTGTCTATTTTATAATCTTCTCTTAACTCTTTTAATTTTTTGGCATCTTCTTTGTTAAGATAAACTGATTTTGTAACTAACAAATCATTTTCGTCTTTTTTTGCTATGCCTCCAACGTTTAATTCGCAAACTTCAACGCCGTGTTTGATTAATTTATAAAATACATCTATGCTTTTTGCAACTAGGATACAATTATAATCTTTAAATTTGTATTTGTCCCAATAGTAGAATGCTCTTTGTTCGTTTAAAACTATTGTTTTCTTTCCTGTTCTATTTCCAGCACTTTTGTATAAATCTTTCATAAAAGTTTCGTTGTAAACGACATCATCTACTACAAAAATTGAATTTACTCCGTCTTTTTGCGATAGGGTAATCATTACTTGTCCGTGAATTAATCTTTCGTCAACTCTACCTAATACTACTTTTCCCATTTTATAATATTCCTATTCCTGCTAATACTGCTAAAATTATTGTTAAACCTAATAAAGCTTGAGTAACTTTTAAACCTTTTTTCAAATAAAAAACATATACGCCAAGAACTGTTACTAATGGCAAAGCTCCTGGTAATACTTTATCTAAAAGCTCTTGGAAAACAAATTCTTTTCCTGAAATTGTAAATTTTAATGCTGAGCTTACTTTTACATAGTTTGCTGCCAAAATTCCCATCATAAAAAGTCCCAAGGCTGATAAAATATTTATTGCGTTTTGAACTCCTGTGCTTTTTAATAAACTTGATGCGTTTTTACCTAAAACAAATCCTTGTTTTGCAAAAAATCTTCCGACAAAAACTTGGTATAAGGAAAATCCTACGAATGGAAACAAAGCTCCCATTGGGGATCCTGCTTGTGCCCAAGAAATTGCTATTGCTATAAAAATATATTGGATTGTTCCTGAATCAATTGCATCGCCGATTCCTGCAAGAGCTCCCATTAGCCCTGCTTTTGTATTATACATCAAATCATCGGTCATTGTTATTTCTTCGTTGTTATATTCTTGAAGGGCTCTTTCTTGTTCCATTGATGACATAAGCCCTGTGATTATTCCACCGCCCCAAGTAAGTTGGGTATTGAAGAATAACAATTGTCTTTTGTAAGCTTTTTTCAAATCTTCTTTATTTTTATATAATTTTTTCAAAACTGGCATCATTGCATATAAGAGGGAAGGTGCCAAATATCTTTCAAAAGTGTGAGGAATTTCGTTTGCGAAATGCCATCTTAAATATGCTTTTCTAACATCTTTTAGCTCTAATTCTTCTGGAGCCATTTCGTCTTTTTTTATATCTTGCATTTTAAAACCTCCTACTAAAAGTCATCTTCTTCTTCAAATGTCATTTCACGTTCGCTTGAAGTTTCTGTTTTTACTTCTTTGTCTTCTTTGGCTTGATTTTTATTTCCTACTGCCAAAATTGAAATTATTGTTCCTAAAATTGCATAAACTAACATATTTACATTCATATCTTTTAAAATTACGCTTAAAAAATATGCTAATAGGAAAAATAATAAATAATCTTTTCTACCTATTACATAAATTGTTGTTGCAATACCGATTGCTGCAAGTCCTCCGCCGACTACATCTAGTATGTGTAAAAATACTGTTCCTTCAAGTTTTGCTACAACATCAGCGATTACTGGTGCGCCAAAATATAAAGCTACAAAGATTAATGGAACAAATAAAACAAAAGATGCTATAGTTGGATATGTTATTATTGATCTTTTGATTGCTTTTTCATCCATTTTTTCAATTGCGACGTCAGTTTTTTTGCCTATAAAGGTATTTAGGAAAAATCTAAATTGGTAAAGATAAGATCCCAAAAATCCAACTGGAACGGCAATGGCAATTGATGCTTCTGGTGTTAAATTTCCTAATAGAGCAACTGGAACTGCTATTGCGGCTGCAACGGCTGGCTCTGATGGCATTGAGCCACCTGGAGAAAATACTCCCATATATATTAATTGCAAACTTGCTGTTACAATCATTGCATCAGCAACTCTTCCCATAACAATTCCTACAACAAGGCCTGTCATTAATGGCGAAAATCTTAATGTTAAAGATGCGCCACCCAATAGCCAACGTGACATAACGCCTGCAACCCACAAAGCTATTAATAAACTTTTTGCTACAGATAAGGTCTCCATTTTTTCCTCCTAAATTTTTAAAAAATTTTTATTCCACAAAGGGACTTTCTTTTTGCACACATCTTTTTGGAAGTTTTTTATTGTGCACATTATAAACATCATTTACACAACTTTCTCCCATTGCATACAAACATTCTTTTGTGTAGGCTGATGTGTGAGGTGTAATTATTACATTATCAAATTGCAAGTAGGGATGATTACTTCTTGCAGGCTCAACTTCCATAACGTCTGTTGCAAGAGCTTTAACTTTTTTATTTTTTAAAGCTTCAATCATATCTTTTTCGTCAATTAGAGCGCCTCTTGCGGTATTTGATATATAAACTCCATTTTTCATTTTTGATATTGTATTTTTATTTATCATGTGATAATTTTCTTTGGTTAAATTTGCGCATAAACAAATCACATCAGATTTTTCTAATAAAATTTCAAAATCAACTTTTTCTACGCCAAATTGTTCTAGTTCTAATTTGTCTTTGTAAGGGTCATAGCCTAATACTCTACATTGAAAACCTTCTCTAAGTGTTCTTGCAACTTGGCTTCCGGTATTTCCAACGCCGATTACGCCAACAATTTTGTGGTAGAGAGAATTTCCTACAAAATTTGCTCTCATTTCCCATTTATCATCTCTTACTTTTTTGGAAGAATTTATAGTCATTCTCATCAAAGCCAATAGATTTGTAATATTATTTTCTGCAACTGAATCTCTTTCTACCAAAGAAGGAACAATAGAAACAATTACTCCTTTTTCTTTTGCACAAGTTAAATCTACATTGTTGTAGCCAATTCCATGCCTTGAGATAAGCCTTAAATCATCTACATTTTCAAAAAATTCTTTATCAAAAAATGGTGTAACGCTCGCTATTATATATTGGTAGCCTTTTAGCATTTGACCTAGAGATTTTCCATCTATATTTTGGTCGACTTCAAAGCGATCTACTTGTCCAATTTTTTCTAGTTTTTTTATATGGTCTGGAAAAATTTTTCCAAAACTACTAGAATTTACAATAGCAATTTTCATTTTATTTATCCTTTTTTACAAGATCGTGTCCGCCAAAACCATTTCTTAGTTGAGCTACAACTTTATTAGAAAAATTATCATCAACATTTATTTTACTTGTATTTCTTACAAACAAAGAATTAGAAATAACTGGAACAGGAACGTCAAGTCTTAGTGCTTCTTCAACTGTCCATTTACATTCTCCATTTGCATTTATAACGCCGGAATGAGAATCAAGTTTTGGATCTTTGGCAAAGCCTTCTTGAGCAAGTTCAATTAGCCAAGACCTAATTACAGATCCGTGATTCCAAACTTTTGAAACATCTTCGTAATCATAATCAAATTCGCTAGCTTCCAAAACTGCAAATCCTTCGCCGATAGCTTGCATCATTCCATATTCAATTCCATTGTGAATCATTTTTAAATAATGACCAGAACCAGCACGTCCTGTATATAAAAGTCCATCTTCACAAGAAATTGCTTCAAAAAAATCTTTTACTTGATCGTAATATTTTTTTTCTCCTCCAACCATAAGACAAGCGCCGTTTCTAGCACCACTCATTCCGCCAGAAGTTCCACAATCAAGAAAACCAATATTTTTTTCTTTTAAAATTTCGTAATGCTCTAAAGTTTTTTTGTAATTAGTATTTCCAGTATCAATTACAATGTCGTCTTTATTAAGTTTTTCTTTTAAAAGAAAAATCATGTCATCAGTGATTTTTCCTGCAGGCAAACTCAGTAAAATAAATTTTACATCATCTAATTTTTCTATAAGTTCATCGATAGAATTTGCGATTTTAAAATCTTTGCTTGCTTTTTTTCTTACATTTTCATCTACATCATAGCCAATTACTTCAAAATTATTGTCGATGGCATTTAAGGCTATGTTGTAACCCATTTTTCCAAGTCCCAAAAAACCTATTTTCATATAAACTCCTTTCTTTTTTTGATAACCTTTTCAAATGATTAAAAAAAATATTTTTCCAAAAAATTGTAAGGCTATCTGTAGTTCATTATTTAAATAAATTATACGAAAAAAATTTTTACTTGTCAAACGGTAAAAAAACAAAAAAATTTTGCAAATAAAAATTTCTATTCAAATTTGCAAATTTATGTATAATATTAGTAAGAATAGATTGGAGGATGTTTTGAACCGATATTTAGAAAGAATTATTTTGTCTAAAAAAAGTACCTTTACAAAAACGGAAAATTTTTATGCAGAATATTTTTTAAAATTAGATGATGAAATATTAAATAAAACTATATCAAATGTTGCTGAAGAAACAGAAAGCTCCACAGCGTCAATTTTTAAATTTATAAAAAAACTTGGCTTTAAAGGCTACAAAGATTTTCAATTAAACTTAGCTACAAATATAAATAAAAATTCTGACGATTCGCTACTTACAGCTATAACAAGTGTAAATGAAAATGACAGCCCTGATGAAATAGCCAACAAAATTATGGCGTTTAATATCCAATCAATGTATACGCTAAAAGAAGATATTAAAAATATTCCTTTTGAATCTTGTTTGAATTTGATAAAAAAATCCAAAAAAATTCACTTTTTTGGCATGGGAGGATCAGCAACCATAGCTTACGATTCATATCATAAATTTTTGAGAACAAAATATATGGTAAATTATATTTCGGATTCTCACATGCAACTAAGTGCTTGCACAAAGATGGACGAAAACGACTGTATTTTTGTATTTTCACATTCAGGAAGAACGCTAGAGGTAATAGAAGTTTCAAAAGTTGCAAAAAAAAATAAGGCAAAAATTATTGCCCTTACAGGAAATCCAAAATCTGAAATGGTAAAAATCTCAGATGAGGCTATGATTTTACCATCAATAGAATCCGAACACGGAACAGAATCCTTAAACGCAAGAATTCTTTACCTAACAGTTATGGATATACTTTTAATATCTTTGATGTATGATAACGTCGAAGAAAATAAAAAATACATGAAAAAAAGATTAGATGCACTAAAAGTTACAAAAAAATAGAAGGCATACTTGCCTTCTCAGACTGTTGATAAACCAAAAAAATATCCATTTCGAGCGAACGTAGTGAGTCGAGAAATCTCATGGGATCTCTCCATGCGTTCGTTTCACTCACACTAAAACACGTTTGCTCCACAAACTTTTTCGTGCTTTCGCACTTAGTTTTAGGGATGATTGTGCCAAATCAAGGCACAATCATCTAGTCGAGATGGGTTTTAGCATGATTTTATTTTTAAATTATTAATAAATTATTAAACTGACTTTGTCTACGCTCTGAGAAGGCACACTTGCCTTCTTTTTAATTTGAAATAAAAATTAATACATAGAAAGTTTTTTCTCAATCCACATTATAAAAGAGTGGGGGAAAATTTTTGAAATTATTAATAAAATTTTTGCACTTGAGTGGGTAGTTATTAGGTCTTTTTTGCCCATTTTTTTAATTGCTTTTCCTACCATTTTTTCTAGATTTTCATTTCCCAAATTTTTTATTCCGCCCGAATTATTGTTTGATTTTTTTAAAAATTCTGTTTCAACTCTGTTTGGGCATAAAACTGAAATTTTTATATCTTTAAATTCCCTTCTTATTGCCCTTGAAAATGATAAGACATAGGACTTACTTGCAGCATAAAGGGCAAATTTTGCCTGTGGAATAAATGCTGCTGATGAGGCTATGTTTAAAATTATTCCATCTTTTTGGAAAAAATCTAGAGATATTTTTGTCATTGCTGTGAGAGCTTTTATATTTAAGTCCAAAGTTTTCATATCATTATCAAAACTTGTGTTTTTAAAATAATCATTTTCTCCCATGCCTGCAGAATTTATCAAAAGTCCTATTTTTTTGTTTGAAATTTCTAATTCTTTTTTTAAAGCTTCAAAAGATTTTTCCTCACACAAATCAAGGGCAAAAATCCTTGCCCTTGTTTGTAGTTTTTTTGATAAATCATGAAGTCTTTCAGTTCTTCTTGCGATTAACCAAATTTCTTCATAATTTTTTTTGTCAATTTGCCTTGCAAATTCATAGCCTATGCCTGAACTTGCTCCTGTAATTATGGCTATCATTATTTGCTCATAGCCTTCATTATTAGATTTTGTTTTAAATTCCACAAATCGTGAGAAAGGTCGACGTAATAATTGTGAGGTTGGTCAAATCTTTTTACCTCATCCCACAAGGATTTCACTTCTGACTTGCAATATTCGTTTATTTCTTCAATTTTTGGAGATTCATAAACTTTTTTGCCTTTTTCAAAAATTGGAATTTGCATTTTTCGAATTTCATAATTTTCCATTCTTTTCATCTTCCATGTAAAGTGTGGATCAAAAATTACAAGTGGTTTAGTTTCATCAACTTTTTCTTCTTTTAAGGTTATATAATCAGCTTCTGCCTTGCCAGTTTTTTTGTCGTACAATCTGTAAACTTCTTTTAGACCTGGTGTTGTAATTTTTTCTACATTTTCTGATACTTTTATTTTTGCAGTCTTGCCTTTTTTGTCTTCAACTTGAACAAGTTTATAAACTCCACCAAAAACTGGATCAGATTTTGCAGTAATTAATCTTTCTCCGATTCCAAATGAATCAATTTCTGCGCCTTGTTGGAGTAGAGATTCTATTTTGTATTCGTCAAGTGAATTACTTGCAACAATTTTTGCATCCTTGTAGCCATTTTCGTCCAAAATTTTTCTACATTCTTTTGAAAGATAGGCAAGATCGCCAGAATCAATTCTTACACCGCCAGTAAGTCCCAAAGGCTCTAAAACTTCTTTGAAAATTTTCATAGCATTTGGTAGGCCTTGTTTTAAAACATCATAGGTGTCAATTAATAAAATGCAGTTATCTGGATATAATTTTGCATAAGCCAAGAATGCTTCGTATTCGCTATCAAAAGATTGAACCCAAGAGTGAGCCATAGTTCCCCCAGCAGGATAAGCATACATTTGACTTGAAAGAGTATTTGAAGTGATTGGAGCGCCGGCTATAAAGGCAGACCTTGCTCCTTTTACAGAAGCGTCAGGGCCTTGAGCACGTCTTGCCCCAAATTCCATAACAGTTCTTTCCTTTGCAGCCCTTACAATTCTATTTGTTTTTGTAGCAACAAGGGAGCCGTAATTTAAAGACAAAAGCAAATAAGTTTCTAAAATTTGTGCCTCAATTATTGGAGCTCTTACAGTTACAATTGGTTCAGATGGAAACATTGCTGATCCTTCTGGAAATGCCCAAATATCTCCTGTGAATTTAAAATTTTTCAAATAAGTTAAAAATTCTTCCGAAAATTTTGTATTTTTTCTAAAATATTCAATATCTTCATCATCAAAATGAATATTTTCTACATAATCAATAATATCATCTAAGCCAGAAAAAATTGAAAATCCTCCGCCGTCAGGATTTTTTCTGTAAAATGCATCAAAAACTGCAATCGTATCTTTCATTCCACTTTCAAAATATCCATAAGCCATAGTAAATTCATAAAAATCACTGAGCATAGATAAATTTCTTCTTGTTTGCATATTTTCCTTCCTTATTATTTTTTCGTTTCACATATTGTTTTTATTATACCACTAATGAGTGGTATAGTAATAATAGTTTGGCACAAATTGGCAAACAAAAGGAGATACATAAATGTATATTTTTGATATAGATGGAACACTTTTAAATACGATTGATTCTATTTCATATAATATAAACCAAACTTTAAAAAATTTTTCTTTAAGTCAAGTACCAAAAGAAAAAATTGAGGAGTTTGTAGGAAATGGCCCGAGGGTTTTGATTGAAAAAACTCTTGATTATATTGGCTTTGAAAAATCTGAAAAAAGAGAAAAAATTTTAAATGCTTATAACAAAAGATATGATGATAATCCAACCTATCTTACAAAGCCTTATGATGGAATCGTAGTAGAGCTTGAAAAAATAAAAAAAATGGGCGAAATTTTGGTTGCTTTTTCTAACAAGCCAGATTCCACTTGTAAAAAAGTTATAAGGGAAATTTTTGGAGAAGGCTATTTTGATTTTATTTTAGGATATAGAGAAGATATAAAAAGAAAACCGTCGCCTGAGGGTATGTATATAATAAAAGAAAGATTTGGAGTTGACTATTCGGATATTTTTTATTTTGGAGATAGCGAAGTCGACATGGAGTGTGGAAAAAATGCTGGAGTATTTACTGTAGGATGTGCTTGGGGTTTTAGAGAAAGAAAAATTCTTGAAAATTTAAAGCCAAATCTTATAATAGATAATCCAAAAGAAATTTCAAAAATAAGGAGAGTATAATGGCAAATTTATCAGTATTTGATATTATTGGACCTGTAATGATTGGCCCATCATCATCCCATACTGCGGGAGCAAACAGAATTGCAAAAATCGCAAGAGATTTGGGCGGAGAAGGATTTACAAAAGTTGATTTTTATTTACACGGATCATTTGAAAAAACTTACCAAGGTCACGGAACAGATAGGGCTTTGGTCGGAGGAGTTTTGGGCTTTGGACCAGAAGATGAAAGATTAAGAGATTCATTTAAAATAGCTGATGACGCAGGAATTACTTATAATTTTATTCCACAAGATATGGGAGAAGTTCATCCAAACACAGTAAAAATTGTTCTTTACTACCCAGACGGCCATGAATTTAAATTGAGAGGCTCATCAATTGGTGGCGGAAATATTATGATAAATCAAATAATGGATAATGAAGTAGAATATAATGGAAAAAATCCTACAATTATTTGTACCTATCCTGAACAAAAAGGAATGATAGCTTTCATTTCAAATGTTTTGTTTGACCACAATTATAATATAAAAAATATGAAAACTATAAACAAGGGCAACACAATTATGTTAATTGTAGAATTAGACCAAGATTTGGAAGAAGAAGTTTACAAAGAAATTGAAGCCGGAAAGAATTTTGAATTTATAAAATATTTGGGGTAAGTTATGAAAACAACAATGGAATATATTAAAAATAGATTAAAAGAAGAAAACAAGGAAGTTTGGGAGCTTGCGCTTGAAGATGAAATGGAGCTAACAGGAAAATCAAAAGAAGAAGTTTTTGAATTATTACAAAAATCTCTTGATGTTATGAAAGAATCTTCACAAAAAGCACTCGACAAAAAATTAATGTCAATGACAAAAATGACTGGTGGAAATGCAAAATCAATGAACAATTATTTTCTATCAGAAGATACAATAATGGGAGATTTGCCAACAAAGGCAATGGCTATGGCTTTTTCAACATCAGAAGTAAACGCATCAATGGGAAAAATTGTAGCAAGCCCAACAGCAGGATCTGCAGGAATTGTTCCAGCAAGCCTAATGGCGATGCGCGAAAAATTTGGACATTCTGATGAAGAGTTGATCAAAGCAATTCTTGTTGCTACAGAATTTGGTCAAATTATTGCTGACAATGCAACTTTTGCAGGAGCTGAGGGCGGATGCCAAGCTGAGTGTGGCTCTGCAGCAGCTATGTGTGCAGCAGCGATTTGTTATTTGAGAGGATGTGACATTGACGTGATGGAAGATGCAGCATCAATTGCACTTTTATCAATAATGGGCCTTGTGTGCGATCCAATAGGAGGAATGGTCGAATTTCCTTGCAATATTAGAAACGCATCAGGAGTTATAAACGCACTTTCTGCAGCTGATATGGCAATTGCTGGAGTAAAAGTTTTGGTAACATTTGATGAAACAGTAAATGCCTTAAAAGAAGTAGGCGATGCCCTTCCAGCAAGCCTAAGAGAAACAGGCGAAGGCGGAGTTGCAGCTTGCCCATCAGCTATGAGACTTAAAAGAAAATATATAGACAAAGAAGAAGACTAAATTTTTTTAAAATAAAAATCTCAGCGTAAATAAATCCTCAAGCACGAATATCTGACTTCAAAAATTGTTGATTTCTAAATTTTAAAATTCTAAAATCGCAAACTCGAGCTACGCTCTCAGACAGTGCGATTTTTCACGAATTTTTAAATTTGAAATCAAATCAATTTTTTCCGTATGATACTCTTAGCGTGAGGATTTGTATACGTTTCAAAAAAATAACCCATCTCGACCGACTGAAAGGAGTGGAGAGATCTCATGAGATTTCTCGACTCACTACGTTCGCTCGAAATGGGTGTAAATTGAGTTTGTCGACAGTTTGAGCTATTTTACGAAAGTAAAATAGCTTTATTTTTTATCATCTTCATCATCTTTTTCATCTTTTAAATTAAATTTTTTTCTCATGTGGTATCTTAAAATTAAAAGTAAAAGGATAAAATATAGGATTGTAAAAAGAATTAGAAGGATTACGCATATATTTCTTTTTATTTTGAAATACAAAATTATTGGATAAATTATTCCAAATAAAATTATGCCGATTATTATTGAAAGATTTCCTGCAAAATTATTTCCGTATTCCCAACATTCTTTATTGTAACAAACTTCCCAAATGTGAAAACCTACTCTCATTTTTGGATAGTCTGTGTGAAATTTTTTGAAAAATATTCCTACATAAATTGAAAAGAATAATAAAAGCACATCGCCAACTATTAAATTTCCCAAATTATCACCCTTTCTTTGAATTAATACTAGATAAAATATACCCCAATTGATATAAATTGAAAAATATTTACTTTTTGCATACAATATTAATAGACTTTGTAAGTTTATTAATGAAAGAAATGTTAAGTTAGTTAAAGAGGTGATTCAATGAAAATTTTAATTACATCTGATTGGTATTATCCTGTCGTAAATGGTGTAGTAAGATCAATTTTAAATTTAAAATCCTATCTGGAAGATAGGGGATTTGATGTAAAAGTTTTAACCCTCTCAAATTCAACTGAAAGTTATAAAAAAGGAAATGTTTATTATATAGGAAGTCTTGGTGCGGGGAAAATTTATCCAGAGGCAAGGATTTCTGCAACTTTAAGAAATAAATTCATTAAGGAAATAAAAGATTGGAAACCAGATATTGTCCATTCACAATGCGAATTTTCTACTTTTATGATGGTGACAAAAATTGCCAAAAAAACATCTTGTCCCTTAGTTCACACCTATCATACAATTTATGAAGACTATACTCATTATTTTTCTCCATCAAAAAAGGTGGGCAAAAAAATGATTTCGGTTTTTTCAAAAGCAATTGCCGATAGGGTTGAAATAATTATTGTTCCAAGCGAAAAAACTAGAGAAATTTTAAAATCTTATGATATTGAGGATGAGAAGATAAAAATAATTCCTACTGGTATAGAAATGCCAGAAAAATTGGAAGATAAAAATAAAATTAGAGATTATTACGGATTTGATGCAAGCGATAAAATAATTCTTTATTTGGGTAGGCTTGCCGAAGAAAAAAATATTGAGGAATTAATTGATTATTACGAAAGACTTGATATAGAAAAATTAAAATTTATTCTTGTTGGGGGCGGACCTTATTTAAAAGATTTGAAATCTTATGCAAAAAATATTGGTAAAAAAATTTATTTTGCTGGTATGGTTAAGCCAGGGGAAGTAAATAATTATTATAGAATGGCAGATGTTTTTGTTTCTGCAAGTAAGTCCGAAACTCAAGGACTTACTTATTATGAGGCGATGAGCAATGCTACTCCTGCGATTTGTAGAAAAGATTACTGCCTTGATAAGGTAATAATTGATGATTTTAATGGCTACCAATATGAAAATTTTTCTGATTTTAAAAAATATTTGGAAATGATTTTTCTTGATAAAGAAAAAAAGGATGAGCTTTCTAAAAACGCAAGAAAATATGCTTTGGAAAATTTTTCTATAGATTCTTTTGGCGAAAATTGCGAAAGATTATATAAAGAAGCAATCAAAAAAGGTAGGACACATGAAAATTCTTATTTATAATGAAGATTATCAAACTGTAAAAGAATCTGGCGTTGGAAAAGCAATAGACCATCAAAAAAAGGCTTTGGATTTGGTTGGAGTTTCATATACCTTAAATCCAGATGACGATTATGATATTTGCCACATAAATACAGTTTTTCCAAAGTCTGCTTTTTTTTGCAAATAAGGCGAAAAAATCTGGCAAAAAAGTTGTCTATCATGGGCATTCCACTAAGGAAGATTTTAAAAATTCTTTTATCCTATCAAATGAACTTGCACCATTTTTCAAAAAATGGCTTATACATTGTTATAAAAAAGGAGATTTGATTTTAACTCCAACACAATATTCCAAAAATATTTTGGATTCATATAAGATTGGAAAAGAAATTAAAGTAGTATCAAACGGCGTTGACCTGGATTTTTGGAAGAAAAAAGAAAATGACAGGGAAAATTTTTATAAAAGATATAAGCTTGATAAAAATAAAAAATCAATCATTTCAGTTGGTCTATTTATAGAAAGAAAAGGAATTTTAGATTTCGTAGAGCTTGCAAAAAAACTTCCCCAATACGAATTTGTGTGGTTTGGAGAATTGAAATTGAGCCTAGTGCCAGAAAAAATCAAAAAAGCTGTCAAAACAGATTTGAAAAATTTGCATTTTCCAGGATACGTTAGCCAAGAATTATTGCGAGAAGCCTACTCAGGATCAGACCTTTATATATTTCCAACATTTGAAGAAACCGAAGGAATAGTTTTGCTAGAGGCCCTTGCAACAAAAGCCGACACAATAATTAGAGATATAGAAATTTATAAAAATCTCAAAGATGGAAAAGAAATTTATAAATCGAAAGACAAAAAAGAATTTTACAAAAAAATAAAATTGATTTTGGAAGGAAAATATCCTTCACTAAAAGAAGAAGGCTACAAGCTCGCCCAAGAAAAATCCATAGAAAATATAGGCTTGAAACTAAAAAAATATTACCAAGACCTATTAGAAAGAGAAGAAAAATGAGAAGTGTAATAAAATTTATAAGCTATGCCCTTTTGATTATTTTACTACCAAGTTTTGTCATGCTATTTGTGACAAGCCTTGATACAAGTAATTTTATGTTAATTTTTTTAGGACAAATTTTAGTTTTTCTAATATTATTAAGTTTTTATTTTCTAATTAGAAAAAATACAAAAAAATACGAAGATAAAACGAAAAAAGAAATTGAAAACGAAAAAAATATAGAAAAATTAAAAAAATTAAGAAATGAAAAAATTTCATACAAATCAAAAGCAAATATAACAAAAAGAATAATAGACATATCCTATTCAAAAGAAGAATGCGAAAACCTTAAAAAATTCACATCAATCTACGACGATATGATTTTTTATTATTCAGCCCTTATAAAAAATGAGAGAGATGATAGAAAAAATTACAAACAAAAAAGAGATAATTTTATAAAAAGATACAAAAATAGACATTTTATTTTTCCGGATTACAAAGAAAATTTAAAAACTTCAATAAAATGGATAGGAGTATTTTTAATTTTTTCCCTAATTTCATATTTAAATCCATTCAAATTCATAAAAAATCAAGAAATTTATGGGATAGTAGTATTATTAAATTTCACTTTCAATCTAGCACTTGTAGTAAATACAATTATTTGGATCCTAAGAAGCTTGAAAAGTTACTGGGCAAAAAATTTACTTTAAAGCACGATAAATTATAAATAAGAGAAATGGTAACTTGTTTATCAGTTATAGTTTTATATTTTTTTAATAGTTTAAGACAAAAGTTTTATCTTTTGTTTTTTTTTTTTTTTGAAAATTTTGAAAATTAATTTTTGAAACGATTTAATTAAAACAAAATATTAAATTAATTAAGATATACTATTAAAATATTAAAAAAATTAAAAATCAACTTTACAAAAATTAAAATGGTGGTATACTTATTTTATAAAGGAGGCGGGTTTTGATTAATAAATGTCCTAATTGTGGTGGTGACTTGGTTATCACTTCTTATAAATGTAATTCATGTTTTACTGAAGTTAGTGGAGAATTTGAAATGGGTAAATTTCAAAGACTTGATATTGAGGATTTGGAATTTATTGAGCTTTTTTTGCAAAAGCGTGGCAGTATAAAAGATGTTGGAGAGAGTTTGGGAATTTCTTACCCGACTGTTAGAAATAGAATTGACAAGATTGTAAAAAAACTTGGTGGAAAAATAAATAAACAAGAATCTAGAATAGATATTTTGAATATGGTCAACAGCGGAGAGATTACTCCTGACCAAGCAAGTGAACTTTTAAAGGAGCTTAAAGATGAATGAAGAAAAGAAAATGATTTTAGATATGTTAAAAGAAGGAAAAATTACAGTTGAACAAGCTAGCGATCTTTTGGAGGCAGTTGGCAAAGACAAGTCTAAAAATAATGAGGAAAGTTTTGTTGATAAATTATCAACTTCTTTTGAAAAAATTATGAAAAAGACAAGTGAAACTATTTCAAATTTTGATTTTGATATTGATCTTGATAGCGTAAATATTCCTAATATTTACCATATAAATTCTCAAAAAACTGAAAATCAAACAAAAATTGATGATGATGTTAATGCTATTGAAATTGATCTTATAAATGGTTCTTTGGATATTGAAAGAGCTCAAGAAAATCATATTATGGTTGATGAGAAAGTTTATTTCAAAAACAAAGAAGACCAAGTAAATGATTATTTAAATGTTGAAGTTGTTGAGGACAAATTAATTGTAAGTGTAAATGAAAATTATAAGTCTTTGGATGCAAGTGCGAATGTAAAATTATATTTGGGCAAAAATATTTATGATAGTCTTGATATAAATATTGTAAATGGTCAAGTTGAACTTTGTGATGTTGATTTTAAGGAAAATAATATTGAATCAACTAATGCAAGATTTACTATTATAAATTCTGCTGGTAATATTGATTTAAAAAATACTAATGGAAAAATTGAAATTAGAAATACAAATGGAAATCTTGAAGTTTCTAATGTAAATGGCTCAGTTTATCTTTCAAATATTTCTGGAGAAAATGCAAATGTAGATATTGTAAATGGCTCTATAAGAATTGATGGCTTAAATATGGAAAATGTAGATCTTTCATCAAAAGCTGGTTCAATTAAAATTTTTAAAATCGTTGATGCAAAAGAAGTTAATATAGGAACACAATTTGGATCAGTTGTAATAGATACAAATGAATTTAATAAAAATATAAAGGCTTTGATTAAATCATCATCTTATTCAATTGCGGATAAATTTAAAAATAAATTGCAAACAAAAGATGGCTACCAAGTTTCAACTAATCCAGAAGAATCAGATTTGTATGTGGATATAAAATCAGCTTTTGGTAGAGTAAGCATTAGATAAAATTGAAAACAAAAAGGTCTTAGGAGAAATCCTAGGGCCTTTTTTGTTTGGAGATTTTAGAAAAAATAGGTTTTAAAATCACTTATTTAGTTTAGTATATTTGTTTAAAAAATTTAGCCTTTTTTGGCTAAAATTTTTGAGGCAATTACCAACAAATATTTGCAAAAGAAAAAATGAAATTATTAGAAAAGAGGGTAAATTTTGAGGGATTATTTTCAAATTTTCTTTCAATTTAGATATTAAATTATATTTATTAGGAAATGTAAAAATTTTTGTAAAATTTGAGTAAATATTTTGAAAATTTTTAAAAAACAAAATCAAATTTTAAAAAATAATTAGCAAAAGCTTTTAAATTAGGCGTTTGGTGTATTTTATTTTTTAATTTTAAAAATTTAAAAAAAGACTTTACAAAAATAAAAATCGGGTATATAATATTATTGTATTAAGAGAGCGATACAATAATACAAAAATACAAAAAGGAAATTGAATGAATATTTTAAAAATAATTTTGCCTATGGGGCTTTTGGGTTTTTTGTTTGTATTTATTATAAAAAAACTTGAAAAAAGCGAAAAAATTAAAGGCAAAAATCAAAATCATAAAAATAAGCAAAATTATTTGGCAGAAGGTATGACTATTGGAATGAGTTTTGGTATAATTTTTGGTTCTTTGTACGATAATATTGGAACTTTTCTTCCAATTGGAATGTTGATTGGCTTGGTTGTTGGGCAAGCGATAGAAAAAAAGGAGGAATAAATGGAATTTGATAATGATAGACCTATTTATCTTCAAATTTTGGAAGATTTTAAGTCGAAAATTTCAAGTGGCGAGTGGAAAGCTGGCGATAAAATTGATTCTGTTAGAAATCTTGCCAAGGATTATGAAGTAAATCCAAATACTGTCCAAAGAGCCTTAGCTGAACTTGAACGAGATGGGCTTTGTCAAAGCCAAAGAACTAGTGGAAGATTTGTAACTGATGATAAAGATTTGATAAAATCTTTGTCAAAAAATGCTTTTGAAATAATTTGCGAAGATTTTATTAACAATGCAAAAAATTTAAAAATTTCAAAAGAAGATGCTCTTGATGGTCTTGATAAATTTTGGGAGGTGGACTAATGTTAGAGATTAAAAATTTATCTATTGCATACAAAAATAAACCTGTTTTAGATAAGCTAAATTTATATTTAAAAAAAGGAGAAATTGTTGGGCTTTTGGGACCTAATGGATCGGGAAAAACAACTTTGCTTAGAATTCTTGCAGGTCTTGAAAAAAATTATGAGGGCGAGGTTAAAATTGGTGGAGAAAATCCAGACTATCTTACAAAATCTTTTGTATCCTACCAACCAGACCATCTTCCTTTGGACAAATCATATAATTTGATTCAAATTTCAAATTTGTATGACGAATTTTTTGAAGATTTTTCAAAAGGAAAATTTGAAAAAATAATTAGAGATTTTAAACTTGATATGAAGATGAAAATAAAAAATATGTCAAAGGGTATGAAAGACAAGGTGCAAATTGCCCTTTCCCTTTCAAGAAAATCGGATTTATATCTTTTGGATGAGCCAATGAGTGGGATTGATCCTGCAAGCAGGAAAAAAATTATGGATGTAATAATTGATAATTTTGATTCGGAAGGTCTTATGATTATTTCAACTCATTTGATTAGTCAAATCGAAAGACTTTTGGATAAGGTTGTATTTATTTCTGATGGAAAAATTATTTTGGAAGAAAATATTGATGATTTGAGAAAAAATCACAAAATGGGAGTTGAAGAATACTTTGAGGAGGTTTTCAATGGCTAAATTATTAAAACACCAATTAAAAGAAAATATTAGGGACATAATTCCTTGGATGGTAATTCCTTTAATTTTGTCACTTGTATTAAATTATATAAATTTATATTTTGACTCAGCGTTTTTGGATTTTATCACAGTTATTTCAATGTTGGTTATGTATTCATCCTTTGCAATTTCAATGATAATTGTAATTTTAAATGATTACAAAAAATTTTATGGAGAAGAGGCTGCCTTTTATGATGTCCTCCCAGTAAAATCAAAAGATATAACCACATCAAGAATTTTAAATATAATGATACTTGCCTTACTTGCAGGATTAATATTTTTGATAGAATTTTTCGGATTCTTTTTTGTTACAACAGGAGCAAGAGGAGAGGATATAAGCCAAATATTTAAGCAAATAAAAACACTTTTAGACCAAGTACCATCAAAAACAATACTTGTGTTTATCATAACAGTTTTAATTTCCCTTCTTGCAACACTTACAAGAATTTTAGCATCAATTAGCATTGGCTCAAGCAAAATTTTCAAAGATATGGGAAAATTTGGTCCGGTTTTGGTATTTATAATAATAACAATAATAGTTTCAATTTTTGGACTTACATTTGGATTGAAATTTTTTGAAACATTTGGAGTAAGAGTATCAGAAAGTTCAACACAAACACAAAGTGGATTTTATTTAAGCGATATAAAAACTGTAGAAGAATTTACAAGAATGTTGGGAATTGGTGCTATACTTGACCTAGTAGCATCATCAATACAAATTTATCTCACAAATTTCTTCCACAAAAATAAATTAACAGTAGCATAAAGAAAGGCTCAAGGATTATCCTTGGGCTTTATTTTTTTCTTAGTATAATAAAAAGGAGGTGACTTATGGAAAAAATATTATTTTTAGAAGGAAAATTTGTAGAAAAAATTTGGGGAGGAGAAAGACTTAAAAAAGAATTTCCCTACCAATTTGAATCAGAAAATATAGGAGAATATTGGGCGATTTCTGCTATGAAAGAATTTCCATCAAAAATTTTAAATGGAAAATATAGGGGAGAAAATTTAGATTTTTTATACCAAAACCACAAAGAACTTTTTGGAAATGAACAAAAAGAAAAATTTCCTCTTTTGATAAAATTAATAGATGCGAATGATGACCTATCAATCCAAGTCCATCCAGACGATGAAATGGCAAAAAATGAAAATTCCTACGGCAAAAGTGAGTGTTGGTATATTTTAAATGAAAATCCAGCGAAAATAGTCTATGGCTTAAAAACAAAAAACAAAAAAGAAGCCATTGACCTAATAGATAAGGAAAAATGGGAAGATTTATTAAAAGAAGAAAATTCAAAAAAAGGAGATTTTTTTAAAGTGCCAGCTGGCATGGTTCACGCCATAAAAAAAGATTCCTTGATTTTGGAAATCCAACAAGCATCAGATATAACTTACAGACTTTACGATTACGATAGGAAAGATAAAAACGGAAATAAAAGAGATTTACATTTAGAAAAATCAAAAAAAGCCTTAAAGTGCCTAGACACAGAAAAAATTCACGAAAATTTAGAAAAAAATATAGAAATTTTGTATGATAATGAGTATTTTACAGTAAAAAAAATAAATGTAGAAAAAGAAATTTCGTTTGAAAGAAAAGAGCCATATATTTTAGAAAGCGTAATAAAGGGGCGTGGAGAAATTATAATAGATGATGAAACATATCCAATAAAAAAAGGAGATTTTTTTATAATAACAAATTATGCCAAATCCTATTCTTTTAAAGGAAATCTAGAAATCGTAGAATCATCTTCAAAATAAAAGACCATCGGAAGATGGTCTTTTTGAATTTTTATTTTTAATTTTGTTTATCTAGAAATTTTTTTACTCTATCAAAAATAAGCAAAAATACAATTATTAAAATCAAAGCATCAGCTGCTAAGAAAGAATAATTATATGCAAAAGCGTATAGGGTAAAGTTATTAAAGCCGGCTGCTTTTGCTGTTGCCATATCGTTAAAGAATATAAAAGCACTAATCACATTAAAAGCTCCACTTACTAAATATGAAATTATTATTGATGGAATGTATGAATATTTGCTTTTATTTTTGCTAAATGATATACCTGCAAGGGCGATTGCTGAAAATGATAGAATATAATCAAGAATTGCTTGGGCAGGATGAATTACATATCCTCCAAAAACCATATTCAACAATCCCAAAACTGCTGCAGCCAAAAGTCCTTTTTTAGCTCCCCACCTTATTGCAAAAATTACAATTGGAAGTCTAGATGCAAGAGTTACTGAACCTCCTAGAGGCATTTTAAACAAAACTACAAAAGAAAGTACAAAAGAAAGGGCGATTGACACTCCTCCTTCGACTATAAATCTTGTATTATTTTTCTCCATATTTTACTCCTTTTTTTCTGTTATATTTTATATAATAACAATTTTAAGTATATCATGTTAGTTGATAAATTGGAATTAAAATTAGCTAATACTTTAAAACTTAACAAATGTAAGTAAAATATAAATATATTATTTACAAATTTGAGGGATAAAATGAAAAAATTATTATATATATATAATCCGATGAGCGGGCAAAGAACTATAGGAAATTATTTAAGCTCAATTGTTGAATATTTTAGCAAAAATTCTTATTTTCCGACGGTTTATGCAACGCAAAGAGCGGATGATGCGAGAGAAAAAGTAAAGGAATTTGCCAAAGAATATGATGAGATTTTGGTAAGCGGTGGTGACGGAACCTTGGATGAAGTTGTCTCTGGTGTTTTAAAAGCTGATGCAAATTCTATAATCGGATACATTCCAACAGGTTCAACAAATGATTTTTCAAGGTCATTAAAAATTCCTTCTGACATAAAAAAATCTAGCAAATATGCTATAAAAGGCGAAGTTATGGATGTGGATGTAGGGCAATTTAATTCTAAATTTTTTACCTACGTTGCAGCATTTGGTTCAATCGCCCAAGTTTCTTACGAAACTGACCAATCAATGAAAAATATTTTTGGACGATTTGCTTATATTTTGGAGGGAGTAAAAACTGTTTCAAATTTAAAATCTTATAAGGCAAAAATAAAAATTGATGAAGAAATTTTTGAAGGAGAATTTATTCATTTTATGGCAACAAATTCTGTTTCGGTTGGAGGCTTTAATAATTTTTACAATAAAAATATTGGTCTTGATGATGGAATTTTTGAAGCTGTTTTAATTAAAAAACCAAAAGGGTTAATAGAGCTAAATCAAATTATCGATGGGCTTAGGAGCAAAAAAGAAAATGATAATGTGATTTTTAGGTCTGGTTCTGTGTTTAAAGTTGAAAGCGAAGAAAAAATTGATTGGACTTTGGACGGCGATTTTGGAGGCTCTTATAAAAAAAGTGAAGTCAAAGTTTTAAACAGAGCTGTAAAAATGAGAACGGGCTTTTCAAAAGATAGCAAGGAGTTGATTTCGAATAGGAAAAAAAGTATTGACAAAAGAATATAGTGGTAGTATACTGTAAAATTATTTGATTTTACTATTTTGGCAAAAAAGGTTATAATAAAAGAGAGAACCTAGGAGGTCAAAATGTTTAAAATCGGTGATAAAATAGTTTATCCTATGCATGGAGCTGGGATAATTGATTCTGTAGAAACCAAAGAGTTTTTAGGCGAGGAAAAAGAATATTTTATACTCAAAATGCCTATAGGTAACATGGATATATCAATTCCAAAAGCAAATATCAACAAAATGAATATTAGAGATGTTATATCCAAAAAAGAAGGAGAAGAAATACTTGCAATTCTTGAACAAGATCCTAAAGATTTAAATTCTAATTGGAATCTAAGATATAGAGAAAATCAAGAAATTTTAAAAACTGGAGATATTTTCAAAATTGCAAACATGGTAAGAGACCTTGTTGCCTTAGACGATGATAAGGGACTTTCAACAACGGAAAAAAAGCTTTTAAATAGGGCGAGAAGAATTATGGCTAGCGAATTAGTCATGTCAGGCTCTCTCGAAAGAGATGAGGCAGAAAAAATGATTGATGAATCAATCGGATTATAAAAAATTAGGAGAAGATAATGTTAAATAGAATATTTCGAATTATGTTTTCTGTAATTGGAGCTATTCTAGGCATATCTGTATTAAAATTGGTACTATCTGTTGTGGATTTTACAATAGGTAGTTCTGTTTTTTTCATTGCAGTAAATGTTTTAGTGGCTTTATTATTTGCAGGCATATTTTATTTTCTATCAGGTTTTATTTACAAAATGATGGAAGATGTATTTATGAAGTTAGAAAAATACTTAGAAGATTTACCGCCACTTAGTGTGGCAGTTGGAATAAGCGGAGTAATTGTAGGTTTAATTTTAGCCTTTCTTGCAACCAAACCATTAAGCTCTTTGTCGTTACCAGTAGTTGGTAATTCAATTTTTGTGCTATTATCTATTATTATTTATTTGGGCTTTGGACTTTTGGGTTGGAGAATTGCATCAAAATATCCAGACAAATACCCTCAAACATTCCAAAAAGTAAAAAATGTAAAAATATCAAATAGAAGAGAAAATAAAAAAGAAATTTCAAAGGATACATCCTTAAAATTAATTGATACATCAGTTTTAATTGATGGAAGAATTTTGGATATTATAAAAATAAATTTCATTGAAGGAAAACTAATAATTCCAGAATTTGTCCTAGAAGAACTTCAACACATAGCCGACAGTCCCGACGATTTAAAAAGAGAAAGAGGCAGACGCGGGCTTGACGTTGTAAAAGAAATCAAAAAAAATAAGGATATAAATCTTGAAATAAGTTCAAAAGATTATCCAGAAATAAAAGAAGTAGACTCAAAACTTTTAAAATTTGCCCAAGATACAGGAGCAAAAATTTTTACAAATGACTACAATTTAAACAAGGTTGCAGATGTGCAAGGAATTACAGTATTAAATATAAATGATTTGGCAAATGCAATGAAAACCAAGGTTTTGCCTGGAGAGATAATGGAAATTGAAGTTATCAAAGAAGGAAAATCTAGAAACCAAGGAGTAGGTTATCTTGAAGATGGAACAATGGTTGTAGTTGAAGATGGAAAAGATTTAATTGGAGAGAAAATAAATACAACAGTAACCAGTGTTTTACAAACATCGGCTGGAAAAATGATATTTGTAAGAGCAAAGGAATAATATGATAGATGGCAAAAAAATTTCAGCGGTAATTACAGCTGCAGGAAATGGACTTAGGATGAAATCCAACAAGGCAAAACCCTACATAGAAATTATGGGCAGAAAAATTCTAGAAATTAGCCTTGATACCATAGTAACTCTTGAAAAAATTGACCAAATAATTGTAGTAATTAGAAAAGATGATGAAAATTATTTGAAGGATATTTTAAAAAAATATGACAAGAAAATTTCCTATGTTTTTGGGAAAGAAACAAGAGAGCTTTCAACTTATGAGGGCTTAAAAGCTGTAGATAAAAATTCAAAATTGGTCTTAACCCATGATGGGGTAAGACCTTTTGCAAGTAAAGAATTATTTGAAAAAGTGCTAGAAAATTTAAAAGAGTATAAGGCTGTAATAAGTGCAGTAAAATCAAAAGATACGGTAAAAATTGTAGATGAAAATTCTTTGGTAAAAACTACACCACTTAGAAAAGAAGTTTACAATGTTCAAACTCCTCAAGCCTTTGATAAGGAAATGATTTTGGATTTTTACGAAAAATATACACAAAGTAATTTTACAATAACAGATGATAGCCAGCTTTTTGAAATTTATAGTGAAGAAAAAATAAAAGTAGTTGAAGGCGAATATTCAAATATAAAAATGACTACACCAGAAGATTTGATATTTGCCAAGGCGTTTTTAGAGGATTAGTATGAGAATCGGAATAGGATATGACGTTCACAAATTAGTTTATAATAGAAAATTAATTTTGGGTGGAGTTGAATTTAAATATGAAAAGGGACTTTTGGGACACTCAGATGCAGATGTTTTGGTTCATGCTATAATGGATGCAATTTTGGGAGCCTTAAATCTTCCAGATATTGGAAATTTATTTCCAGACACTGATGATGAGTACAAAGATATTTACTCAATAAAACTTCTTGATAGAGTTATAAAATTAATGGAAAAAAAATCCTACAAAATTGGAAATTTAGATACAGTTATAATTTGTGAAATGCCAAAAATTTCTCCTAAAAGAGAAGAGATTCAAAAAAAATTGGCAAAACATTTAAAAACTGATATAGAAAATGTATCAATCAAGGCATCAACTTCAGAAAAATTATCTTTTACAGGACGTGGAGAAGGAATTGAGGCAAGAGCTGTAGTTTTGTTAGAAAAAATTGATTAAAATATAACAAATCGTAATAATTTAAGGTATAATTATCCTTAAAAGAAAGGACTTAATATGAAAAAATTAATTACCTCAGAATCAGTAACAGAAGGACATCCAGATAAAGTCTGCGACCAAATTTCTGATGCGATTTTAGATGAATGTTTAAAGCAAGATAAAAATTCGAGAGTAGCTTGTGAATGTGTAACAACAACAGGTCTTGTCTTAGTTGTTGGAGAAATTTCGACAAATGCTTATGCGCCAATAGAAAATATAGCAAGAGATACAATCAAAGAAATAGGATATGATGATCCAAAATTAGGATTTGATTATCAAAACGTAGCAGTTTTAACATCACTTATAGAACAATCTCCTGACATTGCTCAAGGCGTAAATGATTCAATGGATTTTAAATCTACAAATGACAAATACGACAAAATTGGAGCGGGCGATCAAGGAATGGTTTTTGGTTATGCAGATGATGAAACAGAAGAATATCTTCCATTGTCAGTTGTTTATGCGCAAAAACTTTCTAAAAGACTTGCTCAAGTTAGAAAAGAAGGAATTCTTGATTATTTAAGACCTGATGGCAAAAGCCAAGTTACAGTAGAATATGATGATGACATATTAAAAAGAGTAGATTCTATAGTTATTTCAACTCAACATTCAGAAGAAGTAAGCCTTGAACAAATCAAAAAAGATGTAATAGAAAAAGTAATCAAAGAAGTCATAGATCCAAAATATATTGACGATGGTACAAAATTTTATATAAATCCAACAGGAAAATTTGTAATTGGTGGACCAAAAGGAGATTCTGGACTTACAGGAAGAAAAATAATCGTTGACGCTTACGGTGGATATTCAAAATCTGGTGGCGGAGCATTTTCTGGAAAAGATGCAACAAAAGTTGACAGATCAGCAGCTTATATGGCAAGATATGCAGCAAAAAATATGGTTGCAGCAGGTCTTTGCAAAAAATGTGAAATTGGTGTAGCTTATGCAATTGGAGTTGCAAAACCTCTATCAATTTATGTAGATAGTTTTGGAACTGGAAAATATGAAGATGAAAAACTTACAGAAATTGTAAAAGAAGTTTTTGATTTTAGACCTCAAGCAATTATTGATAAATTAGATTTACAAAGACCAATTTTCAAAAAAACCGCAGCTTACGGACACTTTGGAAGAAATGATGAAGATTTTACTTGGGAAAAATTAGACCAAGTTGATAAATTAAAAAATAAATAGGAGAGGCTATGTCAAGGTTAAGAAAAAGTGTCGCAATAGATTTGGGAACAGCCTCAGTCCTTGTTTACGTTGAAGATAAGGGGATTTGCTTAGAAGAACCTTCAGTTATAGCAAAAGATACACTCACAGGAAAAATTCTTTCAGTTGGAAAAGATGCAAAAAAAATTTTGGGAAGAACTCCTGGAAATGTAATTGCATTAAAGCCTTTAAAAGATGGAGTTATTGCAGATTTTAACGCAACAGAAGAAATGCTTAAATATTTTTTGAAAAAATCCTTGAATAAATCTTTATTTAAACCTGATTTATTGATTTGTGTTCCAAGTAAGGCAACTCAAATTGAAAAAAGAGCAGTTCTTCAAGCAGCAGAAAACGCAGGAGCTCATAGAGTTTATTTGATAGACGAACCTCTCGCAGCAGCGATTGGTGCAGATATAGATATAACAGATGAAAAAGGAAATATGGTTATAGATATTGGAGGAGGAACTTCAGACATTGCAGTAGTTTCTATGGGACAAATCGTAACAAGCGATTCTATAGAAATTTCTGGAGATACTTTCGACAATGATATAAAAGATCATATAAGAAACAGATATAGGATGCTTATTGGCGAATCAAGTGCAGAAATGATAAAAATAAAAGCTCAAGAAGCAGACTATACAGATTCAATCGAAGTTGTAGGACGACTTATAGAAGATGGACTTCCATCAAGAATCTATCTTCCAGTTGGAGAAATTTATTCTTGCTTACTACCATCAATTGATAAAATAATAAATGGAGTAAAAAATGTATTAGAGCAAACACCTCCAGAATTAGCTGCAGATTTGTATGAAAGAGGTATATTTTTAACAGGTGGCGGAGCATTAACCTTGGGACTTGCAAAAAGAATCAATGAAAGACTTCAAATTGATGTAAAAATTGCCCAAGATCCAAGAGAATGTGTAATAAAAGGAACAGCAAACGCCCTAACATGGATTGACAATATTGATGAAGAAAAGAATGAGTCAATGAAAGCCAAGCAAAAACAGCTTGAAAAAAAGGAAAAAATGAGGAGAAGATAATGACAAAAAAATTAGTTTTCGTAAGACATGGACAAAGTGAATGGAATCTTGCCAATAAATTTACAGGTTGGGTAGATGTAAATTTATCAGACAAGGGAGTAGAAGAAGCAAAAGAAGCTGGAAGAAAAATCAAAGAAGCAGGAATTAAATTTGATATAGCTTATACATCAATTTTAAAAAGAGCAATCAAAACTTGTAATTTTGCCCTTGAATATTCTGATCAATTGTATGTGCCAGTTGTAAAATCCTGGAGATTAAACGAACGTCACTATGGAGCATTACAAGGATTAAACAAAAAAGAAACAGCAGAAAAATACGGAGACGAACAAGTTCATATTTGGAGAAGATCATACGATACACTTCCACCAGCTTTATCAGAAGAAGAAGCAAATGCACAAGCAAACGAAGATAGATTTAAAGAATATCCAAAAGATATAATACCAGTTGCAGAAAACTTAAAAGTAACACTAGAAAGATGTCTTCCATTCTATATAGACAATATAGCAAAAGATTTAATCGATGGAAAAACAGTTTTAGTAGCAGCACACGGAAATTCTTTAAGAGCTATGGCAAAACATTTAGAAAAAATTTCAGATGATGACATAATGGATTTAGAAATCCCAACAGGACAACCATTAGTTTACGAATTAGATGACCAATTAAACGTAGTAGAAAAATATTATCTATAAAAAAAGACATAAGGCCTCAAAACTTTTTGTTTTGAGGCTATTTTTTTTAGAAAAAATAATTAAAATAGGAAAAAAATGGAGAAAATAAAAATAATAGTAGATTCAGGAAACTCGATTAACCTGGAAGAAGCAAAAAAATATAACATAGGCATAGTCCCATTCAAAATACATTTTGGAGATACAAGCTACACGGACCAAATAGATTTAGAAAGCGAAGAATTTTTTGAAAAATTAAAAAACACAGAAGAAAAAGTTAGCACATCAATACCAGGAGTAGGAGAGTTTGTAGAAATTCTAGAAAAATATATAGAAGAAGGATACAATAAAATCCTATGCTTTTCAATATCATCCCATCTTTCAGGAATGAATAATATGATGAATTTAGCAAAAGATCATATAGAAAATAAAAATGTTACAATCGATATAATAGATACAAAAATAGCATCACTACCCCTATATTTTATAGCAACAAAAGCAGCAAAATCAGCTATAAAAGGAAAAAAATACGAAGAAATTTATAAAAGAGCAATCAAAGATGTAGAAAAAGCAAATATATACGTAAGAGCAGAAAGTCTTGACTACCTTGTAAAAGGAGGTAGATTGCCAAAATCAATAGGAAAAGTTGCAAATTTAATAAATTTCACACCGATTTTTACAATGAAAGACGGAGAAATAAAAATAGCAAAAAAAGTTATAGGAAGAAAAAAATCATTCCAAGAAATAGCAAAAATCATAAAGAAAAAAATAAAAGATAAAAAAGAATACGGCCTAGCAATAGGCGGCGGAGCAAGCTTTGAAGAAATAAAAATAATAAAAGAATTGCTAAAAGAAGAAATAAAAAATGCAAAAATATATAAAGAAATGACAGTACCTCCAGTATTCGGAGTCCATTTAGGACCAAAATCAATACTTTTAAGTGTTGTAGATTATGAATAGTAAAAAGTAAAACAAGCGAAGACATCGCTTGTTTTTTTAGTTGAATAAACAAAATTTGATAAATTTAAATTTGAAATTTAAATAAAAAAAATTAACAAGACAAAATAAGACAGAAAAAATGAATCAAAATCCTTGACATCGATTTCAAAGTGAGTTATATTATAAGCATAAGACGTATATACATATAAAAACGCAAATACGAACAAATTTAAAAAGGCCAATTTAAATTTAAGATGGAGGGAGATGCTGAGCATATTTGCTTAAAATATTATTAATTACCAAAAATTTATAATATAGGAAATTAGAAAAGTAGCGGTACTTATATATGAATTAAAAAACATTTAAATTACTAAGAAATGTAAAAATATTTCTATATAAGTAAACAAGGATCAATATTTATTGAACAGAAAATTTGAAAAATTTTACTAAGTAATAAAATGCTTGTCTTTATGTAAAATTAATATAACAATAGGAGATAATTATGATTTTAAAATTTTTAAAGAAAGTTCCGGCGGGAATGATGATAGTGCCAATGTTTCTATCAGCTCTTATAAATACATTTTTCCCAGATATGTTACAAATAGGATCATTTACTACGGCTGTTTTTACTAGTGCAGGAACAGCAGCTGTTTTGGGTGTTCAATTAGTTTGTATGGGAGCTCAATTAAGGGTTAAAGAATTAGCGGAAGTAGTAAGAAGAGGTGGAGTGTTACTTTTATCTAAATATGTTATTGGAGCTATAATAGGAATAATTGTAGGAAAAGTTTTTGGTATGGTAGGTATATTTGGACTTACAACTCTTGCAATAATAAGTGCAATAACAAATTCTAATGGTTCGATGTATTTGGCATTAAATGTAGAATATGGTGATGAAGTTGATCAAACAGCAATGAGTTTATTAGCAATTAATGATGGTCCATTTTTAACATTGGTTACCTTAGGGGCTAGTGGCTTAGCACAAATTCCTATAACATCTTTAATAGCAGTAATAGTTCCTATAATTTTTGGAATGATAATTGGAAATATAGATAAGAAAATGAGTGAATTTTTAGAACCAGGTATAGGATTACTTTTACCATTTGTCGGTATTACTTTGGGTGCTGGTATTGATGTAAAGGGAATAGTTGCTGGAGGAGCTCCTGGAATACTGTTGGGTATAATTACTGTCTGTATTAGTGGTCCATTTGTGGTTTTGTGTGATAGGATTTTCAATAAAAGACCTGGCTATGCAGGTTGGGCTGTTTCATCAACTGCAGGAAATGCGATTGCTGTACCTGCAGTAGTAGCATCAATTGATGCAAGTTGGGCACCATATGTTACAGCAGCAACAACTCAAGTTGCGGCATCTACAGTTATGACAGCTATATTAATACCTATAATAACAGCTTGGTGGGCAAAAAAATACGGATGTCCTAAATATCCACGACAAGGACAAGACTTTAGCAAAAAAGATTGGAAAGCAAAATAAGATTAGGAGAATGATATGATAAATTCTGTAATTATAAATGATAGAGATAATGTAATCGTAGCGATAGAACCTATAAAAAAAGATGAAGTTGTTGAGTATAAAGATTTGGATGGAGAAATAAAAAGTTTAAAGGCTTTAGATGATATTAAAATTTATCATAAAATAGCAATTAAAAATATAGAAATTGAACAACCTGTAATAAAATATGGAGAACATATAGGATTTGCTATAAAAGAAATAAAAATAGGCGAACACGTTCATGATCATAATACTGAAGGACGTCGTGAAGATCTTGAGGCTATAGAATAAAAGGAGAAATAAAATGACAAAAACTTTTTGGGGATATAAAAGAAGCGATGGAAGAGTTGGAATTAGAAATCATATTTTAGTTTTACCATGTTCAGTATGTGCGTCTGATACAACTAGAATAATTGCAAGTCAAGTTAAGGAAGCTGTTACATTTAATATGCAATTGGGATGTTCTCAATTAGGAAAAGATTTTGAGTATACCCTTGATACATTGGCAGGATTTGCTGCAAATCCTAATATTTATGCTACTGTTTTAGTTTCTTTGGGTTGTGAGAATGCTCAATTAAATTTGGTTAAAAAAGAAATTGAAAAAAGAACGAATAAACCAATGGAATCTGTAATAATCCAAGAAGAAGGTGGAACATTAAAAGCGATAGAAAAGGCTACAAGATATGCAAAAGAATTTGCAGCAGAAGCTTCTATGCTAAGAAGAGAAGAAGTTCCAATTTCTGAGCTTATTATGGGAACAGAATGTGGAGGATCAGATCCTACAAGTGGTTTGGCATCAAATGTTTTAATTGGAAATTTATCAGACAAAATGGTTGAAAATGGCGGTACAACTGTTTTAAGTGAAACAACAGAATTTATAGGAGCTGAGCATATTTTGGCAAGAAGAGCTAAAAATGATGAAGTTAAAAAAAGAATTTATGATATAGTTCATAGATTTGAAGATCACATAATAAAAAATACAGGAGAAGAAGTAAGAGAAGGAAACCCATCTCCTGGAAATAAAGAGGGTGGATTGACAACTTTAGAGGAAAAATCACTAGGATGTATCCATAAAGGTGGTACTACAACTGTTAATGCTGTTTATGATTATTCAAAACAATTAAAAACAAAAGAAGGTTTAGTAATAATGGATACCCCAGGAAATGATCCATCATCTGTTGCTGGAATGATTGCAGGTGGATGCCAAATTGTTGTATTTTCTACAGGTAGAGGAACTCCTACAGGAAATCCTATAGCTCCAGTAGTAAAAATAACTGGAAATAGAGAAACTGCTAAGACTATGTCAGACAACTTAGATTGGGATGCAAGTCCAACTATATACGGAGAAAAAACAATGGAAGAATTGGCGGATGAATATTTTGATGAAATGATTGATTTCTGTAATGGTAAATTGACTAAAGCAGAAACTTTGGGATATACTGAACTTGCTATCCAAAGAGGAGCTAATTTCGTTTAAAAAAATAATTTTAGAAGATTAGAATATATTTTAGGAGGTTTTTATGTGTGAAATAATAGTGCCAGTTGTTACGGTTTTTGACGAAAATGAGAAGCCTAATTTTGATGAGAATAAAAAAGTTATTGATTTTCTTGTTAATGGTGGAGTTGATGGTATTCTTGTCCTTGGTAGTACTGGGGAATTTACGGTACTTGATTATGAAGATAAGTTGCAATTTGCCAAAGATTATTATGCTTATACAAATGGTAGAGTGGATTTGTATTTTGGCAGTAATTGTCCATCATTTGAGGATACCGTTAAGCTTAGTAATGAGGCTATAAAAATCGGCTATAAAGGAGTTATGGTTATTGGGCCATATTATTTTGGAACTGATGATGAGAAAATGTTCATCTATTATAATGAATTGGCTAAAAAAGTTGATGGAGATATTTATATTTATAATTTCCCAGCAAGAAGTGGATATTCAATTTCTGGGGAAACTTATGCTAAATTAGTAAATGAAAATAATAATATTGTTGGTTTGAAAGATTCTGTTATGGATCCTCTCCATACAAATAGACTTTTAAGAAGTACAGAAGGTAAAAAGACCAAAGTTTATTCGGGCTTTGATGATCAATTTTTGTACAATTTAACTACAGGCGGAGCTGGTTGTATTGGTGCATTAGCTAATCTAGTTCCTGATTTATGGGCTGATTTAATTAAAGCTACAAAAGAAAAAGAATTTGATAAAGTTTATGAATTATCAACTTTAATTCACAAATTGATGCCTTTATATGACCTTGATAGTAATTTTTCACACTTATTTAAAAGATTGATGGGAGTAAGAGGGGTTGATATTTCATCAAAATCAATTTTCCCATATAATCAACTATCAGAAGATATTTATGAAAAGGGTAGAAAAATTTTGGAAGATGTAGTTCAAGAATACGAACAAATAAAATAGTTGTGTTATAATAGACCATGAGAGGTGAAGTCATCATGGTTGAAAAATTACACAATCCCACATTAAGAGTTGTAAGAATTCTTGAGTTAGTAAATAATTATGAGAATGGAATTTCATTAATAGATATATCAAAAAAACTGGCTATACCAAAAAGCACATTAAGTCCAATTTTAAAAACTTTGGAAAAAACTAATTTTCTAGAAAAAAATGATAAAGGATGCTATGTAGCATCCTTTAAACTTTTTCAATTAGGTTTATCATATTCTGGACAACTTGATTGCTTATCTACAATTATAAAACAAATGGAAATAGTTGTTGATAGGATAGGAGAAATTGTACAATTTGGTGTTTTGGATGAATACATGGTTTTTTATTTAGGAAAAGTTAATGCTAGCGATAATATAGAAATTGTAAGTTCAGTAGGTAAAAAAATACCTGCTATCTATACCGCTTTGGGTAAAGCTTTGTTGTCAGGTTTTAGCGATCAAGAAATAATTGAAAAATACAAAAATTATGATTTTGTAAAATATACGGAAAATTCTATAAGCAATGTAGATGAGTTACTAAAAGACATACATAAGGTAAGACAGCTTGGATACGCAGTTGAAAATCAAGAATTTACAATGAATACATCTTGCGTAGCTGTACCAATTAGAGAAAGTGGAAAAATAAAGGCGGCTATGTCGGCTACTTATCCTATGTTTAGAAAGACAGAAAAAACAGAAAAAGAAATAGCGAAAGTTCTTTTGGAACAAAAAGAAATTTTAGAAGATATAATAAAAATACAAAATTTGAATTTAGATTTTGCAGATAGGGGACTATAGTGAAGGTTTTTTATGTAGAAATAGAAAATCATAAAAAAATTTTAATTGAAGAAAAAGAAAAAGTATATTTACTAGAAAGTTTAGGATATAAATTTAAAGACATAAATGATCTTATAATATCTGGAATTGATTTATTAAAACTTGATTTATCAAAGGCAAAAGAGGTCAAAAAAACCTATAAAATTTTAAGTCCAATAGAATATCCAAAGCAAGATATAATTTGTGTGGGCATGAATTATACAGATCATAAAGACGAGGTAGAGCTTGTTTCCAAAAAAGATTTTACCAAAGACGTTGATACAATTTATTTTTCAAAAAGGGCTAATAAGGTTTTAGGAGATGGTGATATCATTGACTTAAATGAAAAAATAACTTCATGCCTTGATTATGAAATTGAGCTAGGAGTGATAATAGGTCAAGATTGTAAAAATGTAAAAGCGGATGAGGCTAAAAATTATATATTTGGTTTTACTATTTTTAACGATCTTTCAGCAAGAGACCTTCAAACAAAATATAAACAATGGTATTATGGGAAAAGTTTTGATGGTTCTTCTGTAATGGGGCCTTGTATTTTACTTAATGATGAAGATATTGATTATAATGATTTGAAGCTGAGTACAAAAATTAATGGAGAAATAAGGCAAGAAAATTCTACAAAAAATATGATTTTATCTGTTGATAGAATGATTGAAGACTTGTCTAAGTCCATGACCTTAAAAAAAGGAACTATTATAGCAACAGGAACTCCATCAGGAGTTGGAATGGCCTTTGATCCTCCTAGATTTTTGAAAAAAGACGATAAAATTGAAATGAAGATTGAAAAAATTGGTGTTTTAAAAAATATAGTAAGGTAAAAGACTAAAAAGCAAGAGAATTCTTGCTTTTTTTATTTAAATAATAGACATTATCAATTACCGAGTATAATAATAATGGAGGATATTATGGCTAAAAAAGTTGATATTAATAAAGAAATTTATGATTTGATTAATCATGATGATAAATTGAAAGAAGATCTTATAGGTCTTGGTTTTAAAAATCTTTCTAATCCTCTTATGCTTAAAACTATAGGCAAGAAAATGTCTATTAGACGTGGGGCAAAGATGGTTGGAATTGATAATGTTGAGAAAAAATTAGAAGATTTGGGTTATGAAATTGTTAACTCTTATGATGATTTAGAGGTCAAAAATAGAAGAGAACTCATTAAATCTTATGTAAAAAGATTGTCAGAAGGGGAAGATCTTGAAAGTGTTAGAAAAGATTTTGTAAAAAATTTCGAAAATGTTTCATCTTCTGAAATTATGGATGCTGAGGAAGCTCTTCTTGAAGGGGGAGTTGATAGGGCTGATGTTCAAAGGCTTTGTGATGTACATTCCTCACTTTTTCATGGGAAAACGGAAAGTGAAGGAGGAAAGGATTTGAAATTAATTAATATTTCTGGACATCCTCTTAGATTTTTCTTTTTGGAAAATGAAAAAATTAAAAAGCTAATAGATTTAGGAGAAAATAGCAAAGATTTGGAAGAAATTAAGGATATTTCCAATAATATTACTTCTCATTATAGAAAAAAAGGAGATTTGATTTATCCTTTGCTAAAGGAAAATTACAATAAGCCAGGCCCATCTGATATTATGTGGGGAGTTGATATTGAAATTTCTAAAAATTTCAAAAAAGCTTTTAAGAAATCAGATTTTGATGAGGTCAAAAAGGTATTTGAAAGAGCAAGGGAGATGACTTATAAGGAAGAAAATATATTGTTTCCTTTGATGGAAGATGTGATTTCTAATGAGGATTTTTTAGGTCTTTATGATGATTTGAAAGCTTATCCTGATGATATAATTAAAAAAGAGATTTGGGATGAGGGAGAAAATCTTAAAGATGAAAAAAATTCTTTGGATGGATATATTAATTTTTCTAAGGGAAAGATGAAAGTTGACGAGCTTGAAGCCCTTCTTGATACCTTGGAAATTGAGATAACTTTTGTAGATAAAAACGATATAAATGCTTACTATAATGACATAAAGGGTGAAAAAATTTTTAAAAGAGCTAAGACATCTTTGGGAAGAGAAGTTTATTCATGCCACCCACCACAAGTTGAGCCAATTGTAAGAAGACTTATCGGTGAATTTAAAGAGGGAAGCAAGGATAAATTTCAAATCATAAAAAACATAAAGGGCCACGACCACGCTGTAACCTATTATGCAGTTAGGGATAAAAACGAAAATTATTTAGGAGTTTTGGAAACTGTCCAAGATCTTTCTTTCTACAAATCCTATCTTGAAATTTGGGATAAGGCTAAGAAGAAATAAAAAAAAAGACTTTTAATCTTTACATAGATTAAAGGTCTTTTTTATTTTAAAAAATTGGTGGGCTTATAGCGAATATTATTGCGCAGTCTTCTTTTCCTGGGTTTTTCCATCTGTGTTTTGTTCCGCTTGGGATTCTTACTGAATCTCCATTTTGAAGTAGGTATGTGCCTGTTTCTAACATCAATTCTATTTTTCCAAGTGAGCAAACTGCAACTTCTTCTCCTTTATGTATATTAAAATCATCTGAATTATATTGAAAACCTGAAAGTTTCATCTCACAAAGTTGAACATCGCCTTTCATATCTGGACTTAAAAGATCGTAGCTTAGTTGGTATTCGTCTGAATTTGCTCTGCCACTTGTAATTCTTATTCTATTTTCTTTTTTTACAATCATAGCAGCTTCTTTGTTTTCTTCTTCAAATAAAGTAAACATTGGAACGTCTAAATTTTTTGAAATTAATTTTAGTGTATTTAAAGAAGGATTTGCCTTCCCACTTTCGATTTGACTAAGCATAGATGGAGATACGTCAATATCTTTTGCTAGTTCTTTGAGTGATAATTTTTTTATACTTCTAAATTTTTTTATATTTGATCCTAGCTTATCTATTTTAATCACCCTTTCTATTTTTTGTTTGCTTTATTATTATACCATTGATTTTATTTTTTATAAAAGCTTGACAATGTTTTCTTCTGTGATAGAATTAAATTAAATTAAACAAAGTTTAATATAATTTAATTAGGAGGCAAAAATGGACATCACGAAATTTGTTGAAAGAGAACCAGTATTAAAAGAAGTGGCTGAAAAAAAGGAAACAGTTTGGATTAATAAGAAGAAAAAAGCTGGCGAAGAAGTTTGGAAAAATTTTCCTTTTGATGAAAACGATATAAAAGATGCTGAGGACAGATTAAAAAGATTTGCTCCTTTGTTGATTGAATATTTTGACGATACGAAAGCTACAAATGGAATTATTGAATCTCCTCTTAAAAAAATTCCTAATATGGAAAAAATTTTGAAGGAAAAAACTTCTTTGGAAGGAAATTTATATTTGAAAATGGATTCTCACTTGGCTGTAGCTGGATCTATTAAGGCTAGGGGTGGAATTTATGAAGTTTTGTACCATGCTGAAAAACTTGCAATGGAAGCTGGAATGCTAAAAGAAGATGATGATTATAGAATTTTAGCTAGTGATAAGTTTAGGGAATTTTTCTCAAAACATACTATTCAAGTTGGATCTACTGGAAATCTAGGTTTGTCTATTGGGATTAGTTCAGCAACTTTAGGTTTTAAAGTTATTGTTCACATGTCAAATGATGCTAAACAATGGAAAAAAGATTTATTAAGATCAAAGGGAGCTGAAGTTGTAGAATATGATGGAGATTTTACAAAGGCAGTTGAGCTTGGTAGAAAAAAATCTGACGAAGATCCAAATTCATATTTTGTTGATGATGAAAATTCTTCTACCCTATTTTTGGGCTATGCAGTTGCTGCAAATAGAATAAAAAAACAAATAGAAGATCAAGGAATAAAAGTTGACAAAAACCATCCAGCATTTTTCTATCTTCCATGTGGAGTTGGTGGATCACCAGGCGGAGTTTCTTTTGGACTTAAAAAAGTTTTTGGAGATTCTTGCCACATTTTCTACATTGAACCAACTCATGCCCCATCTATGTTGATTGGAATGGCTACAGGATTAAATGGAGATATTTGCGTACAAGATTTTGGAATTGATGGAAAAACTGAGGCTGACGGACTTGCTGTTGGAAGACCATCAGGTTTTGTTGGAAAGGTAATGGAGCCTATAATTTCTGGGATTTTCACAATGAATGATAACAAATTATTTGATTATATGAGAGATTTAAATGATAGCGAAGGAATAAAAATTGAACCTTCAGCTTGCTCTGCTTTTGAAGGGCCAATAAAGTTATTTGAATACGAAGAAAGTAGAAAATATTTGGAAGAAAATAATTTGCTTGATATTAAAGAAAATATAAATCATTTTGCTTGGGCAACAGGTGGAAAACTAGTTCCAGATGAAATAATGGAAAAATATTTAAAAACTTTTTTATAATTGGAGGATAAAATGAACACATCAACCTTAACAGTCGTAGCTTTATTTTTATCATTATTTATATTGATATTTGCTACAGTAAAATTAAAATTGCATCCATTTTTTGCTCTATTAGCAGCAGGATTTTCTTTTGGAATAATTTCTGGAATGCCACTTTCTGATATGCTAACAGCTTTCCAAGAAAACATGGGATCAACCATAGCAGGGATTGGAATTGTTATTGCCATTGGGACAGTTACAGGATATTTGCTTGAAAAAAGTGGAGCTGTAGAAACTATGGCTCAAACAATTTTAAAAATAACAGGAGAAAAACATGCTGCCTTGGGACTTGCTATTACAGGATATTTTGTATCAATTCCAGTATTTTGTGATGCAGCAGTAGTTCTTCTTGCACCAATCGCAAAAAGAATTAGCAAAGATACAAAAATTTCTATGACATCAATAGCAGTTTCATTGACAATGGGACTTCATGCAACACATATGTTTGTTCCACCAACACCAGGTCCACTTGCAGTTGCAGGAATTGTTGGAGCAGATTTAGGATACGTAATAGCTTTTGGTGCATTAGTATCAATACCAGTTATGTTAGTTGCACATTTTTACGGAGAATTTATAGGAAAAAAATACTATGTTCAACCAAAACATGAAATGGAAATTGAAAAAGACCAAAAATTACCATCAGTATTTATGTCATTTGCACCAATAGTTTTGCCAATTGTTTTGATGTTGGTAAAAACTGTTGCTGATATGATGACAAAAGATTCAGAAGGTTCAAATACTTTATTAAACATTATAAGCTTTATTGGAGAACCAATGATTGCTTTGTTAATAGGAATGATCATTGCACTAATTTCTTATAAAAATTTAAATAGAGATGATAAAGAAATTCATACATTTGACGGCGGATTTGGAGAAGCATTAAAAACAGCTGGACAAATAGTTTTGATAGTAGGAGCAGGTGGAGCTTTTGGAGGAATATTAAGAGCATCACAATTACAAGATATTTTAATAAACTTTTTCTCAGGAATAGATATAGGAATCCTTGCGCCATTTATAATTGGAGCAATATTTAGAACAGCAATCGGTTCAGGAACAGTTGCCATGGTTACAGCAGCAAGTATGCTTGCACCACTTTTAGGAGTTTTGGGAATTTCAAGTCCAATGGGACTAGTTATTGCGATGCTCGCTTGTGCTTCTGGTGGTTCTATGATTTTCCACGCAAATGATGATTTCTTCTGGGTAGCAACTTCAACATTAGAAATCGATACAGGTCTTGGATATAAATCATTCTCAATAGCATCAGTTCTTCAAGCTCTAACAGGTTTGGTAGTAGTTTTTGTTTTAAAATTAATACTTCTTTAATAAGGAGAAAAAATGAAATTAAATGAATTAAAAACACCATCAATAATTTTAAATCTTGATGCTTTAGAAAATAATATAAAAAAATTTCACAATTTGGCTATAGAAAATAATAAAGAAATCTGGCCAATGATTAAAACACACAAATCAAGCGAAATTTTAAAAATTCAAAAAGAAAATAAGGCGACAGGCGTTTTGTGTGGAACACTAGATGAGTGTGAAAAATCAATGGATGCTGGATTTGAAAATATCATGTATGCTTATCCAGTTTCAGATGAAATTGCAATAGAAAGAATAATAAGTTTATCCAAAAAAACCAATTTTATAGTAAGAATTGATAATCTAGAAACAGCAAAACTAATAAACGAAAAAGCTCATCAAAAAAATACAAAAATCAACTATACTATAATTGTAAATTGTGGTTTAAACAGGTTTGGAATAGAAAAAGAAAATATTCTAGAATTCGCTGAAAAAATGAAAGAATTTGATAACTTAAATTTTGTAGGAATTTCATCCCACCCAGGTCATGTTTACTCAGCATCTCTTCCAGAAGAAGTGGACAAATTTGTACAAGATGAAATAGAAACTTTGGCTTATGCGAAAAAAGTTTTGGAAGATAAAGGATATGAAATAAAATATGTGACTTCAGGATCAACTCCAACATATTTAAAAGCTGTAGAGGATGATACGATAAACGTATTTCATCCAGGAAATTATGTATTTTTGGATGCGATTCAAATGTCTTTGGGTATCGCAAAAGAAGAAGACTGTGCCCTAAGAGTTTTGGCCTCAGTCACATCAAATCCAAGAGAAAATACCTTTATGGTAGATGCAGGAGCAAAATGTTTGGGACTTGATAAGGGAGCTCACGGAAATGATTCGATAAAGGGCCATGGAGTTATAGTTGGATATGAAAATTCTTTAATAGAATCCCTATCAGAAGAAGTAGGAAAAGTTCAAGATGATAAAAAAGGATTAAAAGTTGGACAAAGAATCCAAATAATTCCAAACCACTCATGCTCAACAGCAAATCTAACAAATTATTTTTACGGCTACAGAAATGATGAGCTTGAAAAAATAATAGAAGTTGATATAAGAGGAAACTCTCAAAGGCAAGAAATATAAAATAAAAAGATGAGGACTCAATGTTCCTCATTTTTTTGTCATCAATTTTAGTTTATTTAGTTGAACAAAGAGTGATTTATTCAATATATATTTACAATATATAAAAATAAGCTTGTATGCCTAAATTATTTTGGTTTAATAATATCAGCTTTATTTGAAATTTTATATATTTAAAATGTACTTGTTTTGCTATTTATTTGATATAATATCTTTACTAGCTTTAGGAGGTAAATTTTGAAAATATATATTGTTGCCCCATACTCTGCTATGGAGGCATCTTTAAAAAAAATCAAAAATAATTATGATGGCGTAACAATAGATTACGGTATTGGAAATATATATGATGGTTTAAAATTAGCTAAAAATGCAGGAAATATGGGATATGATGCGATAATATCAAGAGGCGGTACTGCTAAAATAATAAAAAAATATATGAATATTCCTCTTGTCGATATGAAACTTTCAGGAAACGACATATTAAAAGCAATATTACTTGCGAATAATGGACATAGAACAGCTATTGTAGCCTATCCAAATATAACAACAGGTGCTAAAGAAATAATAGAATTATTAAATTTAGACATGAAAATATATACCATAAATGACGATACAGATATAACTCAATTGTTGATAAAACTAAAAAAAGAAAAAATAGATCAAATTTTAGGGGATATAGTAGCTGTTAGCAAAGCTAAAGAATTGATGTTTGAAACCATACTTTTTCAATCTAGTTATGAAACTATAAAAATATCAATTGATTATGCTGTAAGTCTTATTAATCAATTAAATAAGCAAGCTACTATTAATATAATTAGATCTAAATTTTTTGAAAAAAGTTGTGAAGACTACTGTATTTTAAAAGGAGATAGGATATTTCAATCAAAATATTTAAATTATGAATGCATGCCAATATCCTATGAAAACTTGATAGGTTTAAAATATAAAAATAAAAACAAATATAACTCTCAAAATACAATATATATTGATTATTCTGATAAATTGCAAATACAACTAAATAGAATAATGTACAATAATGATTATTTTTATTTATTTAAATTTAAAAAATTATATAAAGATATGCTTTATCCGGAAGGGATAATATCGTATACTCCAAATATTTTATATAGACTTGTTTATAATTCGAAGTCTATGAAAAAAGCACTAGAAGAATGTATAGATCTATCTAAGAAAAAAACACTACTTGTATTGTCAAGTAATGATTATTTTACAATAGAAAATTTTTTGGCATATATCCATAATCATCGAGATAATACATCAAATAGTATACTTGTAGACTTAAAAATATTTAAAAATGAAAATATAAAAACTTTAAGTTCTTATTCTGTTAAAAACATAATATTTAATAATATAACAACTCATGATCAATTAAATGAAATTAAAAAATTATCAAATATTTCAAATAAACAGATTATCATTATAACTAATGAATCCAATTGGATACAAGATGAAGATTTTATATTAAATACAATTATATTACCAAAAACAAAAGAAAGAAAAGAAGATATTGTAGAAATCTTTGATTTTTATATAAGTTATTATCACAACAACAAAGGAACAACACCTTTAAAAATGAAAGAAGATTTCATTTGTGATTTCGATAAAATAGAAAATGAAACAATATATGATTTGATTAAAGTTTTGGATTCTATTATAAATAATAGTAAAGATTTGGTAATTGGTATGGATGAATTTGAATCGAGATTAATAAAATCTAATATAGATTTGTTGAGAGATATAAGCAATTTCACTTTAGAAGAGGTTGAATATAAAATAATAAAGTTATGTTTAGAAAAGGAAGAATATAATCAAACAAAAGCTGCAGATAGCTTAGGAATTAGCAGAGCAACTTTATGGAGAAAAATGAAGAAATTTAATTTATAAAACTCCACAATATGTTTCGTTATGAAACATATTGTGGAGTTTTTATTTTAAGTGTTGCAATATGAAAATATAAATGATATAGTACTACTAAGCTTAATAAAATCGTTTGCAAACGAGAGTTTAAAATATTAAGGAGGCTGTTATGAACAAAGTATTAAAAATCGATGAGAAAGATAACGTTGTTACATGCTTAAAAGCAATAAAAAAAGGTGAGATTATTAATGTAGATGGAAAAGATATAACTGTAAATGAAGATATTGGCAGATTTCACAAAGTTGCTATAAAAGATTTGAAAAAAGGAGATCTTGTTTATAAATATGGTCAAGTAATTGGAGATATGACTCAAGATGCAAAAGAAGGAGACTTTATACATACACATAACGTAGAATCAACAAGAGGAAGAGGAGATAAGTAGGAGGAATTATGAAATTATTTGGTTACAAAAGAGAAAATGGAACATTTGGAATAAGAAATCACATTTTAGTTATTCCAACATCAGTTTGTGCAGCAGATACTGCTTCAAAAATTGCTTCTCAGGTAGATGGAGCAATAGCTATTCCTAACCAACATGGATGCTGTCAAATAGGATCTGATATGAGCCAAACCGAAAGAACTCTAGCGGGATTTGGAAAAAATCCTAATGTTGGAGCTGTTTTAGTTGTTGGTTTAGGTTGTGATGGAATACAAGCTGGTTCGCTTGCAGAAGATATTGCTCAAACAGGAAAACCTGTAAGATATTTAGTAATTCAAGAACAACATGGAACTTTAAATACAATTTCTGAAGGCGGAAAAATATTAAGAGAGCTTGCTCAAAAAATTTCTGGTCAAGAAAGAGAAGAGTTTGATATAAGTCATCTAACAGTAGCTTTAGAATGTGGAGGATCAGACCCAACTAGCGGAATTGCAGCTAATCCAACAATAGGAATTGCATCAGATAGAATATGCAAAATGGGTGGCTCAACAATTTTAAGTGAAACTACAGAAGTTATTGGTGCTGAACATCTTTTAGCTAAAAGATTTATCGAAGATAAAGAAAGAGAAAAATTTTTAGGTTTTGTTCATGATGTTGAACAAAGAGCGCTTGATTTGGGAGAAGATTTAAGAAGTGGACAACCTACCCCAGGAAATAAAGCAGGCGGTCTTACATCAATTGAAGAAAAATCTCTAGGATGTATGCATAAAGCTGGAAGTGCACCTTTTGTTGGGGCATTAGAATATGCTGAACCAATAGATTATAACAAGAGAGGACTTTACTTTATGGATTCACCAGGACAAGACATAGATTCAAATACAGGAATGGTTGCTTCAGGTGCTCAAATAATTTTATTTTCGACTGGAAGAGGAACACCTACAGGAAATCCAATAGCACCTGTAATTAAAATAACAGGAAATCCTGATACTTATGAAACCATGAAAGATAATTTAGATATGAATATGGGAAGAATAATTTCTGAAGGAGCAACTCTAGAACAAATGGGAGATGAGCTTATGGAAGAAATTGAAAAAGTGGCAAACGGTAAGAAAACAAAATCTGAAGCTTTAGGTCATAAAGAATTTGGTATTTTTAAAGTCACAGGAACTTTTTAATTTAAAAATTAAATACAGATAGGAAAAAGCTATATTTATTTTGAAAAATTAAAAATATATGTTTATTGAAAGGAAAAAATATGAATATTTTAGATAAAGTAAAAAAAGTCCCTGGTGGACTTATGATAATTCCACTTTTGATAGGTGCTTTTATGAACACTTTTTTTCCACAAAGTTTGGAAATAGGTGGATTTACTACTGCAACTTTTAAAACTGGAGCTAATGCCTTACTTGGAGCATTTCTATTTTGTAATGGAGCTCAAATAAGTTTAAAACAAGCTGGAATATCTCTAAAGAAAGGGTTTGCTTTAACATTAATTAAATTCTTGATAGGAGCAGGAATTGGTTGGTTAGTTAATTTGATATTTGGAGAAATAGGGTTTTTAACAATTACACCAGTTGCAATAATTGCATCTTTAACTAATTCAAACGGTGGATTATATGCTGCTTTGGCATCAGAATATGGTGATTCTACTGATGTTGGTGCGGTTTCAATATTGTCAATCAACGATGGTCCATTTTTAACTATGGTCGCACTTGGAGCAACAGGAATTGCTAAAATACCATTTATTGCCTTAGTAGCAACAATTGTTCCTATAATAATTGGATTTGTATTGGGGAATTTAGATGAAAAAATAGCTAAATTTCTTAAACCTGGTACAGAAATACTTATACCATTTTTTGCTTTTCCTTTAGGAGCAAATTTAGATTTTAAAAATCTTTTAGCTGCAGGAATACCTGGAATATTGTTAGGAATAATTTGTACTTTATTGACAGGTCTTGGTGGTTACTTAATAATGAAATTATTAAAAGTTAAAAATCCTGGTGTAGGTTGGGCTATTGGAACAACTGCTGGAAATTCAGTTGGAACTCCGGCTGCTCTTTTAGCACTTGGTGCAATAACTGAAAAAGTTTCAACTTTAGCTACAGGGCAATTGACAGCGGCGATAATAGTTACAGCTTTATTTGCTCCTTTATTAACAGATCATTTTAGTAAAAAACATGCAAAATCACAAGCTGTATAATTGGTGATGAAATGAAAAAAATGCTATTAATTGCTGATGATTTTACTGGTGCAAATGATTCTGGAATAAAAATAGTTCAAAGAGGTTACGATGCGAGTATTAGCTTAAATTGTAATGAAAAATTAGATTCAAATATTAATATAATTGATACAGAAACTAGAAATTTAAATAAAAACAAAGCTTATGACATTGTAGATAAAACAATTTCTAATTTGGAAAATTTATCTGATTACTTAGTGATTTATAAAAAAGTTGATTCAACATTAAGAGGAAATATTAGAAGTGAATATGAAGCTATATATAAATATTTAAATCCTCAATTTGTTATTTTTGCACCTGCTCATCCGAATTTAGGAAGAACAACTAAAGATGGTATTCAATATGTAAATGGAAAAAGAATTTTAGATACTGAATTTTCTCAAGATCCTGAAAAACCAGTTACTAATGATAATATAAAAAATATATTGGCTGATAAAATGCATCATCACTATATTGATGAAATAAGAAAAGATTTAAATATAAAACCAGGAATAAATACATTTGATTGTGAAATTTACGATGATTTACTAAAAATAGCACAAAAAAGCTTAGAAATCGATCAAAGAGTATTATTTATAGGCTCCGCAGGTTTGTGTGATGCATTATTTGATGAATTAATAATAAAAAAACCAGCTGTTGGTATAGTTGGCTCAGTTTCATCGCAAAATAAAGAATCTATAGAATATTGTAAAAAAATGGGAGTTCCTGTAATCAAAATTACTTTGATGGATTATGTTAATAATAGTTATAAAAATAAGATTGATCAAGTAATATGTTTACTAAAAGAAAATAAAGATGTGATAATAGTGACATCAAAAGATCGAAGAGATTACATAGAAACTTTAGAATATCTTAGAGAGAATAATTTGAAAACTGATTTTATTTTATCAAAATTATTAAAGTCGATTTCTATCAGTATTATTAATGAAGTTGATATTTCTGGTGTATTTACAAGTGGAGGAACAACGAGTATAGAATTTTTAAAATCTATTGGTGCTACAGGTACAAATTTAATAGATGAAATTGAAAACGGTGTGATAATGAATAAAATCAAGGGTGTAAGTAATGATTTATATTTAGTTACAAAAGCAGGAGCTTTCGGCAATAAAAAAACTATATATAATTCTTTAAATCAGATAAGGAGAATTTCAAAATGAGCAAAATAGCAATAACAATGGGAGATCCCTCAGGGATAGGTCCGGAAATCTCTTTGAAAACATTAGCTAATTACAATAAATATAAAAATGATTGTTTGATATATGGAAGTAAGGATATTTTAGAATATTATAAAGATATTTTAAACATAGAAGAAGAGATAAATTATATAAAATCAACAGATGATTTTATTGAGGGAAAAATAAACGTATTAAATATAGAATCTGATCAAAAAATAAAAATAGGCAAAGTAGATCCATATTCAGGAAGACAAGCTTACGAATATATAAAAGCTGCTATAAGTGATGCACTTGAAAGAAAAGTATCTGCAGTTGTAACTTGTCCTATAAATAAAGAAGCTCTTAATAAGGGAGGGATTCATTATCAAGGTCATACTGAAATATTTGCAGATTTGACAAATACTAGATCTTATTCAATGATGTTATGGAGCGAAAAACTCATAGTAAATCATGTTTCTACTCACGTTCCTTTGAAAAAAGCTTGCGATTTGGTAAAAAAAGATAGAGTTTTAGAGTGTATAGAATTATTAAACGAAGCCTTGATTAAATTGAAAGGTGAAAATTATAAATTAGCAGTTGCAGGATTAAATCCACACGCAGGCGAAAACTCTATGTTTGGAGATCAAGAAGCTAAGGAAATAGCTCCAGCAGTAAAAGAAGCTATAGAAAAAAATATTCCAGTTGAAGGGCCTGTGCCACCTGATACGGTTTTTTTTAAAGCTGCAAATAAAATCTATGATGGTGTTGTTTGTATGTATCATGATCAAGGTCATATTCCTTTAAAACTATTAGATTTTTATAATGGAGTAAATGTAACTTTAGGATTGCCAATTATAAGAACATCAGTAGATCATGGAACAGCTTTTGATATAGCTGGAAAAGGTAAAGCAAGTGAAAATAGTCTTAAACAAGCTATAAAATTAGCAAAAAGATTAGTTTAGATGATATGAATAAAAAATATCTCATATTTAAATAATAATCGTTTATGAAAATAAAATTAGCTTATTAGAAAATTAATTTACCATAGATGTAAATTTATATTTATCTTTAATAGCTTGATTCTGGTTTATCTTATTAAAGAAAAAAGATGAGGACTTCAAAAATCCTCATCTTTTTTGATTAAATATTTAAAATTTACCTTTCCCTAGCAAGGGCAATTTCTTTTACATCTTTTCTTCTAATTGATGCGAAAATTGAACCTGAAATATTGTGCCAGATTGAAAATATTGCTCCTGGGAGGGTTGCTAGTGGGTTTAGGGCGAAGTTTGCTGTTGCAAGTTGGATAGCAAGACCAGAATTTTGCATTCCCACTTCGATTGATAGGGCTGTTTGCTTGTCGTAATCCATTTTGAAAATTTTTGCAACGCCAAGTCCCAATAAAAGTCCCAAGGCATTGTGAATCATTACTATTAATAAAACGATTAGTCCAGATTTTGCGATTTTTTCTGCATTTGCTCCGATTATTCCTGAAATTATTAAAATAATTGCAATGGATGATATTAATGGAAAAATTGATTTTGATTTTTCCATTTTTTCGGGGCTTAATTTTTTTGCAAAAATTCCCATCAAAACTGGGATTAAAACTACTGTAACAACTGATTTAAACATGGCAAAAATTGAAACTTCAACCCATCTTCCTGCCAAAAGATAAACCAAAAATGGTGTAACAATTGGAGCAAGAAGGGTTGATAAAATTGTCATAGAAACTGACATTGATACATTTCCGCCAGCTATGTGGGTTATTACATTTGATGCAGTTCCTCCAGGACATGATCCTACAAGGATAATTCCCAAGGCAATATCTCTATTTACATTAAATCCTACTGCCAAAATCCAAGCAAGCAAGGGCATAATTGTAAATTGTGCCAAAGATCCAATAAAAATATCTCTAGGATTTTTTAATATTTTCTTAAAAGCATCAGCTTCGATTGAAGTTCCCATTCCAAACATGGCAAGGGCAAGAAAAATTGTGGTGTAATTTGTCATCCAAGAAAAATAATCTGGGACAAAATAGGCTACTACAGAAAATATTACAATAATTAAACCGATATTTTGAGTTATTTTATCTGAAATTCTTGAAAATTTTTCCACGTCTACACCTCATAAATAAAATTGTCAATTAATCTTGTTTTTCCAATATATACGGCAATGGCAACCAAGGTATCTTTATTGAAATTATCTACATCTTTTATTGTTTCAAGGTCAACGGCGCTGATATAGTCGATTTTTGCAAGTTTTTCTGATGAAATTATTTCTTTCATTTTTTCCAAAACCTCTTTTACACTTGCTCCATTATTTGCCATTTTTTCTCCTTCAAAAATTGCTTTTGAAAGGCAAAGAGCAGCCTTTCTTTCGTCAGCTGAAAGATAGGTATTTCTTGAAGACATAGCAAGTCCGTCATCCTCTCTTACAATTGGGCAAGCAACAATTTCAACTGGAATATTTAAATCAAAAACTAATTTTTTAATAATTGAAAGTTGTTGGGCATCTTTTTGTCCAAAATATGCCCTGTCAGGTCCAACAATATTAAATAATTTTGTACAAACTGTACAAACGCCCCTAAAGTGTCCGGCTCTTCTTGCTCCACATAAATTATCAGAAAGACCTTCAATATCTACAAAGGCTTTTTTGTCATGATACATTTCGCTTGGTTCTGGATTAAAAATAAAATCAGCTCCCAAGTCTTCGCACAATTTGCTGTCAGCACTTATATCTCTAGGATAAGCCTCCAAATCCTCATTTGGTCCAAATTGTATAGGATTTACAAAATCAGAAACAACTACGATGTCATTTTCTGAAACAGCTTTTTTAATCAAACTTGCATGACCTTTGTGCAAAAATCCCATTGTAGGAACAAGACCGATAGATTTTCCCTCTTTTTTAAAATCTTTCAAAACTTCTTTCAATTCATCAATTTTTTTGATAACTTTCATTTTCTTCTCCTCTAAAAATATTTAGAGATAGCCTATTACACCACTAAAATTTATTTATGATAATCTCCCGTGTTTTTCGTAAGATGAAATTTTTTTGATTTTATTTTTATCATCAACAAAAACAACCTTAGGACTATAATTTTCCAAATCTTTTTCATTATAAGAGGCATAAGCCATTATAATAACCAAATCATTAGGCGAAAAATGTCTTGCCGCAGCACCATTTAAACAAATAACACCACTGTCTTTCTCGCCATCAATAGTATAAGTTTCAATTCGATTTCCATTGCTAATATTAACTACTTGCACTTTCTGATACTCTCTAATTCCAGCTGCACCAAGCAAAGCCTCATCAACAGTAATAGAACCAACATAGTCAAGTTCAGCCTGAGTCACAGTAGCCCTATGAATTTTTCCTTTTAACATTTCAATTTCCATAAAATCTCCTTAAAAAAAGCAAGGTAAAAGCAGTTTATATTTAATAAACAGACAAAAACCTTGCACAAGTAACAAAATATTTTGAGTCTCACTAAATATATAAGCTCATTTTTTAAAATTTAAATATAATGGTGTAAAAGAGTATAGTTTTAAAACTTAAATACTATCTCTAGGGGTATTATAAATCATTAATATAAAATTAACAATGTGTGGGAGAGAAATTTTTATGTTGTTTTGATTTAGAAAAATAAATATTTATTTGGGTATATTATTTATATATTAATGTATAAAGGATGCAAAATGTTTGATAATATATATGCTCACATTGACCAGAAAAATAATGAGAAAAAACAGAAGCTTTTTGACCATTTGATTAACACGGCTTTTGATTCAAAAAATATGGGAAAAGAAGTAGGAATAGGAAATATATCTTTTTTAGTTGGATTGTTTCATGACATAGGAAAAGTTAGAGATGAATTTCAAGAAAAAATTAAGGGTAAGACAAATAGACATGTAGATCATTCAAGCTTAGGTGGAATTTTTATACATGAATTAGTAAAAAAATTAAAAGAGAAAGATGATTTTTCTGAAATAGTAAATGATGAGAATATTAAATATGAATTTAATGATTTTTGTAATATTTTAATTTATTCAATTTTATCTCATCATAGTCAATATAATATGGTTAGAAAAAATAAGGAAAATAATTATGTATTTACTTCTATTGATAGAATGGCGAATTTGAAGGAGGAATTTGGAGATACATGGCATAATTTATATGAAAAAATTAGTAAATATTTATTAGAAAAAAACATAGATATTTACAAAATTTTTAAAAATGCTTTCTTTGAATATGATCATATAATCAAGAAATTAAATGAGTGCTCTTGTGGTATTGGAGATGACTTACATTTATATAAAGCTATTCAATTTTATAATTCTATGATTATCAGACTTGTTTTGTCTATTTTGAAATCTGCTGATGTAAAAGATACTATAAATTCTTATGAAAAAATAATAGAAGATGATAATGAAAAGGAAGATAAAAAAATAATAAATAGTTTTGCAGATAGAATAGAAAAAAAATACAAATCTTTTTCTAAAGCTAATTCAGCTATAAATATAGCCAGGAATGATATAGCAAAGCAAATTTTAATAAGGTCCATAGAAGATAATAACGGTATTTATAAGTTGGATTTACCAACAGGATCTGGAAAAACACTTTTATCTTTGAGATATGGGGTAAATCAATTAAAATTCAAAAATAAAAAAAGATTTTTTTATATAACTTCATATCTTTCTGTTCTTGAACAAAATGCAAAAGTTATGAAAGAGATTTTAGAAAATGATTCATATATTTTAGAGCATCATTCAAATGTAATAAATGATAAAGATGAAGAAAAATATACATTAACAAATGATGAAACTTGCGACAGTTTTAATCAAATAAAAAGACAATATTTGATTGACGATTGGACAAATCTTATAATTTTGACGACTATGGTGCAGTTTTTCAATACCCTTTTTAAGGGAAGATCTTCAAATATAAGAAGGTTTAAATCTATGATAAATTCTGTAATTATACTTGACGAATTACAATCATTGCCAGTAGATGTATTATATCCAACCAATTTAGCGCTTAATTTTTTAAAAGTAGTAATGAAAGTGAACATAATTTTATCAACAGCCACTCAGCCGACTTTTGATTACAATTTCTTAGTCTACAAATTGAATTATGGAGATTTTGAAGAAAAAAATATAGATGTAATTAGTTTAAACAAAGAGCAAGAAGAGGTATTTAAGAGAACTAAAGTTAAAATTTATAATCAAGGAAAAGAATCTACGCTAGAGGATTTAAAAAAACTGATTATAGATAATTCTAGTAAGTCAGTTTTAACCATACTTAATACAAAAAAAGCTGTTAAAGATACATACGAATTATTAAAAAAATTTGTTGATGATAATAAATTATATTATCTAACTACAAATCTACACTCTGTGGATAGACTCAAAATAATAGAAGAAATAAAAGTCAAATTAAAAAATAAGGAAAATATAATTGTAATAAGTACTCAGCTAATAGAGGCTGGTGTGGATGTAGATTTTGAAATAGTAATAAGATCTTATACTGGCATTGACTCTATAATCCAATCAATGGGCAGATGCAACAGAGAAGGTAAAATAAAATCTGGAATTGTGTATTTGATAAACTTGTCAAGACAAGTCGAAAATTTAGACCATATTATAAGTCTAAAAGAAAGAAAAGTTGCGGGGAAATATGCACTAGACAGATTAGATAAAAACCAAGAAATAAATGAGATAGTTGACTTATATTTTAATAAACTTTATGAAAACTTAACTTATAATAGATTAAGTTTTGAAATTAAAAATAGTAATTTAGTGGAATTATTGTCAACTAACGAAGATATGATAACTAATATAAGAAATATTGAAGAAAATCACTTAAAATATTTCAATAATATAAATGTTGATATGTTTCAAAGTTTTAAAGAGGTTTATGATAATTTCAATTTAATAAATGAAAATCAAAATACAGCAATTGTAGAATGCGAAGATACAAAATATTTTATAAATAAATTAAGAAATTTAGAAAAAGAATTCTATCAAAGCTATGATATTAATATTTTAAAGAATATGAAAATTATTATGAGGAAGTTAAATCCATACAGTGTGAATATAAGTAATTCTAATTTAAATTTATGTGAAAAGATAATGGATGGAAAAGTTTATATATTAGAAGAAGAATTTTACAATAAAAAAACAGGAGTGGAATTTGAAAATTCAGATTTGTTTATAATTTAAAAGGAGCATATATTTTGCTCCTTACACAAATAAAAAAATATTTCAATCCACAGAGTTTACTCTGATATATAAATTATACCAGAACATAATAAATAAAAAACTTGAATTAAAGTTAAAAAAATATTACACTAATAATAAAATGAAATATGAAAGGAGGAAAAATGGAAAAATCACAATTTTTTTACGCAAAAATTTATGGCTCTAGAGCTCTGTGGACTAGTCCAGAATCTAAAGCTGGGGGAGAAAAAATAACATATCAGATACCTACTAGAGAAGCTTTAAGAGGAATAATAGATGCAAATTATTTTAAGCCAACTATAAAAAATCAAATTGATGAAGTGAGAATTATGAAAAAAATTGAAACTTATTCTTTTGGAACAAGGCTTTTTTTGAAAGATTATTCTTCTGATTTGAGCAATTATACTTATCTTATAAATGTATGTTATTATGTGAAATTTCATTTTGAATGGAATTATGACAGGGACGATTTGAAAAATGATAGAAATATGAGAAAACATGAAGAAATTACAAAAAGATCATTAAAAAGAGGCGGAAGAAGACCTATATTTTTGGGAGTAAGTGAATGTATGGGATATATTGAAATGTTAAATAAAAATGAATATGAAAACGATATAGGCTATTATGATGACACTAATTTATCTTTTGGTATTATGTTTAATGGTTTCATATATCCAAAAAAAATTGAGGATAAATTAAAATCAACTTTTGCGCCAATAGAAATGAAAGAAGGAAGAATTAATTTTATAAAACCAGAAGAATGTAGAATTATAAATGAATTAAACGAATATAGCTTTAAATTTTCAAATCAAATAAAAAATGTTGATGAAGAATTGAATGAATATGGGGGCGAGATATGAGTTTACTTCAAGCACTTTATAATTCATATGAATATGCAAAAAACAATAATATGATTGATGATAATGATTCTTGTGATATTATTCTCCCTCTATACCACGATAGTAAGAAATCTAATGGAAAAAATATAATTAGCATAAAACTTGATAAAAATTCTAATGTAGTTGATTCGAGATTTCTGACTAAAGAAGATTCTATAGTATTTCCTGTGACTGAAGATTCTGTTGCTAGATCAAGCGGAGCTAGTCCACATCCTTTAGTAGATAATGGCTCATATTTATTTGATAAAGGTTCAAATAAAAATATAGCCTATATGACCCAATTAAAAGATTGGCTAGATTATAGCGATGATGATTTTCTTAATATAGTTTATAAATTCCTATCTAATTCTAAATCATTTGTAAAAATTTTAGATAAGTTATATATAGATTACGAAATTAAAGGGAATTTGAAAGTAAGCATAGATGATCCAAATAGTAAAAAAGCTAAAAAAAATGAGATAGATTTTTCTAAAATATTTTTCACATTTACTATAGAGGATTTTGACGGTCTCAAAGATGTATCTTTAAGTGAAAATAACAAACTACACAAATTATATCTGGATTATGTAAATTATTTAGATGAAAAAGATCTTGAAAAGAAAAAAATAATTTGTAATATAAGTGGAAAAGAAGATTATTTGTGTACAAAACATAGACCTTTGATGGCTACAGCTAGGTTAATATCTCAAATTACTGCAAATAATGAAAATTTTTATGGTAGATTTAAAAGTCCAGAAGAAACTATTGAAATAGGAGCTAATACAAGTCAAGAAATTCATCTAATGGCGAAATATTTATTATCTTCAAAAGATACTAGTGTATGGTTAGGAGATAACACATATCTAATAAACTGGTTTTCAGATGATATAAAAAATGAGTCTGGTATAAATTTAAATTCAAGAATTTATAAAGTTAAAGAAAAATTTTCAAATCCAATAAGCGGAGAAGAAAATAAGATCGTTGGCGAATCTTTTCTAAAAGGGAAAATTTTATTTTCAGATGATTCAAAGTTTTATGTTGGAATTTTTGACAAAATAAGTAATGGAAGAGCTGCAGCAAAATATTTTAGAGAATTAGATGTTTCAATTTTAAAAGAAAATCTTAAAAAATGGCAGGACAAATATTATTGGTATGGATTTAACAAGGAAACAAATCAGGAAATATTATATACTCCAAGCCCTTACGCCATTACATTAGTTTCTTATGGAGTTGAAAGAAATGGAAAACTATCACTAGATAATAAAAAAGTTTTGAGAAATCAAATGCAGAATATTATTTCTTGTATCATTGAAGGAAAAGATATAGGCAATAACATTATTAAGTCTTTAGAAAATAATATTAAATTAAGAAGTAGGTATAAGGAAACTTGGATAATAGTTAAAAATACTTCTTTAGCAGTTTTAAGGGGAAAATGGGGGATAGAAGATAATATGTTAGATAGAGAGAATTTAGATAGATCTTATCTTTACGGCAGGTTGCTGGCATTATACGAAAGGGTTGAAAAATTATGTTTTGAAACAAAAGATAAAAGTAATCAAGACACTAGAATAACAAATGCAGAAAAATATTGGACAAGTTTTATAAATAATCCAGTCACAATGAACCTAAGATTAAGAGATACTATAAAACCATACGAAAAAAAATTAATAGCTAATGAAAATAAAAAAAGAATATACTTTAAAATAAAAAATGAAATAAATGAAGTAACTAATCTTATTGCTGATAATTATGATTATAGACAAGAAGTAAATAGAAAAGCTCTAAGTGCGGGTTTTATATTTGGATACGAAGGACAAATTCAAGATATTTTTACAAAAAAAGAAAATAAGGAGCAAATAAATGATTAATAACAAAATAGATTTTATATTTACAATAAAAGTAGAAGGCGCAAATCCTAATGGAGATCCATTGGCAGGAAATATGCCAAGAATTGATACAAATGGTTTTGGAGAAATAAGTGATGTATGTATCAAAAGAAAAATCAGAAATAGAATGCAAGATATGGGGCATGAAATATTTGTAAAATCTGATTATAGAAGTGATGATGGTTTCAATTCATTAGAAGCTAGATTCTTATCCAAGTTTGATAAAAATGATAAAAAATCAACAAATAGAGAAATAGAAGAAAAAGCATGCCAATATTGGCTTGATGTAAGATCATTTGGACAAGTTATAACCTATATGGATAATAGAGCCATAGGAATTAGGGGACCAGTATCAATTTCAATCGCAAAGTCTATAGATACAATAGATATAACAACTATGCAAATTACTAAAAGTGTAAATGGAAAAGAAGAAAAAAGTGGAAAAAGAAGCTCCGATACTATAGGATCAAAAAGTTATGTAGATTATGGAATATATGTAGTTAATGGAAGTGTAAATGCTTATTTTGCTGAGAAAACTGGTTTTGATGAAAAAGACTTGGAAGTTTTAAAAGAGGCTATAAGAACTTTATTTTTAAATGATATATCATCAGCAAGACCAGATGGCTCAATGGAAATTAAAGACATTTACTGGATAAAACACAATTCAAAAATAGGAAATATATCAAGTGGTAAATTAAAAGATTTATTAATATATGATACAAGTGATGAAATAAAGTTAAAAAGAAGTTATGAAGCATATAATATTAGACTAGATGAAGATAAACTTAAAGAATATGAAAAATTAGGTATAGAAGTAGAACATTTTGTAGGTTTATAAATGTATGATATAGATGATTACTTAATGTTAAGTGGAATTCAACACTTTTTATTTTGTAAAAGACAATGGGCTTTGATTCACATTGAAAATTTGTGGGAAGAAAACATTTATACGAGTGAAGGAGAAATTCTCCATCAAAAAGCAGATAAGCCATTTATAAAAGAAAAAAGAAAAAATAAACTAATATCAAGAGCTATGCCAATAAGTTCAAAAACTTTAGGTTTAAGTGGTATCTTAGATGTTATAGAATTTGAAAAATCAGAAGATGGAATTAATATAAAAGGAAAAAAAGGAAAGTGGAGAGCTACTATAATTGAGTATAAAAGAGGAAAAAAGAAAAAATACTCTTATGATGATTGTCAACTTATGGCAGAAGCTATTTGTCTAAAAGAAGAACTTGGCATAAATCTAGAATATGGATACATTTATTATGGAAAAACTGATACTAGAGAAAAGATAATTTTTGAAGACAGATTAAGAAAGTTGACCATAGATACAGCAAAGCTTATGCACCAATATTATGATAAAAAAATCATTCCGAAAGCGGAATTTTATAGGAAATGTAAATTATGCTCACTATATGAAGTATGTAATCCAAGGCTTACAAAAAAACCTAAAAGCATTCACAATTATTTATATGGAGAAGATTTATGAAAAAACTATTAAATACTTTGTATATAACAAACCCAGATGCTTATTTAAAAAGAGAGGGAGAGAATATACTTATATTTATAGATGGAAGATGTGTAAAAAGATATCCTGTCCATATACTAAATCAAATTATTTGTTTTAATTATATGGGTGTTAGTCCTTCTCTAATGAAGCTTTGCATGAAATTAAATGTAAGTATTAGTTTTTATGATCCGCATGGAAATTTTTGTGGAAGAGTTATTGGAAAAAGTTATGGAAATATCTATACTAGAAAAAAACAATACAAAATTAGTGATAGCAAACAATCTTTAGATTTTTCAAAAAATATAATTTATGCAAAGGCATATAATTCTAGAAAATTATTAATTAGAGCAAAACTAGATCATAAAGATAAAATAAACTTAGAAAAAATGGAAAAAGCAATATATAGAATAAAGAACTTAATGCTAGAAATTCCAAAATCAAAATCTAAAGATGAACTTAGAGGAATAGAGGGGAAAATAGCAGCAGAATATTTTTTCGTATTTGATGAGCTTATTATAAAACAAAGAGAAGATTTTTATTTCAATGGAAGAAATAAGAGACCTCCACTTGACAGAGTTAATGCCTTATTGTCATTTATGTATAGTATTTTAACAAATAATATAGCTCAGGCATTAGAAGGAGTGGGGATAGATTCATATGCAGGATTCTTTCATACTGATAGACCAGGAAGAGTTAGTATGGCTTTAGATATTATTGAAGAAATGAGAGCCCCAATTATTGATAGATTTGTGCTAAGTCTAATAAATTTGAACAGGATAGATAAAAATAAATTCGAAGTGAAAGAAAATGGAGCAACACTATTAAATGATAAAGGAAGAAATATAGTTTTAAATTATTGGAATGAAAAGTGCCACGAAGAAATATATCATCCCTTTATTGAAGAAAAAATACCGATAGGACTTTTACCACATATTCAAGCACAACTTTTAAATAGTTATTTAAGAGGAGATATAGAGTCCTATCCACCTTATATAAGGAAGTGATAAATGCAAGTATTAATTACATATGATGTAAAGGCGTCAAGTAAAACGGGAAATAGAAGATTAAGACAAGTAGCTAAAATATGTACTAACTATGGACAAAGAGTACAAAATTCGGTATTTGAATTAAATATCTATCCTTCAGATTTAGTAAAAATAAAATCTCAACTAAAAAAAGCTATAGATTTAGAAGAGGATAGCATAAGAATATACAATTTAGGGAAAAATTGGGAAAGAAGGGTAGAGTCGTTAGGAAAAGATGAAACATACAACCCTGAAAAAGATTTATTAATTATTTGAGATTCTTATTTGAACATATAATAAGTTTACCTATCTCATATATTTTATAAAAATCAATATGAATTTGTAAGAATATGGGTATGATTTTTAAAAAAAAGTCTTGCAAAGACTCAAAATTTGCGTCACTCCCTTTACGGGAGTGTGGATTGAAATATCTAGGCTTGTAGGAATTACAACTCCAAATGTAGTCACTCCCTTTACGGGAGTGTGGATTGAAATTAGACAATTATAATATAACATAATATGCTGTTTAAGGCAAGTCACTCCCTTTACGGGAGTGTGGATTGAAATTAAATAATAAATATATAATTTCAACTTTTTAAATTGTCACTCCCTTTACGGGAGTGTGGATTGAAATCTTTTTTTAACTTTAACAGCTCCTAATGTTTCTGGTCACTCCCTTTACGGGAGTGTGGATTGAAATGCTAATCTTATAAATGATTTGGTTAATAAAAAAGTGTCACTCCCTTTACGGGAGTGTGGATTGAAATTTGTATTGCTATTTATTATTCAATTTCTGCCATTTTACGTCACTCCCTTTACGGGAGTGTGGATTGAAATTATAACACAACTTGATATTCGTAAAGTTAAAGAAAAAGTCACTCCCTTTACGGGAGTGTGGATTGAAATAGAAAAATCTGACCTTTCTTATTCTGAAATCATAGAGTCACTCCCTTTACGGGAGTGTGGATTGAAATTACTTGGATTGGTTACATTAATTGGCTTATTCCTTTGTCACTCCCTTTACGGGAGTGTGGATTGAAATTAGTAATAATAAGGGTTTTTTAAAAGGAAAAAATGGTCACTCCCTTTACGGGAGTGTGGATTGAAATGATCTAATTTTTTATAATTCTTTAACAAATAATCAAGTCACTCCCTTTACGGGAGTGTGGATTGAAATACAACATCTTATGGAAAAAAAGTAAAAGATGAAGTTTGTCACTCCCTTTACGGGAGTGTGGATTGAAATACTTTCAAGCTTGTCGATTTCTTCATTAACAGCTTGTCACTCCCTTTACGGGAGTGTGGATTGAAATCATTCAATAATCGGCACTTCTTCATAAAAATGTGCGTCACTCCCTTTACGGGAGTGTGGATTGAAATCTCGGTTTTTATCTGCTCATAATCAGAATAAACCTGTCACTCCCTTTACGGGAGTGTGGATTGAAATATTTGTTATCATTTGCATTATCTCCTTTTTTTATCCAGTCACTCCCTTTACGGGAGTGTGGATTGAAATCAAGAACTAGACGCTTCTTATGCTTATTACAAATTGTCACTCCCTTTACGGGAGTGTGGATTGAAATAAATTTTTACGGATAAAATAAAAGGAAAAAACGGTAAGTCACTCCCTTTACGGGAGTGTGGATTGAAATTTTTCTTAATACTGATCTATTTTTTGCACTTGAAAGTCACTCCCTTTACGGGAGTGTGGATTGAAATAGCTTTTAAATTAAAAAAATCATTATTTAAATTACGTCACTCCCTTTACGGGAGTGTGGATTGAAATAACCATTTTAAATTTTCATAAATTTAGAAAAAAAACGTCACTCCCTTTACGGGAGTGTGGATTGAAATACTTTCAAGCTTGTCGATTTCTTCATTAACAGCTTGTCACTCCCTTTACGGGAGTGTGGATTGAAATTCTATGCTACGTAAAAAAACTAACCCATTCCATTCTGTCACTCCCTTTACGGGAGTGTGTGGATTGAAATCTTATTTAAATATGATGATACGGTATCTAAATTTGTCACTCCCTTCGCGGGAGTGTGGATTGAAATAATTAAAAGATATTTCAGCAAAGAAGATTTAAATATGTCACTCTTTTCGTGATTGTGATGATTTAAATGATCCCAGGAATTAAAAAAATCAGAATATTATTTGCTAGTTTATATATGAAAGTTAATTTTTAATATAATTTTACGTTTTTATAGAAGAATTAATGCTTTATTATTCGTCTCATATTTTTTACTGAAATTTATCGAAAAATTTACTTTAAAGGAGGTATTATGAATTTTATCGAACTTGTAAAGAATCGTTATTCTTGTAAAAATTTTAGTGATAAAAAAGTTGAAAAGGAGAAGCTTGATATTATTCTTGAAGCGGGCAGGCTTGCACCTACTGCTAAGAACAATCAGATTCAAAGAATTTATGTGGCTAAGTCAAATGATGCTCTTATGAAAATTGATGAGCTTACTCCTTGTAGGTATAATGCTCCTCTTGTTTTGCTTGTGGCTTTTGATGAGAATGAGGCTTTTGTTTATCCGGGAGGAAAATATAATACTGGTGTTGAAGATGCTACGATTGTTGCAAGTCACATGGTCTTGGCAGCTTCAAGCCTTGACGTTGATTCTTGTTGGGTAAATCTTTTTGATCCTGATAAGGCTCATGAGAAATTTTCTTTGCCTAAAAATGAAAAAATTGTTGCGATGATTGATTTGGGCTATGCGAATGATGGAGTTAAGCCTTTAGAAAATCATTATAAACGCAAAAATATTGATGAAACTGTAAAAGTTATTTAGGGAAAATTATAATATTTTTTGATTTTAAAATCTATTTTTGCTAATTATAAAAGCTTTTGCTGAATTTTATAGTTAGATAATAAACAATAAAATTTTTAAAAATCAGTAATAGAAATTTATATTTTTGATTTTTAAGAAATTAATAAGTTTCTATTAATAAATGTCATAGTTCTAAAATTAGAAAAATTTTTGTAAATAGAAGATGTTATTTTTGATACTGCAATAAAAGTAATTATATAATTGGTAAGGTAATATAAAAATAAAATTTATACATTCTAAATAATACAATAAAATGATTTTGGAGCATTCTTCTTACTATTAACAATTTCTTTTAAATTATCTAAATGTAATTTAAAAAGATTAGAAACCATCTTTTTTCAAAAAGTGACATCAACAATATATATCCATTAAAGTTATAAATTAATGTCAAAAAATTCTTATCAGAAACAAGTTTATCAGTATACTTAATGCAATTTAAGATACTAATTAGAATATCAGTCATAGTATTTATTACAGTAGATAATTTAAAACATGTTTTAATATATTATAGCTGAATCTAAAGTATATACATGAATGATTAGGATGTTTTAATGCGGATTTTAGAATATAAATAGTTACATTATCAATAAAATTTATTATATTTTTAAAAATAAAAGTGTAACACTTACAAAAATCAAGCTATTATTTTTGAGCTCAATTTTATAAGTATTACACTTATTATCAAATTCAAGATATTTTACCATTCTAAAAATCTTTTAGGATTTTCTATTAAGATTTTATCAAATGATTTTTCATCAATTTCTTTTATAAAATTTTCTCTAAAGTCCGTTAGAATATAGTCTAACCCAGGTTTTCCATTGTAAGATTTTAAATATTTTTTTCTACCCATGTCTCCCGATATATTAATTTTATCAATATATCCAGCTTGTATTAACTTTGAAAGTATTTTTATTTTATTAAAATCTTCATAAAGTGGATCTCTTCCTACATGGTCAAAGCTGATTGAGGCTCCCGTTTTAACTATTTCCAAAATATAAGAATAATCCATTGTTAAATCAACATGGCTTAAACATACTTTTTTCAAATCAACTCCAAATTTTTCTAATAATTTGATTTGTTGAATACCCATAGTTCCTTTATCACAGTGTGTAATAAAAGGAATTTTGGTATCTCTATGGACTTTTGCTTCGATTTCTATAATTCTTTTTTCTTTGGCAGTTATCTTATTATTACTTGTTCCAAATTTCATTGCAACTGGCAAGAGATTTTTTTCTGTAACACCTTCTAAAATTTCTCTTTTTAAAAAAATATATATATCGTCATCTGTCATTTTATCAAGCCATTTTGGCATAAATTCTTCCTTATGAAATCCGGTTACAAACATAAGATTAACAGATGTTTTTTTAGCTATATTAAAAAGCGCAATAGGATTTCTTCCATAGTTTATTGGAGTTAAATCAACAATACTTCTGCCATTGGCTTTTTTGAAAAAATCTAATTCTTCAATCATTTTATCAGGGTTATCTAAGGTATAATCGTAATAATTAAATAATTCGTTTGGTTTTACATATATGTGTTCATGAATTAGGGTATTACCTAAATTTTTCCCGTCAATGTTTCCTCTTACTGTTCTAATCATTTTACCATTCCGCTATAGTTCCGTCATAGTGTGTCCATGAAGGATTGGTCCAAACTAAGCCTTCTTTTGCAATCTCATCTAAATAGTCTTCGTCAATTTCAATTCCTAGACCACTTTTTTTAGGAATATCAACAAAACCGTCTTTAAATTCAAATATTTCTTTATTTTTAACAAAATCAAGAAGGTCAAACCCTTTATTATAGTGGATACCTAAACTTTGCTCTTGTATAAATACGTTAGGTGTACATGAATCCACTTGCAAAGTTGCAGCAAGTGCTATAGGACCATATGGAGCGTGTGGAGCAACTGCCATATCGTAAGCTTCAGCCATGGCAGCAATCTTTCTAAGCTCTAATATGCCACCACATAAGGCAACATCAGGTTGAATAATATCAATGGCTTTTTGCTCGAATATTTTTTTGAATGCCCACCTTGTATATTCTCTTTCTCCAGTAGCAAGAGGAGTGGAAACAAGATTTGAGATGGTCTTGTAGTATTCATAATTTTCAGGAAGAACTACCTCTTCTAAAAACATTGGATGGAATTGTTCAAGCTCTTTTGCAAGAATCTTTGCCATAGGTTTATGAACTCTTCCATGAAAATCTATACCAATATTGATTTTATCTCCAAAATTTTCCCTTAATATGCTTACTCTTTCGATAACACTATCGACTTTTTCTATAGTATCTATATAGTGTAACTCTTCTGTAGCATTCATTTTTATAGAATCAAAGCCTCTGTTAATTCTATCTTGAGCTTGTTCTAATACTCCAGATGGTCTATCTCCACCAATCCATGAGTAAACTTTAATTTTATCTCTAGCAACTCCTCCGAGCAATTCATAAACAGGGACGTTTAAAGCCTTACCTTTAATATCCCATAGAGCCATTTCGAATCCTGAAACTATAGTTGCATTTATAGGGCCACCTCTGAAAAAAGATCTGTGCATTTGTTGAAAGAGTCTTTCAATCTCAAAAGGATTTCTACCTATTAGAACTCTTTTTCCAATTTCATAAGCACCAGCTACAACTGTTTCAGTTTTTGTTCCGGAGATTAATTCTCCCCAACCTGAAATACCTTCATCAGTAATTATTTTTACAAATATCCATCTAGGTTTTACTTTGTATACTTTTATATCTGTTATTTTCATATTTTTATCCTATAATACCACCTAATAATCCAAAAATTTTAGAAATAATAAATCCTAAAATATGAGTTCCAGCATCTTCTGTTGTTACTAAATCCATTCCATTAGGAAGAACAAATCCACCTTGAACAGATAATTGTGTATGAATTGGTGCAAGTGAAGTTGCTATTAACAATACACAAATTGTAATAACTGTTGTTGATAAAACACCTCTAAAAATATTTCCTTTTGAAAATGCTACAGGCCATGCAGCTAACCACATTGCTTGGTAAGCTATATCTGCAACAGGAAGTAATTTATTACCTGGCAATACTGCAGCTAAAACTAAAGTAATAGGAACCATTATTATACCTACAGCTATAGCGCTAGAGTTTGCAACTGTCAAAGCAGCATCAATACCCATTGTAAATTGATTTCCAGGAAACTTTTTATTAAGTAATTCTTTTATAGATTCAGCAAAAGGTAGCAAACCTTCCATTAAAACTCTCATCATTACAGGAGTAAGAACCATAGTTGCTGCTGTAGCCATACCAAGTATTAAAATTGTTGATATATTTTCTTTTGCCAAGATTCCGATTAGCATTCCAAATATTAGTCCCATAAACATAGGCTCACCGACAAAACCAAATTTTTCTTGAACTTTGCCAGGGTTGGCATTAATTTTATTTAATCCAGGAATAAGATCCCATAGTTTATTTAATCCGTAAGCTATAGGTGCCCAACCAACTGAATTAGCTGTTGGGAAATTTACACCTTCCATACCGAAATAATCCTCAACTAATGGTGTGGTCCAATCAGCAAGTTTAAAAGTTATTATTGCATCAATTGCTCCAGCTAAAAGAGCCAAAAATACATTTTGATTTGTAACAAAATATGTTATTGCTGCTGTAAAGATGAAGTGGTTATAAGACCAAAAGTCTACCATTACAGTTTTTGTTTTTTTAGTAATAAGCATTAATATATTAATTCCGATTACAATAAATACAACAACTGCAGCTAAAGGGAAAGCCCATGTTGCAGCTGCTCTTGCAGGCCAGCCTACATCTAAAATACTTGATTGAATGCCCCAATTTTCTACCATTTTTTGAACTGCAGGACTTACTTGTTGGATAAACCAGTTAATAACTATATTAACTCCTGCAAAACCTATTCCTGTCATTAGAGCAGACTTAATCAGAATTTTTATTTTGACTCTAAATATTAGACCTATTATAAAAATTATTATAGGCATCATTACCATTGGACCGAGAGATGCTATCCAATTTAATCCATCTACTATAATTTGCATAAAATCCTCCTATTATTTACTTAGTATTTCAACTATTTCATTGATAGTTTTATCTTCGTTAATTCCTGTTATAAAAGGCATTCCAGATACAACTGGTATATTACCACTAATATCCTTGCCTAACTTTCCAGTAGGAACAATCAAATCAACATCATTTGTTTTTAATGCACCTGATATTTCTGAAAATTTCATTTGTAAAATTTTTGGTTGAGCCAATTTGTGTTTTTCTACAAGATTTTTGATTTTATTTACAGCTATAGTTGATGTGATCATTGAAGATGCACATGCAACGATTATTGTTTTACTACTCATTTGTTACTTTCTCCTTAAATAAATTTTTTATGATATTTTTAATTTCATTTTCATTTTTACATTTTAATATTTCTTTTAGCTTTTCTTGATTTTGCACCAAAGCCATAAGTTTTTGTAAAACTTCAACTTTTTTATCTCCAGTATTGAAAAATAAGTGAATTATTATATCAACACTAACGTCTTTATCAGGATCATCCATCCTCTTAAAAATTAGGGGGCTTTTAAGAGTTGATAAAACTATTCCTTCAATATTTGAATACTTATGGTCAGTATGAGGAATGGCTATGTTAATATTTCCTATTTTAAGACCAGTTGGAAATATTTTTTCCCTATCTATAATTGAATCCAAATATTTTTCACAAACTGAATTTGTTTTATACATTTTTTCAAAAGTTTCTTTGAAATACTCAAAAGTGTTTGAGTATTCAACATTTATATTTGCGTATATAAGTTCCATTTATAAGCTACTTTCTTCATAAGAATTGATTATATCAAGCATTTTATCTACTGATTTTAACAATTCTTCCGTATTTCTATTTTTTACATCTTCCTTATTAAACATGGAAGAACCAACACCTACATAACTTGCACCACAAGTCAAAAACTCTTTTAAATTTTCTTTTTTAACACCTCCTACAGCCATTATATTTAGTTTATCAAGTGGGCCCATAACTTGATTAACGTAATTTGATTTTAATGAAGAAAAAGGAAATACTTTAATGATATCAGCACCATAAAGAACCATTTTGTAGATTTCACTTGGAGTCATAGCACCTGGTACTGTATATACTCCTTTTTCTTTTGCATAATCTATAACTTCTTTGCTTAGAGTTACTGGACTTAATATAAATTTTGCACCGTTTGTTATAGCATCTTTTGCTTGGTCCAAATTTAATATTGTGCCAGCACCTATCATAATCTTTTCCCCAAATTCTTTAGAAGCATCTTTTATAATTTTTAGGTAATTATCTGTATTACTTGTAACTTCTATGCCTACATTTTTTTTAGAATCAGCAAGAATCTTTATAAGATACAAAGCATCTTCATAAGAGTATCCTCTAAGGATAATTGTTAATCTGGGATAGTTTTTAATTTCTTTCATTATTATTACCTTCCTTAAAATATTCCAAAATTTCTTTAACTGACTTATTTCTTAGCTTTTTTATTTCCTCGAAAGAAAAAATGATATTATATATTTCGTTTATACAATTTTTAAAATCATCATTATCTTCTTCTATAAAATTAAATAATATTATGACCTTAACGCATCCTTCATTCCGTTTAATATCTTTATTTAGTGTAAATATAGAGATATTAGATTTTTTTATCGTTTTTGAATTAGCATGGGGAAGAGCAATTCCTGTTTCAAAAAATGTTCTTCCATGTTTTTCTCTATCTAGGATAGAATTTTTAAAATCATCATAAACCAAATCTTTTTTTCTAAGAATTTCAAAAGCCTTAATAATAAAATCTTCTTTCGAATCAACTTTGAAGTTTGTATAAATTAAGTCCTCTCTTAAATATTTATCAATAGATGCAAATGAATTTTTTCTCGAATCAAGTAAATCAAATTTATTGTAAGTGGTTATTATATTTATATAATCTTCAGTTGTTATGGTAGGAGAAACCTTAACTACAGGAATATCAGGATCATGATAATCAATAGAGCTTATTATCATATCTGCAATAACTTTGTTATTTTTAATATCTTCCAAATTTTTAACTATGATTTCACAATCTTTAGGAAGAAATTTTTTTACCTTTTCCAATATTATTTGAGAAAACACCATTCCATATTGGCATAAAATTATAATTTTTTTAAAGTTGTTTTGTTTTTCTATAGCTATTAAAAAATGCAAAAGAACTAAAGAAACTTCATTGCCGTTTAAAGTAACTTTGTAGGTATTTTCAATCAATTCAAGAGCATTCCAAACGATTTTATATAAAGAAAAATATTCATTTTTAATATCTTCTAAAAGTTTAAAGTAAATATAAATATCATTTTGTAAACGAGATACCATTAAAGGAAGATGATATTTTAAAGATGAAATAAGCACTTGGTTGTTAGTTAAATCACTATTTATATCCTTAGAAACCTTGCTTATTATTTCTTTTGTCAATGAAACATCTATCAAATTATCTTTATATGAATACTTATATAAGCCATGCGTATAAATTAAATTTATTAAATATTTTATTTCACAAGATTTTACACAAGAAAAATTACTTACTAATAAAGATTTAATTTTATATTCAATATTTTTGTCTAAGTCTATAATTTCATCAAGATATTGGACTTTATGGCCACAACTTCTGCGATCATAAAATATTGCTGTAGAAATATAAAATGAATCGTAGTAATAATTTGGTATATTTATATTTTCTATAGAATTTATAAAATCTATGATATCTTTTAAAAATAAGTTTGCCCTATTTGATAACAATTCCCTTTGAACTTCATCTATTGAAACTTTGTATTTATAAATCACGTTATATATAAGATATTTAAGAGCTGATTGTATAAGTGTTTCAGAACCTTTAATTTCCAAAAAATCATTTTGTACAAAAATTTCAACATCAAATTTTCTTATATAATAATTGAAATTCTTAATGTCATTATAAATTGAACTTTTGCTAATATAGAATTTATCTGAAATATCAGTTATAGTGGTTTTGTAGGAATTTCCAATAAGCATTTTGATTAAATAAATTCTTCTGCTTTCAATATCTAAATAATCATTGTGTGAAAAAAATTTATTTATTGACAAATCAATATTAGAATTATCATTTAAAACAATCCCTAAAGAAGGTTTTTTATCTATAAACAGATGAGATTTATCATTTAAAGAGTTGATTTCATCGATGTATTTGTAGATTGTCTTAGTGGATAAATTTAAAGATTTTGCATAGTAAGAAGCGGGCTTGTAATTACTATTTTCTTTTAATAAATCAATAAATTTAAGAATATTATTTTTCACCTTATCCTCCTTAATAAAAGGTTATCATTTTTAAATAATTGAGTAAAATCAAACAACTTCCACATTAAAACAGCAAATTTAAAATTTTTATTTATTAATTATAAATGGAAAAGTGCTTTTGCAATATATGAAATAATTTTCATTTTGCAAAAGCACTTTTTATATTTTATTTGATATTAACTTTTAAATTTTATTTTAAAACAAATTCCATCACAACAGGATTGTGGTCAGAGTATTGGAAATCTTCTTGTGTTTGAGTTTTGATATTTTTAATTTCTATATTATCTGTTGCCATAAATCCGTCTATGGTTGAAAGATAGGCGTCTTTTCCTGTGTATGGTTTATCGTTTACTACTGATGTTTTTCCATTTTTGTCGTAGTAGAGTTTTATATTTTCTGTTAGCAATTCTTTTGGCAAAATTTTTGGATTCCAAATTCCTTCTGGCAATTCTTTGTAATTTCCTGTTAGCTCTTGGTTAAAATCTCCGCCTACTATCACGTAATTTCCTTTTTTATATTCTTTATTTACAAAATTTATTATTTCTTTTGTTTGTGCAATTCTTCCGTTGTTTCCTTTTTCGTAGGCGTCTAAGTGGACATTTACTATTACTAATTTTTTGTTGGAATTTTTTATGTCGATGTATGAAGGGTTGAAGGCTCTTTTTAGGTTTACTAGTCTTGATGGAAATTTGTGAGGGATTTCTTGTTGGTATCTTTTTGATTTTTGTATTTTAAAATTTGTTTGAGTCATTATTCCTGATTCGACTTTTCCCATTGGTGGGATTGGATAAGGAATAAAGGCTGCCTTAAAATTTAGGGCGAAGGTTGTGTTGCCCAAGAGTTTTTTTCTTATTTTTTCGTACTCGTTAATGTGGTAGGTTCTTTTTGAATTTATATCTACTTCTTGGAAAAATTTTATGTCGGCATACATTTTTTCACTTGAATTAATGATGTGGTTAATTGATTTTTCTACATGGCTTTTGTTTATTGGAAAGACCATTTTTCCACCGTCCATAAAGAAATCTGTGTCTTTATCAAGTCCGCCGTATCCAATATTCCAAGTCATTATCGTATAACTTTTTCCGATTTCTGGATTTTTATCGCCCTTTCCTTGGATTTCTACATTTTCAATTTTTTCTGGTCTGTACTCTTTTATCCAAAGATATGATAGGAGAATTAAAATTCCTATTAGAAGTATTCCTATTATGGAAAAGATAATTTTTAATGTTTTTTTCATTTTTCACCTCTATAATTTTTGGGGAGTTTCCCTTATTTGTTATTTGTATAATATAAATACCCTTTTTTCTTCTTATATATAAGGAAAGAAAATTAAAATAGGGAAATAAATAAAATCTCTATAATTACTTTGTAAAATAAAGTTAATAAGATTGTTTTAAATTTCTAGAAAAGTATAGTTACTTTACGAAAGATTATGTATTAAAAAATATTTATAATATAAATAAAGAGCCTTTAATTGATGGAGTTATTATGGAAAAAGTAAAAATTATAGCTGATTCGGGATGCAATATAGACCTTGACATGGCGAAGGAATATGACATTTCAATACTTCCTTTTAATATAAATTTCAAAGACAAATCATACACCGACCTTTACGAATTAAGTAGGGAAGATTTTTTTATAAAATATAAGGAAAGCAAAGAAAGAGTTACAACTTCTATGCCATCTCCTGGGAAATTTTTAAAATTATTGGAAGAAGAATATCAAAAAGGATATAGAAATTTTATAGTATTTTCAATTACAAAGAAATTTTCTGGAATTTATCAAATGATGGATATGATGAAAGAGGAATTTGTAGAAGAAAATCCAGATGCAAGAATTAAAATAATAGATACAAATACAGCCACAATAGCTGCAATTTATCCTGTAATAAAAGCTTCAATTTATGCGAAAGACGGAATGGGACTTGATGAAATTTACAAAAAAAGTCTGGATAATTTAAAATATTGTAATGTGGCAGGAGTTGTAAAAAATTTGGATGCCTTGGTTAGGGGCGGAAGACTTCCAAAAACTATAGCCAAGCTTGCAAATTTAATTTCATTTTCTCCAGTTTTGTGCATAGAAGATGGAGAAATAAAATTAATAAAAAAAGTCACAGGAAAGAAAAAATCATACAAAGAATTAATAAAATATTTGAAAAAGCTTTGCAAAAAATACAAGGATTATCAAATAATAATTGGCGGAGCAGATAGTGGAGAAGAAATCGAAATTTTAAAAGAAGGACTAAGTAGCGAAATAGAAAATGCCCTAGATTTTAAAATAATAGACGTAACAGCAGTAATAGGCTCCCACTTAGGAGATGGAGTAATTTTCTGCTCAGTTTTTCCAATAAATTAGATTTAATAATTTGAAATAAAATATTTTTGTAATCGAATTTAACTAGTTTGTAAATAACCCAAGCCCAATCATTTGGGATCAGGCTATTGGCAAAGTAAATTTTTTCCCGTTTCGGTTGTTTATCCCGATTTATCGTGTGCAACAAGCGGAGAAATCTCATGAGATCTCTCCTTGCCTTTGTTTCACTCACGCTAAAATACGCTTTGCTTCACAAACTTATTCAGTGCTCTCCCACTTTGTTTTAGTAATGAATGTGCCAAAAAAGGTTAAGCTCTTAGGGGCAGAGAAAATAATAAAAACTTGGAAATGAGGTAATGCTTATGACAAAGGAGCAAGCGGAAAACCAGTAGCAACAGAAGTCCCATACGGATATATAAAAGATCCTAAGAACAAATATTTTTTGACAAAAGGAGTAAGGAAACATTTCAAGATAAGCTGTTCAAGATAGTATAATCGGAACGGAGAGAATGAAAAATAGACTGCTTAGCTATAAAAAACAAAACTATAAGTTGTAAAAAATGTTATTGAAAAATTTAATCAAAAAAGATATAATGCTATAAAAAATTAGAAAATATAGGAGATTATAAAATGGGATTGTTTGGGTTATTTGGAGGCAAGAAAACAGTTGAGCTTGATAAAGCAAAAAGTTATGAAAATAAAAATCGCATGAGAGAAATTTTTGATGCTAAAGTAAATAATGGTTCGGAATATAAAATAGTTTATGCTTATTCAGAAGATATAGGCGGTGCTAATTTCGCAGTGCTTCGTACTGTTTCCTATAAATACAGAAGTTTTATACTTGGCTATAAGGAAGATGACCTAAGTTTAGTTTTTCTTGAAGTAAGCCCTGATTTAAGTCAGGTTGGAGAAGCTCTTTTGTATAAACCGCAAGATGTAAAGAAAACCAATTTTACAAAGATGGTAGGTGCATATTATTTACAGTATGGAAGTTCGTTCAAGAAAGAATTTTTTAACTTTTTTGTTCCTGAGACTATTGATGATATAGTCAACCATGATTGGTATGATGAAGATACATTTACTTACATTGACCAAAGAGAAGTACATAGTAGTTGGGTGGATTTTTGGAATAAATTTTGTAAATAAAAGGTAATTTATTATTAATATGTTACCAAATTATATTCTGGCTTTTATACTTACAGTATTTCTAATATATAGTTTTATAAATATAAAAGTTAAAAAAGCTAAGGTTATCAACGGCTGTCTTTATGGAATGGGAATTCTTAATGCAATATTACTACTTGGAATGTCTGTTTATGGAATAATATTTAATATTCCATTAGGGCAAGTACAGACGATAATAGAAAATAGCTTCAAATAAGAAAATATAGATTTGAGAAACAGTAAATCAAAAATGGTTTACTGTTTTTTCTTTGCTCAAAAACAGAAAGAAAGGAAAACAGAAAATGAAAAACATAGATGAAGAAATTTAAATTTTTATTATTTTTTTAGTTGTAGAAAATAAAAATCTTTTAATAACAAAAATTTTTTATTTATATTTATGTTCTCAAAAAATAAAACCAATATAATGATATTCAATATCAGATTATTCGGTGTATAATTGTTAATGAAGATAGTGATAATATATATCATTATTTTACATATTATTATTATTATGACTAAGTAAAACTTCACTGGTTCAGTTAGCTGGATTTCTTTTTTTTAGAGATTGCTGATATTGACTATTATTACGAAAAATCATATAATTATAAGCCATAAATAAATTTGTTTAAAATAATAGATTAATAAATAGAAAGAAGGAACATATGCCAATAACCTTATTAAATAATGGACAAGAAGCAGAAGTTATTAGAGTAACTGGAAATGATGAAATGAAAACCCATCTTTCAAATTTAGGTTTTGTAAAGGGGAAAAAAGTCAAATTATTTTTCTTTGATGGAGTAAATTACATTATTATGGTTGACAATAGCAAGTATGCTCTTAACAAAGACTTAGCAAAAAGAATATACGTGAGGGAGATATAATAATGAAAACTTTAAAAGATGTAGCAGTAGGAGAAACTGCTATAATAAAAAAAATTAAGGGAGATGGAGCTACCATAAGAAGAATTATGGATATGGGTCTTACAAAAAAAACTGAAGTTTATGTAAGAAAAATTGCTCCATTGGGAGATCCTATCCAAGTTAATTTGCGTGGTTATGAATTAACTCTTAGAAAAGAAGATGCAAAAAATATAGTAGTGGAGGAATAGATGACCTATACAGTTGCTTTAGCTGGAAATCCTAATTCAGGAAAAACTACTCTTTTTAATGAGCTTACAGGTTCAAGCCAAAGAGTTGGTAACTGGCCAGGGGTTACGGTTGATAAAAAAGAAGGAAAATTAAAAGGGCACAAGGATATTATCATCCAAGATTTGCCAGGAATTTATTCACTTTCTCCTTATACAATGGAAGAAGTGGTTTCAAGAAAATATTTGGTTGAACAAAAACCAGATTTGATTGTAAATTTAGTTGATGGTTCAAATTTGATTAGAAATCTTTATCTTACAAGTCAGCTTATTGAACTTGGTATTCCAACAATAATAGCTTTGAATATGATGGATATTGTTAAATCAAACGGCGATGTTATTGATAAAGATAATCTTTCTGAAATTCTTGGCTGCCCAGTTGTAGAAATTGTTGCTAGTAAGAAAAAAGGAACAAAAGATTTAATAGAAAAAATTGTAAAATCACAAAATAAATTATCTTTACCTAAGCCATTGATATATTCTGGAGAGCTAGAAGAAGTTTTAGAAAAAATTTCTAGTGAAATTTCAGATTCTGTTAATTCTAAATTAGAAAGATATTTATCAATAAAGGCTTTTGAAAATGATGAAGATATGTTTGAAAATATTTCTTTATCAACTAGCCAAAAAGAAAATATAAAGACTTTAAGAGAAAATTTTGAGAAAAAAGAAGATGATGTTGCTGAGGGAATTATAACTACAGAAAGATATGATGCTCTTGGAGGAGTTGGAGAAAAAGTTTTAAAGAAAGCTCCACCAAAACTTTCAACAACTGACAAGATCGATAAAATTGTTACAAATAGAATTTTGGGACTTCCAATTTTCGCTCTTGTAATGTTTGTAATTTATTATATAGCAATTTCAACTTTGGGAACTGGTGCAACTGATGCTGTAAATGGATTTTTTGAAGACACAATGACACCAGCAGTAGCAGATTTTCTAACAAATATGGGAATTAACGATGTTTTAGTTGGCCTTGCAACTGACGGAATTATAGCAGGAGTTGGGGCAGTATTAGGATTCTTGCCACAAATGTTAGTATTATTTGCCCTACTTTCAATTCTTGAAGATATAGGATACATGGCAAGAGTTGCCTTTGTAATGGATAGGGTATTTAGAAAATTTGGACTTTCTGGAAAATCATTTATACCAGTTATGATAGGAACAGGATGTTCAGTTCCTGGAATTCAAGCATCAAGAACAATAGAAAATGAAAGAGATAGAAGGATTACAATTATAACTACATCTTTCATGCCATGTTCTGCAAAACTTCCAGTAATTGCCTTGATAGCTGGAGCATTTTTCAAAAAGGATCAAGCTTTGGTTACATTTTCATTTTATATAATAGGAATACTTTCTGTAATAGTTTCTGGAATTATTTTAAAGAAATTTAAAGAATTTGCATCAGATCCAGCTCCATTTGTTATGGAACTTCCACCTTATCATGCACCAAGAGTTACTTCAGTTTTGAGAGACGTATTTAATAAAGGAATGAGCTTTGTAAAAAGAGCTGGAACAATAATTTTAGTATCATCAATAATTATTTGGTTCTTATCAAACTTTGACTTCTCATTTAAATTGGTAGAAGCTGAATCAGAAAGCTCAATGCTTGCAGTTTTGGGTGGATATTTGGCTGTTTTATTTAAACCATTAGGATTTGGACAATGGCAATCAGCAGTAGCAACAATTACAGGATTCGTTGCAAAAGAAAACGTAGTTTCAACAATGGGTGTTGTTCTTGGAATTGGAGCAGATCTTGATGAAACAAATAGACAATTAATTACAGCTTTCAACCAAGCAATAGGAACACCAGTTGCTGGATACTCATTCTTGCTTTTCAATATGCTTTGTATGCCATGTTTTGCAGCAGTTGGTGCTATAAAAACAGAAATGAACAACAATAGATGGACTTTAATTGCAATAGGATATCAAATGATTTTTGCCTATTCAATAGCCTTTGTTTTCTATCATTTAGCAAACTTCTTTGTTTACAAACAATTTTCAATAATGACAATACTTTCTTTAATAGTTTTGGCAGGAATCTTATATCTACTATTTAGACCTGTAAAATACAAAGAAGAAAAGAGAACTTACAAACTAAATTTGGCTAGAAAATAGTAAAAAATAGAAAGGGATGATTTTATGAACTTACAATCATGGATATTTTTGCTGGTAATATTGGGCATTTGCTCTTATATAATCTACACAAGATTTATAAAAGAAGGATCAAATTTTGGATGCAAGGATTGTGCACAAAAAAATTCTTGTTCATCAACTACTTGCCATAGCAAAAAAGAAAAAACAAAAAAGAAATCATGCCCATATTGTGACTGATTGTTTTTAGAAGGAGGACTTTTGCAAAAAATAAATTTGCGAAGGTCTTTCTTTTAGAATATAAAATTCTAAATATTTTTGTATTTTTAGAAATTTTAAATTATATAAATTTTAGCTTTTAAAATACAAAAAAATTTGGTAGAATGATATTATTATTTTTTAAATCATAGGAGGAAGAGATGATTAAAGTAAACAAGAAAATTTTAAGTGCAGGCGTAGGCGTATTAGCAGGAGCTATTGGTGGAAAAGTTTTGACATCAAAATTTGCAAAAAAAGCAGCTGTAGCTACAGTTCAACAAGGACTAAAAGCAAAAAGTGCAGTTGATAAAACTGTAGAAAATATCAAGGTTACAACTGATGATATAGTTGCAGAGGCTAAAGTAAAAAATGAAATCGAAGAAAGACTTGAAGCTGAAGCAAAGGCAAATCTTGATATTGAAAATGTAGCTAAAAAAGAAGCTGAAGAAAAAATAAAAGAAGAAATAAAGGAAGATTTAAAAGAAGAATCTAAAGAGGATTAGGATGAGAGCGTCTATAAAGGCTAGAACCTTAGGTAGGTCTAGATTTTTATTTGAAGATTATCTTAAAGAATCTAACGTTAACAAATTAAAGTACAAAATCGAAAAGTTAAAAGGAGTAAAAACTTGCGAAATTTCTCCTATTTCAAAATCTATAATTGTAAATTATGATGAAGATTATATAGGAAATATTGCAAGATTTATCCTTGACTTTGATCTTAAATCTTTGGATAATTTTGAAATTGATGATGCAGATTTTATTCCACAAGTTGATAAATCAATTTTCCATATCCTAAGAAATGCGGCATACAAGAGAATAATTTTTGGGAAAATTATGCCAATGCCGCTTAGGCCATTTTTTACAATTTTAAGGGCTTATCCCTTTGTAAAAGAAGGTTTAAAATCTATAAAAAATAGAAAGCTGGATGTTGCTCTTTTGGATGCAAGTGCAATTTCAGTTTCAATTGTAACTGGACAATTTGCAGATGCAGCAAGTATTATGGCCCTATTATCCTTAGGAGAAGAGCTTGAAGATTATACTTTGAAAAAATCAAGGTTGAATTTAAAATCTTCCCTTGCTCTTAATGTAGACCAAGTTTTAGTAAAAGATGGGGACAAAAAAGTTTTTAAACATCTTAAAGAAGTTGAAGTTGGTGATTTGATTTATGTTTCTATGGGAACAACCATTCCTGTTGATGGAGAAGTTGTTGAAGGCTTTGGAATGGTGAATGAATCTTCATTTACTGGAGAAGCTAAGGCTGTAGAAAAAAATGAAAAATCATCAGTTTTTGCTGGAACTGTACTTGAAGAAGGAGACCTTCTTGTAAGAGCTAAGAAAAAATATGATGATTCTAGGTTAAACCATATTATAAAATTGATTGAAGATAGCGAGAAAAATAAATCTTTGGCTCAAATAAAGGCAGAATCCATGGCAGATTCTTTAGTAAAATATTCCTTTATTGGGGCAGGTTTAACATATTTATTAACTCGTAATTTCATTAAGGCAAAATCATTTTTGATGGTTGATTATTCTTGTGCATTAAAACTTACAATTCCAATAGCATATATGAAAGCAATTAGCCAAGCTGGGGATGAAAATATGCTTGTAAAGGGTGGAAAATATTTTGAAAGTATAGCCAAGGCAGATACCATTATTTTTGATAAAACGGGAACTTTGACAAAGTCAGAACCTGAAGTTAAAAGAGTAATTTCTTTTGATATTGATGAAGATGAGGCACTAAGAATTGCTGCTTGTCTTGAAGAACATTTCCCACATTCAATTGCAAGAGCGGTTGTAAAAAAAGCAAAAGAAAAAAATCTTAATCATGAAGAAATGCATTCAAAGCCAGAATATGTAATGGCTCATGGAATTAAATCTACAATTGATGGAAAAGTAGCTTTAATTGGTAGTGAACATTTTATTTTGGAAGATGAAAGAATAAAAATAAGTCCTGACCAAGGCGATTTAATTAATTCATTAAAAGAAGAATATTCACTTTTGTTTATGGCATTTGACAATAAATTGTTGGCAGTTTTGTGTATAGATGATCCAATTAGAAAAGATGCTAAAGAAACTATTTCAAATCTTAGAAAATTAGGATTTACTCACATTGCTATGTTAACGGGAGACAATGAAAATTCTGCAAGGGCTGTAAGCAAGAAACTTGACCTAGATTTTTATAAATCTCAAGTTCTTCCAGAAGATAAGGAAGAATATATCAAAAAAATGAAAGATACGGGAAGAAAAGTAATTATGATTGGAGATGGAGTCAACGATTCAATCGCCATATCTCAAGCAGATGTAGGAATTTCTATGTCAAAGGGAGCAGATCTTGCGAAAGAAATTTCTGATGTTTCCATAAAAACTGATTCATTAAAAGAATTAGTTGATCTTGTAAAACTTTCAAGAAGTGTAGACAAGAGAGTTAGAAATGATTATGAAAAAATAATCGCCTTCAATACTTTGTTAATCGCCCTAGGCTTGGGATCATTTATAACAAATACCCAATCAGCTCTCTTACACAATATTTCAACAGTCGCAATAGCAAGCGATAATATGAAAAAATATAAATTTTAAAACCAAAGTTTAATACTTTGGTTCAGATCGTAGACAAAGTATGAATGTGTATAATATTTTATTTTAAAATAAAAATTAAGCTACGTACCATCTCGACTAAGTGAGTGAAACGAACGCATGGAGAGATCTGATGAGATTTCTCGATTCACTACGTTCGCTCGAAATGGACAAATTTTTAGTTTGTCAACAGTCTGAACCAAAGTTTAAAGCTTTGGTTTTTTCTTTGGGAAAATTTAATTAATTAGTAAATAAAATTTTAAAAATATTAAAAGTAAAGAAATCCTAGGAATTAAATTCGACTAACAAAGTGATGGTTGTAAATTTTAAAATGGAAAAAACTTATGAAAAATGTATGATAGAATAAGAAAATCGTTTTTGTAAGGAGAATTTATGATTAATTTTAGAAATGACTATTCAGATATTTGTTATCCAGAAATTTTAGATGCTATAAAAGAAAATCTTGACCAAATAAATCCAGGATACGGGGTTGACGATCACAGCAAAAATGCTGAGAAATTGATCAAAGAGAAATTAGAAGATGAAAATGTTGATATTTATTTTGTCCACGGAGGAACAGGAGCAAATATTCTTGGGGCAAGTGTAGGAATGTTGCCACAAGAATCAATAATTTCTGCAACAAGTGGACATATTGAAGACCAAGAAGCAGGAGCAATCGAGGCTTGTGGAATAAAAATTGAAACAATTCCAACAAATGACGGGAAAATTACAAAAAAATTATTAGAAGAAAAATACAAGTCTTTTACCAATGAACACCACACAGTTCCAAGAAAAGTTTATATATCAAACACAACAGAAGTTGGAACACTTTATAGTAAAAAAGATTTGGAAGAGATTTACGATTTTTGTAAAAAACACGACTTATATTTATTTATGGACGGGGCAAGACTTGCCCATGCAATTGCAAATGAAAAATCTGATCTAAAATTTAAAGATTTGACCAAGCTTTGCGATATATTTTATTTTGGAGGAACCAAAAACGGTCTGATGTTCGGGGAAGCCCTTGTAATTGTAAATGATAATTTAAAGAAAAATTTCAGAAATTTGCAAAAACAAAAAGGAGCCATGCTTGCCAAAGGATTTGTTACAGGAATTATGTTTGAAAGACTCTTCCAAGATGATTTGTATATAAAAGGAGCAAAAAAAGCCTACAAAATGGCAGAAAAATTAGCAAAAGGCTTCGAAGAAAAAGGCTACAAGCTTGCCTATGAATTTGAATCAAACCAAGTTTTTGTAGAAATTTCAGATAAAGATATAAAAAAATGGGAAGAATTTGCTTATTTTGAAGTTGGAGAAAAAAGAGAAGATAAATTCGTAGCAAGATTTGTTACAACCTACAAAAGCCAAGAAAAAGAAATCGAAGAATTTTTAGAAAGGATTTAGTATTATGCATTACACAGGACAAGTTTATAGACCACCACTTGAGGCCTACACTCCACTTTTGGAAGTAACTTACGGCTGTTCCCACAACAGGTGTGCCTTTTGTACCATGTATCATATGACAAATTTTGGAATTTCTCCTATAAAAGATGTAGAAAGTGATATTTTAGAAATTTCCATGACCTACCCAAGGCCAATTGAAAGAATTTATTTATTAAACGGAGATCCTTTCGTTCTTTCAACAGAAAAATTGGTAGAAATTGCCGATTTAATCCACAAATATATCCCAGAAGTAAAAACCATAACTTCCTACGCCAGTTTTTATAATTTAAAAAATAAAACAAAAGAAGATTTGAAACTTTTGAGAGAAAAAGGCTACAATGAACTTTGGTTTGGAGTAGAAACAGGAAATCAAAAAGTCCTAAACTGGCTTGATAAGGGAGCAGATCTTGATGATTATAAAAAAGGTATAGAGAAAATGAAATATGCAAACATGACCTACAACGCCATAGTAATGCAAGGAGTTGCAGGAAATGGAAATTCAAAAGAAAACGCAAAAGAAACAGCAAAATTTTTAAACCTCTATCCACCAATAGGAATTTTTATAATGAGCACAGACGTTCAAAGAGGATCAAAATTATACAAAATGAGAGAAGAAGGAAATTTTAAAGAAACAACAAACAGAGAAAACCTAGAAGAACAAATAGAATTATTAAAAAATCTAGATGTTCCGGGAAATGTCCTCTACTCATCAGGCCACATAGTAAATCTTGTAAAAGTAACATCTCACATGAGAAATAAAGAAAAAATGATAAAAAAATTAGAAGACGCCCTAGAAAATCTAGACGAAAAAATCCTAGATTCAAAAAATAAGGGCAGGGCTATTTAGACTGTATGGTCTAATAGCCTTATTTTTTTCATATCTTTTTCTTCAAATAATCCCAAATCATAGTGGTTGGTTATTATTATTTTTTTGCCATTTTTGTTTAAATCTTTGATTAAATTTGCTATGTATTTTGCCTTTTCGTTGTCAAGTTCATTGAAGGGTTCATCTAATAAGTATAATTTTTTATCAGTAAATAGAAGCAAAATCAAATATAAAAATTTAAATTCTCCACCTGATAGGTGGTAGAGGGTTTTATCGAAATTTTCATTTATAAAATTATTTATGTAAGAATTTTTTCTTATTTTTTCTAGAAGATTTTCATTATTTATTTGGTCAAAAAATTCTATAAAATCTTTCACCTTTATTCTTTCATAGAAAGAAAAATGTTGGCTTAGATAGATTATGTCTTTTTTGTCTATATGAGGTTCTATCTTAACCTTATTATCAAAATAAAGGCTATCCAAAAAAAGAGTCTTTCCTGAGCCATTTTTGTCACAAATATAATTTATTTTATCTGAAAAATCTATTCTATTTATTTTAAAAATCAAAGTTTCTATATTAAAAACACTAAACATCATCTACGCTCCTTTGAAAATGGACTGAAATTTTTTATTGAATATAGGGATAAAACACTAGTTAGGAGAAATATTAAAATATAAATTCCTATATAGGAAAAATTTTTATCTATTAGGGCATTTATCAATAAAAATATTTGATAAAAAGGATTTATAAGATTGATTTTTGAAGGAGAATTTAAAAGAAAAACTCCAACAAATACGCAAATATCAGTTATAGTCGAAATAGAATTTACGTGGACATCTTTTAAAAGAGTTAGGTTATAAGATAAAAATCCTATATTTATCAAAAGAAAAACTAATACCATATCGTAGGAAAAAAGTTTTAAAAAACTTATTTTAAGAACAAAGCTTGCGCCGATGCAAAATATTAGGCTGCAAAGACTTGCATAAATTATTTGCGATATGAGAAGAGCCCCAAAATATTTTGTTTTTTGATAATTTAAACCGAAAATAAATTTACACATACCACTTTCTCTTTGTCTTAGGGCCCTTAATCCCACTCCATAAATATAGGAGGTTACTATTATATAGGCACAATAGATTAAAGCTTCATTGATATCAATTTTTTTGTGAGAATTAATAAGCAAAAAAACTAGGGGAAGAATTATTGACCAAAATATAGAAATTTTGTCTTTAAAAATTATTTTGAAGTTGAATTTTATTAGCGATTTTAACATAATATTTTCCTTATAATTTTATTTGAATAAGTAGAAACACTTTCTCGTATTATAACATAAATATATTAGAGGAAAAAATTTTGAAATAAAATTTTTAAATATAAATCCTTGTAATTGATAATAAATCTTGAAAAAATTTATTTTTTATGCTAATATATAAGAAGTATTTGGGAGGGAGTGAGTTTTGCACTCCCTTTACTTTTCGCTATTTTTAAAAAATGTGAAAAATTTCAAAAAAATATAAGTTTATAAATTAGTCGAGATATTATATAATAAAAGTGATATTTTTAAGGAGGACTTATGACAGAAACAAGAGTTAGATTTGCACCATCACCAACAGGTTACCTCCACATCGGTGGACTTAGAACAGCACTTTTTAATTACCTTTATGCAAGACATACTGGTGGAAAAATGCTTTTAAGAATTGAAGATACAGACAGAACCAGATTTGTTGAAGGAGCTTTGGAAAATTTATTGAAGACTTTAAAATGGTCAGGAATTGAAATTGACGAAGGCGTTATGCTTGATGAAAATGGAGAAATTACCGAAAAAGGAAATTGCGGTCCTTATATCCAATCTGATAGGGTTAAGGCTGGAATTTATGATAAATATATTGAAAAATTAATTGAAGAAGGCAAGGCTTATTATTGCTTTTGCTCAAAGGAAAGACTTGATAATTTAAGAGCAAGACAAAAAGCTGATGGTCTTACTCCAAAATATGATGGACTTTGCCGTTCACTAACACTAGAAGAAGCAAAAGAAAAAATTGCGAACGGAGAAAAATATACTGTAAGATTAAAACTTCCAAAAGATACAGATATTTCTTTTGAAGATAGAATTAAGGGAAAAATTACCTTTAATACAAATGATATGGATGATCAAGTTTTAATAAAAGAAGACGGATACCCAACTTATCATTTTGCAGTTATTGTTGACGATCACGAAATGGGAATTACCCACGTTGTAAGAGGGGATGAATGGATTTCTTCAACTCCAAAACACGTATTTTTGTACCAAGCTTTTGGATGGGAAGCTCCAGAATATATCCACCTTCCTACAGTTTTAAATAAAGATCACAAAAAATATTCTAAGAGAAATGGAGATGGAATGGTTGAAGATTTCATCGAAAGAGGATATTTACCAGAAGGATTAATAAATTATTTGGCTCTTTTGGGTTGGTCACCTGATAGTGAAGAAGAAATTTTTACAATGAAAGAACTTGCTGACCAATTTACTTTTGATAGGGTAAATAAAACAGGAGCAGTTTTTGATGTAAGAAAACTTGATTGGGTTAACGGTCATTATGTAAGAGAAATGAGCGTTGAAGATTTAGCAGCTGCAATTAAACCATATTGTATTGAAGCTGGATTTTTTGGAGAAGATTATCCAGAAGAAAAATTAAATCTTCTTGCAGCAACTTGGCAATCAGCAATTGATAAATTCACTGACATCAAAGACGAAGCTTATGTTTATTATGTAGATGATAAAGATATGAAATGGACTGATGAAGCAGTTGAAGCCATAAAAACTGATGAGGCTAAAACTTTATTTGATGCCTTTATTGGAAAACTTGAAGAAGTTGATGAAGTTGACCTAGACTTTGCAAAAACCATAATGAAATCTATCCAAAAAGAAACAGGAATTAAAGGAAAGAATTTATGGTTCCCAGTTAGGGCAGGACTTACAGGAAATGTTCACGGACCAGAACTTGTAAATGCCTTTGTAATTATGGGCAAAGAAAAAATGATCGACAGATTAAATTACGTTAAGGAAAATTTTTAATATGAAAATATATAATACATTCACAAGACAAAAAGAAGATTTCAAGACAATTGATGAAAATAAGGTAAGAATGTATGTATGCGGCCCAACAGTTTATGATTATATGCACATAGGAAATGCTCGTCCTTTGGTAATTTTTGATACAATGAGAAGATATTTAAGATACCTTGGCAACGACGTAAAATACGTTGTAAATTTTACAGATGTTGATGATAAAATTATAAATAAGGCCATAAAAGATAATATATCAACTAAGGAAGTTACAGATAAGTATATAAAAGCTTATATGGAAGATGCAAAAGATTTAAATCTTGACGAAGAGCATACCATACACCCAAAAGCTACAGAAACTATCGATGATATTATAGAATTTGTAAAAGAATTGGTGGATAAGGATTGTGCCTACGAATCTGATGGAGATGTTTATTTTGATATTTCAAAAGCAAAAGACTATGGACATCTTTCTGGAAAAAATATTGAAGATTTAAGAGAAGGCGCATCAAACAGATTAGATGATAAGGACAAGGGCAAAAAAAGAAATCCTATGGACTTTACCCTATGGAAAGCTACAAAAAAAGAAGGAGAAGTCTCTTGGGATTCTCCTTGGGGCAAGGGTAGACCGGGCTGGCATATAGAATGTTCAACCATGAGCAAAAAATTATTGGGAGAAACAATTGACCTTCACGCTGGTGGAGAAGATTTACAATTTCCTCATCACGAAAATGAAATTGCCCAATCAGAAACAAGATCAGGCAAAAAATTTGCAAATTATTGGATGCACAACGGAATGATCCAAGTTGATGGAACAAAAATGAGCAAGTCTTTGGGAAATTTCTTTACCCTCCACGATATCAAAAAAGAATACGACCTTATGGTTGTAAGATTTTGGCTTTTGTCTGCAAGCTATAGACTTCCTATAAATTTCACAAGAGAAATAATAGAACAAGCCAAAAATTCCCTAGAAAGATTAAACAATGCCAAATTTAGGATGGATGATCTTTTAGAAAAGGCAAGTGGTAATTTAAAAAATGAAGAAAAAGATTTGGTAAAAGAGATTGATAATTTCGAAAATAATTTTAGAAAAGTAATGGATGATGACCTAAATACTGCAGATGCTCTTACAGTTTTATTTGAAATTTCAAAATTTGCTAATACCAAACTTGATGAAAATTCTTCAAAAGAATTTGTAGAAAAAACTAGAGATTTGTTTATAAAACTTGAAGATGTGCTTGGTATAGAAAATAGAAAAAAAACAGACGATTCTCTTGACGAAGATTTGATAAATAAATTAATTGAAGAAAGAAAAGAAGCGAAAAAAGCAAAAGATTTTGCTAAAGCTGACGAGATTCGTGATAAACTTTCTGAAATGGGAATTTTAATCAAAGATACCAGAGAAGGAACCAAGTGGGAGCTTAAATAATGGCAAGTATATATGGAAGAAAATCTGTACTTGAAACCATTGATGCAGGCGAAAATATAAAAAAAGCTCATATTTTAAACAATAAGGGCAAAAATCACAAGCTAATTGATAAGATTATAAATAAATTAGAAGATAAAAATATTCCGATTTTTTATGAGGACAAGGATTATTTTTCAAAAATTTCCGGCAACCACCAAGGTGTTGAAATCGAAGTAGAAGATTACAAATACAAGGACCTTGATGATTTAAAAGATAAAAAAAGACTAATGATTCTAGACCAAATAGAAGATCCTCACAATCTTGGTGCAATAATTAGAAGTGCAGAGGCCTTTGGATTTGATGGAATAGTTATTTCAGAAAGAAGATCTGCAAAAGTAAACTCAACAGTTTACAAAACAAGTGCAGGAGCAATCAACAATATTGATATAGCCATGGTTAAAAATATAAATAGGGCCATAAAAGAAATAAAAAAAGAAAGTTTTTGGGTTTATGGACTAGCTGGAGAAGCTGATGGCGATATTACTCAAACAGATCTTAGAGGAAAAATCGTCCTAGTTGTTGGCAATGAAGGAAAGGGACTTTCAAGACTTGTAAGAGAAAATTGTGACGGACTAATAAAAATACCCATGCTTGGCAAAATAAATTCATTAAACGCATCGGTAGCAAGTGCAATCGCAATCTATGAAAGTCTAAGACAAAATGGCTTTAACTAAAAAAAATATAACCTATGTTGATGGCTATAACATAATAAATTCTTGGCCTGACTTAATTCATATAAAAGAAAATTCCCTAGAGCTTGCTCGTGAAAAATTAATAGACGAGATGGCAGAGTACGCATCCCTTTCAAATGAAAATCTTGTTGTGGTTTTTGATGCCTACAATTCAGACGGCGAAAAAGAAAATATATTTGAAAAACTAGGCATAGAAATAGTCTATACCAAAAAATTTCAAACGGCAGACACCTACATTGAAAAAATGACAAACAAATATGCTCGTCGCCACAACGTAAAAGTTGTAACCGACGATGGGCAGATTCAATCACTTGCCTTTGAAAGAGGAGCAAGCAGGATTACTGCCCTTGAGCTTAGGAATGATCTTTTAAATAAAAGGGTAAAAATAAAAAGAAATCAAAAAAAAGATTTCTCAAATAATTTCAAGCAATTTCCCTTATCAGATAAGGTAATAAAAAAACTTGATGATATAAAAAAAGACTTGGAAAAATAAATGGTAAAGGTAGATAAATTCAATTTATAAAAATTCAAATCATTTTTATAAGAACTTGACTGCTTAGGCAGATCAATTATGGTGGTTATATGGATAAAATAGATTTTAATGACGAAGAAGTCTTTGAAAAATTTAAAGATTTTTTCGATGAAGATGATATTGATGAAAAACAAGCCCAAAAAATTTATAAGGGCTTAACAGAAGATGAAAAAGAAGAATTTGAACAGTTTTTGGAAGATGAAGAACTGGAAATAGAAGAGGAAGAAGATAGAAAAAAAATTAAAAATTCTATCGTCGCAAGGCAAAGATCCGACATAATTAGGCTTTCAGATTTAACAAATGAGCAAATTGTAGAACAATTCCAAGAAGGAAATCAAAATGCCCTTGGAGCTTTGGTAGACAAAAATCAAGGATTAGTAAGAAGCAGGGCCTCATATTTTTATCGCTCACATGGAAACGACCTTGAGCTTGAAGATTTGGTCCAATCAGGAATGCTTGGAATGATAAGAGCTGCAGAAAAATTTGATCTTACTTTGGGATACAAATTTACAACCTACGCCTACAAATGGATAGATAAGGCAATAAGAAAAGCAATCAACAAAGAAGGTCACACAATAAGAATACCAGCTGGAAAATATTTGAAATTAAATAAATTAAAACAAATATTAAAAGCAAATCCTGAAGCAAGCGAAGAAGAATTATACAAGATTTTAAAACAAGAAGGAATCGACAAAAAACAAGCCGACGATTTATTTTTGATAAATAGAAATCAAGTAAATTCAACAAGCCTAAATATAAATTTAGATTCAGAAGATTCAACAGGCGATGAGCTGATGGATATGGTAGGAGACGATTCAATCCCAGTAGACGATCAAATCCTAAAAAAAGATATGGAAGATTTTCTAATGAAAGCTTTGGATCAACTTTCAGATAGAGAAAAACAAATAATAATTTACAGATACGGTCTAGATAACGAAAAACCAAAAACCCTAGAAGAAATAGGAACAATATATAATCTATCCAGAGAAAGAATAAGACAAATAGAAAACCAAGCCCTAGGAAAACTAAAACAATACAGCGACCAGGATTAGATAAATAGCTTAAAAACGTCCCCGTGTGGACGTTTTTAATATTTATCCCGCGAACGAAAACGAAGAGAAGACTCTGCAAAATAAATTGTTATACTAATTTATTAAAATATGAGTGATAAGTTAGCGTGTAATCAGCTTAAAAATGTGCCAGTGGTACATTTTCAATGATTATCCCGCGGAATAAAACGAAGATAAAACTCTGCAAAATAAATTGTTATACTGATTTATTAAAATATGAGTGATAAGTTAGCGTATAAATAGCTTAAAAATGTGCCAGTGGCACATTTTTAATGATTATCCCGCGGAGCAAAACGAAGAAATAAATTAAGAAAAACAAAATAATAAGCTAATTTATTAAAAAATGAGTGATAATTAGCAGATAAATAGCTTAAAAATGTCCCTGTGTGGACATTTTTAATATTTATCCCGCGGACTAAAACAAGGAATTAAATTTCGAAAAATAAAATATTATGCAAAATCATTACAAAAAGAATGATAAGTTAGCGTATAATTAGCTTAAAAACGTCCCCGTGTGGACGTTTTTAATATTTATCCCACAAATCTGGAAAAAAATTCCAAAAAATAAAATTAACTTACAATGAGAAAAAATTCTACTATTTAAAAACCTAGAAAGTGCTTGCACTTTCTTTTTTTGAAAATTTTTAAAAAATTCTATTAATAATTTGAAATTTTCTAATAAATAATTTTTATTTATTTTTATCTTTAAAATTTCAAATATTTTTTTCTCCCCAGTATAAATTTTAGATATATTTATTTAAAAATCAAATTTTGCTTTTGCTATTTAAAAAATCCCTCACATTTCATACATTTTTATTTCACAAAAAGCTCATATTTACTAACATACACCTATTAAGTTTGCTAAATTAAATCAATAAACTTTCTTGAAAATTTTTTGTTGACACTTTAGAAATATTTTGGTAAGATATGAAAATAATGTATAAAACAAAACTAATACAATATAAAAGATGAGGTATAAATTATGAAAAAACAAAAATTAGCAAAATACGCTATGGTGCTTGCTTTGTCTTCTAGCATTATTTTTTCAAATGGAAAAATGGTAAGGGCTGAAGAAAATCTTAATGTAAATTCTATAAATATGGATAGTAAGGAAGAAATTGAAAATAAAATTGAGCTTATTAAAAAAGAAATTGCTCAATTAGAAAAGCAATTGAATGAGAAATTAAAAGAAAAAGAAGAATTGCTTAAAGAAAAATCTGAACTTTCTAATAAATTATCCAAGAAAAATGACAAGTTGGCTAAGGAAATTGATGATTTAAAAAATAAAATCAAGGAACTTGAGGATAAAGAAGCTGAAAACCAAAAAATTCTTAAATCTTTTGATGAAAAATTAGCAAAAGCTAATGAGGAAAAAGAAAATTTAAGAAAAGCCCTTGAGAAAAAGGAAAAAGAAATTGAGGATATAAAAAACTTTGATCCAGCAAAGGATAAGAAGGCCCTTGAAGAAAGTATAGAAGAAGATAAGAAAAAAGAAAAAGCTAGTGAAGATAAAAAGAAAAAACTTGAGGAAAGCCTAGAAAAATCTAGTGAAGAATTAGATAAAAAGAAAAAAGCTTATGAGAAAGAAAATGCTCTTTTAGAAAGATATACAGCTGATTTGGCTAAGTATGAACAAGAACTTCCAAAAGCTAAAGAAGAAAGAGAAAAAATTCAAGAAAGTTTAAACAATATAATCGCTAATAAGACAAGCTTTATACAAGAAATCACTGATTTGAAAGCAAAAGAAAAGAAAAATGAAGTAGACAAAAAAGATATTGAGGATCAATTAAAGGTTGTTAATGCTAGTTATGAATTGAAAAAGGCTAAATTGCAAGAATTGATAGATAAATATCCAGACTATGATTCTGATTTGGATAAAAACATTGAAAATAAAGAAAAAGAAATTAAAAAAATTGAAGATGAAATGTCTACTCTTGAAAAAAAAGTTAAAGAATTAGAGGAAGAAAAGACAAGAAATTCTGCAACTATCGCTGAAAAAGGCAAGGAAGTAGCAGACTTTGATAATAAAATTTCAGGCGAACAAGCAAAAATCGAAGAAAATAAAAGAAATATTCAAAATTTGAATACACATATTGAAAGGACAAAAGAAGCTAAACAAAACTATGAAGAGGCTAAAAAAGCTGGTAATCCTCCTCAAGGTGTTATTCCTAATTTTGATGAAATAATTGAAAATTCAAAAAAACAAATTCAAGAAAAAGAACAAGAAAACACAAATATACAAAATAAGATTGCTGAACTTTCAAATAAGAAAGAACAAGCTAAAAAAGATGCAATAGACTTAGCTAAGAAAAATCAAGAACTTGATAAACAAATACAAGAAATAAAAACAAATATTAAGGCTAAAAAAGCTCAAATAGCACCAATTCAAAAAGAAAAAGAAGAATTAGAAAAAAAATTAAATAATAAAACACCACAAGATGTAATTGATGAAATTGAGAAATTAAAAAAAGATATAAAAGAACTTGAAAATAAAAAAATTGGTGGAGAAAGTGCATTAAATATTATAAAACAAGTAAAAGAAAAACTTGAAAAAGAAATTTCAGAAAAACAAGAAAAGCTTAAAGATTATGAAAATTTAGAGGCTAAAAAAGCTGAACTTGACAAAAAAATTGAGCGTTTAGAAAAAGAGATTGAAGATATAAAGAAAATCAAGCCAGAAACTGAAAAAAATGTCAATGAGCTTAAAGCAGCAAAAGAAGAACAAGAAAAACTTGTTGAAAAAGCTAAAGAAGAAGTAGATGCTGAAAAAGAAAATCTTAAAAATATTCAAAATAGCATTGAAGAAAAACAAAATAAATTAAAGGCTATAGACAACAAAGACCAAGCGATTAAAGCACTTGAAGAAGAAAAAGCAAAAATTCAAGAAAAAATTGACGCAAATAAGAAAGAAATAGAAGAATTAGAAAAAGAAAAAAATGCTAGCCAGGCTTTAAGTGAAAATACAGCAAATGAGATAAAAACTCTTAAAGAAAAACTTTTGAAATTAGAAGAAGAACAAAAGGCTGAAGATGAAAAAGAAAAAGAGTTAAGAGAAAAAATAAAAGAAATAGATGAAAAAATTAAGGGACTAGATTTGGAAATAAAAAATCTAAAAGCTGAAATTATTAAGAAGCAACAAATGTTAGCTGCTTTAGAACAAAAACCAATTGCTGATACAATTGATCCAATTCTTCCAAAAAATAAAATAAAAGTTAAAAATTTAGAAAAATTAACAGAAAAAGAAAAAGAAGAAATTATAAATAAAATAAAAGACTTAAACAAAAATAATTTCCCAAAAAATACACAAGTAGAAGTAGATGAAAAAGGAAATGTAACAATAACATATCCAGATAATTCTAAAGATACAATTAATGCTAGCGATTTGGTTGAGAAAATGGCACAAGCACAAAATAATAAAACAGATGCTCAAAATAATCCAGCAGTTATTCCAGCTAAGACTTTGGTTAAAGATAAAAATAATTTGACTGATAAGGAAAAAGCAGAAATTGCTAGTAAGGTTAAAAAATCAAATCCAAAGGCTATCAACATTGAAGTAACAAAAAATGGTAGTGTAACAATAACATATCCAGATGGTTCAAAAAATATGATTGATGGGTCTAAGCTTGTAAGTGAAAAAGCTAAAGAAATCACATCAAATTCTAAAAAAGCAAAACTTACACCAGCTAATAATAAATCAAAAAATGTTAAAACTGGAGTAGGTTCATCAGCAAGTATTTTGACAATCTTGGCAGGTTCTGTAGGCGGCCTATTTGTTTCTAAAAAAAGAAAAAAATAAATAAATTCAATTTAATAGATGAAAACTTGGATAAGAATTTAAAAAATTACAAATAAAAATGGACTGTGCATTGCATAGTCCATTTTTAAATTTAAAATATTTTTATTAAATAAATTTTATTTGGAAAAATCCAACTTCATATCTCCATCTTTTATCCAGCCTATTTTTTTTACAAAATAATAAATTATTAAGGAAACTATGGCTGGAAGGATTATATGCATAATTATTATAGTAAATAATAAATTTAAAAATGGGACATGGCTCATTGCTGTGAAAGTTGAAATTTGTCCTACCAAACCGCATGTTCCCATGCCGGCTCCTATTGGAGAATTTTCTAGTTTAAAAATTATTGTTGAAAATGGTCCTAGTATTGCTGAGGCAAGTGTTGGTGGAATTAAAATTTTTGGATTTCTCATTATATTTGGCATTTGGAGCATACTTGTTCCAAGTCCTTGAGCAATTAAGCCTTGGGTTTTATTTTCTTTAAATGAAATTACTGCAAAGCCTATCATTTGACAACAGCAACCAATTGTCGCAGCCCCTGCCGCAAGTCCTGAAAGACTTATGGTCATACAAAGAGCAGCCGATGAAATTGGAAGAGTCAAAACAATTCCTACAATTACTGAAACAATAATCCCCATTATAAAAGGCTTTTGTCTTGTTGCATCCATTATAATTATTCCGATTTTTGTCATAAGCGTTTGGATAAAAGGTCCTACTAAATTTGCAATCATTACTCCGACTAAAACCGTCACAACTGGAGTTAAAACTATGTCGATTTTTGTTTCTTTTGAAATTATTTTTGCAATTTCTACTGAGATTAATGTTGCGATAAAAACTCCCATTGGACCTCCCAATTTATTTGCAGAAAGTCCTACAATTGTTGATGAAAATAAAATTAACCTGTCAGCGTTTAAAGCGTAGGCGATTGATACGGCGATTGCAGGTCCTGTGGCTTCTTGGGCAAGGGGCCAAATTGTTTCTGACAAAAATTTAATGTCAAAAGATTTGCCGATTGTGTTTAAAATTGTTCCAACCAAAAGAGTTGCAAAAAGTCCGAAAGCCATTGAGCCTAGAGCATCAATAAAATAAACTTTTGCCGATAAACTTATTCCTTTTCTTTTTAAAAATTCTTTCATTTTTTCCTCCTAATCATTAAAAACTATTTTATTATATAAATTATCATTTGTAAATATTCACAATAATCGGTCATCTTCTTATATTTATTTAATTAATTTGTATTTTGTCAAACAACTATATATTTTGAAAATAAAATTAAAAACCAAGAAGTTTTAATTGATTGTAAAAATTAAAAATATATTATTTATATTTTTGCTTATAAAATTTGATAGAAAATTCAATTAATATTGGTATAATTTTAAAAAAAAGGAAGTGAATTATGGAAAAAGAAAAAACATTTATTTATATAGATACAAATTTTACTTTATCAGAAATTTTGATGCTTAAAATGGCATTTAATTCTAATGAATTTGAAATTGTTGGAATTTCTTCTGTAAGCTCTTTTATGGATTCAAAATTTGCCGCAAAAAATATTCTTTCTATGGCGAATATGGAAGATTTAATTTTGCCAATTTGTGAGGGCTCATCTTCTAATTTGAAAAATCAAGAAATTTTGATTAGTGGAAAAAATTCTCTGATTTTTGACAAGACAAAAGATTATTTATCTGATGCAAGTCCTGAAGATTTTTTATATGATTTGGCGAAAGATTGTGGAAGACTTGATATTATTGCGACAGGTCCTCTTACAAATATTGCAAAAGCAATAATAAAATATGATGATTTTATTTCATACATTGACCATATTTTTATTTTGGGCTCAAATTTTTCTTCTGGAGATATTACAAGAAATTCAGAATTTAATTTTTTTACCGATCCAAAGGCTACAAATATTGTTTTGAAAGAAGATATTGAAACTTTTATTTTGCCAATAGATATTTCGAATTCATTGACCTTGCCTGATGAAATTTTGAAAAAATCAACTTCTGATCCTGTTTTTGAAAATATCAAAAATCTTTATAAATTTTATCCAAAAAATGAAAGAGAAATAAAGGCAGGGATTTTGCTTTATATGGTTTTGAAACCACAAGCATTTATTTTTGAAGAAAAAGCTATCAAGGTAAACGAAGATTTTGATAGGGGAAGTATTGTTGAAATTAATTCAAAAAATAAAAAATATATAGCAAACAGAGTAAATGAAGAAACATTTTTTGATTTTTTATTTGATAGGCTTGGCTTATGAAATTAAAAAAACCGGGACAAAGAATTTTCAAAACAGCTTTGGCTGTATTTTTATCTTTTACCTTTTCACATTTTAGATCGGCAAATGCCTTGCCGTTTTATTCTGCCATAGCTGCTATAATTTGTACAAAAAATGACGTAAACGGCTCAATTGATATTGGATTAAATAGGATTTTGGGAACGTTCATTGGAGGCTTTGTTGGATTTTTATATCTTTTATTTGTTAGGAAAAATTTTACAAATGATATAGGAAATTATTTTTTGATTTCTATAATAATGGCATTTTTAATTTGGATTTTATCATCAATGGATAAGCCAAATGCAATTTCTATTATGTGCATTGTTTTTGCATCTGTTTCAATAAATCATTATGGAGAAAATTTTGGAGCTATAAATTTTGCCCTAAATAGAACTTTGGATACATTGGTAGGAGTTGTAATTGCTATTTTGGTAAATTCAATTGATTTTGAAATTTTAAAATATATTAAATACAAAAGACAAAAAGATGAGAGATAAACTCTTGTCTTTTTTTAATCCACTTTTCTATGGTAAAATAGTAATGAATACATTTTGTATTTAAAAAATTAAGGAGTACGTATGTTAAAAGTAGAAAGATTAAGTAAAAGTTTTGGAGATCTTCTTGCTTTAAATAATCTTGATTTTGAAGTGAAAGATGGAGAACTTTTTGGAGTTATAGGACAAAATGGCGCGGGAAAGTCGACACTTTTTAGGTGTATAATGAACTTTTATTCAAAATATGATGGCAAGATTACTTATAATGGCAAAAAATTTTCAAAAGTTCCTTTAGAAAAAATAGGATTTTTGCCAGAAGAAAGATCGCTCGATTCGAAAAGAAAAGTTGAAGATCAAATAAGATATTTTGCAAAATTAAATAAAATGAATAATATTTCTGATGAAAAATTGAAAGAATTGTTTGAATATTTTGAAATTGATGGAAAATTATCATCAAAAATCAAGGAGCTTTCAAAAGGAAACCAACAAAAAGTTCAACTTCTTTGTGCTTTAATTTATAAACCAGAATTTGTAATTTTGGATGAGCCTTTTTCTGGTCTTGATCCATACAACATCAGACTTTTGGAAAAAATAATCAAAGATGTAAACAAAGAGGGAACGACAATTATGTTTTCATCTCACAATATGGAAAATGTGGAAAGTCTTTGCAAAAAATTGATAATGCTTAAAAAAGGAAATATAGTTTTAAATGGTTCGCCACAAGAAATTAGAAATTCTTACGAAAGAAAGAAAATTGTAGTCGAATCAAGCGAAGATTTATTTTTCTTAAACGATGAAAATATAGAAATGATTAGCCAAGATGGTAATAAGTGGACTTTTATTTTGAAAAATGAAGATTACGCAAAAGTTATTTTCAAAAAAATTGTAGATAATATTGGCTTTGTTCCATATTTTGACCAATCGCCTCCTACATTAAATGAAATTTTTGCAAGAAAGGTGGAAGAAAATGAATAGATTTATGACTGTATCAGTTGATACTTTAAAAAAACACCTTAAATCGCCTACTTTTTGGGTTATGGTTCTTATGCCTTTTATTATGGCGGTGGTTATTGGAATAATTTCCTACATTTCTTACTCAACCAAAACTCCAGATACAATTGCAGTTGTAACGGAGGAAAAATACAAGAAAAATTTCCATAATAATCCTATGGTAGATTTTGAATTTAAAGAAAAAAATGAGGCGAAAAAAGCTCTTGATAACAAAGATATTTCAGCTTATCTTGAAGTGAAAAACAAAGATGGACTTTTAAATTTTGATTATTATGGAGATACAACAGCAAGAACTCCAATGCTTGTAATAAATTCTTTGGCAGAGGATATGCAAAGAAAAGAAAATTTGAAAAATTCCAATATTGACGCCAAGCAAAATGCGATAATTAGCCAAAAACCTGTGGTAAATCTTCACGAAATAAAAGATAATTTGAAAAATCCAGGAAATATGCTAGCCCTATTTGCTACAATCTTTGTAATGTATTTTGTTTTAATTTTTTATTCACAAATAATAATGCAAGATATTGCAGTTGAAAAAGGCACAAAAATGCTAGAGTTTATTTTCTCATCAGTAAAAGCTGGCACTTATATGGCTGGAAAAATTTTTGGAACAATTCTTGCAATGCTAGTTCATTTTGGAATTTATTTAGCCTTGGGACTTGTTGGATTTGCCATAATTAAATTTACAGGATTTTACGAAAAAATAAAAACTATGCTGGGATTTAATATTTCTGAAATTTTTGAAGGGATAAATTATAAATTAGTTGGAGAAATAGTTTTATTTATGGTTTTAGGATTGATTTTATATATAATCCTTTCAGCAATGCTTGGATCTTTGGTACAAAAGCAAGAAGACGCAGGCAAAATGGCAACGCCAATTATGCTAATAATTATGTTTTGCTATTTTATTTCCACATCATTTGTAGGAAGTGAGCCAAATAATTTTATAAAAATCCTATCCTACATCCCATTCTTGTCAACATTTTTTATGCCAATGAGATTGATTTACGAAAACGCAAGCCTATTACAAGGAATGATTTCACTAATTATTTTGTTAGTAGGAATTGTTTTAATGTATATAATTGCAGCAAGAGTTTACAAGAAAAATATCCTAAACTATTCAACAAATAAGTTGTTTGGAAGAGAAAAAAAGTTAAAAATTAAAAAGAAAAACAAATAAAAAAAGGATGTTGCAAATTCTGAATTACTATCGCCATATTGTCATAGATTTTTTAGAAGTTTCGTATTAAGCTTATCGGTTTATTTAGCGAAACTTCGTTATGATTTTCTATCATAATATTGGAACGATTTAATAATTTTGCAACATCCTTTTTTATTTTTAAAATTTTTAAATTTTTGCTTTTATAACCATCAAATCACTATCGTCTATTGCCTTTAAGGCGTGCATTTCATTAGGATCCATAGTTATTATATCGCCAGGAACTATAATCTCATTTCCATTTTCTCCAACGAAATCAACCTTGCCCTTATAAATTACAACCACTACGTTTTTATCTGACTTATGGCTTGGAATTTCCTCACCTTGCTTGATTTGTAGGTGGGTTATTTGTAGTTTGTCTTCGTCTAGCAAATGTTCAAATTTACCATCTAAAATATTTGCACTTAATTTTTTCATAAAGCCTCCTTATTATTTTTCCAAGATATACTTATCCATTTTGTATAATATTTTTTATTTTTTGTAAATTCTATAATTAATTCCACCAACAAGGTCAACTGCATAAGGAGAATTATCAAAATATCCTTTTAAAAATTCATACCTATATTCATGGTAAGGAGAATTTTCTTCTTTTAATTCAAAACCATTTTTATTAATTTCAAAAGCTTCGTGGTGGTCGTGGCTGTGGCCTCCTTCGCAAGTATTTGAAAGAGAATCTTCTGGATTTATAAAATCTTTGAAATATTTCTCGTGAGTATTTACATTTGTAATTAAAAATAAATCGCCGTTTTCATCAATTGTTGCAGAAAGTCCATTATCACATGGCATTCCATCAAGAATCATGGTATTTAAATCTTGAAAAATTTCATTATAATCAGAGAAATTTTTCCCTTCTCCTTGTTTTTTTCCAAAATCAAATAATTTTTCTTTTGTATTTTCGCTATTTTTAATTGCAAAGGCAAGCCTATTTTCAACAACATCAATTTTTGAATCAAGCCAGCCGTGAATATTTTCTTGGTCGATTAAATTTTCCAAATTATCAGTTGAAACTGGTTTAATTTTTTCGTCAATTTCTTCTGTTTTTCCATCTAAAAGAAAATTTGTAATTTTATCTTGAAATTTTATTTTTTCATACATCATGTAGTGTATCGGTCCTAAAAATTCGCTCATATATAACTCCTTTTTGTTTTTAATTTATTATATAAAAAATTCAAATTAATTTCTGTAACTAATGTTACATTTTTAATTTTATAGAAAAAAATTGAATTTTAAATTTGAAAATGGATATTTATAAAATATTTTATAGAAAAATGATATATTTACACATTTTCCTTTGTATTATATAATTAGTTTGTGATAGAAAAACGTAGAAATAAAAATAGGAGGACTCATGAATAAATTATCTACAAAAAAACTTACATATACAGGACTTTTTATAGCCTTGGTATTTATTTTTTCAGCATTTTTTCAAATACCACTCAAAACGCCAATGGGAGATACAAGATTTCATTTAGGAAATGCCTTTTGTCTTTTGGGAGGAATAATTTTAGGGCCAGGACTTGGAGGACTTGCAGCAGGAGTTGGTTCAGCAATATTTGATTTAACAAATCCACTTTATTTTGCATCAGCACCATTTACATTTATAAATAAATTCATGATGGGCTTTGTGGCAGGTTTGATTTTTCACAAAACAAAAATAAAAAATGAAAAAACAAAAGCAGCTCTTGCAGGATTTTTTGGACAAATAACCTATATTATTCTTTATTTGTTATACACTTTTATAAAAAATAAAGTTGCAATGGGATTGTCATTTGAAGCAAATATGGTAGAAGTTGTACAAAAACTTGGAGTTTCTTCAATAAATGGAGTTATTTCTGTAATAATTACTGCTATTTTTGCAATGGCACTTTTAAAAAGAGTAAAAATGGACTAGAAATAGTCCTTTTTTAAATGTAGATTTTTTTATTTTTTAAGCTTAATGTTTTTCTATGATTTACTAAATTACAATTAATTTTTAATACTTCGTTACTAAGGGGACAAATTAGGGGACTTTCGATTGTCCCCGCAATTTTTCCCCTTAAACCCCTTTCAACGAACCCCCTTAACCGACCCTTGCAGGGAGCAAAAATTAGAAAGAAACTAAAGTTTCTTTCAGTTTTTAAATTGATTATCCAAATTTAATAAAGATATAAGCCCAAAATAAATAAATTCTAAGTTCATTAAAAGAGAAAAAATAAACTCACTAACGTTCAAACAATTTTTTCTCTAATAATTCACTTGAATTTATAATTATTTTTAAATAGCAATCAAGCTTTAAAAACTTGAAAGAAGCGAAGCTTCTAACAAAATTAGCTCCATGCAATGGTCGGTTGCAGGGGGGCAAAAAAGAGGGGTTGTTAGGGGAGAAAAAAGGGGGAGAATCGAAACTCCCCCATTTTCTCCCCTAACATAACGAAGAATTAATTTAATTAAATAATTTATTTTGTAATTTAAAATTAAAACAAAAATAAAATCAACACCTCTCCCCTTGTTTGGGTATAATGTTTAAAGAATGTGTAAGTTAAATTGAAAAAATGAAAGGATTTTATATGATTTATAAAAGATTTGATGATAAATTAGTTATTAGATTAAAAAAGGGTGACAAGCTTGTTGAATCTGTTAGGGAAATTTTGGAAAAGGAAAATGTAAAGGCTGGTTTTTTAACTGGAATTGGTGCTACTGATAATCTTGACATTGGTCTTTTTGATCCTGAAACTAAGGATTATAAGATAAAAAAATATGAAGAAGATTTAGAAATTGCAAATCTTTGTGGAAATATTTCTAATAAAGACGGTAAGCTTTACACTCATTTTCACATCACTTGTGGCAAGGCAAAAACAAATGCTCTTACTGGAGATATTGCAGGAGAAGCAGTTGCTGGTCATTTGAATGAGGCTGTTATTTCTTTAACTGCGGAAATTTTTGTTACAATTATTGATGGCGATATTAATAGAAAATTTGATGAAGAATTGGGATTAAATTTAATTGAGTTTTAGTATGGATTATTTTATATTTGATATGGATGGAACTATGTTTGATACGGAAAATTTTTATTATCAAACATGGCGTGAGATTGCAAAAAAGAATAATTTTTCTTTTGAATTAGAAGATAAGATTCTTCTATCTGGTAGAAAAATGGATGAATCTATTTCTTATATGGTTGAAAAATTTTCTATGGATAGGCAAAAAGCTGTAGAAATTAGAAAAGATTTAAATGATTTGAGGGAAGAAAAATTTGGAAAAATTGATTATTCTTTAAAAAAATCTGGTTTGGTGGAATTGTTGGATTATTTGAAAAAAAATAATAAGAAACTTGCTCTTGCGTCTTCTTCTGAAAAAGACAGGGTAGATTTTTTGGTTGATAGGGAAGGGGTAAGAAATTATTTTGATTTGATAATTTCTTCTGATAATATTGTTGAAGGCAAACCAAATCCTGAAATTTTTAATTTTGCTATGGAAAAATTAAATGCTGACAAAAATAAAACTTATATTTTGGAAGATTCTCTTTCTGGAATAAAAGCTGCGAAGGCAAGCGGTGCTGTGGCAGTTTTGATAGTTGATTTGGACGATAGTGAGCTTATAAAAAATGAAGCAGATTTGGTGTTTTCATCTTTGGAAGAATTTTTGGATTTTTTAAAAAATAAAAATAATATTGATACAAGAAATAAAGATTTTTCTTTATCTTGCCCATCTTGTAAGGAAAAATTTACAAAATCTTTGCCTACTGCAATATTTTCTCTTAATGACAAAGATTTTATAGAAAATGTAGGTCTTGTTGAATGTCCATCTTGTAAAAAATTATTTAAATTAAATTATAGATATGTTTATACAGATAATGACAAAAAATTGATGTTTGTAAATGATCCTAAATTTATCCAAAAAAGAAATCAACTAGCCTTCAAATCTTCCCTAAAAATTTTGGATAGGTTAAATAAAAATAAGGCAGAAAATTTTATAATAAGAATGTGCAAAAACGACCTTGATTTGAAGGAAAAAATTTCTATTTTCGATGATGGGAAAATTGATAATATAATTGAAATAATGAAGTTTGTCCTAATTCAAAGTCCAGATTTTAAATTTAAAAAAGAAGATATTTTGGCTATGCACTATAAAAATAATGAATTTATAATTGTAACAAAAAATGGCAAATTCAAAATGCCATTTGTGGATGATCTTTATCAAACTTTGTATGACAAATATATAGCCTTTGTTGATGTCAAAGAAACATCAATGATCGACCAAGTTTGGGCGAGAGAAATTGTAAAAGAAATATGAAAATATATTTAGAAAATGAAAATCAAAGAAAAATTGTATATGATATTTTAAATATTTTTTATGACAAAGAAGATTTTTCTTTTGTTGAAAAAAATCCTGATATATTGATAAAAAATGGACTTATTGAAAATAAAAATAAGTCCTACTTTTTTGATTCAAATTTAAAATTAAAACAAATTCTTTTTGAAATTTTGGAAAAAGAAAGCAAAAAAACTTCTGATTGGGGAATTTTGACAGGGTCAAAACCTTCAAAACTTTTAAAAAATCATAGCTTTGATGATTTGAAAAATATTTATAAGTTAAAAGATAATAAAATCAATTTATTAAAAGCTATAAAAGAAAGTCAGGACAAATTAAAATTTGATGCAAAAGATTTTAATCTTTATATAAATATTCCATTTTGCCCTCAAAGGTGCAGGTATTGTTCTTATCCGACTATTGTGTCAAACACAGTAGAAAAAAATCTTTATGTAGATTTTTTATTAGAAGAAATTTCAAAAATTAATTTGCCAAAGAAATTGGATACAATTTATCTTGGCGGAGGAACGCCATCAAATTTATCTGTGAAAGATTTGGATAGGATTTTGTCTTTAATCAACGAAAAATTTATTTTCAATGAATTTACACTTGAAGCAGGCAGGGAAGATACCCTTGACTTTGAAAAATTAGCTTTGTTTAAAGAAAAAAATGTAGGAAGAATTTCCTTAAATCCCCAAACTTTTAGCGTGAATGTTTTGGAAAATATAAACAGACCAATCAATTTTTATAATTTTGTAAAAATTTATGACTATGCCAAAAAACTTGGTTTTATTGTAAATATGGATTTTATAGTTGGACTTTATGGAGAAAACAGGGAAAGTTTTTCTAAAAATTTTGAAATTTTAAAAAAATTAAAGCCAGATAATATAACCTTCCATGCACTGGCTCAGAAAGTTGGCTCAAAATATTTCGAAGAAAATATAAATGGAAATGAAAGCGAAAGTATAAAAATTGCAAAGGATATAGAAATTTTTACAAAAGAAAATTCCTACAAGCCCTATTATCTTTATAGGCAAAAAAACATAATAGGAAATTTGGAAAATATTGGATATGAAAAAGAAAATACTTCTCAACGATATAATATTTTAATAAATGAAGAGCTTGAAAATATTATAGGCCTTGGCATGAATGCAAATTCAAAATTGATGAATGGAAAGAAATATAGAAATGAGAGAAACCTTAGAGATTATTATAAAAATATAGAAAAAGAAATTTATGATAAAAATAAATTAATAGAAAATTTTATTAATAAGCCTATACATTAAGGCTTATTTTTATTTTTTAAAATATATAATTTTATGTGATAGAATAAAAAGAGAAGAAAGTTAGGAGTGAATATGGAAAAAAATATAAAACTTGTGGCTATTGACCTTGATGGAACTCTTTTAAATTCGGATAAAAAAGTTTCTAGAAAAAATTTTGAAATCATTAAAAAGTTGAGAGATAAGGGGATTTTTGTAGTTATTGCTACTGGAAGGCCTCTTGGTGGATTTTCTTGGATACTTGATGATTTGGGATTAAATTCTGATGATGATTATTCTATAACAAATACTGGCTCTCTTATAATTAAAAATAAGGACAAGTCAGATGTTTCAAAAAAAATTTTAAGCATGGGAGATTATTTAAATCTTAAAAAGATAATAAACGATAAGCTCCAAATAGGAATTTACAATAAATATAATTTGTACAGCAATAGTGAAAAGGTAAATAAACATTTTTTATTTGAATCTGAAATTTTAAAAATGCCTATTGAAAAAATTGATGAGAAAGATATGGGTCAAAGGGTTGATAGGATTACCATAACTGGAAACAAAGATGCTGTTGATGAGTTTGAAAAAAATTATAATGAAAAACTTTTAAAAACTTATCAAACAGTAAGAAATGTGCCAGAAGTTTTTGAAGTTTTGCACAAGGAGGCTGACAAGGGTCAGGCTTTAAAAAGATTGTGTGAAATTTTAAATGTAGATTTAAAATCAACGCTTGCTATTGGCGATTCAAATAATGACAAAACTATGCTAAATATGGCAGGAGTTTCTGCAACTTGTGGAAATGGTAGAGATAGTGTTAAAGAAATGGTTGATATTGTTTCAAATTATTCAAACGATGAAGACGGAGTTTGTGATATTTTGGAAAAAGTATTTTTTGATAAGTGAAATTGAAAAAAAAGAAAAAACCAGTATTATATGATTAGTTATTTATGTAAGATTTTTCTAAAATCTTACATATTTTTATGTTAAAATAAATTTTGTAAAATAAAAAAGATAGGAAGTATTATGAGTAAATTTTGCTCTCTAGCTTCAGGATCTTCGGGAAATTCTGTTTTTGTTGAACACAAGGGATCAAGAATTTTGATTGATTGTGGTTTTTCGGGAAGAAAAATTGAAAATCTTTTATCTCAGATTGGCGAAAATCCAAAAAATTTGGATGCGATTTTTTTAACTCATGAACATATCGACCACGTAAAGGGAGCATCTGTCATGAGCAGAAGATATGATATTCCAATTTATGCCAACAAGGGAACTTGGCTTTCTTTTATAAAAAATGCTGGGAAATTAAAAGATGAAAATATAAAAATTTTCAAATCGAATTCTTTTTTTAATTTCAATTCTTTTGATATTTTTCCAATATCAATTCATCACGATGCAAATGAACCAGTTGGTTTTATTTTGTATTTGGATAATAAAAAAATTACGGTTTTGACTGATACGGGAATAATTGATGAGAGAATTTTAAATGAGATAAAAGGATCAGATGTCTATTATTTTGAGGCAAACCATGACCTTGATGCTTTAAAAAGAGGTCCCTATACTTATTCGATGAAAGTTAGGATTATGGGAAAGATGGGACATTTATCAAATGAACAATCGGCAAAATCTTTGGCTGATGCCCTTCAAGGCAAAAATGAAAAAATTTTTCTTGCTCACTTGTCTGAAACAAATAATTCAGAACAGCTTTGCAAAATAACTGTAGATAATTACCTAAAATCCTGTGGACTAGACACAAATAAAGATATACAATTGAAAGTTGCAAAAAGAAACGAACCTTCAAGCATAGTGGAGTTATGATGGAATTAGTAGAAATTGAAAGATCAATTATAAAAAAATATAGAAAAGAGCTTTGGTCAAAATTTATAAAAGCTGTAAAAAAATATGAATTAATAAATGAGGGCGACAAGGTCGCTTGTGCGATTTCTGGTGGAAAAGATTCACTTTTGACAGCAAAACTTGTTGAAGAATTGCACAAACATTCAAATGTAAATTTTGAAGTTGAATATATTTGCATGGATCCAGGCTACGATAAAGAAAACAGAGATTTGTTGGAGAAAAATTTAAAATATTTAAATATTCCAGCAAAAATTTTCGATTCGGATGTTTTTGAAATTAGCGAAAAAATTTCTGGAGACTATCCTTGTTATATGTGTGCGAGAATGAGAAGGGGATTTTTATACGCCAAGGCAAAAGAGCTTGGTTGTAATAAAGTTGCCTTGGGCCATCACATGAACGATGCAATCGAAACGACTTTGATGAATGTCTTGTATGCTGGAAATTATAAAACAATGAAGCCAAAACTTTTGGCACAAAATTTTGATGATATGGAGCTTATAAGACCTATGTATTTTATAGAAGAAAAAGATGTAATAGCTTGGCGTGATTATGTAGGATTAAGTGCCTTAAATTGTGCTTGCACTGTTACAAAAAAAAGTGAGTCTTATACAAGAAAAAAAATAAAAAATCTTATTGAAGATTTAAAAGAAGACATACCAAATGTAGAAAAATCAATCCTAAGATCAGCTGAAAATGTAAACTGTGATATGGTTTTGGGATATAAAATAAATGGTAAAGAACATTCATTCATGGAGGAATTTGAAAAATGATTTTAGATTTATTAAAAGTAATAATTCTTTCTATTGTAGAAGGAGTTACAGAATTTTTGCCTGTTTCATCAACAGGTCATCTTATTTTGGTAAATGAGTTTGTAAAACTTGAACCAGAAAAATTTGCCAACGCCTTTAATGTAATAATTCAACTTGGAGCAATACTTTCAGTAGTTGTTTTGTATTTTTCTAAATTAAATCCTTGGGATTTTCAAAAAACAAAAAGATATTTTCCAAAAAATTATGCGAAATTAAATGGCCAATCAAAATTTTATTATAGATTAACTCATCCTTACAAAGAAACAATTGAGCTTTGGAAAAGAGTTATAGTTGGAGTAATACCAGCAGGAATTTTGGGATTTTTATTTGACGATATAATTGATGAGTATTTATTTAATCCAATGGTTGTTGCCCTTATGCTTTTTGTTTGGGGTATTGGAATAATTTTAATTGAAAATAAAAACAAAAAAGAAAACAGACAAAGAGTCGATAATCTTTCATTAATTTCTTATAAAACTGCATTTTTTATCGGATGTTTTCAAGTTCTTGCAATGATTCCAGGAACATCAAGGTCAGCTGCGACAATAATTGGAGCAATGATTTTGGGACTTTCAAGATCAGCTAGTGCAGAATTTTCATTCTTTCTGGCAATTCCAACTATGCTTGGAGCAACTCTTTTAAAAGTTGTAAAAAACGTATCAGGATTTTCAGGATATGAATGGATTTTAATTCTTATAGGAATGATTTTAAGTTTTATCGTGGCTTATATAGTAATAAAGAAATTTATTTCTTACGTACAAAAAAATGACTTCATTATTTTTGGAAAATATAGAATTGTTCTTGCAGTAATTGTATTTTTATATTTTCTAATAATTAAATAAAATTTTAAAAAATAAAAGGTGGGAAGATTCACTTCAGGAGATAACAAATCCTCAAGCACGAATATCTAACTTCAAAAATTGTTGATTTCTAAATTTCAAAATCCTAAAATCGCAAACTCACTTACGCGAGAACAGATAAATAGCTTAAAATTGTGCCAGTGGCACGATTTTAATATTTATCCCTCGGAATAAAACGAAGAATTAAAATTTAATTGAAGTTAATTTATTTA
>JAGZMY010000007.1 GCA_018363915.1 Anaerococcus vaginalis
GCTGAATAATTCGGCAAAACAAGTACTGCTAAGCTAAAAGCAAGGGAAGAAGAAAGGGAGCGATAAGTAAGAGTTTGAATATAGGGAGGGATACCCTATCCGCTAAGAAGAAAATGAGGATAATGATACTTCTAAGGTTGAAGCCGGCTCATCCTGAACAGAGGCGGAGGTGAGATTCCTATGTTGCTAATCCAAGGCACTTGTCAATGTCAAAAAACTTTAAAAATATTAAAACAAATATTTTAAATATATTATTTGGAGGATTTATGATTAACGAAAATATAAAAGGTGTACGTGTTTCTGAGAAAGCATTTCTAACATTAAAAGAAGCATCTGAATATTTTAATATTGGTCAAGATAAAGTTAGACAATTAACGGATGAAAATGATTGCGATTTTGTATTATTTAATTGAAATAAGCGTCTTATTAAGAAAAAATTAATGGAAGAATATTTAAATAGACAGTTCTCTATTTAATCTAAAACTATATATAAAACACGCTTAATGCGGTATAATAATTATAGCGTGTCTTTTATCAAAAAAGGAGAATTTTTATGGTAAAAAGACGCAAAGATAGTAAAGGGGTTGTTTTAAAAGACGGTGAATATCAAAGGTCAAATGGCACTTATGAATTTAAGTGGCAAGACAAAATAGGTCGTAGAAAATCTATCTATGCGAAAACTCTAAAAGAATTAAGAGAAAAGGAATTAGATATTTTACGCAATACTATAGATGGAATCAACAACGAAGGAAGTAGCTTGTCTGTAAATGATACTTTTAAGCTATGGACAAAGGTTAAAAGAGGTTTAAAGGATAATACCTTTAAAAATTACATCTATATGTATCAACAATTTGTAGAACCGACTTTTGGTCGCATTAAACTATCTGATATTAAAAGATCTGATGTTAGAAGTTTTTATAACAGATTAAAGGAAGATCAGGGATTGATGGTTTCTACCATAGATTGTGTCCATACTGTGCTACATCAGGTATTAGAATTGGCAGTGGATGACGAATATATAAGGTTTAATCCGTCTGACAATGCTTTAAAGGAACTGAAAGTAGCTTATCGAAATGAATCTCCGAAGAAAAAAGCCATGACAATAGAAGAACAGGTGCTATTTGAAGAATATTTATCTAATAGTGATGAATATAAAAAATGGTATCCAATATTCATTGTTATGCTTTGGACAGGCATGAGAGTTGGAGAAGTCACAGGATTGCAATGGGACGATCTAGATTTTGATAATGGTCTTATAAATGTAAATAGGACTTTGGTATATTATAGTAAAGGTAAAGGATTAAACAATAGATATGCTATTAATACACCGAAGACAGAATCAGGTAAGCGAAGTATTCCTATGGTTCAAAAAGTAAAAGATGCTTTTCTTATGGAAAGAGAGTTACAAAAAACTTTTGGAATCGAATGTTGTGATTCAATCGATGGATTTAAAGACTTTGTATTTTTAAATAGATTCGGAAAAGTTCACAATAATGGAACACTTAATAAAGCTTTAAGAAGAATTGTTAGAGATTGCAATTTAAGTATAATGGACAAAAATAAATCGAATTCTAATGATATTCTATTAGTTCCACATTTAAGCAATCATATTTTTAGACACACCTTTACTACAAGGCTTAATGAACAAAATATAAATACAAAAGCAATGCAGTCTATTCTAGGTCATTCTGATATTAGTACAACAATGGATATATATGTAGATGCAACAGAAGATTTTAAGATAGAACAGATGGGAGAATTTGAAAAAGCGATGAAATTTATATTTTAAAATTTACGACAGCTTACGACAAATTTACGACAATTTGCTAGAAATCTATAGGCACTTATAGAGAGTTAGCAAATTGTCGTAAATGGAGAAGTACCATAAAATAGACTTTTATAGAGATTTAGACAATTATCTAAAGTAAAGGGGATTTTCCCAACAATGAAGCCAATAGGAAAAGAAAAATCAGAAAATGAAATCTCATCAAATGAAAATTATGGAAAAATTGCTACAGAAAAAATTGACTTATCAAAAATAAAAGTTGAACCACTATTTGAAGATTATGTAGACTTTGAAACTTTCTCAAAATCTGATTTTAGAGCTGTGAAAGTGAAAAATTGCGAAGAAGTTCCTAAGTCAAAAAAATTATTGAAATTTACATTAGATGATGGTTCTGAAAAAGAAAGAGTTATTTTATCTGGTATTAAGGAATATTACAGCGCAGAGTCTTTAATTGGAAAGACACTGCTTGCAATTTGTAATCTTCCTCCACGTAAGATGATGGGAATCGACTCAGAAGGTATGATTATATCTGCAATTTGCGAGTACGACGGAGAAGAAAAACTTAACTTAATAATGTTGGATGATAATATTCCAGCAGGATCAAAATTATATTAAAGAACACGCTAATTATGAAACTGGGGTTTGTTATGAATCCCAGTTTAATTTTTATAATTGGATTTATGAGATGTAATTTAACAGACAGTGTCTGGCAAATCATAGTCAAGAAAATATTAAGTACTAGATAACAAGGATTAATCTATTACTTTTTCATTAGATAAATTACAAACTCAATAGAGAATATAGAAAAGATCCATGTAGAAAAATATTTATGGTCTATGAAATAAGATTATATGATTTCATTATTTCCTAGGCGATTTTATATAAATTATCAATGATTAAATCATGATACAATGATTATAAAGCATAAATAGTAAAATATTGGATTTTAATGGTATGATATACATTTATTAAATTTTTTTAATTTATCATACTTATTGAATTCGTTTTGTGAAACAACAAATTTTGTAAAATGGGAGTAATTATGGCAAAAATTATTAAATTGCTAATTATAGAAGACAACGAAGATATTATTGATTTAATTAAATTATACAAGCCTGGATCTATGGATATATTTGATGCAAAAGATGGTAAAGAAGGATTAAAATTATTTTATGAAGAAAAATTTGATTTGATAATCTTAGATTTGATGTTGCCGATATTAGATGGTTACCAAGTATTAAAGAAAATTAGAGAAACAAGTGATATACCAATTATAATATTATCTTCTAAAAATCTTGACTTTGAAATCATACTCGGATTAGATAAGGGTGCAGATGACTATGTTATTAAGCCATTTAATCCTATGGAATTGTTTGCACGAGTTAATGCATTGTTGAGAAGAGTTGATTCAAAAAATAATAATAAAACTATAAAATCATGGAATTTAGAGTTGAATGTGGAAACTTGTGAAGTATTTCGTTCAGGAAAAATTATAGATCTTACAGGTCAAGAATATAAATTATTAGAATTTTTAATGAAAAACAAGAATAAGGTATTTACTACTGATATTTTATTAGAAAGAATCTGGAATGACAATGAATATTATGATAATAATATAGTTTCAGTTTATATTAGTAGACTGAGAGATAAAATTGGAGATCGAGATTGTGAAAAGAAACATATCATAACAATAAGGGGACTGGGGTATAAATTTAATGATTAAAAACAAACAAATTACATTCAAAAAGTTTTTGTTCATAAGCATAATATCCATTGTTCTTATTGTATATGTATATAACATTTTAACTTCAAGTATTATGGAAGTGGTTGGGAATAAAATATTTTCAAATATTGCTCATCAGTATTCTGCAGATTATATTTTTGATGAGGACCTAAGTGAGAATGAGAATAAAATTAAAAAGCTTGATGGTTGGATACTCATATTAAATAATGATTTATCTTTGAGTTATATATCAGATGATAATGCTCCAAAAGTTTATTCTTTTGATGATATTGTTAATTTGAATAAAGGTAAATATAAATACAAAGACAGAACTTATTTTGCATCTATGAAAAATATAAAGGAAAATGGAATAAACAAATATGGAGTTGTTGTTATACCAACAAAATATATTAGTAATAGGGTGTTTGTTACTCCTAGTATGCAAGATTCGGGATTAATTTTTCTATTTTTTACACTAAAAGTTATTTTATTTATTTTAGGAACTTTTATAATTGTGCTCATTTTCTCAAAAGTATTACATAGGAAATTATATAATCCTTTAAGTGAATTAGAAATGGGTTTTAAAAAGTTAAAGAAAGAAGACTATTCATTTAGTTTAAGAAAACAAGAATATAATAATATTTCTGAATTTGATTTTATTCAAAATGAATTTAATTCAACGGTGAAATCATTAAGAGAATTTCAAAAAGAGAGACTTGAAAATGAAAAAAGAAGGATTCAGTTATTTATTGATATAAGGCATGATCTCAAGACACCGATTACTGTTATTAAAGGTTTCTCAGAAGCATTAATTAATGGAAGAATTCCAATAGAAAGTTCTAAAAAATATTTGGAATCTATTGACAAAAATGCATCGAATATAGACACTTTGTTAAACGAATTATCAGAAATTATAGAGTATGAAGATTATTCTTATAGTTTAAATCTTGAGAAAATTGATTTCTGTGAATTTACAAGGAATGCAATAATAGATTTTTTACCTATATTTGAGCAAAATGAGATGAATGTAATAATTAACATTCCGTATGAAAAATTATATGTAAAAATTGATAAAAACATATTTTCTAGAGTATTTAAAAATTTGATGAAAAATATAATTGATCATAACGAAAAATATATTACAGTGTATTTTTCTATAGAAAATTGCTTCGAAAAAGTTAAGCTAATTATTGGAGATAGTGGAAATAAAATAAATGAAGAGTTGGTAAAAAATATTTTTGAACCATTTGTTACTAATGATACCTCAAGAAACACTTCTAATAAAAATAGAGGACTTGGTTTATCTATTGCGAAAAAAATTGTAGAGAAACATAATGGAAAAATATTTTTGAATCAAAACAATACAGAACTCTACAATAAAAGTTTTATAATAGAATTAAATAAATTAAATTAAGATATATGGATCTAGGATATTCTTCTAGATCTTTTTTTATTGACTTTTAATTTTAAAATATTTAAGACTGCTGAAAGGTTTATTAATATTAGAGAAAGATTAGAATAGCGTGAGTGTAATATTTATTTGTTATCATATTTATAAATAAGTGATGAGGAGGATTGTTATGGAACTATTGAAATTAGAATCCATTACAAAAGATTATGGAAATGGAAAAGGACTATTTAATTTTTCAATGAATTTGAATAAAGGCGAAATTGTAGGTCTAATAGGAATTAATGGTGCTGGGAAAACAACTTTATTAGACACAGTGTCTGGAAAAATTTTAGCAGATTCAGGAGAGATTTTTTATGAGGGGGAAAAATTAGGAATTGATTCTAAATGTAGAAAAAAATTCGGAATTTCTGTTAACCCTGGTTTTTATGATTATCTTAATACTTATGAAAATTTAAAAGCTATTTTATATTTAAATGGAATAGGTGATAAAAAGATTGTAAATGAGAAAATTAAAAATGTTTTAAAAATAGTTGGTCTTGAAAATGTTGAGAACAAAAAAATAAAAGAATTTTCCTTTGGAATGAAACAAAGATTAGGGTTTGCACAGGCAATACTGAATTCAGGATCAATTATGTTATTAGATGAACCATTTATAGGTCTTGACGTCAATGGGAGAAATATGGTTAAAGAATATGTAAAAGATATGGTAGAAAAAAAGCAAATGGCAGTTGTGTTTTCGGATCATAATTTAGATGAAGTTAAAGCCTTGTGTGATAGGTTGGTTGTAATAAGAAATGGGAAAAAAATTTATGATGGGAATCTAGATATAAAAAGTTCAATAATAATAAAGGTTAGAGATAGCAGTGGAATTGATGACTCTATTGTTAAAAAAATTGATTCAACTACAGTTGAGGTTACAGAAAGAAATCTTAATGACAAAATAAAAAATATTACAAAAATAACAGAAATAACAAGAATTGAAAAGGTTATAAATCCCTTAGAAAAGATGTTAGAGGTGAATAATAATGTTGAAAATCATTAAATTTGAAATTGGTAAGCAGGTTAAAAGAAAAGAAAATTTAATTTTATTTTTTATGTTTTTAATGCCATTACTTTATTCAATAGGTGTGTATAGAAACTCAAATATTATTACTTACAATAGTAGTGAACTGGTTAATGGACTTTCTTTTGCAAAGGACATGTTTACTTTTATATATATGGCTTTTATTGTTTATATTATATTAGCAATAAATAGTTCAAATATATTAAGAGGAGAAATAGAAAATAATAGTATAAGTGTAATGCTCACAAGAATAAACAATAGAAGTAAAATTTATAGAGCAAAATTATACGCTCAAATTATTTATTGGACAGTGATTACATGTTTATTTGTTTTATTTTCTATATTTTGCTATTACATTTTTATATCAAATTTAAAAATTGCAAGTGGTAGCATTGTAAGTAAAGACTGGATAAGTGATACTTTAATAATTATTTCATTATGGTCTTCATACATTTTTGTAATAAGTATGGTTCAAAGTTTGAGTATGAATTTTAAACCTTTTGTTTCTATAGGAATATTTATAATAGTTTTTATAATTTTAATGTACTTGAAAGAGTTTCCTAAAGTTCAATTGGTGTCTCCATTTTATTATCTAAATAAAATTTTAGATAATTGGAATACAATTATTTTTGTTAAATATATGATAATTAACTGGGGACTAGTATTTTTATTTTCTTTTTTAGGAATTAAAAAATTCAAAAAAAGTGACCTATAAAAATATATATTTTATAAAATATTTAATAGTTAGAATAAAAAGATTGAGTCAAATTTCTTAAAGTGCCTATGATTTTAGGCACTTTTTCTATATCAGACTTTAGGAGGTGATAATATAATATTTTTAACAAAACATTCAATTCAAGATACAAATAATAGGACGGGAAGAGGAAATCTTCATCGTCTTTTTTAATACAAGAAAGGAAATTAGTATGAAAAATTTTGAACAACTAAGACAAGATTCAAAAGAAATAAAAGATAAAATTGATGATACAGAAGAAAGATTAAGGCAACTAAAAAATCAAGAACAAAAGATATTAAAACAAGACATAGTGAAAAAAAGAAAAGAAAGAACTCATAGCCTCATAACAAGAGGAGCAATATTAGAAAGCCTTATAGAAAATGCAGAAGAACTAACAGACGAAGAAATAAAAATCCTACTAGAAGACCAACAATGACAAAAGAATTAAAAAAACACTATGACGAAGAAGACCTAGTAGGGAAAAACCTCCTTTCTATTATAAACCTTCCACCAAGAAAAATGATGGGAATCGACTCAGAAGGTATGATTATATCTGCAATTTGTGAGTACGACGGAGAAGAAAAACTTAACTTAATAATGTTGGATGATAATATTCCAGCAGGATCAAAATTATATTAAAGAACACGCTAATTATTAAACTGGGGTTTGTTATGAATCCCAGTTTAATTTTTATAATTGGATTAATAGAATTATTAAGCTACACAATAAAATCATTTAAAGAAAAAGATATTAGATAATCTCAGACGATAGAAATTAAAATTTTATTGTCTTTTTTTATACTCAAAATTAGGAGATAAGGTCTACAAGAATTTAATAGTTAAATCACTAAACAAAATAGAAAACAAGGAGGAATAACACAACAAATTCTCCAAAACAAATCACTAAATCAATGTAAGATTGAATGAAATCAATATTTATGCTAAAATTAAATAAATCTAATAAAAAAGAGGGATATTATGGCACTTAACTATAAACCATTATGGATACAGTTAGCAAAAAAAGGATTAAAGAAAACAGATGTAATAGCCATGGCAGGACTTACAACGAATGTTATGGCACAAATGGGCAAGGATAAACCAATTACATTTAAAAATTTAGAAAGAATATGTAAAGCTCTATCTTGTACCCCTAATGATATTATTAGTTTTGAAGACAATTTTAGTGAAGAGGAATAGCAAATGACTTTAAGGACAGAAGATCAAGTTAGGGTTTATGCGAAATTAGTACTAGACTTTGATGAAGCTGAAGAAAATATTGATCAAGGGACCGGTCAAATAACTACTTTTAATCAATTAGGCTTTAAGGGATATTCAGATAAGCCAGATGGTTGATATTTACCTAAAAATATAAATGATGTAGAAATAATCCTTGAAAAAAATCAAAGGATAACAAAAATAGCTATACATCATGCTGCTGGGTTATAGGTGGCAGAAATCTTGCTGGTATATTTGCACAAAGGTCAAGACAAGCATATGCCAATTATAACTTAGGTTCAGACGGGGTTATTGTTTTGGGAGTTGATGAATCTAACATAGCGTGAACAACCTAATTTCATGGTGTTACAATAGAGCAGTACAATTGAAGTAGGGGACTCTACTGGAGGAGTTCAGCGGTTAGTTTCTGATTACGTTTTATGTTGTTTGTATACAAACTTCTCCTTATTGCTTTTGGAAATAGCATAAAGGTAAATAGATTATCTTTACCTTCTAGCTTTTTGCTAAGTTTGGGATACTTATTGGCTCATTAGCATTTGTATATTGTTATTTTTTTTGCAATATGAGATAATACTTATCAAGGAGGTAATTTTTTAAAAGCATACTAAATATAAGTAGAAATTGTTACATATAAAATAAAAGGAAATATTCTTTATAGTGTTTCGTATATAGGAAGTAAGACAAAAATAAGTTTATCAATTAAGATTAAAATAGCAAAAGTACTACGCTAAATATTTTAATTTTTGCTTAATATATTTATGTATACTATAATTTTTAAAAGGAGAAAATATGGATTATAATATTGAAAAAATAGAAGATATAAAATTTGAAGATATAGAATTAAATGAAGATCTAAAAAAAGAAGTCGAAGAGTTAGAGACTGAGTTGTCAGGCTGTGGTAATAACTGTAATGGAGATACACCTAAGTAAGTTTAGTTCTAATTATTTATAACTAATTTATTTCTACTAGTAGTATGCACATAAGAAATATCGATGTAATAATAAAAGAGTTAAGAAAAAAAATAAATATAAATAAAGAGGTTGAGTATGGATATTTCCTCGGTCTTGAATATATCAAGGGTGAATTTATCATTAAGTCTAAAATTGATTTGCTTGGTGAAAGGCCTCATAATGATGAGATTGAAAAAATTGTATTATCAAAAAATATTATTTCAAAATTTATAATGTGGTGCAAGCAAAGAGACTATATACCTATGGTTATCCATACACATCCTTTTTATTTACCTAATGAGCAAATATCTTTTTCTCATGTTGATTATAGATTTAATAATAGTTTTATAAACTTTGGTCATAAATGTGGTTTATATGAATTTGTTTTTATGGTAACTAATTGTATTAGCTATCAAATTATATACTATAACAATACATACGAAGAGGAAATAATGGGGTTTATAGAAAATGTTAACAGAAAATGATTTTATAGTAGAGAAAAAAGATGGTGCATATTTCATTCTTTATAAGAAGACTCTAGTTTATAAGAAATTGAATGAAAATAATTTTAAAATTTTCAAAGAAAACCTAGATAAACAAGGTAGAATCTCTCTTCATGGAAATATAGAGTTTGAAAATTATGTAGATAATATATTTGCCAGAGATATAGATGATAAGTTAAAAGAAAAATACGATGAGAAGAAATTATCAAAACTAGAGTTGATTTTAAATAATTCATGTAATTTAGATTGCAAATATTGCTATGCCAGTGGGGGTAATTATGGAATAGAGAATAATTTTATGAAGCCTCAAGAAGCTATCAATTATATAGATGATTTGCTTGCGAGTGGAATTGATGAGATTAATGTTGTAATGTTTTTTGGAGGGGAACCCCTTTTAAGCTTTAATACAATCGTAGCTGTTGTTAAAAAATTTAGTGAATTGTTTAAAAACGGAAAAATAGGAAAAATTCCAAAATATACAATAGTTACCAATGGAACATTGATTAATGAGAAGATTGCTAGATTTTTTTATGAAGAAGATTTTCAAGTCACTGTATCTATAGATGGCAATCCCTATCTACACAATTATCTGAGACCTTATAAAAATGGAAATCCTTCCTTTGATGATGTTGATAAGGCAATAAATCTCTTGCAAAAATATAATGTTAATATTGGAATACTTGAAATTACATATACTAAATTCCATGAAAATAATAATATAAGTAAAAAGGATTTAGAGGATTATTTTAAAAATAGATACGGCGATATAAGTCTTTATATTACAAATTGTTCAGGCGATAACATCTATGCTATTGACGTTAATAAGTTTGTTGAAAATGATATTATATATGAAAAAAATGTAAAACTTTCTGTTTTAAGAAAACTACTTGGAAAAGGTAATTATAAAATATGCTGTGATGCTGGAAGTGGCTCTTTTGCGATTTCGCCTACAGGAACTATCATACCTTGTCATTTTTTTATGGGACATAATGAATATCTTATGGGACAACTTCCAAAGACAAATTTAGCAAATAAAGAGACGTTGGATATAAATTATATATTTAGAAATACAGATAAAAGAATAAGTGATGATTGTTCGGATTGTTGGATAAGAGATTTGTGTGCGGAATGTCCAGCTTCAATTTTAATACAAAACAAAGAAAAGATTAATGAAAGCTGTTCTATAAAAAGAATTAAAAGAGAGAAGATTATAAGAGATTTTATTAGGAATGGAGATATATATTAGTGAAAAAATATGTATTAAGAAATAAATTTATTCTTTTTATGTCAGTTATTTTTGGAGTCTTGGAAGTTGTTTTTACATACTTATATGTAAGACAAAGCTCAAGAATAATTGATGTAGTAATGAACAAGTCAAATGATACGTATAGTAAGGTTATTATTTTATCTATTTTATATGTACTATTATTAATCATCTTTCATTATATATTCAATAGATTAGCATTAGCATTTTCTAAAAATATTATTAATAACTTAAGGCATGATTATATAGAGGGGCTACTAGATAGTAAAACATCTCTATTTTTTAAAGTTAATAAGGGAGAGCATCTAAGTCATATTGATCAGGATGTAGATCAGCTAAGGATGGAATATTTATATATTTTTCCATATGCCTTGATTGGTATTGGCAGAGCTATAGTCTATACAATAGGTCTATACAAAATACACCCTTATATGCTTATCACTACATTTTTATTTGTCATATTACCAGCTCTCGCATCTAAAATATTTACAGGAAGGATATCTAAGAGTCAGATAGAACGTTCAGGTAAATATTCTAAATATATAGATGAGTTAAATGAGTTATTGGATGGATACTTGGTAATTAAGGAATCTAGAAACAATGATTATTTTCTCGAGAAATTTGATAAAGCTAATAATGAATTATTAAAAGCTATAAATAGTTTTTCAATTAATAGCCGTATGCTTAGTCAGACTCTATTTGGTTTAAATGTCTTTTCAACCTTACTTGTTACTTTTATAGGAGGGATACTTGTAAAAAACGCCTTAATTCAAATGTCTGACTTACTTGCTTCCTTAAGCTTAGTTTCTATCGCCACTGCGTCTTTTGCAGATACATTTAGATTTATAGTCCAACTTTTATCAACTAGAGAACTTAGGAATATTGTGATATCTAAAATACCAAATGAAAAGATTGATAAGAAGATTGAAAAGCTTCCAAAATTAGATTTAACCATAAATAATTTATCTTTTTCTTATGGAGATAAGAAAGTTTTTTCTGATATGAATATAGATATTGAAAAGAATATGGCTTATGCAATAATTGGACCGTCTGGTTCTGGAAAATCTACCCTTGCCAAGATATTAATGAGGATAAATCCTTCCTATGAAGGGAAAATAACTTTTGAAAATGGTGATTTCAAAGATTTTAAAGAGCTTGAGTTATATGAAACTATATATTATATACCGCAAGAGCCTGTAGTATTCGAAGATACATTTATAAATAATATTACGATGGGAAGAAGTGATATTGATATGGCTAAATTAGATGAAATAATTGATAGAGTTGGACTAGATAGTGTTTGTAATGATAAGAAAGAAAGTCTGATTAAAAATGATAGTCTTTCTGGTGGAGAGAAGAAGAAGCTTGAAATTGCTAGAGCCTTATATAGAGGGGCGGATGTACTTATATTCGACGAGCCAACCAGTGGGCTTGACCCAGAAAGTGCTAGGGTAATAGATGTACTAATAGAATCTCTAGATTATTATACAAGAATTGTCATAACCCACAATCAAGATGAATCTTATTTGGATAGGTTCGACAAGGTTATTAATATAGAAAACTACAAATAATTATTTTAGATAAATATACGCTACATTATCTTTAGTCAAGTCCATAATATTGTGTTATTTTATCTAGCACAATCTTAGCTATCAAATTCTAATATATAGCTAAGATGATGCCATCCAATCCTCATTGAACTAATGAGGATTGGTCCTAATGAGCCGACAGGCAAGATATTAATTGCATATTTAATTCTCCGTCCAGAAATATTCTTTTCACTTTTTCGCGTCTTCTAACATCTTTATTTAGTCTTTCTAAACAGTTTATGTTTCTTAATCTACTATGGATTATCATTTCCAAGATAAGTAAAGGCATCTTAAAATCCTTCACCTAAAATATTTAAGCTATTCTGGTATTTCTTTTCGATTTAATATTTTGAAAAAAACTTATTTTTTTGAGCGAGCAAGCTCGACATATTGCATTTTAAATAGTGATTTTATGTCTAATTTAGATACTTATGAAATTTTCTTCAGCGCTTTAGATAAGATATTTCTTAAGAAATAGACCTGAAATCTTTACTATGTAACATCTATGAATGTTTATTTTATTATTTTTACTATTCCTTTGTGAACATCATAGATATTATCATTTTAATACCTGATAATCCTCTTTCTTTTTTTACTAAAAAATCGTGCTGACAGAAGTTTCATCTACTTCTACCAACAGATTTATTATAGAACCGGAATTAATAGCACTTATGACTGTAGGTGCTATTTTTATATTACAAGAAAGGGATAAGTATGAAAAACTTAGAACAAATAAGACAAGATTCAAAAGAAATAAAAGATAAAATAGACGATACAGAAGAAAGATTAAGGCAACTAAAAAATCAAGAACAAAAGATATTAAAACAAGATATAGTAAAAAGAAGAAAAGAAAGAACTCATAGGCTCATAACAAGAGGAGCAATCTTAGAAAGCCTTATAGAAAATGCAGAAGAACTAACAGACGAAGAAATAAAAATACTACTAGAAGAAGCAACAAAGACAAAAGAATTTAAAGAAACACTAAAAATAATGAGAGAAAATTAAGAAAAATAAAATAACCAAATCTTTTTATTAAGAATAACAATAGCAGGACTTGTAATAATGCCATTGCAATGCTAGGGCTTGCGAAGATTGTGGTACTAGTTTCGTATCATTAATATGAAATTAAAAGACCAATTAAAATAATATTACTGATTGTTATTCAAAAATCAGTTAAAAATTATGTTGTTTTTATAGTTTTGTTATATTTACCTCTTATAATAAAATCATCAAAGGAGGAAATTATGTCCGAAAAAGTACTTGAAATAAAAAATTTATGTAAATCTTATGGTAAAAGAAAGATTATAAATGATCTGAATATGACTGTGTTTAAAGGAGATGTTTATGGTTTTCTTGGAGCAAATGGAGAGGGGAAAACAACTACTATTAGAATGATTACATCATTAATTAGGTCTGATTCAGGAGAAATTTTAATAAATGAAAAGTCTGTAATAAAAAATAGAGATCAAGCAATTAAAAATATAGGTGCTATGGTAGAAGCTCCTAAGTTTTATGAAAACCTATCTGGATATGAAAATTTAAAATTAATGGCAAAACTAATTGATGGCACTAGTGATAAAGATATTGACAAATTACTTGAATTAGTAGGTCTAAAAGATAGGAGCAAAGATAAATTTGCCTCATACTCCATGGGTATGAAACAAAGACTTGGTATTGCTAATGCTTTATTAGGAAATCCAGATTTAATAATTTTAGATGAGCCTACCAATGGACTAGATCCGTATGGTATGAGGGATATAAACGAACTTATAGTATCTTTGGCAAAAACTTCTAATAAAACATTTATAATCTCATCCCATCTTCTCCATGAAATGGAAGGTATTTGCAATAGAGTTGGAATTTTACATGACGGAAAATTATGTATAGAAGGTGATGTAAAAAAATTAGTTTCAGGAAATAATGTATCTAATCTTGAAGAACTGTTCTTTGATAAAGTAGGTGGGAAAAATGAAAGCATTAATTATTAATGAATTAGAGAAAATCATAAAATCAAAGATAGGATATGTATTTTTATTGTCAGCTGGGCTCTTAATTTTGATGAATATTACCATGTATGATCCAAAAGAAGGCATGTGGAATATTGATAGTTTTTATACTTTTCCTGCAAGCCTTTTAGATATTTATATGCAAATATTAATATTTTTCATACCAATTTTAGCAAATGTCTTAGTAACTAAGGATCTAGTAGCAGGCACAATGAAATTGAGCATATTGAAAGAACCGTCAAGAATTAAAAATCTAGTCAGCAAACAAATTGCCTTTATTATATTTTGCATAATGGCAACCACAATTTTTGTTCTCTTGTGCTATTTATTTGGAATCCTATATTTTAAAAATATGAGTTATTTATCTTTAACAAGACAAGGATTTACAAAAGCTAGTGATCTAATATATACATTCTTAACTTATGGGAAGATTCTTTTACCAACAATTACCTACGGCTTATTAAGTATGTCAATAGGATTATTTATTGAAAATGTAAGCCTAGCAAATATCATTTCTATTGTTGGTCTTATATTTTTCTTTAATACAAGTATGGGAGAAAAATTTACAATGATAAAAAATGTGTCGGCTAATGAAATTAGTATTCTAATATTAGCAAGCGGGATACTATTAGCTTTATTTTTAATAATAAGCAATATTTATTTAGAAAAGAAAGATATTTTATATTAGGATGAGATATGAAAAAATTTATAGATTTTGAGTTATATAAACAAAGGAAAAATAAGTTTTATTATCTATTTTTTCTAATAATTTTAATTTCTCATATAGTAAAAGCGAATCAATTTATTCATACGGATATGAATTGGAGGTCATTTCCCTTAGTTTCAGTTCCGGATACAGTTTTGTTTTTAGTCTTATTTGTGATTTATATATCATCAGATTTAACAGCTATAGAGTTTGAAAAAGGTCTTATCAAATTATCAATAATGATAAATGGAGATCGAAAAAATTTAATAAAAGCAAAAATATTAACTATAATCATGTGGCTAATAGCCTTAGTGATTTTTGATATAATTTCATCTTTTTTGGTTGGCAAAACAATGCTTAATGACGGAACAGTTTTAATTTCTGATGAAAAAGCTATTTTGTTTGGAGGAGTAAAGTTAGAGGGAATAAGAGCCTTTATTAGTGTATTTTTTAGTGAAATTTCTATTATTTTGCCACTAATATGTTTAGCTATGTTTATTGTATATGCTGGTCTTTTTTTAAAAAATGCTTCAACTGTTATGGGAATGGGATTTTTATATTATATTCTAAGCTTAATAGGTCCTGAAAAATTAAAATATTTATTTTTAGTAAGACATGTCTATAAAATACCATCTATTTTAATAAAAGGGGAATTTGGTATTGAACTTAGCTTGTATATTGCAATATCTTTAATAGGTATATTAATCTTATATTTTGTCAATATTTCCTATTTTAAAAGGGTAGAAATATTAAAATAGGAGAGGATAGGATGAGTAGAATTTTAATCGTAGAAGATGAACTTGACTTGGCAAATATAATAAAAGATTATCTAGAAAAAGAGCTATATGAGGTAGAAATTTGTTCTCAAGGAGATGAGGCAATAGAAATTTTTGATAAATTTAAGCCGTCCTTGGTAATATTAGATTTAATGCTTCCAGGTATGAATGGTTATGAAATCTGCCAAAATATAAGAATAAAATCTACAATACCGATTTTGATTCTGTCAGCAAAAATTGATGAATTTGATAAGGTAAAGGGACTTGATCTTGGAGCAGATGATTATATTACCAAACCCTTTAGACCAAGAGAATTACTTGCAAGAGTTAATGCTCAGCTAAGAAGAAGCCAAGTTTTTAATAAGGAAAATCTTGAAATAATAGACATAGAAAATATCAGAATATATACTAAGGAATATAAGGTAGAAAAAGATAGTAGAGATCTTGATTTAAGTAGAAATGAATTTGAACTTTTGATGTTTTTATCTAAAAATCCAAGACAAGTTTTTAGTCGAGAACAACTATATGATAGAATATGGGGCTTCGATAGTTATGGAGATTTAAATACTGTAACCGTTACTATAAACAGACTCCGCCAAAAAATCGAAGATAATCCAAAGAATCCAAAATATATTTTAACAGTTTGGGGAGTAGGTTATAAATTTGAAATCTAAATCACTTAAAAAAAACTTAATAATATTTGTCATATCAATCATTCTAATACCAATTTTATTTTTGTTGGTCTTAGGAATACCAGAAAAAGAACCTAAAAGTCTTTTGTTATCTTTAACATCAATTTCTATATTAATAGCTATAGTAATTGTCATTATATCGACTATATTTTTAGCTTACGTCGATAAGATTATTATAAAGCCTATATATAATTTGCTAGATAATTTTAAAAAGTTATCTAAAGGGGAATATGATTTATATATAGAAAATGATAGGGTGGATGAAATAGGAGAATTATTAGATAATTTTAATAAAATGGTAGCGTCTTTAAAATCATATAGGGAAAGAGAAAATAAAGCAAAGGAAGAAAGAGAAGAGCTGATATCATCTATAAGCCATGACTTATCAACTCCCTTATCTGTAATACAAGCCCATATAGATGGAATAAGTGACGGCGTTGCTGATAGCGAAGAAAAAAAAGATGAATATATAAGGATAATAAACAAAAAGATCAAACAATTAAATAATAGAATCAAACAACTAAAAGATTATTCATCATTTGGTATATATGACAAAGAAATAAATAATATCAGAGCTAGAGAATCTTTAGATAGAATTGTAGATGAACTAAATAGATCATTTACAATTGAAATAGAAAATTTATTTTACAAAAATGATATAAAAGAAAGTACAGTTATAGGTTTATCTGATAGGATGCTTGAAATCATATTAGAAAATCTGTTTTCAAATTCTATAAAATATAGGGGTGAAAACCCATTGGAAATTGATATAATTGCAAAAGAAAACCCAGATACAGTTATAGTAGAATTTAAAGACAATGGAAAGGGCATAGAGAAATCTGAATTAGATAAAATATTTAATCCATTGTACACAGTGGATAAAGCTAGGACGACTGATAAAGAATCAATGGGATTAGGCTTATCAATAGTAAAAAAAATACTTAATAATGTGGGAGGAGATATAGGAGCAACAAGTGAGCTTGGACAATATACAGTATTTTTTATAGAGATACCTATAGCTTTCAAAATTGAAATGGGTGTAAAATAAATAGGATAAATAACCTAGGCGATAGAAAATAAAAACTCTATCGTCTTTTTTATTGCAAGAAGGGAGATTAGTATGAAAAAATTATATCAAATAAGACAAGAGTAAAAAGAAATAAAAGAAAAAATAGACGATACAGAAGAAAGATTAAGGCAACTAAAAAATCAAGAACAAAAGATATTAAAACAAGACATAGTGAAAAGAAGAAAAGAAAGAACTCATAGGCTCATAATAAGAGGAGCAATCTTAGAAAGCTTTATAGAAAATGCAGAAGAACTAACAGATGAAGAAATAAAAATCCTACTAGAAGAAGCAACAAAGACAAAAGAATTCAAAGAAACACTTAGAGCAATAAGGCAAAATGGAAAAGTATTAACATAGATATTATGTAACAATATACGAGGAAAAGGTAATTAAAAAATATGATGAATTATTGGCACCTGGATGAGATTGTGTTAAACTATAGTTAACCAAAGAAAGGTGAAATAATGAATAATAGAATCGAGAAATACCGTAAACCTCTAGGTTTATCACAACATAGACTTGGTAAAAAAGTGGGAATATCAAGGACAAGTATAAATAAAATAGAAACAGGAAAAACGATTCCGAGCCTAAAAACTGCTAACGATATAGCAAATGCTTTGGACGTTTGTATATACCAAATATTTGATTTAGATGGTACAGGACATTATAAATGTTTAGATTCAAATTGTAGTAATAATTAGCAAAATGCATTACTAATTTATGTTATTTCTTAAAATAAAGGTAGGTTTAATTGTGATAAATTATATGAATCCTCAGAGGTACAAGAACGGAGATTTATTTATATTATAGTTTGAGAATAAGAATTGACACAGTATTATAGTTTGTATTTGAAAAACAAATAATTGATAATAAGGAGGTTAGAGATTATGATAAAAAACTTTAAAAAGCGAATGAGTGTATTAATATTGACAGTTTTAGTAATGTCTACAAGTCTAATTTCACCAATATACGCAAGTGAAAATTATGGTATAGAGAAAATAGAGGGACAAGATTACTCAATAAGCGAAGATGGCAACGATGCTGTTACAATAAATTCAAAAGATGGAATTGAGCGTGTTAGTGTTAAAGAAGATGATAACACAAGAAAGGTTACCATTTATAATAATACTACTGGTGAAGAAGAATACTTAATCTTAAATAAAAAGGATGGTTCAATTTATTCATCCATTACGAATAAAACATTAAGTAGCGATGAACAGAATCCTATTATATCACCTCGCTCAGATACTTCATATAGTACTGTATATATATCATGGGCAGAGTTTAAAACTACTATCGGTACAACTGCAACAGTGGGTGGTGTAGTAGGTTTAATTTTGACAAGAGTTCCTGGTGGGCAAGTTGTAGGAAGTGTAATTGGAACAATCAGCACTATAGTTGGTGGAGGAACATTACTTATTCCTAATGATTCTAGCCATGGTTTGAAATTTACAATAAAAAAAGTTAAGCATTATCGTAGTAGGCTTGGGAAAAGACATGTATGGTATATATCTAAATCAATCGTTTCAGTTAGTCGTTATTAGGTGTATATATGAATAAAATATTAGGAATAGTATTTTTACTTGCTACTATCCTGATTGGGATGGTAACTAATGAGAAGATTAAGTTAGATAACATCTGGGTTATTTTGATATTTATTGTACAAATTACAAGTTGGATTGGATATATTAATTTATTAGATATAGAAAAACGCTATAAATTATGGTTGAGTGTTTTATCTATGTGTGCTGTTTTTATTATAGGATTTTTTTATATCTTAAAATAGCAAAATTAAATATAGTACAGAATTATTTAAGAAATGTTTAAAAAATAAATACAGAAATCTATTTCTGTGTGAATAATATTAAAGGCTATTTATCTGAGAAATATTTAGTCTTTTTTATTTTTTATTTGTGTCGCATTTAATTTTACAACTTATCATATTGAAAAAAAGAGAATTACAGACTGATATAAATTATAGGACGGTGAGAGTATATCTTCATCGTCTTTTTTTTTTGAAAAATTTCAAACACTTGCAAAATAAAATTTTGCTTGTAGATGGAATTTAAAGGATAATTTATTTAAATTAAATTTTTAAACTATCTTTTTGTAGTTTTTGATCGTTAAACATTACAAAGGGCAAGATTTATTTGAGGAGAATTGTTAGGCATGAGCGTAGATTTTTTATTGATATATAGGGCAAAAAATGGCGATAGCCATGCTTTTGAAATTATAATACGAAAATATTATGGAAATATATTTAACTATTGCAAATATCATGCTTTGGATATAAATACGGCTGAGGACATAACGCAGGATGTATTTCTAACTTTTCTAAAAACAATTAATCATTATAAACATAAAGGCAAACTTTTAAATTATTTATATACAATTGCTCGTAATAAATGTATTGATGAAAAAAAGAAGACAAGCAATAAAGATCTTTATATTGAAGATTTTTCTGAAAATATATTTTTGGAATTTATAGAATCTGATAGGAAAATAGAATACTTAGATGTTAAAGAAGCTGTTAAAAAATTGCCACCAGATATTAAGGATGTAATAATTCTGTATTATTTTTTTGATAGAAAACAAAAAGAGGTTGCAAAGATTTGTGGCATCTCACTAGAATTAACAAAATATAGGCTTAGGAAAGGCAAGGATATGATAAGAAAATATGTAGAAGGTGAAAGATGAAAAAAATAGACAAGTATGATAAAAAAATGGAAAAAATACTAAAAAATATAGGAAAATTTGATGAAAAAAAGCCTTCCAATGAAGCAATTGACAAATTAGTTTTTAAAGCTAAAGAATTTATTAATAGTGAAGAAAATGAAAATAGAATTGGCTTTATTGAATTTATTGCCTTGCAGATTAAAATTATTAAAAAAGAGTGGTTATTTGCACAAATGCTTTTGCTTTTTTTTGCAGGATATTGGCTTTCTATTTCAAAAGAAATAGTTTATATGCAAAGGGGATTGAGTGTTTTGGCGGCACTTTTTGTAATATTTATAATTCCAGAACTTTGGAAAAACATTGAAAATAAATCGATGGAAATTGAAAAAAGCTCACTTTTTGATTTGAGAGGAGTATATGCTGCTAAATTAATAGCCTTTGGACTTATTGATACAGGAATTTTAACTGTGTTTTGTATTTATGCGGTAGAAATTCAAAAAATATTGGTCGTAGATCTTTTGGGGCAGTTCGTATTTCCGATTATGATTGCGTCAATCATTTGTATGATGGCTTTTTCTAGAAAAAGATATTTAAATCAATTTGTGACAATGATTATTTGTTTGGCTGCCAATATTGGGTGGATGTTAATAATTTTAAATGATAATCTCTATTTAAAAATAACACCAATAGTATGGATTTTAATCTTTATTATGTGTGCCTTATTATTATTTTATTTTATTCAAAAAGTTTTACACGATAACACTGAATATTTGGAGGGAAAATTTAATGAGCTTAGTTTTGAATAATGTTAGAAAAAAATTTGGGAATTTGATAGCAGTTGATGATATTTCAATTGAAATGGAAAATGGCTTATATGGACTTCTTGGCACAAATGGAGCGGGAAAAACTACCCTTATGAGAATCTTGTGTACGGTTTTAAAACCTAGTGATGGAAAAATATATTATAATGGCGAGGATATATTTGAAATGGATGGTAGGTATAGAAATATTATTGGCTACCTTCCGCAAGAATTTGGTTTTTATCCAAACCTTAGTGTCAAAGATTATCTTTCTTATATAGCTTCTTTAAAAGGATTAAATAAAAGATTGACTAAAGTGCGTATTGAAAAATTATTAGAAATTACGGGAATGCAGATTCATTCGTCAAAAAAAATGAAAAAATTATCGGGTGGGATGAAAAGGAGAGTTGGAATTGCTCAAGCTTTATTAAACGATCCAAAAATACTTATACTTGATGAGCCAACTGCAGGACTTGATCCAATGGAAAGAATTAAATTTAGAAATTTAATAGGAGAGCTTTCCAAGGATAAGATTGTTCTTTTATCTACCCATATAGTTTCTGATATTGAAGCTATTGCAAAACATATATTTGTCATGAAAGATGGAAAAATTATAAAACAAGGAAGTGCTTTCGAATTATGTTCAAATATTTCTTATAAAGCATGGACTTATCGTTGTAAATCCGATCAAGCAGATAAAGTAATAAGCAAATTTAAGGATTCGATTAGTTTTGTAAAAGAGAGTGGAGAATATGTTGAAATGAGAATTTTATCAGAAGATAAGCCCGACAACAATGCAAAATGCGTTGAAATCACTCTAGAAGATGTTTTTTTCTATTATTTTAGAACAGAAAGTGGAGATAAATATGATAAGGCATGAGATAAAATTATTACTTAGCAATCGTATGAATAAAATTTTATTAATATTTTTGTTTGCTATAGCAGTTTCTTTTAGCATATTTGCAGCATGGAGCATAAGTTTTGTGGATAATAATGGAAACACCCATAATGGAATATTTGCACCAAGAAAGCTAAGCGAGAAAAAATCTAAATATGCGGGTAAATTAAATTCTGATGTATTTGAAGATGTGATAAAAAAAGATAAAAAAATTAAGGCTATTTATAAAAATCAAATTCCAGAAAAAATATATGCTACAAATACGCAAGAGTATATGGATATAAAAGATTTTATGGTAAGCACTTTGTCCTATGGAAGTGAAATGGATTATGAAAAATTTGATTTTTTAGAAGTCAGCAAAGCAAAAAATATTTACCATATCAGGAAAGAAAATATAAAAAAATTGGTAAAAGAATATGGAGTTACTGAGAAAAAAATGAAATATTTGAAAGAAAAATTTTCAAAAAATAAAACTCCTTTTTATTACGAACCTGCCGATTCGTGGATAACTATGGGCTTATATGCAACAACCTACTCATTAATATTGATTATTGGCATATCATTTCTTGTATCAGGAATATTTACTGAAGATTTTAAATTGAAAGCTGATTCAATTTTTTTTAGTACAAAATTAGGAAAAAATAAGGGAGTTAAGATAAAAATAGGAACAGGCTTATTGATGACAACAATTATATATTGGGCATTAATGCTAAGTCTTTGCATAATATCTTTTACGATAATGGGTGTAAGCGGAGCAAAATCGCCCATTCAATTAGAATACAGTTATTGTATTTATAATTACACTTTTTTTGAAAGATATTTGCTAATAATTATTGGAGGATATATTGGAAGCATTTTTGCAAGCGTATTAACAATGCTAACATCAGCCAAAACACATTCGTCACTTCTAAGCTTGTGTATTCCAATAATATTATTCGTAGTATCGCCATTTATTGAAAGAGTCTTGCCATTTGAAAATTTATTTAAAATAACACCAGATCAGTTAGTAAATATATATAATTGCATAAAACTACCAATATTATATGAAATTTTTGGTCATATATTTATGCAAATACCAATGATAATTATATTATATTTGCTAATTTCAATAATATTGATTCCATTTATATATTTCACATTTAGAAAATATGGGCAAAAATAGATTAAAAAATTTATCAATATAATTTTTAAAAGGTTGATAATAATCAGCCTTTTTTTATTGGAAAAATTTAAATATTGATAATTTTTTCTTGCAAAAAGCTATTAATAAGTATTTATGATATAATTAATTCTATAAAAACTTAGAGATTTAAAAATTTGGAGAAATTTATGAGAACTTATAGTAATAGAGAAGAATTGAAAGCTGAAATTGAGAAAAAATTTGAAAAATATATTTCGGAATTTGATGATATTCCAGAAGAATTGAAAGATAAGAGAGTTGATGAAGTTGATAGAACTCCTGCTGAAAATCTTGCTTATCAAGTTGGATGGACTACACTGGTTTTAAAATGGGAAGATGATGAAAAGAAAGGTCTTGAAGTTAAGACGCCATCTGAAGATTTTAAGTGGAATCAACTTGGGGAATTGTATCAATATTTTACGGATACTTATGCTCATTTATCGTTAAAAGAATTAAGGGAAAAATTAAGAGAAAATATTGAATTAATGTATGAAATGATTGACTCATTAAGTGATGATGAATTATTTAAACCACACATGAGAAAATGGGCTGATGATGCAACAAAAACGGCAGTTTGGGAAGTTTATAAATTTATTCACATCAATACTGTTGCACCTTTTGGAACTTTTAGGACAAAAATTCGAAAATGGAAAAAAATAGCTCTATAATATTTTTTATAAAAATAATAGAAAATAGAATCTATTTTGAAAATGTTTGGAAAAATATACTAGAAAGGATAATTTATGATTAAAAATATTATATTCGATCTTGATGGAACAATTTCAAAATCTGCTAGCGGGATTTTGAATGCTTTTGAATATGCTTTGGAAAAAATGGGCAAGTCTTATCAAAGAGAAAAGTTATATGAATACATTGGTCCACCTTTGAGAGATTCTTTTGTAAAAGAATTGGGAGAGGACTTGGCTGATGATGGAGTTTATTATTATAGAAAGTATTATTTTAAAAATGGTCTGTTTGAAACTTCTCTTTATGAGGGAGTTAAAGAATTAATAGAAGATTTATATGATGAAGGCTTTAATATATATCTTGCAACAAGCAAGGGCGAAGAATCTTCTAAGAAAATTTTGAAATATTTTGGAATTTTGCAATATTTTTCTTATATTTCAGGTTCTTCTAATGATAAAAATACAAAGAAAAAGGTAATTGAACATCTGCTTTTTGAAAATGATTTAAAAACTAATGAATCTATTATGATAGGCGATAGGTCTTATGACATAGATGCGAGCAATGAATTATCCATAAAATCAATTGCTGTAGCTTATGGATATGGAAAAAAAGAAGAATTTGAAAATGCAGATTTTATTGCAAAAAAGCCAAGTGATATAAAAAAAATAATAATGGAAAGCTAGACTAAACCCTTAAATCAAAAAGATTTAGGGGCTATTTTTATAAAGGAGAAAACAATGCTTGATAGAAAATATTTTAGGAAAAATACCCTAGACCTTGCTAAAGATTTGCTAGGAAATATTTTAGTTAGAAAAATTGATGGACAAATTATAAGAGCTAAAATCGTGGAAACAGAAGCCTATCTTGGAGTAAATGATAGGGCATGTCACACTTTTTTAGGCAAAAAAACTGACAGAAATAAAATAATGTATATGGATGCAGGCACTTTGTACGTCTATCAAACTTATGGAATTCATTTTCTTTTAAATATTTCAAGTGTAAAAGAAGGGATACCAGAGGCAGTTTTATTGAGAGCAATTGAGCCTTTGGATAATTTCGATTTGATTTCAAAAAATAGGTTTGGAAAAAATTATAAAGACCTATCGATTTATCAAAGAAAAAATTTAAGCAATGGCCCAGCAAAACTTACAAAAGCCTTAAAAATTGATAAAAATTTTAATGGTAAAGATATTTTTTCCAAAGATTTTTATATGGAAGAAGGCAAGAAAGATTTTGAAATAGTAAAAGCAAAAAGAATTGGAATAGATTATGCCAAAGAGGCGAAAGATTACCTGTATAGATTTTATATAAAAGATAATCCTTATGTGTCAAAATTAGAAAGTTAAATATAAAAAAGGGATTGTTGTAGAATATGATTATTCATAATATTACAACAACCCCTTTTAAAATTACATATCAAAATAAGTCCAAGACAAACAATTTTCTATAATTTCAAAATTTATTATTTTATTTTCAAAAATTTCTCCGTCTATATTTGCTAAAATTTTTTCATTTGATTTTATTTGTCCCTTTTTTACCTTTATTTCATCCAAATATTTTGAATTTTCTAAAAGTCCATGTTTGTATCTTATTATCAAAGATGGCAATAAGAGACTTGGAAGTTTTTTTGCATAAACTAAATTTAAAAGTCCATCATCAATTTTTGCGCTTGGGGCAGGATTAAATCCTGAGCCGTAATAGCCACCATTGCATATAGCAGTGAGCAAAAATTCATCTTCAAGTTTTATTTGCTTGTAATCTTTGTCATATAAAGTTAATGATAAATTTTGGTAAGACAAATATTTTAATGCCTTAATGACTCCGAAAAAATATGCTTTTTTCCCTAAAGATGGGTTTTTATCTAAATATTCGTAGGCTTTTTCTAAAACAACTGTATCAAAACCTAGGGATAAGACGTTTATTCCGACTTTATCATTTACTTTAATTAAATCAATCTTTTTTTCTTTTAAATTTAATAAACTTTCTACTTTGAAATTTTTGTATGAAAAATTTTTGGAAAAGTCGTTGCCAGTTCCCATAGGAATTAAACCAAGACTTGTATTTGCCAAATCATTTTCATAAATCACATTGCAAATTTCATTTAATGAGCCGTCGCCTCCTCCAACTATTATTGTTTTTTTGTAATTTTTATATTTTTCAATAAAGGCTTTGGCTGCATCAGTTGCGTGGTCTTCATAAGAAGTCCTAATTATTTGAACATTTTCTTCAAAATCTTTTTTATTATAAATTTTTTCTATATCTTTTTCATTAATATCGAACTCGGTTTTTCCTGCCATGGACGATAATATAAATAGCATTTTTCTCATAATTTATCCTTCATTTAATAATTATATCACTATTAAAGGATTTATCGAGAAAATGTTATAATTGATTTGTAAATAGAAAGGATATTTTATGAATTTTGTTGATTATTTAAAAATGGAATATGTGAAAGATGATGATGGAGAAATAATTACAAGAGTTCCTATTGAAGAGTATTGTTTAAATATAAATAAAATTGTTCATGGTGGTTTGACTATGACTTTGATTGATACGGCTTGTGGCAAAAAAGCGTCGGAATATTTTGATGGAGAATTTGTAACAAGCGATGGATATGTAAATTTTCTAAGACCCGCAAGCAAGACTTCTTATCTTTTTGCAAAATGTAAGGCGAAAAAAATTGGTAGGACAATAGCTAATATTGACTGCGATGTTTTTGATGATGAGAAAAATTTAATTGCTATTGGTAGATTTACTTTTATGAAATTATGATTTGTTTTTATATTTAAATTATTTTTGAAATTTGTTTTACAAATAATAAATTTATGATATAATGAAACAAGTTCAATAGTACGCCGACGCCTTGGTGTGCTAAAGTAAAAAGGAGTTAAATATGAACAAAGAAAAAAAATTCTCATCGAGGTTGGGTTTTATCCTGACAGCTGTAGGCAGTGCCGTTGGAATGGCAAACGTATGGGGCTTTCCTTATAAGTTCCAAGAAGGTGGAATATTTTTCTTATTATTTTATTTAGTTTTTGTAGCTCTTTTTGCTTATGTAGGTTTATCAAGTGAATTTGCAATAGGTAGAAGAGCTGAAACTGGAACTTTGGGCTCTTATGAATATGCCTTAAATTCAAAAAATAATAAGAAAGATCATTCTTTTATTAGTAAAAATATCGGATTTTTGCCTTTGTTGGGTTCTTTATTTATAGCTATTGGATATGCTGTTATAGTTTCTTATGTTTTAAAAGCTTTAGTAGATTCTTTGACTGGAGAACTTTTAGTTGTAAATAGTAAAAAATGGTTTGAATCTTTTTCAAATAAAGATTACTCTGTTGTTATTTATCATTTTATAATAATTTTGGTAACACTATTAACTTGTTTGAAGGGTGCAAATACCATAGAAAAATCTAATAAAATTATGATGCCTGCATTTTTTATTTTATTTTTAATTATTGCAATTTTTATTTTAACTTTGCCAAATGCTCTTGAAGGTTATAAATATATGTTTAGGTTAGACTTTGACAAATTGTCTTTAAAAACTATAGAAAATGCAATGGGACAAGCTTTCTTTTCTCTTTCTGTAACAGGAAGTGGAATGATTGTGTGTGGCTCTTATCTAGATAAAAATGAAGATATTTTATCAGCAGCAAAATCTACTGCATTTTTTGATACCTTGGCAGCTTTGCTGTCATCTTGTGTAATTGTTCCATCTATTTTGGTCTTTGGTCTTTCACAAGCTGGTGGGCCTGGACTTTTATTTGAAGTTTTGCCAACTATATTGCAAAATATAAAAGGTGGAAGAATTTTTGCTATAATTCTTTATACTGCGGTTGTATTTGCTGGGATTTCTTCTTTACAAAATATGTTTGAAGTTATAGCGGAATCTCTTATGCACAGGTATAACAAAATTAAAAGAATTACTGCTTTGACTATAATTGGTCTTGTAACATTTTTGATTGGCGTTAATATGGAAGCTATTAGCAAATGGGGCCCATGGATGGATCTTGTTTCTATTTATATAATTCCAATAGGAGCATCAATTGGAGCAATTTCTTGGTTTTATTTTTGGAAAAAAGATGAAATTTTGGAAGAAATTAATAGTGGTGCAAAGAAAAAAGCAGGAGAAGGATGGCACAAGCTTGGAAAATATGTTTATGTTCCAATAGCAATTGTTTTATCAATTTTAGCTTTAGTATTTAAAGTTACTTTTTAAAATTTATGGAGAAGAAAATGGAAAATAATTCGAAATTTAGTAACAAATGGGGATTTATAATGGCATGCGTTGGAAGTGCAGTAGGACTTGCCAACGTATGGGCTTTTCCCTATAAAATTGGAATGAATGGGGGATTATCATTTTTGATTCCTTATTTATTCTTTGTATTTTTATTTGGTCGTGTTGGTCTTTCTGCAGAAAGTGCAGTAGGAAGAAGATATAAAGCAGGACCAATGGGAGTTTTTAGAGAAGTTTGGAAATCTAGAAATAGGGAAGGAGTAGGAAGAGTAATAAGGTGGATTCCTTTAGTTGGTGTAGTTTTATTAGCTATTGGATATACAGTTGTTATTACTTATGTACTTAAAGCTCTTCTTGATTCAATTACTGGATCACTTTTGACTCAAGATCCGAATGTATGGTTTGAATCAATTTCTACAAATGATTTTGCACTTGCAAAAGAACATTTCTTATTAGTTATTATTGTATTTTTGACCTTAGCTTATGGGACAAAAGGAATAGAAAAAACAAATTCATTTATGATGCCTCTATTTTTTATTTTATTTATAATTCTTGCAGTAAGAATTGCATTTTTAAATAAGGCAGTAGAAGGATACAAATTTATTTTTACTTTAGAACCAGAAAAATTATTGGATATAAAATTGTGGATAGGTGCAATGGGACAAGCATTTTTCTCCCTATCAATTGTTTCAACAGTAATGGTTGTTTATGGTTCTTATCTTCCAGATAGTGAAGATATAGTTCATTCATCAACAATCACATCAAGCCTTGATACAGTTGCAGCTATGCTTTCAACTTTCGTAATGCTACCAGCAACTTTTGCTTTTGGATTTTCCCAATCACAAGGACCAAAATTAATTTTTGTTGTTTTGCCAAAAGTTTTACAAGAAATAGCTGGAGGAAGAATTTTTGCAATTATTTTGTATATAGCAATAGTTTTTGCAGGAGTTTTGTCAGTTCAATCAATGATTGAAACTGTTGCTGAAGCAATAACATCAAAATTTGAAAATTTAAAAAGAATTAATGTCCTACTTGTTCTAATGATTCTTGTATTTATTTGTGGATTATTTTTACATCCTATAGCAAAATGGGGAGCATGGATGAATTTTGTAACAATTTATATTCTTCCAATATCTGCAATTATAGGAGCCATTTCATGGTTTTGGGTAATGAAAAAAGAAGATTTGATGGATGAAATAAACAAAAGTGCAAAAAGTAAGCACGGAGATGGTTGGTATAATTTAGGAAGATATTTATATGTTCCACTTGCTGTAATTCTTTGTATAATTGCAATAAGATACCAAATTTCATTTTAATATGACTTTATTTATATAATGATATATAATAAAATACATGAGATTATATATAAATAAAGGAATAAAAATGAAAAAAATTAAGAGAATATTATCGGTAATTTTTATATTTTTTCTAGCTATTAGTTTTACATCATGTAAGAAAAATGAAGATAAAACTGATTCTAATTCAAATATTGCAGAAAATATTATAATAAAAGAAAGAAAAAAATCAAACGATGATAGTTCTGATTCAAAAAATAAAAAGATAAATATAAGTAAAATTGAGAAAAAAGACTCAAACACAAATGATTCAGATTCAAAAGTTGAAAAAATAAATATAAAGGCTTTTGGAGATATTATGGCTCACATAGGTCAAGTAAATTACGCAAAAAATTATGGAAAAGGAAATTATGATTTTTCTAGACAATTTGAATATATAAAAGAATTTGTATCAGACTCTGATTTAGCAATTGGAAATTTTGAAACAAGCATAAATCCTGACAAACAACCTTCAGGTTTTCCACAATTTACAAGCCCAGCTGAATATTTGAAAGATATAAAAGATGCGGGTTTTGATTTACTTTCAACAGCTAACAATCACACCCTAGATTCAGAAGAAAAAGGAATCTATGATACAATGGAAGCCATGGATAAGGAAGGAATCGCTCACTGCGGAACAAGAAAAGCAGGAGAAAGTAGGATAAAATATATTCAAGTAAAAAATATGAAAATAGGATTTTTGGCTTACACCTATGGAGTTAATGGTTTAGAAAGTTTAGTAGTAAATCATAAGCCAAATGAAATTATAAACTATTTGGATGAAAAAATAATAGAAGAAGACATAAAAGAAGCTAGAAAAAATTCGGATTTTATTATAGTTTATCCACACTGGGGAATAGAATACCAATCATATCCAGCCCAAGAACATATTACTTTGGCAAGAAATATGATAAAGTGGGGAGCAGATCTAGTTATTGGAAATCATCCTCACGTTGTTCAACCGGCAGAAAGATATAAAGCTGAAAATGGAAAAGAAGGATATATAGCTTACGCTTGTGGAAATTTTGTATCAAACCAATCCTTGGAGGCTTTGGGAGATATTAGAACAGAACAATCAGTTGCCTTTGACATAAATGTAGAGAAAAATACAAAAACTGGAAAAGTAAAGTTAGGAGAAGTTAATTTTTATCCGATTTGGGTTGGACATATTAATGATGAATATGGAAAACTTTCAAGAGTTTACAGAACAAAAGATTTCCTTGAAGGAGGAAAATATTTTGATAAGGTTGATGAAAATCAAAGAGCAAGAATTTTAAAAGCCGATCAAATGGTTAAAGAAACCATAAATACAAAAGTACAATAGAGACTGCTTAGCGCAGTCTCAGAGCGTAGACAAACCCTCAAGCACGAATATCGGACTTCAAAAATTGTTGATTTCTAAATTCCAAAATTCTAAAAACGCAAACTCGCTAACGCTCAAACAGTGCGTTTTTTTGACGAATTTTAAAATTTGAAATCAAATCAATTTTTTCCGTATGATATTCTTAGCGTGAGGATTTGTATACTTTATCAACAGTCTGGAGACTGCTTAGCGCAGTCTTTTTTATTTTTCTTCTTTGTGATATTATATTTGTAAAAATAAAGGGGAAAGTATGAATTTTATAACAAAAATAGATATTTCATTATTAAATTTAATTCAAAATATAAAAAGTCCCATCTTGGATAAAATAATGACAACCATTACTGCTCTTGGGAATATGGGAATTTTTTGGATTTTATTGATTTTGATTTTTTTAACTACAAAAGAATATAAAAAAATGGCAAGGCTTATGATTGTTTGTTTTTTATTTAATGCCTTGGTTGTAAATTTGATTTTAAAACCTGCTGTAGGGAGAAATAGACCTTTTGAAATTATTGATGGAATTAAATTGTTAGTTTTAAAACCTCAAGATCCATCATTTCCATCTGGGCATTCTTCAATTTCTTTTTGTATGCTTACAGTAATATTATTATTTTCAAAATCAAAAACAATTAATATAATAGCAAGCATTTTGGCAATCTTTATTGCTTTTTCAAGATTATATTTGTATGTTCATTTTCCATCAGATGTTTTTTGCGGAATTCTTATAGGAGTATTGACAAGTTTAATTGCTTTGAAATTTTGTTTTTCTAAAAGTGGGATGAAACTTATTAATAATTTAAAAATATTAGGAGATGATTTTAATGATTTGAGAAAAATGTAAAAAAATTTGCATAAGGCGATTAATGGTGTTATAATAATCAGGTAGTGTTAATGCTGGTGTGTCGGAATTGGCAGACGAGACAGACTCAAACTCTGTTGTTCTCCGGAACGTGTGGGTTCAAGTCCCACCACCAGCACCATTAATTTTTTTATTTTTTTCATATTTAAGCTATACCAATAGGTATAGCTTTTTTAATATTAATGGTGTGGGTAACGTGTGGGTAATTGTAAGTATATTAATTTATTTTTTGTAATTCTTTATATATATATTCGTCCAAATCTTGGATATAAGAGTTTGCCGTTATTTGGAAATTAGTGTGTCCCATTAATTTTTGTAGAGCTTTATCATCTACGCCAGAATTATGGGCTATGGTTGCAAAGGTATATCTACATGTATAAGGGATTTTCTTTTTTATTCCTGCTTTTTTTAAGGCTGGATAATATATATATTTATAAAACTTAGTATCATAATCTAGTGGCTTGTCTTCGTATTCAATTATATTTCCTGTTTTGCTTTCTAAATATAGTTCTTTTACTATTGTTTCTATTTTTGGGTGGATAAACATTTTTCTTTTTTTGCCTTCTTCGGTTTTTATTCCGAAGTTAACTATGGTATTATTTTTAAAATCAAAGTTTTCTTTTTTTAAACTTATATATTCTCCCGTTCTCATGCCTGTAAATATCATTACTAATATATGCCTTATATCTCTATTAAAGGGGATACTTATTATCATTTTTTCTATTTCTTCTTTTGTAAAGATCTCTTTATTTCTTTTTTCTTTAATTCCTCCAATATCTAATAGTGGAGCTAAATTGTAATTAATTATATTGTTTTTGTTGGCTAAGTTATAAATTTTATTTACTACTGTTTTTAATTTTTCTATGGCACTTTTTGAGTAGTCGTGGTGGTTTCCATTTAAGTCGTAGCCTTCCAATTCCATTTGATCAACTACTTCTTGTAAGTCGGTATAGACGATATCTTGGATATTGGTATCGTGCAGATGCTCAAATCTGTTAAAAGCTCTTTCTAATCTTAGCTTATTGTTTTTACTGAATCCTTTAAATTGTTTGCTTTCTTTATATTGAATAAATAAGTCATTAAATGTTACTTTTGGAGCTGGTTCTTTGTAATTTAGTAAGGCTTCTAAGGCTTCGTTGTAGGTTTTAAAAAAGCCTATATCTTTCTGGATTTTCTTTCCGTCTTTTGTGTATTTGGCAGGTAGTCTTGCCCTATATTGGCTTAGTCGTGTTTTGCCTTGGACTGTTTTTTTAACTCTTTCTATGGATCCTGTGCCATTGGGGAGTTTTCTTCTTTTTGCCATTTATTTTTCCTTTCCTGGTACAAATAAAGCCCTTGTTAAAGGGCTTATAGTTATTTATTTAAATCATCTTTTACGTTATAATGGACAACTCCATTTAATGTACTAAATATTATGTTTTCTTCGTTTGCGGGATTGTGTAAAACAAAAGATACATTTTCTCCCAAGGTTTCGTTATAAGATTTTGAAGCTGATAATATTCCTGAAGTCATATTATCCCACCCTTGATTTAATGCTTCGTTGTTTTCTCCTGCTAAATATTGTATTATTTCACTTTTCAAATCATCTTTAGGATATAAATGTATAAATAATACACTGTCTTGTGTTTCTGTTTCTACATTGCAAAATTCAGAAAAACTTGATTTGGCTTGTTCTATTATTAAATCTCTTAATGCTTCTTTATTTTTAGCATCGTTATTATTAGTTGGGGATTTATCTTCTGGGGAATCGTAAGTTTTAGCGATAGATTTTAAATCTTGAGGTTGTTTATTATCAAAATCAAATTTATCAGCTTGATCTTTAGTAATTTCTATTTTAATTAAAGGATAATATTTCTCATCGGTTTTCTTTGTTTTAAATGTAAAAAATATGCTTTCATAATTTAATTGTTGTTCTTTAACTTTTTTTAAATAACTAAAAACTTTAATCAAGAATGGGTCTACAGCACCTTTTTCACTTGTTATAACATCGGTAGAATATGTAACATTTACTCTAGTTACTTTTTCGTTGTTATTGTTATCTGGGATAGTAATAACTTCTGTTTCTACATCATCTCCAAAGGCAAATTTACTTATATCTTTAAAAGGTTTAGATAATCTTTCTTTTGGATTTTCATTGCTATTTTTTTCTTTTGTCACTACTTCTGTTGAATTTTGGATTTTTTCAGTTTTGTTTTCATTTTTATTATTTCCACAAGAGGTAAGAAATATAGTTCCTATTATTAATAATGTTAAAGATTTAATTTTCATATTTTTCTCCTAATTTCTTTTACAATTCCTAATATTTTTATAGGTTCATCATCTTTTCCGTATGTTTTAGGGGAATAAGATGTATTAATTGGTTTTAATGTTATAGTGCCATTATCATTTTTTATTACTGTTTTAAGAGTGGCCTCGTATCCATTTACATAAACTGCAGCGTCTGTGCCACTTTCGCAATCTGGAGTTAACTCTAATATAATTGTGTCGCCATCAAGGTATTTGGGATACATAGAATCTCCCTCTACTTTTAAGCCTATGTAAGTTTTATTTTTATCGAAATCTTTAAAGGATATATCTTCTGTATCGGATATATCTTCTATTGCTTCTATGGGTATGCCAGCAGGGATTGATCCATAGACATTTATTGTTGCATAGTCTTCTCCTTTCTTTAAATCTAAACTTTTTCTTCCATTTAAATAATCAATAGATACATTAAAAATATCTGCTATTTTATTTAATGTATCTATATCGGGTTCTCTCTGGTTGTTTTCATAAAAGGATATAGCTTTGGGTGTTAAATGTAATTTTTTAGCTAGATCCGATTGAGTATAACCATTATCTTTTCGCAAAGATTTTAGTTGTTTTCCAATCATTTTATACTCCTTAATAATATTTTAAGTACTTTCTGTACTTGTTTGTAAATATTTTACCCATTTTCACTTGACATTGTACAAAAAGTACTGTACAATATGTACATAAGATAAAATATTAATTATTTCTTAGGAGGTGATAACTATAAATGCACTTAAAGAGTATAGAGAAAGAGCTAATTTAAGCCAAGAACAATTAGCTATAGCTGTAGGTGTTACACAAAGATATATCGGATTTTTGGAAACAGGATATAGAACACCATCGTTAAAAGTAGCAAAAAAGATAGCGGATACACTAGGCTCAACAGTAGATGATATTTTTTTAAACAAAAAGTGTACAAAATGTACATAAAAAGGAGGAAGTTATGGAAAGATTTAGTATTTTAAATCCAAATTTATTTGGGGAGTTTCTTGAAACTTGCGACAGCCATTTAAATGCTGTAATGGTAAAAATTTTAAAGGGAGAATTTGTGTCGGGAGATATAGATATAAAAATTTCCCTATCGGCTGTTGAAGATGAGATAAAGATACCAAGAGAAGGTAATGATTTTGAAATAAAACCATTTGTAAAGCCTATTATTAATTTTAATGTGAAATCAAGCTTGAAAAAGTCTTTTTCTGATAAGGGAGCTAGTGATACAGATAATATGGTTATTGAGCTTGCAGATAAGTGTATAAAAATTGGCAAGATTGATGATGGACAAATGAACTTTTTGGAATAGGAGGAAGAAATGGAAAGCATAATTGGAATATCAGAAGCTGCAAAAAAACTTGGAAAAGGAGAACAGCAAGTTAGAGAAATGTTGAAAAATAATAAATGCACATTTGGAATTGCATATAAAAGAGAGGGGTCAACAAGGCATACTTACAAAATTGATAGCAACGCACTAGATAGATGTTTAAAAGGCGAACAAAATTTATTTAAAAATTAGGAGGAAATTATGGAGAATAAAAAAACTAGAAAAATTAGAAAAAGAAGCCAGGTTTTTGAAATGTTAGATGGAAGAAAGGTTGATGATGTTTGTATTAAGCTTAGTGCCAAGCCAGAAAAGGAAAGAATAAGAGATAAGGTTTTAGGAGTTTTTATTGTTAGTTTATGCATGACATTAGCTCTTGCAGGACCGAATGAAATTGCTAGGGTAGCAGGGATTGTGTTGATGTTTATGGGATCTTTGATGGCGTTTTTGGCATAAAAATAAGCCGACGCAAATCGGCTAATTTAAAACTATACACGATAATTATACTGCTTTTTTAAAAAAAGGAAAAGTAAATGGAATTTATGGAAGAAAAAATAAAAGATTGGACAACAGAACACATAGAAAACAGAATTATACATTTAGAAAAAAATGGTGCAAATTTAGATAATAGCGAATTTTTAAAAGCATTAGATAAGGAACTAGAAAGAAGAGATAGGCAAGAAATTGCAATGCTTGGAGATTATTATGAGGTGTAAAAATGGAGATTATAATTAAAAAATTATCCTTTAAAAATTTTAAGGGATTTAAGGAAAAAGAAATTGATTTTGAAAAAGATGTAACGAATATAAGTGGGGACAATGCAACAGGAAAGACTACTATATTTGATGGTTTTTCTTGGCTTTTGTGGGGAAAGGATAGTCAAAATAGAAAGGATTATGAAATAAAGCCTTATCAAGAAGATGGGGAAAATATCCACAATGTAGAAACAATCGTTGAAGGTGTTTTGTGTATCGATGGTAAAGAAAATATTTTAAAAAGAGTTTACAAAGAGGTTTGGAAAAAGAAAAGAGGATCTAATGATTCAGAATTTTCTGGACACACAACTGATTTTTATATAAACGAAGTGCCAAGGAAAAAGAAAGAGTATGAGGACTTTATAAGTGAGATAGTAAGCGAAGATGAATTTAATTTATTATCTAATCCGATGTATTTTAATACGATTATTGACAAAAAAGAAAGAAGAAAAATTCTCTTATCCTTGGTAGATGATGTAAGCCCAGATGATATTTTTAAAATCAATGAGGATTTGAAAGAACTAGATTTAGAAAACTACACAATTGATGAATTAAAGGCAATGGCAAAGTCCACTTGCAAAAAAATAAATGAAAAGCTAATAGAAATCCCAGCAAGAATTGATGAACTAAATAATACAAAGACTGATGAAGATTTTACAGAGCTTGAAAAGGAAAAAGAAAAGATAAAGGCAGAGCTTGAAAAGATAGACAAAGAGCTTGCAGGGGCAAGGTCAGCTAGTGAAATACTTGATGAAAAATACGAGAAAATAAGCGGATTAAAGAAAGAAGCTAGGGAAATAATAAGCCTTTATGAAGAAAATAAAAAAGAAAGAATACAAGAATATACAAACAGAAATATTGAAATAAGTGGAAAAATAGACGCTAGTAAGTACGAGATTGAAAATGAAAAAGTTAGAACAAAGATTGCAAAAGAAGAAATAAAAGATGAAGAAGATAAGATAAAAAAATCCAAAATTAAGCTTGAAGAAATGAGAAAAGAATGGGAAGAAGTTGCTGTAAGTAAGTGTGATGATAGCTTTATATGCCCAACTTGTGGACAAGAATTCCCAGAAGAAAAGCAAGAAGAAATAAAGAAAAAATTTAATTTGAACAAAAGTAAAAAACTAGAAGAACTTAGAAAAATAGGAGAAAAAATTAATGAAGATATTAATAAATATACAAAAAATATAGAGGAAAACAAAGCGAAAATAGAACAGATTGAAATAGATGTTAATAAAATCTACGAAAAGAAAAATAGCCTAGAAGAAGAAAAAGAAAAGAACGAAGAACTAATAGAAAAGGCGAAAGAATTAAAAATTCGCCCAAGCGAAGAAAAAAGAAAAGAGGAGATAGAAAAAGAGATAGAAAAAATTGAGGAAGAAATTAAAAATAAAGGTCAAAATGACAATACCGAATTATTGAGTCGTAAAAGAGCCTTAGACGAAAAGTTGGATGATATTAATAGCAAAGTATCACTAAAGGGACTTAACGCCGAATTAGATAGGAAAATCGAAGAATACGAGGGAGAAGAAAAGAAACTGTCTTGTGAGTTTGAAGAAAAACAAAAAATCTTATATTTGTGTGATGAATATATAAGAGTTTATACCGAACTTGTAAGCGAAAAAGTAAATAATTTATTTACGTTTGTAAAGTTTAAGCTTTTTGATAAGCAAATAAACGGAGGAATTCAAGAAACAGCCGAGGCAACTTATAAGGGTGTGCCTTATGGATCATTAAACAATGCAGCGAAAATAAACGCAGGTCTTGATATTATAAACGCTTTATCCAAGAAATTTGAAAAGGAAATACCAATATTTGTGGACAATGCAGAAAGTGTAAATGAATTAGTTGACGTAGATAGCCAATTAATAAGGCTTGTTGTTAGTAAGTATAAAAATTTGAGGATTGAAAAGTAAGGAGAATGAAATGTCAGAAATAACACAAAAAAATCAAAACGAAGTCGGACAAACAACAGTTAAAAGAGTTATAAATCAAGCTATAAGCCAATATACAGAAATGATTGAAAACAAGGCTTTTGATTTACCAGAAAATTATAGTTACAAAAATGCTATACAACAAACAAGATATTTGCTAACAAAACCTGCAGAAAGTGGAAAAAACCAAGGTAAGGCAATAATTGATTTTTGTACACCTGCATCAATTTTACAATCAGTAATGGAGATGGCACAAAAGGGATTAAATCCAGATAAAAAGCAATGCTATTTTATACCTTATGGCAATAACTGTACCCTATCAGTTTCTTATCAAGGAAATGTTGCTTTAGCAAAAAGAAATGGAGAGGATATTGGGGAAATATACGGATATGCAGTTTATAAAAATGATGAATTTGAACTTGAATTTAACATCAAAAAAGGTGTTTTTGAAATAAAAAAATATGTTCCAAAAGTTGCTGAATGGAAAAAAAGCGATATTGTCGGAGCTTTTGCAATAATAACTGATAAAAAAGGGGAAGTTAAGTACACAGAATATATGACAATGGAGCAAATAAAAGCTGCTTGGGCAATGGGAGCTGCAAAGGGAAACTCCCCAGCTCATAGAAATTTCCCAGACCAACAAGCAATAAAAACCGTTAAATCAAGGGCAGTTAAATCTTTTGTAAATACTGCAGATGATTCTGAAATAGTCAATAACGAAAGTCAATCGATAGCTTATACAGACAAATCTTTTAATAATGAATTAGAAAACAAGGCTAATAAGCTTGAATTGGAAGTTGATCATTTTGGAGAGATACCACAAATAGAAAGTAAAAGCCAAGAAATTCCAGAAAATGTAGATGAAGATACTGGGGAAATCCTTGAAGAACCAATTGAGGGGCAATCAGACTTTTTTGGAGAAGAATTTGAAGAATTAGAAAAGGCACCATTCTAATGAAAATTGAAGTATTAGGAACTGGATCAAGTGGCAATTGCTACAAGGTCAAAATTGGGAGGGCTACACTCTTACTTGAGTGTGGTCTGCCCTATAAAACGATACAGAAAAAGCTTAATTTTAAGGTATCAGAAATCGATGCCTGCTTAATAACCCACGAACACCAAGACCACGCCAAGGCAGTTAAAGAGCTGATGAGGGCAGGGGTTGATTGTTATATGACTAAGGGGACTGCAGAAGCCCTAGGGGTAAGCGGACATAGGCTAAAAACTTTTAGATCGTTTGAAAAGGCACGATATTATTTAGAGGTAATCGAGGGGTTAATAGTTTTACCTTTCGAAGCCGTCCACGACGTAGCAGAGCCAGTCAGTTATTATATCAGGACTTATAGCAGATATGACAAAGAAGAATCTCTTGTCTTTGTAACAGATACTGCATATATGAAATATAAAATACCTGCCTGCGATGTCCTGATGATTGAATGTAATTATGTAAAATCAGTCCTAGATGAGAAAGACAAGCAAGGGGAAATCGACGTTAGCCTTAGAAACAGGATTGTAAAAAACCATATGAGTTTAGAAACACTTGTAGAAGCTTTAAAGGCGGCTGATTTGAGCAGGACGAAAAGGATATATGTACTTCACTTATCGGATTTAAATAGCGATGAAGAGATTATAAAAAGAACTATACAAGAAAGAACAGGAATTGAGGTGGTGGTGTGCTAAATGGCAGGAATAAGCTGGATTAAATTATCGGTAAATATTTTTGATGATGAAAAAATAAAACTTATAAAGTCAATGCCAGAGGGCGATGCAATAATTTTAATATGGATCCAACTCCTTTGTTTAGCTGGAAAAACTAATGACAACGGGGCAGTCTATATCGGTCAGCACATGAACTACACAGATGAGATGATTTCTACTATTTGCAACCAGCCTTTGAATACCGTTAGGATTGCCCTTAAAGCATTTGAACAATTTGAAATGATTAATCTTGGCGAAGATGGACTGATAAGCATATCAAATTGGGAGAAACATCAAAATATTGAGGGAATGGAAAGAGTAAAGACAGGAAATGCAGAGAGGCAACAGCTTTACTATTGGAGAAAAAAGCTTGTAAGCATTGGTCTTGACCCATATCAAGATGGATTTACACAAGACATCGAGGAGCTTAAACGTATCTATGAAAGCAAAAACCTAACGTTAGGTCTAACATCATCTCACAGACCAGATATAGATAAGAATAGAATAGATAAGAATAAGAATAGATTAGATATAGATAAGAATACTAATAATAGTCATGTTGATGTTGAGGATTTCCAAACACAAATATTAAGTGCTTGGAACTCTCTAGATAAAAATATCCCTAGAATACAAACATTAAATGCTAATACTCAAAGGTATAACATGTTAAAAGCAAGAATTAATGAACATGGTTTGGATACTGTAATTAAAGCTATTAAAAGTATTAATAATAGCAAATTTTTAAAGGGATATGTAAGTGATTTTAGAATCACGATTGATTGGTTTATAAAGCCTAATAACTTCATAAAGGTTTTAGAGGGCAATTATAATGATAAATCAGATGAAAAACTTTATAAAAACAGCAAAAATGACGGATATTACGATGACTATATAGCTAAAAAAAGAGCTGAAAGATTTAAAAGAGCTATGAATGAAAGGTAATTAAATGAAATATTTAGTGAAATTTAAAGATGGCAGAAAAACAACAATATTTTACGAGGGCAGTTTAAATGATGCATATTTTGATGATATGGGATATTTAAGAGGAGAAAATTTTATTATTAATCTAAACGATGTTATTTATATTATTCCTTATGAGGGGGAAGAAGATTAATTGATTTTAGGAATTTAAGTTTTTAAATTAGGAGAAACAAATGATTGATAAATTAGCGAGAGTAGATACTTACAAGGGATATATGTATTTCATAAAACACATTTACCGAGATAAAGAATACGACAATATTTTTAGAGAAATGTTAGAAGGAGCTCTTATGTCGACTAATTGGTATAACGGATATGTAATTTTACCAGATGACCACGAATTAGTAGATAAGTTTTACGGGGATTTTGAAAAAGAGTACGACATAGAAGTTCATGGAGGAATAACTTTTTCGGATTATTTAAGCAAGATTATCGATTTAGAAGAAATAGGATTGGAAAACAGATATACACTTGGTTTTGATTGCAACCATGTAGGAGATAATCCTGTACATTGTAACCAGGGATATGTAGAAAATGAGTGCAAAAAGCTTATAGACCAATTAATAAATCTTGATGATTGCAGAATAAATAATAAAAATAAAGCAGTTGATGTTATTAGGAATATTGACGACAAAACAAGGCTTGTTGTTAAGCGCGTACTAAACGATAAAGCCTTTTGGGTGATCGAGGAAAACCACGAGGGCGAATGGATTGAAGTTTTGAAAATTTGTGAAAATAAAGCAGATGTTGATTCTGTTGTAATTTTTATTTGGAGAATAGGAGAAAGAGTTTATATGAAAACTAAAGAATTTATTAAAAGAGTTGAAGAGTTAGGATTTGGAGTTAAGGTTTACGACAGTCAAATTCGTATTTTGGCAAATGATTTTATTATTTCTGTTGTTTATATAGGTAGAGAGTATATGATAAACACTTATAAACCTGTATCACTTGCCTTTAGAAACGAAGATGAACTTTTTGATTTAATTATTAAATATGCAAAAACACCCGTATATGAAAGGGAAGAAGAAAAGAAATATTTTTATGAACATAATTTTATAAAATCAAGAGGTGGAAATCCAACTTATTTAGCAATTAGACAAAGACCAAATAATAAATATCCTATTTTACAAGGTTCTTATAAAGATATATTTGAGTATAAAGTTGAATTTACAGATAAAGAGATGGAAGAAGCGAAAAATAAATATTGGATATGTTTAGATGATTTTGTGAAGAAGTCAATTATAGAGGTAGAAGAATGAATAAAGTTATTTTAATTGGAAGATTAACAAAAGACCCAGATTTAAGATATACACAATCGGGAATGGCAGTTTGTCAATTTACTTTGGCAGTAAATAAGAATTTATCTAAGGACAAAAAAGAGGAGATGGAAGCACAAAACAAGCCGACTGCTGATTTTCCAAGAATTGTTGTTTGGGGAAAGATGGGCGAAAATGCTAGCAGGTATTTAAAAAAGGGCAGTCAATGTGCAGTTGAAGGGTCAATTCAGACGGGTTCTTATGAAGATAATAATGGCAATAGGGTTTACACTACAGATATTGTTGCTCAACAGGTCGAATTTCTTACCAGAACAACGCAGAACGATACGGATTATAATTCTAATAAGAATACTAGCCAAGATTATCAAAATCGTTCTACGGGCAATTACGGAACAAATAACGAAAATTTCTTTGATGATGATTTTGAAGATGTGCAAGATGATAATCGAATCCCGTTTTAATGAGTTATTAAACACGATAATTTATGTTAAAAGCAATTAAATATAACCTTGTAGCTTGCTTGATTTTACTGATTATAGCAGGCTATGGGGTTTACAAAGATAAAAAATATAAAGATTTAACAATGGGAATTCTTATTGGATTTTTGGGAGCAACGTTGTTGATTTATACAAATGTGTGTAAGTAAGGGAGGTCGAAGAATGATATTAAAAATTAAATTTAATTATGCTTGTGAAATTCAAGTTAGTGAAGAAGAAATGCTTAATATAAAAAAGAATTTGGATGATGAGAACTCCATTTCTGAAATAACTGAACAGGTTAATGAAATATTTTTAGCTGATGATGGGAGAACAGAAGTTGGTATGATTTCAAATTTTAATTATGAGGTGGAGGAATGATTTATAAAGTTTTAAAACCAGAATTATTTATATCAGAAACAAAACTATTAGGAAAATATAAGTTATGGGAAAATGATGCAATGAATCCAACTCATATTTGCCATAATAAAACGTTTGGTACAAAAGAAGATTTTGAATATATGTCTTATAATTCTTTTTGGTGTGGATTTAACGTTGAAAATTATGAATTAAGGATTGAATGTAGTACTTATAGTGGAATGTGTGGATTTGAGTTTACAAGAGAGCATTTAGAAAATCCTGATTTATCAAAATTTTATTGATGATTTAAAGGAAAATGGAGTTATAGGGGAATAGGGGTTTAGATAATGAATGATACAGAAAGAAAACTCTATAATATTTTAAGTTTAATTGTTGATGACGCTGACAAAAGAAAAGAGAAAGTGATTGCTATTGATAGTAAAACTTTTAATGAAATAAAAGGAAAAGAAGTAAAAATTAAGATAAGCGTAGAATCTTTGGAATCAATGAAAAAGTTTGTTAAGGAGTTTAAAGAATGAAAGTAAAAGATTTTTTAGAATGGTTTTCTAATATTGACACAGAAAGTGAGTTGGAATTTGAATTATTTGAAGAAGTTCTTGATATAAACGGAGATGGTGTGGAAAGATGGTCTCAATTAATTGCTGAAGAATTAGACTATGTTTATGAGGACGGAACTACACACTTAACATTTGTGTGGTCTGATTGAAAGGATAAAGAATGAACAATAAAAGTTTTGGAGAATTAAAAGATAAGATTTATTTAGTTATAGGGCATGATGCTGGATATTCTGTAGGTTGTGGCGATTGTGTTTCGCTCTACGGTGTCTATAGTGATGAGTATGAAGCTAAGGAACGAATGGTGGAGCTTCTCAAAGAGACTATGGAGACCACGGATACTAGAGAGACATTCGAAGTAAGAAGTGTTGAATTTAATCAAAATATAGATGAGCCTTTAGGAGGGTATATAGAATGACATTTGAACAATTACAAGAAAAAGTGTTAGAGTGGGCAGATGATAAGGATTTGTTACATTCTGAAAATGCAGAAAAACAATTCATGAAATTTATTGAGGAAGTTTTTGAGTTTAAGACAGAGCTTGATGTTTGGAAGTTATATAAAAAATTCAAACATGATGAAAATATTGAACAAGATTTCTCTATTGAAGAAATCGAAAGATGGAAAAATCTCAAACTTGAAATGGGGGATATTTTTGTGACTTTAATTATTTTATGTGAGGACTTAGGAATTGACCCTGTTGTATGTTTGGAGATGGCATATGAAAAGATTAGTAAAAGAAAAGGAAAGACCATCAATGGGACTTTTGTAAAAAGTGAGGATTTATAATCTTAGGAGATGTGTATGTTGAACGTTGAGAAGTTAAGGCAAGACCGCGAGAAAGCTTTTGATATATGGTTTGAAAAATGGTGGGAAAAAGAAAAATTAGAATCCAAAATAAAAAAAGCTAATCTGACGGGATACAGAGGCTATGTGGTAACAATGAGCGATTATGAAGCAAACGAACAGATATGGATGCGTAAAGAAGAATTTTTGCTAAAATTACAAGATATGCTACCAGATTTTCGTGTGGAATATAAATATGCAAAAAACATATTCACTAAAAACGACTTTCTATACGGGATAAGAATTGAGTGGTAATAAGGAGGATTTGAATAATGAGTGAGATTAGACCAGATTATTATAAGGCTAATGGTTTAGAAGCTTTTGATGTGATTGATTCTTTTGAATTAAATTTTAACCTTGGAAATGCTTTTAAATACATAGCTAGGGCTGGAAAGAAAGATGATAAGGTGGAAGACTTAAAGAAAGCTATAACTTATTTGAATAGGGAGATTGAAAAGTGCAGCTAGTTTTATATGGCAATCCTGCCACCAAGAAAAATTCTATGCAAATTTATAAAAATAAAAAGACGGGGCAATCTTTTTTGTCCCAGTCTGCAAGGTATAAGGAATATGCGAAAGATTGTGGCAGGCAGATTACAGGAAAATATAAGAAAGAGATAGATTATCCTATTAATCTTAAATGTGTTTATTACAGGAAAACAAAACATAGAGTTGACCTTACTAATCTTTTGGCTGCAACTTGTGATATTTTGGCAGATTATGGAGTTATAAAAGACGATAATTGCAATATTGTTGTTGGGCATGATGGTTCTAAGGTTTTGTATGATAAGAACAATCCTAGGGTGGAGATTGAAATAAAGGAAGTTGATGGATATGAATTTTAAATATAAGAATGGTAGTCCTTATGTCAAGAAAAAATTAAATAATACTTATAACAAGGCTGTTAAAGATACTGCAAAAAGTACTGCTACAAGAACCTTAATTTTAAATTTTCTTGCCCTATCTTTGGAAACTCTTCATGATGAATTTGGTTTTGGAGATAAAAGATTGAATCAGTTTAAGGACAGATTGGAAAATAAACTAGATTGTATTAATAACGACTATGTGAAATGGGAAGATATTGGGGACAATATTACAATTAAGGAGAAATGATGGTTTATAGGAAAAGAAAAAGCAGGCTAGAAGTAGAGAATGAAATTGAAAGGGAGAGAGTAAAGAAAATATTAAAAAAATACAAGTACGACCTTGATTATATTGATATGAAAATGGATAAGAGAGATAATCTAAGAGCAAGTATTGATGGGATTAAGGCTTGTATGTCAGATAGTGAAGCAGTCCAAGGTGGTGGGTCTACACAAGAAGAAAAAATAATTAAAGTTATTGATAAGATAAATGATATTGACATGGAAATAGCGGAAATAAGACTTGAAAATGCTGATATTAGGTATGCTCTTAAAAATTTAAGAGATGATGATTACAGATTCATTGTGTATCACATTTGGATTAATAACGATATGACCATGGAAGAAATGGGGAAAAAATTACATTTGAGTAAATCTGCTATCTGGAAGAAGTCTGATCACGCTTTAAATGCTATTAGTAAAATACTTAAAAAATATTAATTGTGTTTTATGGTAAACAAAAAGTGAATGAAAATCTTATCTTTAGATGATATAATATTAAGTGTTAAAATATAAGTCGTTATCAAAACGGCTATGGAGTTGTAAAGTTAACATTTTAGGCAGGTGGAAACCTGTCTTTTTTTTATATAAATAGATTGACTTTCTTATCATAATGTATTACAATGTAAACAAAGATAAGGAGGACTTTATGAGTGTTGTATCATTAAGATTAAATGAAGAAGAAAACAAGCTTTTTAAAACTTATTCAAAGCATACTGGTAAGAGTTTATCTGAACTTTTTAAGTCTGCTTTGGCTGAACAAATTGAAGATGAACTTGATTATGAAATTGGGATAAAGGCTTTAGAAAATTTTAAAGAAAATCCAAAGACTTATTCTGTTGATAATTTGATTTCGGAACTTGAAAATGACTTATAGACTTTTGATTTCTGATGATGTAAGGAAAAAGATTAAGAAGATGGATAAGCATTTAGGTCTTATGTTAACAAAGGATATGAAGGCTAAACTAGATGGTCTTGATAATCCCAGAAGCATTGGCAAGGCTCTTGTTGGTCAATATAAGGGACTTTGGCGATATAGGATTGGTGCTTATAGGGTTATATGCGATATAAGAGATGATGAACTTATTGTAATAGCTATTGATATTGGACACAGAAAAAATATATACAAGTAAGGCGAACGATTGGGTTCGTCTTTTTTTATATAAATTTATGAACTAAGCTGCCAAATTTTTCTCCTAAAATTATTATATTATTATTTTAAAAAATGCGTTTGTAAATTCTTTTTCATTTGTTTTTTTGGCAGCCTAGTTGATGGATTTAAAATATTGGAGGGGAAAATGAAGAAAAACGATGACTTAAAGATTATTTACAAAGAAGTTGACGAACTAATACCTTATGTTAACAATCCAAGGAACAATACAAATGCAGTTGATGCTGTTGCTAGCTCTATTAAAAATTTTGGTTTTAAAAATCCTATTGTAATAGATGACGGAAATGAAATTATTAATGGACATACTAGAATGTTAGCTGCTAAAAAGTTAGGTCTAACAAAAGTTCCTTGTATTCTTGCAGATGATCTTAGTGATGAAGAAATAAAGGCTTTTAGATTAGCTGATAACAAAACATCCGAGCTTGCAGAATGGGATTTTGATTTATTAAATTCTGAACTTGAAGAGATAACTGAAATGGATTTGGACTTTGATATGTCTGATTTTGGATTTGAAGAATTAGAAAAGTTGGAAGATATCGAGGCTGTAGAAGATGATTATAGCCTAGATGAAGAAATTATATATAAAACTAAAGCTGGAGATGTTTGGCTATTGGGAAATCATAGATTGATGTGTGGTGATAGCACGAAACAGAATGATGTAGATAAACTGATGAACGGAATCAAAGCTGATTTATTATTAACAGATCCTCCATACAACATAAATTATCAAGGTTGCACTTCTGATAAATTGACAATTAAAAATGACTCTATGGAAGATGAAGAATTTAGAAGATTTTTAGTTGATACTTTTATGTGTGCTAATAACGTTATGAATCCTGGTGCAAGTTTTTATATATGGCATGGAGAATCAGAAAGTTATAACTTTAGAGGTGCTGCAAAAGATATAGGTTGGCAAATAAGACAATGCCTAATCTGGAATAAAAATCAAATGATTATAGGCAGACAAGATTATCAGTGGAAACATGAGCCTTGTTTGTATGGATGGACTGAGGGGGGGAGCCATTTTTGGTATAGCGATAGAAAACAAACAACTGTTTTAAATTTTGATAAGCCATTAAGGAATGGAGAACACCCAACTATGAAACCTGTTGAGTTATTTGCATATCAGATAAAAAATTCAAGTAGAAAATCCGATAATGTTTTAGACTTATTTGGCGGTTCTGGAACAACACTAATAGCTTGCGAGCAACTCGGAAGAAACGCGTTTATTATGGAATTAGATGAAAAGTATTGTGATGTTATTATAAACCGATGGGAACAGCTTACTGGCAGAGAAGCTGTATTAGAAAGCAAAGGAGAATAAATGTTTGAAAAAGTAAACCCAATGCATCCAGATAAAATAGCGGATAGAATATCTGGTGCAATTGTAGATTTAGCATACAAAGAAAAAGAAAATCCTAAAATAGCAGTTGAAGTTTTGCTTGGGCATGAAGATTGTCATGTAATTATAGAGACAGACTGCAAGTTAAATAAAAAAGAAATTGAAAAGGCTATTAAGAGAATAGCAGGGGATGTCATAGCAGATATTAAAATAGTAGAACAGGATATCCACTTATCAAAGAATCAAAAAGGAAAGATAAGATGTGGAGACAATGGAATTTTTAAGGGAGTACCTACATCAGATGAAGAAAAGAAACTATCTTTAATCGCTAACGAAATCTATTCTAATTATCCTTACGATGGAAAATACATTCTTGATGAAGATAAACTTATCATTTGTCAGTCAAATGTATCTGCAGAAGTTTTAAAATCAATATATCCAAATGCAATTATAAATCCTTTAGGAGATTGGACAGGTGGATATAATGTTGATACTGGAGCGACAAATAGAAAACTCGGCTCAGACATGGGGAGAGCAGTAACTGGTGGAGGACTTCATGGTAAAGACCTATCCAAGGCTGATGTATCGGTAAACATATATGCATACTTAAAGGCACAAGAAACTGGGGAAATATACGAACTATCCTGTGCAATTGGAGATGAAACAATTGACGGAAAGCCTTACTCGGATATTGTCGAGATTGCGAGAGAATATATTAATAATACTGGAGGATTCGAGAAGTTTGCCGAGTGGGGATTGATTAGGTAGGTGACAAAATGGCTCGAGCTAAATATCAAGAGTGGTTAAAGGAAGAAAATTTAATTAAAGTTGAAGCTTGGGCAAAAAGTGGTTTATCTGAGAAACAAATATCTCAAAATATGGGGATTGCATATTCTACTTTAAAAGAGTGGAAGAAGAAATATTCGGCTTTATCGGCTTCTTTAAAAAAGGGAAAAGAAGTAACGGATTTTGAAGTTGAGAATGCAATGCATAAATCATCATTAGGATATTATGTAGAAGAAACTAAAACTTATATTACAGAAACTAATGGGGTTCAAACTAAAAAAATTGAAAAGTATAAAAAGTGGATACCTCCAAATTCTACCTCTCAAATTTTTTGGCTTAAAAATAGAAAACCAGACGTATGGATGGATAGGAAAGCCAAAGATAATGACAATAAAAATGATTCGGAATTAGTTAAATATTTTGAATTATTAGATGATAGGTTGTTAGAAGATGAGTAATATTAATAAAATTTATACCAAAAAACAACAAGAAATATATAGGGAAACAGCACTTAATGACTGGTTTATTTTAATCTTACATGGTGCAAAAAGGTCTGGGAAAACACAACTAAACAATGATTTATTTATAAGAGAACTAATAAGAGTTAAGAAAATAGCTAAGATGGAAGGTGTTGAAAGACCTCAATATATCTTGGCAGGTTTTTCTATATCCACTATTTATCAAAATATTTTAATAGAGTTATCTTCCAAGTATGGAATTGATTTTAAGATTGATAAATTAGGTAATTTTACTTTTATGGGAGTTTATGTAGTGCAAGTGGGACACGGTAAAGTTGATGCGTTAGGTCGTATTAGAGGAATGACCTCATACGGTGCTTATATCAACGAGGCATCTTTGGCAAATGAACAAGTATTTGATGAAATTCGTTCCCGTTGCTCTGGTAAGGGTGCAAGGATAATGTGCGATACCAACCCCGACAATCCCGAGCATTGGCTTAAAAAAGATTATATAGACAATAAAAGTGATAAGATTTTATCTTACAAGTTTACAATTTTTGATAATACTTTTTTGGATAAAAGATATTTACAATCTACAATCGAGACAACGCCTGCTGGTATGTTTACCGAGAGAAATATCTATGGAAATTGGGTGTCAGGCGATGGAATGGTTTATAAAGATTTTGATGCTGATAAACATTTTATAAATGATTTAGATCAGTACAAATTTAATAGATACATTGCTGGTGTCGATTGGGGATATGGGCATTATGGAGCTATTGTTGTTTTTGGTATTACTGATAATAACGAGTACATAATGATTGACGAAGTTGCGGAAAAACAAAAAGAGATTGATTGGTGGGTCAACGAAGCAAAAAAGCTTGATGAAAAATATCCTAAGTTAGTTTTTTATTGTGATTCTGCTAGAGTTGAGCATATTGATAGATTTATTAAAGACGGATTGAAAGCTAAGCTTGCAAGTAAAAAAGTTGTTGAAGGTATTGAGCAGGTGGCTATCTTATACAAGACCTTAAAATTAAAGGTATATGAGCCTATAGCGAAAAGATTTAAAGAAGAGATATATTCCTATGTTTGGGAAACAAATACAACAAAAGACCAAGTAAAAAAGGAATATGACGACGTTATGGACGCTATGAGATATTCTATCTATACAGACCTAAGAGATGACGGTGCAAGAATTAAAATGTTTAAAGGAGGTTTTATTTGATAAGTATAAAAACAATCGTTGGCGATTTTAAAGAATTTATAATTGATAAAGACGACCCTTTGAACCTTGAAAGTTTGGAGGGTTTTATTAATGCTCATAAAAACTTGGTAAGTGAAAGATACGAGCCTCTTTTGAATATGTACCAAGGCAAGCACAATATTTTATTTGATGAACCTAAACCACTTAACAAGCCAGATAATAAGGTGGTTATGAACTTTGCTAAATATATTGTTGATACGCTTAACGGATATTTTTTGGGTATTCCTATTAAAATTAATCACGATAGCGAAGATTATATCAATAAATTAACTGATGTTGCTGACTATAACAATATTGATGATGAGCAATACGAATTGGCAAAGGATATGTCTATTTTTGGTGTAGGCTATGAAATGTTATATCTTGATGAAGAAGCGGTTGAAAATATATTGCACGTTAGCCCCTTAGAAACTTTTGTTATTAGGGATAATTCTATAAGGAAAAAGGTTAGATATGGTGTCCATTATTATTTAGATCAAGATAAAAAATTAAAGGGTACTTTTTCTGATGATGAAAAGATTTATTATTTTGAAGAAGGTAAAGACGGACTTTATATTGTTGAGGAATATCCTCATTATTTTGGTTTTTGTCCGATTATTGAATATAGGGAAAACGAGGAATGTCAATCAGCTTTTGAATCGGTTTATACGCTTATTAATCAAATTGATAAGGTTATAAGTGAAAAGGCTAATGATGTTGATTATTTTGCTGACGCTTATTTAAAGGTTATTGGTGTAGAACTTAACGAAGAACAGGTTGGGTTTTTAAAAGATAACAGAATATGGAATTTATATAAAACTACTAATGAAGCTGATGGAACTGTACCGGATGTCAATTTTTTACAAAAGCCAGACGCCGACCAAACACAAGAAAATTTACTTGATAGGCTTGAAGAAAAGATTTATCAACTTTCTATGGTGCCAAATTTGTCTGATGAAAATTTTGGAACTTCTTCTGGTATTGCTTTATCTTATAAACTGCAAGGCTTGGATAATCTTTGTAAGTCTAAAGAGCGTAAGTTTACTGCTGGTTTAAATATTAGATATAAACTGCTTTGTAATTTGCCAAATTGGGGAGATAAGGAAGCTTATAAAGGAATAACTTATCAATTTACTAGAAACGCTCCAAAAAACGTGCTAGAGGAAGCACAGGTGGTTAATAGCTTGAATGGTCTAGTAAGTAAAGAAACAGGTTTGGCTTATTTATCTATTGTCGATAATGTAAAAGAAGAAATCGAAAAGATGAAAGAAGAAGATGAGTTTGATACAGATATAAAACACGACCACGGAGATGATTGGAGTATGGAAGATGTCAACGACAAGCAAGGAATATTGGAGAAGGCGAGAGTACCAAAATCTTCTGAAATCCAAGAATAGAGATGAAAGCTTTGTTAAAGAGCGAATAGCCTATATTTATAACGAGCTTTTAAGAAATATAAATAAAGAGATACAGGGGCAAATTACAAGATTTTCTGATAGTCAAGGGATATCTATAAACGAGGCTAGAAAAAGAGTTGAAAAGGCTGATGTTGAAGATTATAAGTACCTAGCCAAAACTTATGTAAAAGATAAAGATTTTAGTCAAAAAGCCAACCGAGAAATGAAGCTTTATAATATTACAATGCAACTTAATAGGCTTGAAATGCTTAATCAAATGGTAAGGCTTCACATCATCGGAACTGGTTCAAAGGTTGAAAATGAATTACAAGACCATTTGATAAAAGGTTCTATTGATGAGTACAAACGCCAAGCAAGTATTTTGGGACTGAATATAAACCAAACAGGAATTGAAAGAAGGGCGAGGTTTATTGTTAATCAAGATTATCACAACGCCCATTTTTCCGACAGAGTTTGGCGAGATACGAGAGAATTATCTAGAAGAATTGAAAGAAATATTGAATCTGTTGTAATACAGGGCAAAAATCCGAGAGAATTTGCTAAAAAACTAAGGGATTTAGTAAGTAAGGATATTAAAAATATAACAAATGCTACTGAAAGATTAGCCTATACTGAAAGCGGCAGGGTATGGATACAAACTCAAATTGAAGCATATAAAGACGGTGGTTACGAGTATTTGGAAATAATGACAGAGCCTACAGCTTGTAGGCATTGTAGCCCTCATAATGGGGATATTGTGAAAATATCAGAAGCAGTTGAGGGAGATAATATCCCTTTATGGCATCCTAGGTGCAGGTGTACTACTGTTGCTTATTTTGATGATAAAAACTCTGATAAAAGTTATAATTTAGAGGATATGGGGTATAATAAGAATGAAGATAAACCTTTAAAAATTAGTCCTAACTCGTCCTTGGAAATAATTAATAGGGTAAAAAACGGTGAAATAAATTTGAAATCTAATCGTGGTCATTATGAAAAGCACGTGTCTGGAACTAAACAATATAATAATTACTTAAAAAATAGGAAAGAAAGAGGATGGGGTCCTCAAAATAGATTAACAATTTCAGAAGATAAAGTTCAAGAAATTATTAATAATTTTCATGGTAGAGGAATAATTTATCATGGAAAAAAATAATCTTAATAAGTGGTTTGAAGAAGTTAATGTAGGGAAAAATATAGGTTACTATTATTTAAAAGGAGTTGGATATCCAACAAGCAAGATAAGAATTTATTATGGGAAAAAAGGAACTCACATTGTACCAATAAGGGGTGATGACTTTGATTAATTGGGAAGAAGCTGAAAATGCTAAAAAAATAAAGATAAAATTATATGATGGTAAAGAAATTTTGGCGTCTGGAAATGGTCTTGAAATCGGTGAAGATATTGGAGAAGATGATGACATATTTTTTGTAAGGACTAAAGATGGACCAGAGATGATTCCAGTATCAAGTATTAAAGACATAAAAATTGAAATATTAAATTAAGCACACTAACGTTTGTTAGATGTGCTTTTTAATTACAGAAAAATGAAACTAACAATTAAATATTATCCAAAATTACCAAAAAGAAAATGGCTACTTAAAAGAGAGGGCGGTGCTTATGAGCAACACGCCCATTTTTTATGCAAGAAAGACGCTGAAAATGTTAGAAGATTAATTGATGGAAATAAGTATCCATATAACAAGAAATACAAAATAGCAATGCAAAGGATACTGACAGAAGAAGAATTTAAAAAGCTTAATAAGAAGCAAAGATACTTTAATGTAAATAAAGGAATTAAATATTAAAACTAAGCGGGCAGGAGTATGCCCGCTTTTTTTTATTGTCCAAGCTTTAATGACGTAAAACTTTAAGGATAGTTAAGCATTACAACTTTAAATTATGGAGGTAAAAATGGCAGACGAAAATAAAAACCAAGTTGAAGAAACCACAGAAGAAATCGAAGAAACAAAAGAAAAAAAGGTTGAGAATAAAGAGCCTGAAAAGAAATATTCTGATGAACAAGTAGACGAAATCATTAAGGAAAAGAAAGCTAAATGGCAAAAGCAACAAGATGAGAAAATCAAGGAGCTTGAAGAAGCCAGAAAGCTTGAAAAGATGAATGAAGATGAAAAGTTGAAGTACGAACTTGATAAGTACAAAAGAGAACTTGAAGAGTACAAGCAAAGAGAAAATCAATCAGCTATGGCAAAGGTTGCTAAAAATATGTTGATTGAACAAGGCTTCAATATTTCAGATGATCTTGTGAATAATCTTATAACTGATGAGGCAGAAACTACAAAAGAAAATGTGAAAGATTTTGCAGGAATGCTCAAAGACTTGGTGGAAAAAGAAGTGAACGAAAGACTAAAGGGCAAAAGTCCAGAGGTTAAAAAAACAGGTGTTAAGTCAAGCCAAGGTCAAAGAAGTGAAATTTTAGGCATTAAAGATGCAGTTAAAAGACGTGAGGCAATGCTTAATCACCCAGAATTATTTAATTAGGAGGAAATTATGACAGTATTAGAAAATACTATGAATGCAAGCAACTATTTACAAGTTGCAGATCAAGATTTTGTAAATGTATTTGGAAATCAAATTGAATCTTTACTAGAAATGTTGGGGATTCAAAGAGCTACAAAAATGAATATAGGGGATACTATTAAAACCTACAAATCTTCTGTAACACTTGCTGATGGAGAGGTAGCAGCTGGAGATGTTATTCCATTATCAACAACTAAAAGAGAACCAGACCAAACTTATACATTGGAATATAAAAAATACAGAAAATTAGTACCAGCAGAAGAAATCCAAAAAAGAGGATTTGCAGTTGCTGTTGCTGATACTGATGATCTTATGATAAGACAAATGCAAGAAAATATTAGAAATGACTTATTTACCCAAGTTAAATCTACAAAGAAAACAGCCGACTCCTTTGGGGTTCAAGATGGATTTGCTAAGGCTTGGGGAAATGTAAACACAGCATTTGCAGGAGAAGGAGCAGGAACTATTGTTTTTGTAAACCCTCTTGATGTATCTGATTATTTATCTAAGCAAAATATATCAGTTCAAACCGCATTTGGATTGACTTATTTAACAAATTTTATGAATACGACAACCACTATTGTAACAAGCCAAATACCAAAAGGCACAATGTATGCAACAGCACCTGAAAACTTAAATCTTTCTTATGCTAATGTATCTGGTGGAGAAATTGCTAAGGCTGGATTTGGGTTTACAAGTGATAAAACAGGAATAATTGGCATTACAAGAGAAGTTGAAAAAGACAGAATGTCTGTATCTACTTACGCTATGTATGCAATTAAATTATTTGCTGAAAGAACTGACGGTGTCTTTAAATTTAATATTAAAGAAGCACCAAAAGAAACAACTCCAGCAGCTTAAACAAGATAGGTGGTAAGTATGGATAATTTTAAGATGTATGAAAATTTAATAGGAGATATTGATAAGGACTTGATACAGTCAATCGAAGATTTGCAAAAAGCAAAAATGATTGATGTAATGAGTTCTTTTTTAGTCCTTAAAGAAATACCTGATGAGCTTAATTATATTCTTGTGGAACTTACCATCTATAGATTTAACAAAATAGGCTCTGAGGGAATGACTTCTGAATCCAAAACAGCAGGAACTGAATCCTATGATCCAAATTATGAAGATAAACTACTAAATAAGTGCCTTGACTATGCAAAAAATTCTAGTGGACTACAAGCCAAATGGGGAGTGAAGCTCTTATGAGATTTGATACAAAAGTTATTTTTATAAAAAAGGGCGAAGAAAAATATAACCCTCAAATTGGTGGAATGGAAGCTACAGAAACAAGGAATATTAAATTTTGTTCTTATAGGTCTGTAAGCCTTAAAGAGCAAAACGAGTTATTCTCTAAAGTTGATGTTGGTGCTATTAGTTTAGTAGTTAAGGGAAAAAGTCCTGACTATGATTATGTGATTTTAAAGGATAAAAAATACAAGGTTTTAGCCAAAGAAACTTTTAGACAAAAGACAGGATATGTGGTGGGGGAAATATGAAAATATCTATAAAAGGTACTGATTTATTGACCAAGCACTTATCAAAAATAAAAGACCTTGAATTTGCGAGAAAAACTGTTAAAAAGCATGGGGCAAAGTTGCAAAAGACTATGAAAGATAATGCTACACCGAAAAAAATCTTTGTTAAAGGATATTCAACTGGAGAAACAAAGAGGTCAATTTCTTTAGAAACTATTGATAATGGACTTACTGTTGTTGTTGCACCTAATACTGAATATGCAGCTTATGTTGAATATGGGACAAGATTTATGGAGGCAGAACCTTTTGTTAAGCCTTCTTTAGACAGCGTAGAAAGTGGATTTATTGAAGACTTAGAAAAGATGGATAAGTGATGAACCAAGAAATATATGATTTAATTTTTAAAAGAATACAAGAACTAGGGTATGAGTGTTACCCCTTTTTGCCAAAGGAGGGAACTACATACCCTTTTGTTGTATTAGGAGAGGTCGACCTTAAACCAAAAGCTACTAAGTCTTTTTCTTTAGGTCAAGCCTCTATTTTTATACACGTATGGACAAAAAAAGAATCGAGAAAAGAATGCGAAACAATGTGCCAAAAAATCAGCCTTGCTTGCCACAAGTTTACAAGTCCTCATATATGGATTTTGCTTGATGGTTCTACAAGAGTTTTAGCTGATAATTCAACAAACGAAACCCTTTGGCATGGAGTTTTGAATTTAACTTATAAATTTTATTAAGGAGTGAAAAAGATGATAAAAGCAATTTATGGAAAAGATAAAATCTTGATGTTTAGACTTTTAGAAAATGCTACAAAAGAAAAAGCTACTAAATTAGCTTTGCAAACTGAACATACTTTATCATACGAAAACAACGTTGATACTACTCAAACAAAAGACGGTGCTATTACATCAAATGGTGGAATTGAAGTGTCTTTGGAAATAAACGCTATTGCAAGCCATGATGAAGTAAATGAAATGCTAAAGAAATCTGTAATTGAGCAAAAAGTATTGGAATGTTGGGAAATAGATTTGGCAGGAGAAGCACAAGAAGGTAAATATCCTGCAAAATATATGCAAGGAAAACTTGAATCTTGGGAAATGCCAGCAAATGTTGAAGATTTAGCTGAGATTTCTACAACAATGAAAATAGATGGAATACCACAAGATGGTTACGCAACTATAAGCAAAGACCAAGAAAAAGCAATTCTTTATGCTTTTAGAGATGTAACTATCTTTGATGACAAGGCAGAAACAACAGGAACAGAGGGACACTAAAATAGTGTCCTTTTTATTTTATAAATTTTAAGGAGAATATATGAATTTAACAATAAATGGTAATGATTATGAATTAAATTTTGGTCTTAAATTTTGTAGGGAAATTTCCAAAGGTAGGTCAAAAAACGCTAATGGTATTGATATCAGATTAGGAATTGAAAATGCTACAACTGCTTTATATACGGGCGATGTTTTAATCTTGCCAGAGCTTATAAAGGCAGCAACTGCAACTTTAGATAAAAAACCAAGCGATAAGGATATTGAAGAATATTTGGATAATCACGAAGATTTAGGAAAGTTGTGTGATGATTTTTTAGAGCAATTGAAAACTCAATCAGCGACCAAGAAGAAAGCCTTGCAAGTATGGGAGAGCATGAAGAAAGCAGAAAAAGAAGAGAAAGAAAAAGAGAGAGTAAAAAAGAACAAATAGAGTCTTTACTCTATAAGGACTTAATTATCAATGGGTTAAGATATTTTTCCGACAGTATAAAAGAGCTTGAAAGAATGACTTTAGTTGCATTTTACATGATGTTTACAGCTTTTAGATTAAAAGAAATTGATAAGAAAAGAGATTTTATCGAGAATGAACTTTTAAAAAGAAAGCTAGAAGAAACTGAAACTAAGGGCAAAAAGACTTATTACGTTGTTAAAGATATTAAAGATATTTTTGATTATGAAAAGGCTGAGAAAAAGGTTCTTGGAGAAAAAACGGAAGATGACAATACCTTTGATAGATTAAGAAATATCGCTAAAAATGTAAGAAATTACGAAAAGAAAGGTGGTGAATAATATGAGTTATAGAGTTGAAGCCATTCTTTCGGCGGTTGATTCTGGATTTACCTCTAAATTTAATCAGGCTACAAAATCGGTTGAGAAATTACAAAATCAAGCTAATAAAGTAAGTGGAGTTGCTTCTAAGATTGGAAATGCTACTGAAAGTATTGGTAGGAGTTTAACTACAAAACTAACTTTGCCATTAGGGGTCGCTTTTACTTATGCTGGTAAACAATTTTCCGATTTTGAAACTGGACTTGTTGGCGTTGGTAAAACAACTAATATGGCTGGTAAGGATTTAAAGGGTTTTGGAGATGATATTGCAAAAATGTCTTCTGTTATTCCTGTATCTACAAATGATCTTTTAGGCTTGGCAGAAACTGCAGGTCAATTAGGTATTCATGGTAAAAAAGACTTATTGGAATTTACAAGAGTTATGGCTGAGATGGGTTCGGCGACTAACCTTGCAGGCGAAGAAGGTGCAAAACAAATGGCAAGATTTGCCAATGTAATGGGTCTTGATGTAGGTAAAAGCATAAGACAGGTGGGAAACTCCGTTGTTAGGCTTGGTAATAATTTTGCTACAAGTGAAGCTGAAATAATGGATATGTCCTCAAGGCTTGCAGCTTCATCTAGGCTTGTAGGAATTACAACTCCAAATGTATTAGGACTTGCAACTGCAATGTCTTCTGTTGGAATTGAAGCAGAAGCAGGTGGAACTGCTATGTCTACAGTTATGACAAAAGTTGATAAGGCTGTAGCTAGTGGTGGAGCAAAATTACAAAACTTTGCAAAGGTTGCAGGAATGAGTGCAGAAGATTTTGCTGCTAAATGGAAATCAAAACCTACAGAAGCTTTAGAAGATTTGATGAAAGGTCTTGACAAAGCTTCAAAATCTGGTGGAAATATGAACCAAATTTTGGATATGTTAGGGATTAAAGGTGTAAGGGAATCTAATGCAGTTAAATCTCTAGCTCAAAATCACGAATTATTATCAGAGGCTATAAAACAGTCAAATAATGCCTATAATCATGGAAATGATTTGGCAAAAGAAGCGGCGGAAGCTTGGAAAACTTTACACGCTAAATTAACGACCTTTAAAAATACTCTTGGAAACATAGCTAAAGATATATTTTCAATTGTTGCTCCTGCTCTTAAAGATATGGTTGATAAGGTCAATGAACTCGCTTCAAAATGGTTTGATTTATCAGATTCTTCAAAAAAAGCTATAGGAGAGATGGTATTAAAAATTGGTGGTCTTTTGGCTGCTATTGGACCAGTTTTATTGATAGGTGGAAAGATAACAAAAACTTTATCGCCTGTTATTGGGGGTTTAAGTCAAGTTGGTAATGCTTTTAAGATGTTTTCTGGTAGTGCAAGTAGTGCTTTAAATAGCTTTACTGGGGGAGCTTTAAGCTCTTTAGCAAAGAAAACAGAATTATCAGTTTTAACTGCTGGTGCTAAGTTAGCAAAATTAAGTCCTATGGTTGGGAAAGCTGTGTCCTTAGCAAATATAGGTATGCAAGCATTATTTCCTGCTGCTGTAATTGGTATAGCTTTAGCTGGACTTGGACTTTTATATTCTAAATTTGGCACACAAATTGATAAATTGTTGGAAGTAGCAAAAACAAAAGGTCCTGAAATAATCACTAATTTAGGAAATGGAATTGCCAATAAAATTCCTGATCTTGTAAATCAAGGGGCAACGCTTATTAATCATTTTGCCCAAGCATTGGCGGCAAATTTGCCAGCTATTTTGACTGCTGGAACTAATATAGTTATAGCTTTAGTCCAAAGTGTAGGTAATAATGCAGGTAAGCTTATTCAATCTGCTTTATTGGTAGTTGGCTCATTTTTGCAAGGAGTTATGCAAAATTTACCTAGATTAATAGTTGCTGGTGTGACTTTAATAGGTCAATTATTAGTAGGAATTGTTCAAAATATACCAATGTTAATTGCTACTGCTGGAAGAATAATAGCAGGCTTTATTGATGGTCTAGGACAATCATTGCCTCAATTATTAGGATCTGGTATAAAAATAATCTTTGAGCTAATAAAAGGAATTGTACAAGCTATTCCACAAATTGTTTTAGCTGGAGTTGAAATAGTTATGACTCTAGGTAAGTCAATTCTTGGAGCTTTAGGAAATATTGGAGGAAAACTTGTTTCTGGTGTTAAAGGATTTTTTAAAAATATCTTTAGTCCAGGAAAAGAAGAAGCGACAAATACAAAAACGGATGTAGAAATAGAAATGAGTGGTTTAAGTAGTACGCTTGATGATATGACTAGTAGTCTTGGACCTAAGTTCCAACAAAACGCAAATCAAGCGAAAATTGGTTTTACATCAGAAATGTCAATGATGAGCCAAGAAACTCAAACAAAACTACAAGAAATGTCTAATGCTACAGGAATGAGTATGGACGAAATTGTTAGAACAGTCCAAGAAAAAGGAGAGCTAACAAAGGGAAACTTGACAATAAAAGCTTCTGAAATGAATACTAACGTATCAGGCCAAACCGACCAAATGGCAAACAACATGATTAACTCTATCACTCGAGGAGTTGATGGAGCAAACACACAATTTGATGGTTTAAGTGCAAAACTTCCAACTGATGCAAGTGCAACTAATCAAGCTACAGCAGGTCAATATGAAGATTTGGCAAATAGAATTACATCATCTACCGAACAAGCAAATTCAGCTGTTACAAGTGGAATTGATACAATAAATTCTAACTTTGAGATGAGACTTGGAACATTGCCTGCAAAGACAGATACTATTTTGATGAATGTATCTAATTCTTTTACAAATGCTTTTAATGCACTAGGTAAGGGCGTTGATAGTAATTTACAAAAAATCATTTCCGCTTATTCTTCTACAATGGCAAAGATGAACAGTATTTCAAATTCTGGACTTAATAATTTATCTAGTAGATTTACATCATCTTTTAACAGGATAAGTGCAACTGTAACTGCTGGAACTAACAGGATTGTTGTTAGCATTACAAATATGAATAATCGTGTTAATGCTTCATTTTCACAATTTGCAAGCAGATTTATAGCAACAAATTCTAATATGTGGAATAGGTTTAATTCTCAATCTACATCAGCCTTAAATAGAAACTATTCAGCTTTTTCTAGCAATATAAGCAAGTTGCAAAGTAAATTTACATCTTATGCAAATAAAGTTAAATCCCTTAATAATTCTATGTGGACTGCTGTTGTAAATAAAACAAAACAAGCTGGAAGCTCTATGGCGAGTGGTTTTTCTTCTGCTTGTAATAGGATGACAAGCCTTGCAAATAGTATGAGAAGTAGACTTATAGCAATTATGAATTCTTCTGTAGGTGGAATGAGAAGTGCTGGATATAATGCTGGAATGGGATTTTATAGTGGTCTTGCAAGCACAAGAGGTTCTATTATGGGACTTGCTTCATCGATTGCTGCTTCTGTTTCTGCAAGAATTAGATCAGCTTTAAGAATTCATTCGCCATCTAGGGTTTTAATGAATCTAGGTTCTTATGCAGGAGAAGGTCTTGCAGTAGGATTAGAAAAATCTAAAAGATATGTTAATAATGCAGTTGATGGATTATCCAACACTATAAAAGGTGTTGATACTGGTTTAAATTCTTCTTTTAGAGACTTTAACACTAATAGTAGAACAATGCCATTAGTTATTAATTTAAGGCTTGGAAATAAAGAATTTAGGGCAATATCAAGAGATATTACACAAGAACAAGGAAAAGATTTAATATTGGAGGCAAACTTTGGTATATAAGTTTATAGATACAAACGAGGCTAACCTTAAAAGTTATGCCTCTATTCAAACAATAATTAATGGATTTAATTTAGATACAGAACTAGATGGATACAGGACTTTAAATGTATCTGGTAGGTCTGTATTTGGTAGAGATATTGAAACATTAAAATTTTCTGCAAGAAGAAATGCAGGTTCAAAATCTACCAAAAGTAACTCTAATAAGGCTGGAAATAATAAGTTTTTCATCTCTGATATACAAAGCCTTGTAATAGAAGTTGAGTTTTTGTTGGAAGCTAAGACAAATGAATTATTCAGAGAGCTTTTATCTAAATTTACAACTATATTACACCAAGAAGAAGCGAAATGGACTTGGACTGATGACCAAGCTTTTTATTACACAGGGACAATAACAGAAGTTGGAAGTTTTAAAGAGGATAAAAATTCTGTAATTTCTACTTTTAAAATTCTTTGTGTTGATCCAATGAAAACAAGCATTGAAACTTACGTTTTAAAAGGGAATGGAAAAGAAATTGAAATGCCAGATTTCAAAGAAGATATTGATATTTTAGAAATGAAATTTAATTTAATTGCTGATACCAATAAATTTACTTTTGAGAATATGAATGGAAATGGCAAAACTATTTTTTCTTATCTATTTAAGGCTGGAAATACTATAGAAGTCTTGTTAAAAGAGCAAAAAGCCTTGCTAAATAGTAGAAATTTAATGCCAGCTATGGATTTAATGAGTGATTTTGAGAACTTTTTTGTAAACCCTAAAGAAAAAATACTCTTATCTAATGTTTGTGATTATGAGATTAGGTACAAATTAAGGAGCTATTAATGTTATATTTATTTGATAAAAACGAAAAGTTAATACATGAGCTTGTTTCATCTGAATTTGAATCTTTAATCCAACATGAAGAATTGAATAAGCTGATGACCTTGGAATTTGGAGTCTTTATTGATTCTAACGATAAGATGAAAGATATTGAATATGTCGCCCATAAGGATATGGAAGATTATCAGAAAATACAAATGTATAGGATTATATCCTCTGAATCTGACGATTACACAGTTAATTATCAGGCAGTCCATATAATTTTTGATGAATTAAAATCTTATGGTTATATTAGGGACAAAAGACCTGATAAGGTTAAGGCGAGTGCTGCTTTAAATATCGCTCTTGCTGGTTCTAGGTGGAAAGTTGGCAGGGTAGATGATAATGATCTATTGTCTGCTAGCTTTTATGATTCTACAAGACTTGACGCCTTATCAAAAATCATTGAAACTTGGAATTTAGATTTACATTTTTATTTAACTTTTGATGGAAATAAGATAACAGGAAGATATATAGACTTATTAAGTTTTAGGGGTGAAGATACTGGAGAAAGATTTGTCTATGGATCTAATGCCCTTGAGGTAGTAAAAGAAGTTGATGTGTCTGAGGTTTACACAAGAGTTATACCAAGGGGAAAAGGCGAAGAAAAGCTTGATGAAGAAGGTAAGCCAACTGATGGATATGGCAGAAGAATAAAAATCGACGATGTTGTTTGGGAAAAATCCAAAGGAAATCCGATAGATAAACCGAAAGGACAAGAATATCTTGAACTTAAAGAAATGACAAATAAGTTTGGATTTTCCGATGGAGAAGCAAGAACAAGGGTACAGATTTTTAAAGATATTGAAGATCCAAAAGAATTGATAAAGGCTGGATATGATTTTTTAGTACAAGTATCACGCCCTCTTGTGCAATTTAAAACAAAAATATCCAAAAGATCCAGAACAAATGTTGGCGATGTTGTAAGAATAATAAGAAAAGATTTAGATTTTTATTATAGGACTAGAATTTACAAGGCACATAGAAATTTGTTAAATGAAACTTTAGAAGTTGAATTTGGGGATAAATTAGTCCAAAGTCCAGCTGATAGACAAAAGATTGTAAGCGATAGCTTAAATTCTTTGGAAGAAAGAATAAAAGAAACAGAGACCGACCTTAAAAGTTCTTTTGTAGACAAGGTGAATGAGGGAATAACCCATGCCACTTTTAATCGAGACGGATATAACTATGAGCTTAAAAAAGGTAATAAGTACGGACTACCAGCAGGATATTACAGTTTTGATAGGGAAATAGACGACAATCCCCAAAGAGTGATATATGTAGGAGCAGGAACTCTTGCAATCGCCGATAGTAAAAAATCTAATGGCGATTGGAACTTTAGAACCTTTGGAACAGGTAAAGGGTTTGTTGCTGATTTGTTAGTAGCAGGAACAATACTTGGTGGCAAAGTCCGTTGGAATTTGGAAGATGGTACATTTATAATTGGTAAAAATGCCGATGATTACAGCATGTATTGGGATGGTGGAACTCTACATTTGAGAAATACTGATATTGATTTGTCTAATAACGTTGATATAGATGACATGAAAAAAAGTATATCTTTAAAGGTATCAAGTGGGGATATAATTTCCGAAATAAATCAATCGCCAGAACAAGTAAAAATAAATGCTGGCAAGATTGACTTAGAAGGTAATTCTATAAATGTTAAAGGAACATTTCAAACTTTGAATTCTGACGATGATGTTGGAATAAAAATCGATTATAACCAAATACATTTTCAAGATAATCGTAGACAAGGATATAGATTTGGAATGATAAATGTAAATAAATTATGGTATAAAGATAGAGCATTTTCCTTAAATTTGGGTCATTATCAAGAAGGTTTTTTGTCCGTAGGATGGTATAAAGATGACTGGAAGGAATGGGAACCATATATGGTATTTGATAGGTGGGGAAAAAGCACTTATGCCACAGAAGGCTACTCTATACGTGTATTAGATACTATAAATTTTGATAAGACGGCATTATTTAAGGGAAATGTTGTAATTAATAGATCAACAACATTTAATGATGAGTGTAAATTTGAACGAAATATTACTTTTGGTGGAAATAGAATAAAAATAGTAAACTATTCTGATGGTTTAGGATTTGTTAATGGAAATGGAGAAGGACTGTTTATAGAAGGTAGTGGAGCAGTATATTTGATGGATACACAATATAAATACAGAGTTGCCAAAGAATAAGGGGTGAATATATGGATAATTTAATAGAAATATATATAGATATGTTAGCACAAACGAACCACAATTTAGCGTTATTAAGAGCAGAAAATCAACAATTAAAAATAGAAATAAAGAAAATAAAAGCCGAAGAAAAGGGAGAAATAAAAATAAATAAGGAAATTAAGGAGGACTAAGATATGTCCTTAAATACATTAAATTTAAAACAAAAACAAGGTGGGAGAGTTATCAAGCAAGCTGATAGGTCATCCATCTTAAAATTTGCCTTACAAGATGCTAATGGTGCTTTAATTAATCTTAATGGACAAGAAGCAGATATAAGCTTATTTAATCCAAACATTAAAAAATATTGGTCTACTAAGGCAAAAGTTAAAGATAGTGAGGTAGAATTTAAGCTGCCGGGAAACGTAGAAGAAAACGACTATATTTTGGAAATTACAGCTGGTGGATATGTTTTTCCGAGCGACAACGACTTTATAATAGAGATTATTAAAGGTTTTAAAGACCTACCAGATATGGAAACGGGTTTAAGATATAAGCAGACCATAGAGGAAATAACAGAAGATTATATAAAAAGGTCTGATAATAAGTTAAAAGAAAATCTTGATGGAATAACAGATGAACGAGTAAAAATTGACAAAGCAAATGCTGAAATATTAAAAAACATTAATGATACAGGAAGTAAGTACATTAATGATATTAATACTAATTATGCAAATGTAAAATTAGAATTTGATAAAAACGCCCAAAAACGAAAAGAAGAATTTACAACAATTGCTGATAATAATTTAAATACATTTACAACAACTAGCGACGAAGCCTTAAAAAATTTGAAGAAAACAGGGGATAGTTATATTAATAATTTAGTAATAAATTATAACAGTGCAAAAACAGAATTTGGAAAAAATGCTAGTCAAAAAAATGAAGAGTTAAAAAATAATTATGATACCTATTTATCAAATATGGGGCAAAAAGAAGAATCATTTAATGCAAATTATCAGACGAATCTTGCTAATATTAATCAAAAAGCAGATGATGTAGTAGCTCTTATAGGTAGAAAAAAAGAAGAATTATTACAAGAAGTAGATGGACAAGTAAAAGCCTCTACTGATAAGTATTTAGGTGATTATAGTAAAAAGTTAGAAGATAAAGTAAGTAAAGTGGCTGGTAAAGAATTATCTGACAACAATTACACTAATCAAGATTTAAATAAAGTTAAGAAATTAGATAATTTACCATTAGATAATTATAAAAATGGAGCTTTAAATGTGGACTTTATAGAATCTGGTGGTAATGCAAACGCAGTAATAAAAGAGTGGGTTTTAATTAAAGGAAGTAATTTGCCTACTGCAGATTATTGGTATTTACACACAATTAATTATGGAATAGGAACACAAAGATTACAAATAGCATACCCATATTTTGACGGACAAACACAAACCGTGTACTTTAGAACACAATATCAAGGTAAATTTTCAACATGGAAAAAAATCGGAAGTTAAAGGAGTAAAATATGTACGAATTAAAAGCGAAAGAATATTTTGAAGGTAAAAACGAAACACAAGTAAGAATCCAACAAGAGAATCCTTGGAGGGATTTTATTATATTTTTAAAGGGGGACAAGAGAAATGAGAGCGACAGTTTATTAATTGAGCTTGGACTTGCTGAAATAGCAAAAGAAGCTAATCCGAATATTGCTATTTATAGATTAGATAATATTGTAGCAGAACTTAAAAAAGAAATAAAGACAGCCTTTGAAACATTGATTTTGGCAAAAGATTTAAGCAAGGAACAAAAAGAAAATATCTTAAACCAATATAAGCCTTATCAAGTTGGAAAAAACTATGAAGAAAACGAAAAATTTACCTACAAAGACAAGGTCTACGAAGTAATCCAAGCACATACAAGTCAAATAACATGGCTACCAGAAGCGACACCAGCTTTATATAAAGAATATCTAAATGTTAAAATCCAAAATCAAGACGGAAGCACAACAGAAGTAGTAAAAGAGTTTAAGCAACCAACAGGAGCACATGACGCTTATAAAAAAGGCGATAAAGTTTTGTTTAATGGTAAAATCTATCAATCTAAGATAGATTCAAATACATTTAGTCCAGAACAATACGCTGATGGCTGGGAAGAAGTAACAGAATAATCAAGGGAGTGTAAGCTCTCTTTTTTATATAGTAGAAAGGAAGTAGGTAATAATATGGAATGGACTATGATAGCAAGTGCTTTAATAAAAAATGGTCCTCTGGTAGTAATAGCGGCGATTTTTTTGAAAGTATATATGGAAGATACTAGCATAAAAAGAAGCGAAAGAGCAGAGGACAGAAAGCTACAGAAAGAAAATAACGATAAAATTTTAAAACTTACAGAAAAAGTAACCCAATCGATAGAAACCAACAAAGGCGAAGTAAGATGCTTGGGAGAAAAATTAGAGGTACACAATTCTTCTTCCGGGGCAACCCTTGCTGAGATTAAGCAAGGGGTAAACCAAATACAAAAAGACGTTACGATATTAAATAGTAAAATTGACGATATAGCAGACGATATGGATAAAAGTGCTTAGGACTAGGTAAAATCTAGTCCTTTTTTAGTACAAGGAGGTATAAATGAGTAATAGTAGTTTAGTTGATTTAGTTAGTTACAGTCCAAACCATAGTGGAAGAAGAACACATCCTATAACCAAGATAGCTATACACCATACAGCAGGAGTTTTAACTGCAGCTGGTATTGGTAATGTATTTAAATCTAGGAGTAGGCAAGCTTCTTGTAATTATGGGATTGGAAATGATAACAAGATAGTTCTAGTAGTAGATGAAGCAAATAGGGCATGGACAACATCAAATGCATGGTGTGATAATAGGGCAGTAACAATCGAAGTTTCAAACTGTCAATACGGTGGTAATTGGCTTGTTTCAGATAGGGTTTTGAATACTTTAATAGATTTAGTTGCGGATATATGCAGAAGAAACGGGATAAAAAACTGCACTTATACGGGCGGAACAGACGGGGTTTTACAAATGCATAAGTGGTATGCACAGACTTCTTGTCCTGGACCTTATCTTGCTAGTAAATTTACTTATATTGCCCAAGAAGTAAATAAGAGATTAAGAGGAGAAAAAAATACAAGCTCATCTAATAATCTTTATAGGGTTAGAAAATCTTGGGGAGATAGTAAAAGTCAAAAGGGTGCTTTTAAAAATCTTAATAATGCAATAGATTTGGCAAAGAAACATAAATATAAGGTTTTTGATAGTAATGGTAAACAAGTTTACCCAGAAGTAAAAAAAGCAAGTACAAGCTCTAACGGAGGCGTATTTATTAAGAACGAAAAATGGACAGGTATAACTCTAGATGTTTGTAATGTTAGGAGTGCTCCTAATACTAATGCTCCTATTGTTGCACAATATCAAAAAAATGAACCAATACATTACGACCAAGTCTGGGAGGGTGATGGTTATAGATGGATTTCCTACATTGGAGCAAATTCTGGACAAAGAAGATATGTTGCTTGCAGGAGATTAAGTGGGGATACGACACCTTGGATTAGATTTTAATAAAAACAATTGACTAATAGTATTATATATAGTACTATAATATTACAAGGGGGGATGTAAAGTATTTGACTAAAAAAGATAAGCTTATCAAGAAAATGAAAACAAGCCCTAGAAATATTAGTCCGGATGAAATAGAAAAAATGCTAGGGTGGTTAAATTTTGATAAAAGAAAAAACAATGCGGGTAGTCATCAAACTTTTAAAAGAAAATCTGATGGAAAAGTTTTTAACTTGGTTTTAACAAATAACCCAGTTAAAAAATATCAAGTCGATGATATACTTAAAATAATTGAAGAAGGGGAATAACTTCCCCTTTGGAAGTCAAATACTTTAAAAAAATGAAAGATTTAAAATATTATTTATCTTTACCATGGAATTTTAAAGTTAAAAAGGTAAGTGATGAAAGCGGAAATTATTATCTAGGCTGTATTCAAGAAATTCCAGAAGTAAGAGGTCATGGAGATACTTTAGATGAATGTTATGATCTTGTGATGGAAATATTAGAAACAAATTTAGAATTAATGATTGAAGACGGAGAAAAAATACCAGAACCAGTTGATAAAAATTATTCTGGAAAATTTAATGTAAGAATACCTAAATCTCTTCATAAAAAATTATCAGAGGAAGCAGAAGATGAAGGTATATCATTAAATCAATTAGCAGTTTATAAATTAAGTATATAAGTTTTAAGCGATTACATAAGTAGTCGCTTTTTTAGTTGATAAAAAGGAGATATTAAATGGATAATTTAAAAATATTTGTAATCGGATTATTTGCTGTTGTTGCTGTATATTTTATAATTAGGGGATTAAAGCTAACTAAAGAATTCGAAAAAAATTTGAAGAGTGAAGAAGCTAAATTTGCTTTAGAACGATTAAATAAGATTCTTGAAAGAGCTGTAGGAGCAGCAAACCAAGTTATAGTTAATAATGCAAAAGAAGATGGGACTTTCACACCATCTTATGGTAAAAAAGTAAAAGATGAGGTTTTTGGAACAGTTTTAAAAGTCCTTGGAGATGAGGGAAAAAATCTTTTAAATGAAGCCTTGGGAGATTTAGATGAATATATCTCAAACGGTATAGAAGATGAAGTTGATAAACGAAAATAGTATAATGTAAATGATAGGTAGACAATATATAGTGTTACCGAATTTCTACACAGACCACTGGCTTTTGGCTGGTGGTCTTTTTTTATTTGCGGTATAATAATTATAAAGGCAATACCATTAAGCTACCTAATAACTAGGTGGCTTTTTTTATTTTAAAACTTAAAGTTATTTTTAAAGGAATACCATTGGTATACTTAATCATTTAATTAGCTTATAGGCTAAAATATAAATGATTGGCTTGTTTACAAGCCTTTAAACTAAACTATATAAAAAAGGACTGAATCAACAGTCCCTTTATTGTATAATTTTTATGTTGTAATTATTTCAAATTGTTTTCCAAAGCTCCCACGACAATATCTTTCATACTTTCGCCTGTTTTTTCACTTTTATCTTTTAATTTATTATATAAATTTTCTGGTATCAATAAACTAAAGGCAATATTTCCTTCTTCTTCGATTTCAAATATTTTTTCATAATCGTCGGCATCAAGATTTTCTTCCGCCCATTTCTTTGCCTCATTTATTGTTATAGGTGTTATTTTCTCACTACCAGACCAACTACTGCTTCCAGTTTGGACTGCATAGCTTGACGCTGGTCCACCTCCTCCATACATAAAAAACTCTCCCGTTTTCTTTTTATAAAGTTCCTCACATTCGTATTGCAAATCGGCTGAATTATATATATTCTCCCATTTTCCAATAAATTCTGCTGTGTCTGTGTCGTATCTTTTACCATTAATTATTTTTTTCATTGTTTTCTCCTTTTAATATTTTTTTATTTATGCTATAATTTAATTAAGCAATAGCTCAACAAGGTGAAAAGCCTTGCGGATTGAAATATGTTTTTATTTGTGTTACAAATACAGGCATAGGAGGGGATATTTATTATCCCCTCATTTTTATATTGTTTTTAGATTTTCTTCTAGTAATCTTTTTAAATCTTCATCTTCTTCGTATTTTGTTTTCATAATTAATTCATCTTTTTTTAAATCTATGTAAGCATTGCTCACTTTATCTTTCATTTTTCTTGCTTTTTTATTGGATACTGATACTCCATTTATAAAGGCTTCTTCTATCGAACCTGTGTGTCGATATTTGCAATAGATATTGGCTAATTTTATACCTGCCTTATTTAGATATAATCTATCCATATCTAACATAGTCCACCTTTTAGCTCCCATTTTTATTAATTTTTCTATTTTTTCTTGATTCATAAGATTTTTATTTTTATATTTTAACCATATATATCAAATTCATCATCTTCGCCATAAACTGTATACCAAGTTAAATTATAATGTTGTCCACTATTTCCGTTGTTTTCAACTTCTCTTACATATTCATTTTCTTCTATTTCTTCAAATTCTTTTTGTGTAACTTCTTTACCTTCGTATCTGTTTTTTAATTCTTCAAATGTCATTTTTAATCTCCTTTTTATTTTTTTATTGTGTATCTCTTTGTTAATGTTATAATACTACCTTATTTATACGCTGTCAATATATATAGTGTAAATATTTACAATAATTTGTTAATGAGGGGTAGGATTTTTCCTACCCTTATATTAATTCTAAATCTACAAATCCGTAAAAGTTATCATCAAAGTAGTCTGTAATTACATCGCTTTTATCATAATTGTAAGAATCTAATAGATCAGTTATATTCTTTTTTATTTCTTGATTTCGCTTGTTATATTCTTTAACTTTTATTTTAATAAAAATTGCATTATATTCACTTTTTACACTTATTTTTATGCCTTTATATAATTTTCTTGCTTGTTTTTTTACTTCTCTTGCTATCTCTTTTGTTGTTAGGTTTGGATTGTAATTGTTTCCTATAATGTTGTTGTAGTTGTATGTTGTTTCTATCATTTTCCCCACCCTTTATTTATAAATTTTAATATTGTTTACTTCTATTTTGTTTATTTGGTTTATTGTAAATTCTATTCCTGTCAAACTTTCTTGTTTTTCTGTACATTCTTCAAAAAAATCTTTTATATTTTCATCTTCGTTTTCGTTAAAATTTCCTAAGTCGTCTAAAATCCAGCTAAAGTTTTCTTCTGCTTTTTCGTTCCAATTTTTTATTAATTCTTCTTCTGTTTTTCCGTTTGCGTATGTGTAATCATTGTAATTATCGTAAATTTTCATTTCCTACTCCTTATAATTGTTTTTTGTTATATAAAGTAGTAAGATACTAAATAAGGGTATTTTAAAAGAGTTAATTTTTTAATACTCCTATAAAGTGGCGGTCAAACTACTTTATTTGTTAGATAGTCGGTATTGGTAGTACTGGCTATCTTTTTTATTTCCTTTTGTTAATTATATAATACCATGATATATTTACATTGTCAATATAAACGATGTAAATATTTATAATAAGTCAATTTATATAAAAATTTAAATAAACCTAAAATCTAAAATATAAAAAATATTACATTAAATTTTAATGTGGGTAACGTGTGGGCAACGTATATATCATTTTATCTTTTTTTGCGGTCGTAAACGTTGCTATTTAAGGCGTTGCTGTAATTATTAATATTGCTTACTTCCCACCACCAGCACCATTAATTTTTTTATTTTTTTCATATTTAAGCTATGCAAAATTGCATAGCTTTTTTTGATGCCTTTTTAAAAAATTTTTTTTAAAATTTTAATTTTCAAATTTTTAATTAGCAAATTTTTCTACTTATTTTTTTGTGAAAATTAAAATGTGTTATACTTATAGAAAGGAGAAATATATGAGTAAAAAAGTAATGCTGATTGACGGATCTAGTTTGATTTTTAGAGCCTTTTTTGCCCTTCCTAATCTTACAAATGCTGATGGTGTTATGACAAACGGTGTTTATGGATTTTTGACCATGTATTTTAGGGCTGTTGAAGAATATAAGCCAGATTATATTTTGGTTGCTTTTGATAAGAAAACAAAAACTTTTAGGCACAAAGAATTTGAAGATTATAAAGCAAATAGGGATAAGGCGCCAAACGAATTGAATTATCAATTTGGAATTTTAAAAGACATTCTTGATTCATTAAATGTAAAGTATTTGGATATAGATGGTTATGAGGCTGATGATATTGTTGGGACTTTTTCTACAATTGCAAAGGAAGAAGGTCTTGAAACTGTAATAATTACAGGGGATAAAGATTATTTTCAACTTGTAAATGATAAGGTTGTGGTTTTCCTTACAAGAAAAGGAATTTCTCAGATGGAAGAAATCACTGTAAAATCTATTGAAGATGATTATGGTCTTAGTCCAAAACAATTAATTGATGTTAAGGGTTTAATGGGAGATAAGTCTGATAATATTCCTGGTGTTGATGGAATTGGCGAAAAAACTGCCATTAAATTTATAAAAAAATATGATTCTATGGAAGGCTTATATGAAAATTTGGATGATATTAAGGGCAAAAAAACCAAGGAAAATCTAGAAAATTTAAAGCAAATTGCCTTTTTGTCCAAAAAAATTGGAACAATTGTTACAAATGCTCCAGTTGGGATGAAAATTTCAGAATTAAAGGTAAAAGAACCAGACTTGGATTCTTTGAGAGAAAAATTTTCAAAATATAATTTCAATAAATTTATGGAAAAATTTGAAGATACTAGCGAAGAAAGAAAAGATGAAATAGAATTTTCTTATTCATTTTCTGATGATTTTTCTATAATAGATGATATTGAAAAAGATGGGGTATTTTATTTTAAAAGCATTTTTGAGGGGGATAATTATATTCACTCTAATGCCTATAAAATAGCAATAAAAACACCTTCATCAAAAACTTACATTTATAATCCCGATGAAAAATTTGTAGAAAAATTCAAAAAATATTTTGAGGCTGATAATATTAAAAAAGTTTCTTTTGATATTAAAGAGGATATTGTCTTGTTCGATAAGCTTGGGATAAATATTTCCTTGCCTTATGATGATACTATGCTTATGCACTATCTAATTGATCCTTCAAGGTCATCCTATGATTTAAAAACTTTTAGCCAAGCATTTTTGAAATATGAAGTAGAAAATGAAGAAGATTTGCTTGGTAAGGGAAAAAGTAAAAAATCTTATGAGGATTTGGATACTGAAAGACTTGGTAAATATTTGGCATCTATTGTAAATGCAATTGAAGATAGTCTGGATATTTTAACCCAAAAATTAAAAGAGCTTTCTATGTATGATCTTTATAAGGATTGTGAAATAAAATTATCCAAAGTTCTTGCGGATATGGAAATAACTGGATTTGTTTGTGATAAAAATGAGCTTGAAAAGATTAAAGATGAAGTTTCTCTTGAACTTGAAGATTTAGAAAAAATAATCTATGAACTTGCTGGAAGTGAATTTAATATAAATTCACCAAAGCAGCTTTCAAAAATTTTATTTGAAGATTTGAAACTTCCTATAATTAAAAAAACAAAAACTGGCTATTCAACAAATGCTCAAGTTTTAGAAAAATTAAGAAAAAAACACCCTATAATCGAAAAAATTGAAAGATATAGGGAAATGTATAAATTAAAATCAACCTATCTTGAAAGTCTTGAAGAATGTATTGATGAAGATGGAAGAATCAGGTCAACATTTAAGCAAAATGTTACAGCAACAGGCAGACTTTCTTCAACAGAACCAAATTTACAAAATCTTCCAATAAGAACCGAAGAGGGTAGAAAAATCAGAAAAGCTTTCAAAGCTGATGATGAGAAAGTGTTAATTGATGCAGATTATTCACAAATTGAATTAAGAGTTTTGGCACATCTTGCAAATGACAAAAAAATGCAAGAGGCTTTTTCAAAAGATATTGATATACACACAAAGACTGCATCAGAAGTTTTTTCTACACCAATTGATGAGGTTACAAAATTACAAAGAAGTGAGGCTAAAGCTGTAAATTTTGGAATAATCTATGGTATAAGTGATTATGGACTTAGCCAAAATTTAAATATACCAAGAAAAATAGCTAAGGAATATATAGAAAATTACCTAGACACCTATCCAGAAATTAAAAAATATATGAAAGATATTGTAAAAAAAGCCAAAGAAGATGGATATGTAAATACAATATTTAATAGAAGAAGATATGTTCCAGAAATAAATTCAAAAAATTTCAATGTGAGAAGTTTTGGAGAAAGGGTTGCTTTAAATACTCCAATTCAAGGAACAGCAGCGGACATTATAAAATTTGCCATGATAAATTCATACCAAAATTTACAAAAAGCAAAAATAGATGCAAAAATAGTATTGCAAATCCACGATGAAATAATCATAGAAGCAAGCAAAAAAGATTTAGAAAAAGCAAAAGAGATTCTTAAATCATCTATGCAGGATGCCGTAAATTTAAACGTTCCACTTTTGGTTGACATAGATAGCGGAGAAAGTATGTATGAGTCAAAATAAAATTGTTATAACTGGAACAATTGCAAGTGGTAAATCTTCTTTATCAGAAATTTTGAGAAAAAAAGGCTATAAAGTTATAGATAGCGATGAAATAAATAAGAAATTACTAGAAAAAGACCAAATAAATTACAAGGAAATTTTATCATCAAAAGCTTTTGACGAGGCTTTTGATGGAGAAAATTTAGATAAGAAAATCTTAGCAAAAATAATTTTTAATAATTCACAAAAAAGAGAATTGATAAATGAAATTACCCATAAAAATATCATCGTTTATATAAATAATTTGATAAAAGAAAGTAATGAGAAAAATATTTTTGTAGAAATTCCCTTGTACTTTCAAATGAAAGAAAAATTTCCTTGTGATTATGTATGGCTAGTTACCGCTGATAGAGAAATTCAAATAGAAAGATTAATGCAAAGAGATAAGATAGGAAGAGATTTTGCATTAAAAAAAATTAACAGTCAAGATTTTTTAGAAATGCAAAAAAAATCAGATGTGATTTTTGATAATAGCACATCCTTAGAAAATTTAGAAAAAAAAGTAGAAATAGCTTTAAAAAATTTGGAGAATATATGAAAGCTTTAAAAAATATTTTTAAAATAATAGGAATAATAATATTAGCGTTTGTGATGGTTGTTATAATAAGTTTTTCAATAGTAGCCTATCAAACATCAAGACAAAAAATTGCCTACCAAGAAGAAATAGAAAAATATTCACAGAAATATAATGTAGATCCACTTTTGATTGCATCAATTATAAAAGTAGAAAGTGATTTTGACACAGAAGCTCACTCAAGTCAAAACGCCATGGGACTTATGCAATTATTAGATTCATCTGCAAAACATAGTGCAGAAATAATTGGAGAAGAATATTATCCAGACAAATTAAAAGAAGTAGATTATAATTTAAATCTTGGCGTGGGGTATTTCAAATATTTGAACGAATATTATAATAATGTCGACTTAGCTCTTGCAGCTTATAATGGGGGAATAGGAAATATAGACAAACTAATTGCAGACAAAAAAATAGACAAGCACGACCCAGACCCAACAAAAATTCCTACAAAAGAAACTAGACAATATGTAATAAAAATAAATTCAAATTATGATTTGATGAAAGTATTTTACGATGATGGACTTCCAAGCAAGGAAGAATTAAAAGATAGAAAATCATTATCTATAAAAAATTATAAGAAATTTGTTAAAAAAATATTATTTGATGTATTATAATCATTGAATAATATTTTTAAATAAATTATAATGCTAGTATACGGATTAAATGAAAGGAGAGATTATGGCTCTAGAAAATTTAACATTTGCTAATGGAGTAAAAATTCCAGAGTATAAGGAATTAAGCGAAAAAAAAGACTTAATTGTTGCAAAAATTCCAAAAACTGTAACAATTCCACTTACTCAACACATTGGAGCTCCAAGTAAATGTTTAGTTAAGAAAAACGATGAAGTGAAAATTGGACAGCTTATCGGCGAAGCTGTAGGAAATTTTTCTTGTAATATTCACTCATCAGTTAATGGTAAAGTTTCAAGTGTAATCGATATCCAAACAGCATCTGGTAAAAACAGCAAAGCTGTTGTTATTGACACAGAAGGCTATGACCAAGAGATTAACTACGAAAGAAAAGACGTTACAAACTTAACTAAAGAAAAAATAGTTGAGGCGATGAAAGAAAATGGTCTTGTAGGTATGGGAGGAGCATCATTCCCAGCACATATTAAATATTCACCAAACAAACCAATTGATACTGTTATTATAAATGGTGCTGAGTGTGAACCTTACGTTACTTGCGATGATTTTATTTTGAAAACAAAACCTGAAGTAATAGTAGATGCTTTGGAATTACTTGTTAAAGCAGTAGATGCAAAAAAAGGTATTATTGCAATCGAAGATAACAAAGCAGAAGCAATCGAAAATGTCAAAAAGGCACTGACAAATAAAAATTCATCAAAACTTGAAGTGGCAACCATGGTTACCAAATATCCACAAGGAGATGAAAAAAGAATTATTAATGCCGTATTACATAGAGAAGTTCCTTCAGGTGGTCTTCCAATGGATGTTGGAGTAATTGTTTCAAACGTTTCAAGTGCAAACGCAGTTTATGAAGCAGTTTATTACGGAAAACCACTAATAGAAAGATATATGACAGTAACAGGTCATGGAATAAAAAATCCTTCAAATTTCCTAGTAAGAATTGGAACAAGTTTTGATCATATGATAGAAGAAGCTGGCGGACTTACAGAAGATGCTGGAAAAGTTATAAATGGTGGACCAATGATGGGAATTGCCCAACCAAATATAAATCAACCAGTAGAAAAAGCTAGTAACTGTATCTTAGTTTTAAACAAAGAAGAATCAAAAGCACCAATTACAAATCCTTGTATAAGATGTGCTAAGTGTGTAAATGTTTGTCCAGTTGGACTTATGCCATTATTAATTCATAAATTTTCATTAAAAGAAAAATTTGATAAGGCACAAGATCTTCACATACTTGATTGTATAGAATGTGGATCATGTTCATATATTTGTCCATCAAAAAGACCTTTGGTTGAAGCTATTAGGTTTGGAAAAAGACAAATTCGTCAAGCAGGAAAGTAGAGGAGAAACAAATGGAAGCAAAAAAATTATTAGTATCATCCTCTCCTCATATGAGAAGCGAGAGAACTGTTACTAAAGAAATGTTAGATGTAATAATTGCTCTTATTCCAACAGGACTTGTAGGAATATATTTCTTTGGAATGAAGGCACTTATTTTAATGATTGCATCAGTAGCAAGTTGTGTTATTGCAGAATTTATATCTAACAAAGTAATGAAAAGACAATCATCAATAAATGATTTATCAGCTATAGTTACAGGTTTACTTTTAGCCTATAATATCCCAGTTACAATGCCAGTTTGGCAAACAGTAATAGGCGCAGCTTTTGCTATAGTTATTTGTAAGCAATTTTTTGGTGGAATAGGACAAAATATTGTAAACCCAGCTTTAGGAGCAAGAGCATTCTTACTTGCATCTTGGTCAAAAAATATGTCAAATTATGTTGCACCAGGAAAAGTTTCAGCAGTATCAGCTGCAACAGTTTTATCAGGTGGACAAAAACCAGCTTTATTAGATATGTTTATAGGAAATATGGGTGGATGTATTGGAGAAGTTTCAACTATCGCTATATTAATTGGAGCAGCATATCTTGTAATTAGAAAAGTTATTTCACTAAGAATACCTGCAGTATACATATTAACAACAGCAATCCTATTGATGGTATTTAATAAATCTGTTGATGGAATAATCGAACAATTATTATCAGGTGGTCTAATGCTTGGAGCATTTTTCATGGCAACAGACTATACAACAAGTCCTGTAACAAAAAAAGGAGAAATAATATTTGCTTTTGGTTGCGGACTTATCACTTCACTAATAAGAGTTTTCGGTGGATACCCAGAAGGTGTTTCATATTCAATTTTATTAATGAACTTATTAGTTCCTCTTATAGATAGTAAGACAATGCCTAAGGTATTTGGTGTAGCTAGTAAAGGGGCAAAAGATGAATAAAGCATTAAAATTAGGAATTAAATTATTAATAATTACAGCTGTATCAGCTTTAGTATTGGCCTTTACAAATTCAGTTACAGAACCAATTATAAAAAAAGCTGAACAAGAAAAATTAAATGAATCATTAAAAATTGCCTTTCCAGAAGGAAAAGACTTTGAAGAAGTTAAGGGAAAATTTCCTGAAGCTGTAAAAGGAGTTTATAAAGCTGATGGAGGCAAAGGATATGTGTTTGATGTAAATTCTAAAGGTGGATACGGTGGAGACATCGAATTTATCGTTGGAGTTGATAGTGAAAATAAATTAACAGGTTTCAGTCCTTTAAAACATTCAGAATCTGCAGGATTTGGTCTACAAATGGAAGAAGATTGGTTTAAAGAAGGAGTTAAAGGCGTAAGCGTTGACAAGAAAGTCGGTGCATCAGAAGCCGGATCTGAAAACGAAATTGTAGGAATTTCAGGAGCTACATATTCAACTAATGCTATCCTTAATGGTATAAATACTGCTCGTGAAGTATTGAAAGATCTTAAGTAGGAGGTAAAGATATGGAAAGACAAACTGGAAAACCTATAGATGTTCAAAAAGAAAAAGAAAAAAGAAAGAAAAAATCTGTAAATTTGGGAAAAGTTTTTAAAGACGGAATATTTTCAAATAACCCAGTATTTGTACAAATGGTAGGAATGTGTTCTGTACTTGCTATTTCATCTTCACTTTCTAATGCGATTGGAATGGGAGCTGCAGTAATTTTTGTACTTACACTTTCAAACTTGGTAATTTCTGTTTTGAGAAATTTTATTCCAGATGAAGTAAGAATTCCAGCATTTATAGTTGTAATAGCAAGTTTCGTAACTATGGTTCAAATGATTATAAAAGCATACTTGCCAGCACTTGATCAATCACTTGGAATTTTTATTCCACTTATAGTTGTAAACTGTATAATTCTTGCAAGAGCAGAAGGATTTGCTTCACAACAAGGTCCTATAGCATCAATTGTTGATGGTATTGGTCAAGGTTTAGGTTATACAATAGCAATTTCTATTCTTGCAGCTATTAGAGAATTATTTGGAAATGGTACATTACTAGATAATAGAATAATTCCTGAAGATTATACAATTGGATTTTTAATTCAACCAGCATCTTCATTTATTATCCTAGGAATCATGTTTGCAGTAGCAGCAGCTATTTCAAACAAGAAGAAAAATAATAAGTAGGAGGAATTATGTCAGAATTATTTTCAATAATTATTGCATCAATATTTGTAAATAATTATGTTTTGGGACAATTTTTAGGAATTTGTCCAACACTTGGTGTAACAAGTAAAGTTGAAACTGCAAAAGGAATGGGAGCTGCAGTAATTTTCGTAGTAACCTTATCTTCAATTATTACTTGGGTTATCCAATATTATATATTAGATCCATTAAAAATTGGATATTTACAAACAGTTGTATTTATTTTAGTAATCGCTTCATTAGTGCAAACAGTAGAGATGATTATGAAAAAATCAATGCCAAATCTTTATGAGGCTCTTGGTGTTTATCTACCATTAATTACAACTAACTGTATAGTACTTGGTGTGGCTATTAAAAATATAAATGAAAGCTATAATTTATTAGAAACAACAATAAATGCAGCAGCTGCTGCAGTAGGTTTCTTAATTGCTTTAGTAATACTTGCTTCTATAAGAGAAAAAATCGAAGATAACGACTTGCCAGAAGCTTTCAAGGGTGGACCTATTACTTTGATTACTCTAGGTCTAATGTCAATTGCCTTTATGGGCTTTGCAGGATTAGCATAGAGGAGAAATGTGATGAATAATATATTAATTCCAACACTTGTATTAGCCATATTAGGATTTGTACTAGCTGGCTTATTAGGTGTTATTAGTAAAAAATTTGAGGTCGAAACAGACCCAATTGTTGAAAGAGTAAGAGATGCACTTCCTGGAGCAAACTGTGGAGCTTGCGGTTATCCTGGTTGTGATGGTTGTGCAAATGCAATTGCAAAGGGAGAAGCTCCTGTTTCTGCTTGTGTAATTGGTGGACAATCTGTAACAGATGCAGTTGCAAGTGCTATGGGCGTTGAGTCAGCTGGAGCTGGGGACAAACAAGTTGCAGTTGTAAAATGTAATGGAACTTGCGAAAATGCAAAAGATTTATACGAATATGCAGGTCTTGAAGATTGTAGAGCACAAATTGCTTTATTTGGCGGAAAAAAAGCTTGTAATTATGGTTGCCTTGGTTGCGGCTCATGTGTTAAAGCTTGTGAATTTGATGCTATACATATGGTGGATGGAGTAAGTGTTGTAGATAAGGAAAAATGCGTAGCTTGTGGAGCTTGTGTTAAAACTTGTCCAAAAAATATTATTGAGCTTGTTCCTTATTCACAAAAAGCAATTGTAAAATGTTCTTCACACGATAAAGGAAAAGATGTTAGAGGAAATTGTAAAGTTGGATGTATTGGTTGTTCAATTTGTGCAAGAACTTATCCAGAAGGATTTACAATGGATAATTTCTTATCAAAAGAAACAATATCTGATAATTTAGATCTAAATCTTTTAAAAGAAGCTGCAGAAAAATGTCCTGCAAAATGTATTGATGTTGAATAAATAATAAGATAATGATTTGACCATCGAAATAAATCGGTGGTCTTTTTTTATTTGAATTTTTTAAATTGACATCAATCTATTTTAAATGATAAACTCTTATAAGAGGTAGATATGAAATTAAAAAAAAGAGATATTTTTGTTATTTTATTACTTTTATTATTAAGCTTGAGTATGGCTTTTTTTGTGCAAAAAATTAAGTCGGGAGAAGATGGAAATTATTTGAGAGTTGAGCTTAATGGGAAAGAATATGGTAAATATCCACTTAATAAAGATAAAAAATTTAAAATTAAAATTGACGATGATGAATTTAATATTGTTGAGATAAAAAATGGGCAAGTTAGTATGAAGGAAGCTAATTGTAGAGATTTGCTTTGTACTCACATGCCTAGTATAAAAAAAGTTGGAGAAACTATAGTTTGCCTTCCTCATAGATTAATTTTAGAAATTGTTTCTGAAAAAGAGGATAGCAATGAGGAAGAAATTGATAAGGTGGTTGGATGAATAATAAAACTTTAAAAGTATATGTAAATTTATCGCTTTTTGTCGCTTTATCTCTTGCTATTTCTTTGATTGAATCTATGGTTCCAATGCCTGTTCCAATTCCTGGTGCTAGGCTTGGTTTTTCGAATATAATAATATTAGTTGCTATTTATATTTATGATTATAAAAAGGCTTTGGCTGTAAGTATATTGAAATCTTTTTTGTTGGTTTTGATTACTGGATCAGTAATGAGTTTTTTCTATTCTTTTGTTGGAGCTATTTTTTCTACAACTGCTATGTATTTTTCACTTAAAAAGGTAGATGATGATTTTTCACTCATTGGAGTAAGTGAAATTGGTGCTTTTTTCCATAATTTAGGTCAAATTATTGTTGCAATATTTTTTATGCAAAATATAAAGATGTTTTATTATTTTCCAGTTTTAGTTTTTATAGGAATTTTTACTGGATTTTTTGTTGGTTTGAGTTCTAATTTTATAATTGAGCATTTAAAGAAACTTGGTGTTATAAATGAATAAAAAAATCAAAGATTTGGACCTTAGTCAAAGACCAAGGGAGAAGTTGAAAAATGAGGGATACGCAAGTTTGAGTGATGAGGAATTGTTAGCAATTCTTATCGAAACTGGCTCTAAGAAGAAAAATGCTATTGAACTTGCTAGGGAAATTTTAAATACTTTTTCTAGCGAGGAGCTTTTGTCTATAAGTATTGAGCAATTAAATGGAATTGATGGGATAAAAATTGCCAAGGCTAGTAAAATTATTGCCGCTATCCAGCTTGGTAAAAGACTTACTGAAAAAATAATTAATAAAGAAATCACAAGTATTAATTCTTGTGAAGATGTTTTTAATTTGATGAAAAATAAATTTATAGACACAAAAAAAGAACATTTCTATGCTATATTATTAGATACAAAAAATGTGATTATTAGCAAGGAGTTGATTTCTACTGGAGATCTTAACTCTTCTATTGTTAATCCTAGGGAATGTTTTATTTCGGCTGTAAAAAAGAGTGCAAATTCTGTGATTTTTGTACATAACCACCCAAGTGGAAATCCAAATCCTTCTTGTAATGATAAAGAGATTACTCAAAGATTGGTTAAAGCAGGAGAAATTTTGGATATAAAAGTATTAGATCATATTATTATTGGCAATAATAAATATTTTAGTTTTAGACAAGAAAATATTATATAGGAGAATAAAATGAATTTTAGAATTATGGCAGAAGACCTAGCAATTGATTTGGGTACTAGCTGTATTAAAGTTTTTAAGAAAAATGAAGGGGTTGTAATTTCTGAACCATCTGTTTTGGTTCTTGACCACCAAAATAAGGAAATAAAAGCTATTGGTCAACAAGCTAAGGAAATGCTTGGAAAAACTCCTGATGAAATTATAGTACAAAGACCTATTGAAAAGGGTGTTATATCTGATTTTAATTTAACTGAGGCAATGTTAAATTATTTTTTCCAAAAAATAAATCCGGGTTTTTCGGTTGTTCAACCAAGGGTTGTTGTTTGTGTTCCTAGCGGTATTACTGACATTGAACAAAGAGCTGTCGAAGATGCTTCTTTGCATGCTGGAAGTAGGGATGTAATAATGGTTGATGAATCATTAGCGGCTTGTTTTGGAGTTGGACTTACTCCAGAAGATCCAAGAGGTATTTTGACTTTAAATCTTGGGGCTGGAACAAGTGAGATTTGTGTAATAAGCCTTAATGGAATTGTAGCTAGCAAAACTTTAAAGATGGGCGGAGATGACATCGATAAAAATATCCAAAATTTTTTGAGAGAAAAGAAAAAAATCGAAGTAGGTATAAATACAGCAGAGCTTATTAAAAAGGAATTGCTATCACTTAGACTTAAAGATAAGGATATAGGAATGGAAGTTGAAGGTAGAGATGTAAAAGATGCTCAACCTAAAAGAATAAAAGTTACAAGTGAAGAAATAGCACCTTGCATAAGCGAATTTGCTGATAGCCTAATAGAGATGATTTATTTGGTAATGGAAAAAACACCGCCAGAATTATCCAGTGATATTAAAAATGATGGATTTTTAATGACTGGAGGTATGGCAAATGTTAGAGGTCTTCGTGAATATATTGAAAAAATAATAAATTTAAAGGCGAAAATATCTGACAAACCAGAATTAGATGCTATAAAAGGTGCAGGCTTAATTATGGAAAATCCAGATAGATTTTTAAAATATCAAAGTAGGTAAGTATGGCTTATAGAAGAAAGAAAAAAAACAATAAACATTTTTTTATAACGGTTATTTTGTTAGTATTGTTGATATTTACATCAAGCCTTACTGATGATTTGGTAGAGGCTGGTAATAATATAACAAATACCATATTTAAACCTGTAAACAAAGCTTCTTATTCAATAACTTCAGAAATAATTAAAGCTATAGAAGATACAATTGGTTCAAAGCAAACAAGAGCCGAAGTTGAAAAATTAAAGATAGAAAATCAAAATCTTTTAAAAGAAAATGCTAACTTAATGGAAGTTATTAATAGAAAAGATTTTTTGAAAGCTGAAAATGATGCTATAAAAAATCAAAAATATGAATACGTCAAAGCTCAAGTTATTAATTCTGATGTAAAAAGCATGCAAGAATCATTTTTTATAGACAAGGGTAAAAAAGACGGAATAAAAGTTAATGATGTAATTTTGCAAGCTATAGGAAATAGCGAATATTCATCTGCTGTTATAGGAAAAGTTGTTAAGGTAAATTCAACAACAAGTAAGGTTGAAACAATTAAAAATTCATCAAATGACGTTTCGTTTATTAATTCTAGAAGTGGAGATTATGGGGTTATTGATGATTATAAAAACAAAAAAATTAGTGGATATATGCTAGAAGTGTCTAGTGATGTTAAAAATTCTGATACATTAATTACAAGTGGAATAGGTGGAGTTTATCCTAAGGGTTTATATTTGGGAGAAATTTCTAATGTAATTATGAGCAAAGATTCACTAAGAAAAAATGTAACAATTGATTCTCCAGCAGATTTTACCCATCTGTATAGGGTTTTGGTTCTTAGAAAGTAAGGTGGATATATGAATAAATTTAAAACATTTTTAATAGCTTTTATTTCTTTTATCCTACAAGTTAGCGTCTTTTCTAAGGTGGATATATTTGGAGCAAATATCAATATTATAGTTGCATTTGTAATATGTTTATCCTTAACGCTTGGTTCTAAAAGTGCTTCTTATACGGGTCTTGTTATTGGTTTGTTGGAAGATCTTATGTTTTCAAAAATAATTGGTGTAAGAGCTTTATCATATTTTTTGATAGGTCATGTAGTTGGAGATGAAAAGTTTAGATTTAGTAGCGATAAAAAAACAGGTTTGATTTTAACTTTTGTTTTTACTATTTTAAACTTTTTATTTGTAAGTTTAATAACATATATTTTTAATGGGGATATAGTTGTTATTAAAAATTATTTATTTGTACCAATTTTGGTAGAAGCTTTATTGAATACTTTAATGTATTTAATCTATCATATAATAATAAAAAAACTAATGTATATTCCAACATATAGGATATAGGGGTGTAAGTTTTGAGAAAACAAAAAGAAAATAGAATAACTATTTTGCAAATAGTTTTTGGTCTAATGTTTTTTGCAATTTTTGTGAAATTATTTATCCTTATGATAAATCAAGGAGAACATTACAGAGACTTATCAGATAATAGAAAAGTTCAAGAAGTTGATGAAATTGCAAGTAGAGGAGATATTTTAGACAGAAATGGAAATGTTCTTGCTACAACAGTTCCATCTTTTGCTGTGCAATTATATAAAGATAAACTTACAAGCTTGGATGATGAAGATAGGATAAAGGCTGTAAATTCTTTGGTAAATATTTTGGAAGAAGCAGGTGTAAATTACCAAAATGATTTTGATATTAGACTAAATTCATTCCAATACAAAAGTGAGGATGATTATTTCAAAGAAGAAAAATCACCAGAAGATAAGATTGTTGATATAATAGTTGAAAAAAAATTAACAAGAGAAATAGTAGGATCTTTTAGCAACAAAGATGGGATAAAGTATGAAACAATAAAAACTGCCCTTCTTGCCTTGAAAAAAAGAGGAATAGACATTCCTATATTAGTTAAGCAAAAAAATAATAAACTTAATTTAGTATATAAGGAAAATGCAAAAGAAAAATTAAAGGCATTAGGTCATAGCACAAAAGATGATCCTCTTGATGTTGTCGTTAGTGCAATTGGTGGCGATAAGTCTGTTATAAAAAATATATTAGAAAATAACCAAGCAAGATTATTAACTTATAATATTTTGAAAGAAAAAAACTTAGAATCTAATGTAGTATTAAAAGATTATAGTCTGATAGCAGATGAAAAGCTCATACAAAAAAAAGCAAGCCTAAATGATGGCTATCCAGAAATAAAATTAGATACAAAAGCTAGTGATGATTTTTATGAAATTGTAAAAAAATCTTCAATCAAAGAATTTTTAAAATCAGCAAGCTTAAATGAAGAAGATGGTTCTTACTTAATTCCGGCAAATATTTTGATAGAAAAATTGGAAAACAAAGGTGTATATGCAAACTTTACAACAGAAGTAAAAACCGAAACAAAAGATAAAAAAAACATATATTCTGTTGATATAAAATTTAAAAATTTCCAAGCTGGAGATCCTGCAGAAGAATTGGCAAATCTTGCTGACAAACATAAATTATTGAAGGGCGTAATCTTAGATAAAGATTTAAAATATTTGGCACAAAATGCTAATGCTATAAATAACGTCTATCCATCAATCGATATTTCAGAAGATAAGCCTAGCAAATGGGATTATACTTTCAATGTTGCCAAAAAAGATTTCTTTGAATACTATGCAAGCAGAGATAAAAATGAAAGTCGAGATAAGGTTGTAAAAAAACTAAATAAAGCAAAAAGCGCAAAAGAAGTTCTTGATTATATAAAATCAGTGTCAGATATAAAAAATGACAATGACTATGAGGCTTGTGGAATTTTGACAATCGATAGCATTATTAATAGGCAAGGCTCATTTGGTTTTAGACCAATTAATTTAGTTTATAATTTAGATGATTCGACTGTTCTAAGAATTGAAGAAAATATTGACAAATCAAAGGGAATTAGTGTGGCAACAATTCCTATAAGATCTTATCCAAATAGAAATTTGGCAAGCCATGTTTTAGGCTACATGGGACCAATAGCAACCGATGAAGAAGTGGAAAAATATGTAAAAAAAGATTCATATTTAAGAGATGAAATTGTCGGCAAAACTGGTATTGAAGAATCTTATCAAGATACGCTAAGGGGAAAAAATGGAAAAAGTATAGTTACAGTTGATTCGTCAGGAAATAGAATTGAAACTCTATCAAAAACTCCATCTGAACCAGGAAATGATGTTTATTTGACAATAGATGCAAATTTGCAAAAAGACGCTAAAGATTCTCTTTCTAGAATGCTTGAATCTGTAAGAACAGGAAGAACTTATGAATCTAAATATGGAAATTATACACCGGCAAAAATAGCTAGTCATGCTTTAAGTGGATCAGTAGTTGTAAGTAATGTAAAAACAGGAGAAGTATTGGCAATGGTATCTTATCCTGATTATGACCCGAATTTATTTTCTACTGGAATATCAGAAACTGATTGGGAGAGTTTACAAGCTCCAGAAAATGCAAGTGTACTTGCTCCAAGACCAATGTTAAATATGGCAAGTCAAGCATCGGTTATGCCAGGTTCTACATTTAAATTAGTTACATCACTTGCAGCATTAGAAAAAGGATTGGATCCGAAAAGATTAAACTATTGTAATGGTTTTTTGGAAATAGGTAATAGAAGATTTTCTTGTTTGGCTTGGTCAGAATATGGGATAAAACACGGTGAAGAGACTTTATATGATGCTTTGAAGGTTTCATGTAACTATTACTTTTTCACTCTAGCTTTGGGAGAAAATCCATCAAATGGGAAAAGTGTTGGTGTAAAGTTAGAACTTAATGATATTCGAAAAGCAGCAGAATTGTTAGGGCTTGATAGGACTACAGGAATTGAAATAAATACTCCTAGTGAATCTAGTGGAAATATTCCATCTACTGAGAAAAAATTAGACGTTACTAAAACTTTATTAAGAAAATATCTTGAAGAAAATCTCGATAAATATTTGAAAAACAAAACAAAAAAATCAAAAACAGATTTTAATAAAGATATAGAAAAAATTGTTAAATTAGCAGATAGACCTAAATCTGTTGGTAGAAAAGACCTAATTGAAATGCTAGATAAAATGGGATATAAGCCTGAAGAAATTCTTGAAGGAGAGAGAGCTGGCCTTTCTGATAATATTAAATATACATTTTTAAACCAAGCTGAATGGGATATTACAGATATGTTAAATATAGTAATAGGTCAAGGGCAAAATTCTTACACCCCGCTTCAAATGAATAGGGTTATTTCTACAATTTCAAATGGTGGCTATCTAAATAAATATACCCTAATTGACAAGGTTACAAATCATAATTCTAAAGATATTTTATTTAAAAATCAAGTTGATCGTACAAAAATAAAAATTAAAGATGAAAAATATTTAGAAGATATAAAGTATGGTACTTTACAATCAGCTAAAGATGTAAGGGATTTTAATAATATGCCTATAGAAATTGGTATGAAATCTGGTACTGCTGAGGTTGAAGGTAAAAATCCAGATGGAAGTAATTATGATTCATATGCTTGGATGATAGCTTTCGCTCCATATAATGATCCAGAAATCGCGGTAAGTGTTTTTATGGTTCAAGGAGATACATCTGTAAATTGTGGTCCTGTTGTAAGAGATGTAATTAGTAAATATTTTGATATAAAAATAAATCCAGAAGATCAAAATTTAGAAACTAACACAAATACAGAAAATAATAATCAAGAAAATGCAGGGGGAGAGTAAAATGGAAGTATTTTTAATAAATTCAAATATTGAGAGTGATTTAGATTTTATAAAAGAATTTTCAAAAAAACTGTCAGAAAATAAATCCGTTTTGCTACTTTCTTTTACTAGAAAAGAAAATAAAAATATAGAAGATTTATATGATATGGGAGGAATGATTACATATGACATATGTGATTATTTCTTTGGCCTTATTGATCTTGATAAAATTATAGTAAGAGCTTGCCAAAATATAGATTTTGCAATCCCACCTCTTCTTAATTCAAAATTTGATATAAAAAAAGATCATATTTCTAAATTATTAGAAAAATTAAATACTTACGACTATTTAATTATTGATGGCCTTGATGAATCTTTAATTGATAGTAAAAAAGAAATTCAAATTATTAATGAAAATCAAATAAAAGAAGAAATAAAAGCTGATTTTTTCTTTATTAATTCTAATGACAAATATTTTGATATAAGGGATTATAGAGATGAAATTTTGGGAAAATCTTCTAAATTTGTAGGTTTAAAAGAAAAAGATTCTTTCTATGATAAGATTATTTCAAATATTTTAGATGATAAAAGTGAAGAAATTCAAAAAATTGGATTTTTTGAAAAATTAAAGAAGAAATTAGCCCAATGAGATCATTTATATTTGTAGACAAAAAAGAAAAAGCCTTTGGAAAAATTATCGACGATAAGCTTTTTGAATTAAAATTTTATTCTCCATATTTGTTCAATATTTATAGGGCAAAAGTAGTAAATAAAATTGATTCTATTAATGCTTATTTTTTGTTGTATGATGATGGCAAAAAGGCTTTTTTAAAATCAAATAAAAAATTTAAAATTGGAGATAGTGTAATTTGCCAAATTATTAAAGAAGAATTTGACGATAAATTAGCAACCATGAGTGCAAATTTTAGAATCGAAAATGAAGATTATTATTTATATAGGTTCAAAAATAAGGGATTTCCAAAATTGAAAAAAGGTAGAAAGAAAAATTTTGAAAATTATAATAAATTACTTGAACTTAAAGAAAAATTAATAAATGAAGAAAATTTCACGCCTTCTCCAAAACTCTTGAAAACTTACAATGAATTTGACTTATATTGTGAAAAAAATAAAGATTTGGAACTTGTTGAACTAGATATAAAAAATAATAAAATAATTTCAGATTCAATAAAAAATATTAAGGAAAAAAAGATTTACAAAGACGATTTATCAATAATAATCAATGATCTTGAAACTCTTTGCTTTATTGATGTGAATTCATCAAAGAAAAAATCAACTATGGATAAAGATGATTTTTATTATAAGGTTAATGAAGATTTAATAGATTTTATTTTTTACAATTTAAATCTTAGAAATATTGGCGGAATGGTCGTTATAGATTTTTTAAAATCTAGTAAAAATGATCAATTGATTGATAAAATAAATGAAAATATAAAAAAATATTTCAAGATTTATGAAATATATGGCTTTACAAATATGGGACTATTTGAATTGTCAATAAAAAGAAGAGGAGAAAGCCTCTATAAAAAATTAAAAGAAAAAGAGCTTATCTAATCGATAAGCTCTAATTTTTTTCTATCAAAATTATTTACAATATTTTCTTTGAATTTTTTGTTTAATCTTTTTATTCTATATTCAATTTTCATAGCCTTACTTTTATCAGAAACTTCTTTATAAAAAACTAGTTTACAAGGTCTTCTTGCTCTTGTATATTTTGCACCAATTCCCTTGTTGTGTTTTTCCAATCTATTTTGTAAATTATTTGTCCAACCAGTGTAGAGACTTCCATCAGAACATCTTAAAATATAAACAAAAGCATTTTTCATTTAAACAAATCACCCAACACATCACTTATAATATCATAAGAAAATCCCCTAGAAGCAAGAAACCTATATACCTTATTTTTATCATTTACACTTTCTTTTTTATTAAGACCTGCATTATAAGCTTTTTCATACTCTTCATCATAGGAAATTTCATCCAAATAAGTATCAATTAAACTATCATCAATAAATTTGGCCTTTAATTTATATCTAATTTTACCCTTGGACCAATTATTTATCCTTGATTTATCATTTATATAAGATTTCACATAAGCTTTATCATCAATTAAATTATATTCAGTCAAAAAATCAATAACCCTAGAAATCGAATCATTATTGAATTTTTTCTCCTTCAATTTTTTTTTCAAATCAAAAGAAGTCTTTGCGCCGTAAGATAATTGTTTTAAAGCTTCATTTTTACATCTATTAAAGTCATTTTCCCTTAGAATATCCTTATACAAATCAAAATCAATAACCGCTCCAACAGATAAAGCTAAATCATTAAAAAAATCATAAGAAATATAAAAAAATTCATTTGAAATGGTAATTTTTACCAAATTATATTTATCAGAATATTCAATATTTTCAACAATCATAATGATTCAACAGCATTCATAATAATAGGAATAACCATAGATAAAACAATTACAACAGCAAAAATTTTTAAAATCATTTTGCTATTAGATTTTTTCTTCATAAAATCACCTCTAAATCTATCTTTCTTAACAGTATTTTACTATAAGTGAAATTTTTTGTAAAACTTAAAAATAAAAATAAATTTGCATTAATTTTTTATTAGTGGTATTATATATAAGTCGAAAGAGAAAGGCCCTTGTAAAATGTAAAAATATTTTGAATATTTTACACTTTGCTTGACAAGTGATTTGATTGGATGTATACTTGTATAGTAAGTTATTTATTTGGTGGGTATGGTCCAGTTGGTTAAGACACCTGGTTGTGGCCCAGGAGATCGAGAGTTCGAATCTCTCTACTCACCCCATACGCGGGATTGGCGGAATTGGCAGACGCGCTAGACTTAGGATCTAGTGAGATTTTCTCGTGAAGGTTCAACTCCTTTATCCCGCACCAGAAATTTTTAGACGTTAGTAATAACGTCTTTTTTTATGCTAATTTTTACAATATTTTTACATTTTTATAATATCTTTACTCATTCTTATATGCTAAAATGAATAAAAGGAGAAAAATTATGGTTAATAAAGTTATTGAAGTTAGGTCTTTGGTTAAAAAATATAAAGATTTTATTGCTGTTGATAATTTGGATTTGGATTTATATGAAGGAGAAATTTTGGGGCTTTTGGGACCTAATGGTTCTGGAAAATCTACTAGCATTTCTTGCATTCTTTCTTTATTAAAAAATGATGGAGGATCTATTAAAATTTTTGGCGAAGAAATGACTGCTGATTCATTTAATATTAAGAAAAAAATTGGTGTAGTTTTTCAAGATGTTGGTGTTTATGATGAGCTTAATGTTTATGAAAATATAGATTATTTTTGCGGTCTATACATAAAAGATAAAAATAAAAGAAAAATTCTCGTGAAAAATACAATAGATCTTGTTGGTCTTGGTGATTTTGTTAAATTTAAACCTAAGCAATTATCTGGTGGACTTCTAAGAAGGTTAAATATTGCTTGTGGAATAGCTCACAAGCCTGACTTAATTATTTTTGATGAACCTACTGTTGCAGTTGATCCTCAATCTAGAAATAATATTTTGGAAGGGATAAAAAAGTTAAATGAAGATGGAGCAAGCATTATTTACACTTCTCATTATATGGATGAGGTTGAAAGCCTTTGTGATTACATTGTTATTCTTGATAAGGGAAAAATAATTGCGAAAGGCGATGCTGAAAGCTTAAAGGATACCATAAATTTAAAGGAAAAAATTTCTTTTGAATCTGATAATTTATCAAATGATTTGATAGAAAAAATAAAAGCTATGGATTCTTTGATTGATTTTTCTATAAAGGGAAGAAATTGTAAATTAAGTTTTTCTAAAGATTCAAATATTTTAAATCTTGTTGATATATTAAATTCATTTGAAACAAAATATGACCATCTAAGCTCAAGTAGACCTAGTTTAAATGATGTATTTCTTGAATTGACTGGAAAAGAATTGAGGGATTAGTATGTTCGTTCACAGTTTTAAAAATACTTTTAAAGTTTTAATTAGGGATAAAAGTCTTATTTTTTGGTCTTTAATCTTTCCTTTAATCTTGGGATTTTTCTTTAATATTGCTCTTGGTAATATAAAAAATTCAATGAAATTTGATCCTATTAATGTTGTTGTAAAAGATGGTTTGAGAGATGATAAATATTTTGATGATTTTTTGAAAACATTAGAAAAAGAAAAAATATTTAAAATTTGTGATAAAAAAAAGATGAATGATGAAAAAATCACTGCCTACATAAAAGATTATGACAAAGTAGAGTTTAAAAAATCAGGTCTATATGAATCTATTGTTGAAAGTATTTTGAATGCTTATATTAGAAAAGGGATGATGGCAAAGAAAATTTTTAGAAAAAATCCTAGTTTTAATCCCAAGATATTAACTGAAAGTTCAAACCATATAAAGAATATTTCAAATAAAAATATAAATATTGTTAATACATTTTTCTATGCTCTTATTGGCATGCAGGCATTGTATGGATTTAGTTTTGGACTTTTGGTTATTTATAACTATGAAGCAAACCTATCCAGTCTTGCAAAAAGAAATGCAATGGCTCCTATAAAAAAATCAATAAGCCTTTCAGCATCAATTTTGGCAGGATTTATAATAAACTTTTCCATAGTCTTATTTACAATTTTATTTTTTAATAAAATTTATAAAATAGATTTTTCTAATAAGCTTATTCCATTGATTTTTCTTATTGGACTTGCAAGTTTATTTGGTGTTTTATTTGGCTCTTTAATTGCTTTAACAAATAAGGCAAGCATAGAAATTAAAAGTGGAATAGGAATAGCTATAAGTATGATTTTTTCATATTTAGCTGGAATGATGAATTCGGACGTGAAAATAATAATTCAAGAAAATTACCCAATAATAAACAAACTTAATCCAGCATCTTTAATTAATGATGGAATTTATAGCCTTTACTATTATGATACTTTGGATAGGTATTGGGAAAATATTGGATATTTATTGTTTTTGACTTTGCTATTTGGATTGATTTCTTATTTACTAACAAGGGGTAGGCAATATGATAGTATTTAAAAATTATTTTAAAATAATAAGAGGCCATACTAAGGCTATAGCCTTATATACAATAATTTTTATGTCCTTACTTATATTTTCTAATTCTACTAATACCAATGCCAATGTTTATAAAAAAGAAAAGGCAAAAATATATGTAGAAGACTTAGCACAAAGTGATTTATCAAAATCTTTTATTACATATATGGAAAAAGAAAATAAAATTGTTGATCTTAAAGGAAAAAATATTGACGATAATTTATTTTATGGAATAGTGACAGCTTATATAAAAATTCCAGAAAATTTTGATAAAGAAAGAAAAGTTGGAATAAAAAAGAGCCAAAGTGCTAAATATTATCAATATGTAAAAGAATCAGTAAATTTATATTTAGACCAAATTTCAGCCTATGAAAAGTCAGGTTTTACGACTAAAGATGCAATAAAAAACACTAAAAAAGATTTTAAAAAGAATGTAGAAGTTTCCTTGAAAAAAGATAAGAGTCCAATTATAGAAGAAAAAATTTTATTTTTCTTTAACTTTTTATCTTATGTATTTTTAAGTCAAATAATTTTGGTAGTTTCCTTAGTTAGTTTGAGCTATAAAAATAAAAATATTAAACAAAGAAATTTAATTTCTCCTTTGAGTAGTTTTAATAGGAATTTACAAATTCTTTTTGGAAATATTTCTTTTGCAATTATTTCTTGGGTTTTATATATGCTTGTATTTTTCATTTTAAATGGAAAGGAAAATCTAACAAGTAGAGTGGTTTATATGATGATAAATTCATTGGTTTTCGCTTTATCTACAGTGAGCCTCGCACTTTTTATTTCTAAATTAATAAATAATAGCAATATTATGATGGCTGTAATGAATATTTTTTCTCTAGGTTCATCATTTTTAACAGGTGTTTTTGTGCCTCAAGAAATTTTAAGTAAAAATGCTCTTTTAATAGGTAAAATTTTCCCAAGCTTTTATTATGTGGCAAATAATAATATGATAGCAAATGATTTTTCTAAAAAAATATTTTTAAATAATATTTTTATTATCTTAGGCTTTGCTATGATTTTTGCTTTTATAAGTTTGGTAATAGATAAATTTTTGTTATTTAATAAAAATCCCAAAAAATAAGAAATTTTTAAAATTTTCCTATTTCGTAGACAAATCCTCAAGCACGAATATTTGACTTCAAAAATTGTTGATTTCTAAATTTGAAATCAAATCAATTTTTTCCGTATGATATTCTTAGCATGAGGATTTATATGCTTTTTCAAAAGTATGCGAAAAATTTAAAATTTTCCATTTTTGATATAGATAGAATTTTTTTATTATGGGTATCTATATTTATAGTAAACTATTTAATAAATTTTTATTAGCTATAACTTTATCAATATAAAAAAATAGTATATAATTTTACTAATAGGAGGAAAAGTTTTGCGAGATATAAAAAGAGTAGTTTTAAAATTAAGTGGAGAAGCACTTGCAAAAGATAAGGGATTTGGTTTTGATGATGATACCATTGATCTTATTTGCGAAAATATAAAAAAAGCTAGAGATAAGGGACTTGAAATTGCCATAGTTGTTGGCGGTGGAAATTTCTGGAGAGGTAGAAGCGGTCAACATATTGAACGTGCAACAAGTGATACGATTGGTATGCTTGGAACTGTTATGAATGGTCTTAGAGTTCAAGATACTCTTGAAAAAATGGGACTTGAAACAAGACTAATGACTGCAATAAATATGCAAGAAGTTGCTGAGCCTTACATAAGAAGAAGGGCTGTAAGACATCTTGAAAAGGGAAGGATTGTAATTTTTGCAGCAGGCACTGGTCTACCATATTTCTCAACTGACACAACAGCATCTCTTAGGGCTTTAGAAATTAATGCTGATATGATTTTATTAGGCAAAAAAGGAACTGATGGAATTTATGACAAAGATCCTAATAAATTTGATGATGCAGTTAAGTATGAAAAATTAACCTATAGTGAAATTTTACAAAAAAGATTGAAGATTATGGATTCTACAGCAACAAGTTTGTGTATGGATAATGATATGCCAATCCTTGCTTTTGGAATTGATAATCCAGAAAATTTAGTTAAAATAGTTGAAGGAAAAGAAATTGGTACAATTGTAAAGGAGAATTTTGATGTACGATAAGATTATTAAAGATACTGAAGCTTCGATGAAAAAAGCTTGTGAATCATTCGAAATTAGAATATCAAAAATTAGAGCAGGTAGGGCTAATGATTCTATATTGGATGGAATTACATTTTCATATTATGGAAGTCAAACACCAATTAACCAAGCTGCAACCATATCTACACCAGAGCCAAGACTTTTAGTTATTAAACCTTGGGATAAATCTAATATTAAAGAAATTGAAAAGGCTATTAATAAATCTGATTTAGGAATAAATCCACAAAATGATGGAGAAGTAATTAGACTTCCATTCCCAGCTTTGACTGAGGAAAGAAGAAAAGAACTTACAAAACAAGTTTCTGAATATTCTGAAGATAGCAAAATTCAAATTAGAAATATAAGAAGAGATTCAATGGATATAGCAAAAAAAGCTGAAAAATCCGCAGACTTAACAGAAGATGATTTGTTTTCAATAGAAGAAGATATACAAAAAATTACAAAAAAATATATTGATAAAATTGAAAAAACTGTTGAAAGCAAAAATAAAGAATTACTTGAAGTTTAATTGAATAAAATAAAATTTGATAAGCTGAAGGCTTTTTTAAACAAGGATATAGGAAAAGCTAGGATAAATTCCAATATTTTATCCTTATTTTTAAAGCAATTAAGTTTACTTATTGACTCATCGGTATCCTTATACGATAGTTTAATGATAATAATTGACCAAAGACTTGACAAGAAATTGAACAAGGCTTTGGTCAATGTATCATTAGCCCTAAAAAAGGGAGACGAAGCCTATGTGGCTTTTAAAAAAGAAGAAAAAGCCTTTGGACCTATTGTTACAGCTTTTGTGAAAAGTGGAGATGCAAGTGGAAATCTTTCAAAGATTCTTGATGAGTTATCTACATATATGACCGAAGAAAGTAAAAACAAAAATCAAATAAGTGAAGCTTTGATTTATCCTATAATTTTATTAATTGTTACTATAGGAGTTGTTATAACGATTTTAACAAAAGTTATGCCTACTTTTATAGAAGTTTTTGAAGAAAATGCAAGAAACTTACCAATAGCTACAAAAATTCTTTTAAATATTTCAGATTTTTTTAATAAAAATGGCTTTTTTATTTTATTAATAATTTTTATTTTTGTTTTTACAATAATTTTACTAAGACGTAAAGATAAATACAGAAATAAAATTGATGAAAGTTTATTTAAAAGTATGTTTTTTAAAAAATTTAGACTTTTAAATATAGAATACCAAATTTCTTCGCTTTTATATATCCTAAAAAAGGGCGATGTAGATATTATTGAAAGCATTGATATAATAAAAAATTCTTTCAAAAATCAATATTTAAAACAAATTCTAACAAATGTAGAGGAGAGCCTAAAACTAGGAAATAATTTATCAAGCTCTTTAGATAAGGAAAATGTTTTTACGAAATTATTTATAGCTATGATAAAGGTAGGCGAAGATAGTGGAGATATGACAAAATCTCTCAAAAAATCCTCCAATTATTATGCTAATGAATATATTTATAGACTAAAAAGAATATCAAGATTAGCTGAACCTTTTTTGATACTTTTTATGGCTTTAGTAGTTGGATTTGTAGTTTTTTCTATTGCCATACCAATGTTTGATTCGGTTAATGCCATTAATTTTTAAGGAGAAGTTAATGTTTAAAAAATTTAAAAATAAAAAAAGAGGATTTACTCTTATTGAATTAATTATTGTAATTGCAATTATAGCCATACTTGCAGCAATAGCTATACCAAAATATCAAAAATCAAAAAAACAAGCGGCAATAACTGCTCATAATGCGAATGTGTCAATGTTAAAAACTGCAGCTAGCGTAAAATTAAATGAATTAAATGCAAATGATGACGAAGTAACTTGGACAAAAGAAAGTGAAGATTCACTTCAATATGTAGAAAAATGGCCTGAGATTCCAAAAGGAATTGGACTAGATGCAAGTGGATATAAGGTAAGAATTAATCCTAAAAATTCAACAATTACAATTGAGCCAGATACAATTGATCTAAAAGAGAAAAATAAATGATTAATATAATTTATTTTTTCTTGGGAGCAATATTCGGTTCGTTTGCACATTTATTGTGTGATAGAACTCTTAGAGGAGAAAATATTGCTTATCCACCAAGTCACTGCTCATTTTGTAACAACAAAATATTAAAAAGAGATCTTATACCTATTTTTTCTTACATAAATTTAAAAGCAAGGTGTAGATTTTGCCAAAAAAAGATCCCATTTTCATATGTTTTTTATGAAATAATAGGGGGTCTTTTATTTATATTTGCTATGAAAGAAAAAACTTTTATGGAAGGAAGTTTGATTTTTTTATCTCTAATTTTTTCTTTTGTAATAGCTATGATTGATTTAAAAAGCATGGAAATATATATGGGATATGTTTATATTTTAGTCTTTATTGGATTAATATATAGAATTTTTTATTTGGGATTTGATTTTGAATTTTTTAAAATTATTTTAATTTTTACTTTCCTATATTTTTTAATTTATTTTATATCTAAGAAAAATATAGGAGATGGAGATTATTTTTTCTATTTAGCCTTATTTTTATTTTTAAAAAATGAAAGAATTTTATATTTAATTTTAGGCTCTATTTGGATTGGAGCGATTTTTGCAATTATAATAGCTATCAAGAAAAAATCAATGAAAATAATGATTCCATTATGTATTTATATATTTATTGCTTATATTATAAGTCTTTTGTGAGGTGTTTATGAAAAAAAGAGCCTTTACCTTAATTGAATTAATAGTTACACTTGCTATAATTTCTTTGATTTCAAGTGTGATTTTAATAAAATCGGGTTTGATACCAAAACTTCAAGAAAGAAAAGAAATTGAAAACTTGCAAGCTGATATAAATTATTGCAGAGAAAAATCTCTAGTTACAGGTTATAAATATAAAATAAACATAGATAGTAATAATTACGCAATAAAAAGAGCTGATGATAATGAAATGGTAAAAGAAGTTTATTTTAAATATATAAAATCAAACACAAAAAATACTTTTGTATTTAGACCAACAGGAAGTGTAGAGGGAGCAAGTACAATTTATTTTTCTTCTTTTAACAAAAAATATTCTATTATAGTATCGCCGATTGCTGGAAGGATAAGATATGAATAAAAATAAAAAAGGATTTACCTTGATTGAAATACTTATTGCTCTAGCTCTTATAAGTATAATAAGCATTTACCTGCTTCCATCACTTTTTTCAATTTATGAAAATTCCAGAAAAATAAAAGACGATTCTAAAATTTTATTTACAATGCAGAAAGTTTTAGAAAAATCAAAAAATAGAGATGAAGGAGAATATGAAGACTTAGAAAATGGCTTTAAAATTAATACAAGTATTGAATCATACAATGAAAATTTGAAATATATAGAAGTAAGATATGATAAATATAATTTGGAAGTGGTGGTAAAAAAATGAGAAAAAAAGGCTTTACCCTCTTAGAATTAATTTGTGCCATAGCCATTGGATCAATCCTTATAGTTTTAATAAATAATATTGTAAAGACAAATCTTTCAATTAGTAAAAAAGCCTATGAGGATGAAATTGACTATAAAAATTCAACAAATTGTATTTTGTATATAGAAAATGTTATAAGAAAATCAGATAAAATAATTGACTTTAAAAATGAAAATAATTTCAAATTATTAATTAGTGAAGGCAAAAATAAGTCTACATATAGATTTGAACAAAATGGAAAAAAATTATACGTCTATATTAATAATTTAAATTCAAATAGCCAAAGAGAAATAAAAATCCCAATAGGATATTGTAGTGATTCGAAAATATCTTATGATAAAGATGATGATTCATTTTCAATAGATATTGATTTTTATGAAAAAGAAGGAAATTCAAATTACAAAACTTATATAAGGAGGCTTGAATGAAAAAAAGAGGTTTTTTATCCATTTATGTTCTGATAATTTTACTTCTTTTATCAATAAGCCTAACCTTTATATACGAGCAGGCAATAAATAACAATGATTCAAATAAGGACTTGTACGATAGGAAAAAAGCAATCTACGAATTAGAATCACTTTATTCCATAATTGTAGATGATAAAAAAACTTTGTTGGAAGATGTTGAGATAGTAAATAAAAATGATGACAATTTGTGGTATCCATTTTATTTTTATTATTTTGATGAAAAAGAAGAAGTAAAAATTCAAAAACAAAATAAAAAAGAATTTGTATTAAGAAGTGTAAAAAAAATTGGAAATTCAAAGGCTATATTAGAAATGGTTTTGGATTTAAGAAATAAGTATGAGCTAAGAGAAAATAAAAAAATAATACTTGATGAAAATTTCGACGAATTTTACAAAAATTTGAATTTTAAACAAAATAAATTTGAAGAATTTGAAAATTTCACATTAGAAAATGATTTAGAAAATCGATTTTTAAAAATTGGTGGACAATTAATTGTAAAAAGAGAGAAAGAAAAGATTACATCAAGCGAAATTTCAAATTATGATAATTTAGAAAAAAATCAGAGCAATTTATCAAATGAAGAAAAAAATTTTTCCAATAAAACTAAGACACCAAGACGAATTAGTGGTATAGTAATTATTGGTAAAGATTTGATTTTGGAAAATGATTTAGTTTTGGATGGTTTGCTTATAATAAAAGGCGATATTATTTCAAAAAATAATAGCAAACTTATTATAGATGGGCAATTAATATCAAAAAATGATTACACTAATATAGTTGATTATTCATACAATGAAGAAAAATCACTAGATTATATTGATGATATAGAAAATCCAAAATTTATTGAAATTAAATCAAAAAAAGTATTTTAATGGAGGAATAAATGAAAATATTAGTTATCAACTGTGGCTCTTCATCTTTAAAATATCAATTATTTGATATGGACAATGAAGAAGTTTTAGTAAAAGGTCTTGTAGAAAGAATTGGAATAGATGGCTCAAGACTTAAACAAGAAAAAGGCGACGACGAATATATAATTGAAGAAGATATGAAAGACCATACTGAAGCAGTTAAACACGTATTTGATGCTATAACTGATAAAGAAAATGGTGTGATTTCAGATTTATCTGAAATTGATGCAGTTGGCCATAGATTTGTTCATGGTGGAGAAAAAATTACAAAATCTGTTGTAATTGATGACGAAGTTAAAGAAGCTGTAAAAGAATATTCAAAATTTGCACCATTACACAATCCAGCAAATATGATGGGACTTGAAGCTTGTGAAAAACTTCTACCAAATGTAAAAAATGTTGCAGTATTTGATACAGCATTCCACCAATCAATGCCAGAAGAAAATTTCCTTTATGGAATTGATTATAAATACTACGAAGACCAAGCTGTTAGAAAATATGGCTTCCATGGAACAAGCCATGATTTCATCACACAAAAAACAGCAAAAGTTTTAGAAAAAGATCAAAAAGATTTAAATATGATTTCATGCCATTTGGGAAATGGATCTTCAATATGTGCAGTTAAAGAAGGAAAATCATTTGATACAACAATGGGACTTACACCACTTGAAGGACTTGTAATGGGAACAAGAAGTGGAGATTTAGATCCAACAGTTGTAACATTTTTGATGAATGAATATGGATATGATACAAAAAAAATGGACAATGTCCTAAATAAAGAATCAGGAGTTCTTGGAGTTTCTGGAGTATCATCAGACTTTAGAGATCTTGAAAATGCTGCAAATGATGGAAATAAAAGAGCAGATATTGCTTTAAAAATGTTTGCTAACAGAGCAAAAAGATATGTAGCAGGATATATGGCAGAAATCGGAAAAACTGATGCGATTGTATTTACTGGTGGAATCGGAGAAAATTCAGCAACAATGAGAGCTGACATAATGAAAGGCTTTGAACAATTTGGAATTAAAATTGATCCAGAAAAAAATAGTGTTCGTGGCGGTTGTCATTTAATCTCAACTGACGATTCAAAAGTAAAAGTTTTTGTAATAGCAACAAACGAAGAATTAATGATTGCAAGAGACACTAAAAAACTAGTATAGCTTGACAATTTTAACATTTACTTATATAATGTTTAAGATTGCTAAAACTCATAACTAGGAGGTGTTAGAATGGCAGTACCTAAGAGAAGAACATCAAAAACAAGAAAAAATAAAAGAAGAGCTTCAGCTTACAGATTAAATAAATCAACTTATGTAGAGTGTCCAAATTGTCATGAACCAATGTTACCACATAGAGTTTGTCCAAGCTGTGGTTATCATAAAGGCAAAGAAGTTCTTGAGTTAAATTAAGATAGTGGTAACACTATCTTTTTTTAATATCAAAAATAAGGGGAAATTATGAAGATAATTATAGATACTTATGGAGTAGATGACGGAATAAAAATTCCAATAGAAGGTGCAATTAGTGCTTTAAAAGAAAAAGATTTTGTGCCAGTTTTTTCTGGAGATAAAGAAAAAATAGAAAAAATTATTGATGGAAGAATAAAATCCTACGAAATAATAGATGCTAAAGACAAAATTGAAAATAATGAAGATCCAGTAAAGGCCATTAGAAGAAAAAAAGATTCTACAATGGTTAAAGCTTTCGAAAAATTAAATGAAGATGGTTACGATGGATTAGTTTCTGCAGGCTCAACAGGAGCAATTCTTGCAAGCGGATTATTTATTTCTGGAAGAATTAAAGGAATAAAAAGAGCTTGCATTGCAACAAGCCTACCAACTTATGAAAATACAACTTTATTATTGGATACTGGGGCAAATATGGATTGCAAAGCAGAATTTTTAAAAGAATTTGCAATAATGGGAAGTGTTTTTGCAAAAAATGTACTTCATATAGAAAATCCTACAGTTTCACTTTTAAATGTTGGAATCGAAGAACATAAGGGCAACAAATTAGCAAAAGAAACTTACAAATTATTGGAAGAATCTTCAATAAATTTCAAAGGAAATATTGAAGCAAGAGATTTATTTACTGGCAAGACTAATATAGTAATAGCAGATGGATTTGACGGAAATATTGCTATAAAAACTGCAGAAGGTGTAATTAGTCTTTTCAGTAAGGAAATTAAAGATGCAATTTACAAATCATTTTCAACAAAAATTGGGGGAGCCTTGATAAAAAATTCTTTAAAAGAAAATTTATCAAAATATAACTCAGATTCTATAGGAGGAGCTCCACTTTTGGGAGTAAACCAATATGTTTACAAGGCTCACGGCAATTCTAATGAAAAAGCATTTAGCTCAGCGATTTTAGGCTTAATAGATTATGTAAATACAAATACAATAGAAAAAATAAAAGGAGAATTAGAATGATAAGAGAAGAATTAATTGAATTAGTAAAAGAAAATTTAGATATTAATGAAGATGAAATTGATTTTGAAAAAGAAATCACAGAATATGACATAGATTCAATCGATATGCTTGATTTTATTATGGCAATTGAAGATAAGTATGACATAGAATTTTCTGATGACGAATTAGATGAAATCGAAAAATTTTCAGATGTAATATCTTTAATAGAAAGCAAAAATTAATGAAATTAAGTAAAGAAAGATTAGAAAAAATTGAAAAACTTGAAGAGAGTATAGGCTACACTTTTAAAAATAAAAATCTTATTGATGTAGCCCTTACTCACTCTTCTTATATTAATGAGAGCAAGGATGAAAATAAATCATCAAACGAAAGATTGGAATTTTTGGGAGATAGCATTCTTGATTTAATTGTAAGCGAAGAACTTTACAAAAATCACAAAACATATCCAGAAGGAAAATTGACAAAAATAAGATCAAGGATAGTTTGTACTTCATCTTTTTCAAAAGCAAGCGAAAAATTTAATTTATCTTCATATTTGTTGTTTGGAAAAGGAGAAGAAAGTCATAACGGTAGAGAAAAAAAATCTGTAAAAGCAGATACTTTTGAGGCTTTTTGTGCTGCAATTTATCTTGATGCAGGATATGATTTTCTAAAAGATTTTTTAATGAAAAATTATTATGAAATTGTAAAAGAACTTCTAGAAAATGACTTGCTTTTTATTGATTACAAAACAAAATTACAAGAATATTTTAACAAGACAAACAGAATAATTTTAAAATATAAACTTGTAAAAGAAGAAGGACCAGAGCATAATAAAACATTTTATATGGAAGTTTCAGCCAAAAATAAAAAACTTAGCACTGGCAAGGGAAAAAATAAAAAGGAAGCTGAACAAATGGCAGCAAGAATCGCTTATAAGAAGTTGACAAATGAGTAAAAAAGAATATATAATACCAATTTTTATACCATTTTTGGGTTGTCCCCACGATTGTGCTTTTTGCAATCAAGTCAAAATTACGAATTATAAGGACAATATAAATAAAGAAAATACTATAAGGCAAATTAATCAATACTTATCATATTTTCCAAAAAATGAAAATCTTAAAGAAATTGCATTTTTTGGTGGCTCATTTACAGGTCTTGATGAAAAAGTAATGATTTCTTATCTTGAAATTGCACTTAATTATAAAAAGAAGGGAATTATTGATAGAATCAGATTATCCACAAGACCTGATTATATAAATAATTCTATTCTTGATATATTAAAAAAATATGAGGTTGATGTAATTGAACTTGGAATACAATCACTTGATAATGAAATATTAAATGCAAATGAGAGAGGTCATAGTAAAGAAGATTCAATTAGGGCAAGCAAATTAATAAAAGATTATGGTTTTAAATTAGGTCATCAAATCATGCCTGGTCTTTATAAGGATTCTTTTGATAAAGCTATCAAAACAGGATTAGAGTCTATAAAAATGAATCCTGATATGGTAAGAATATATCCGACTTTGGTTATAAAAGATACAAAACTTGAAAAATTATATAAAGAAGGTTTATATAAGCCTCTTAGTTTGGATGAAGCTATTGAAATATCTAGTAGGCTTTATATGATTTATTCATACAAAAAAATTCCAGTAATAAGAATAGGACTTCAACCAACAGAAAATATAAATGAAAAAAAAGATGTTGTTGCAGGGCCTTTTCATCCTTCAATTAGACAATTGGTTGAAACAAATATTCACAAAATTTATTTGGAAGAATTAATAAATAAGTATGGGCTAAAAAATAAGATAAAAATTCATATATCAAACAGAGAAATTTCAATAATAGCTGGAAATAAAAAAGCAAACAAAAATTATTTTTACAAAAAATATGGCTTGGTTATAAACTTTGAAAATGACGAAAATAATTTTATAGAGTATGAGGATAAAAAAATATCCTATGATATTGAAGATTTTATGAGAGAATTTGTAGAAAAAACTTACGGTGGTGATTTATATTAGATTAGAAAGTGTTGAACTTAAAGGATTTAAGTCCTTTGCTAATAGGACAAAAATAAAATTTGATAATCAAATAACTGCTGTAGTTGGTCCAAATGGTTCTGGGAAATCAAATATAGCAGATGCCATAAAATGGGTTTTAGGTGAACAATCAGTAAAATCTTTGAGAGGAAAGAAGATGGATGATGTAATCTTTCAAGGAGCTGATGACAAAAAACCTATGAATATGGCGGAAGTAAATCTTTCATTTAATAATAAAGATAGGGCTTTGTCTAGTGACTATGATCTTGTAAAAATTTCTAGAAGAATTTTTAGAAATGGCGACAATGAATATAGGTTAAATGGAAAAAGAGTAAGACTTAAAGATATAAAAGAATTATTTTTGGATACAGGTATTGGGAAAGAAGGATATTCTGTAATAGGTCAAGGAAGAATTGATGAAATTTTAAATTCATCAAATCAAGAAAGAAGAAATATTTTTGAAGAAGCAAGTGGTATTGCAACTCACAAATATAGAAGAGAAGAATCCCTAAAAAAACTATCTAAGGTTGATGAAGATCTTGAGATAATTCAAAGAGAGTGGGACTACAAAAATAAGGATAAAAATAAGCTTGAAATTGAAGCGAAAAATTTTGATAAATATATTGAAATTGAAAGCTTGCTTAATGAAAAAGCATATTTATTTTATGCAAATAAATCAAAGTCTTTAAACGAAAAAAATAAAGATTTAATTGAACAAATTAAAATTTTAAAAAATAATCAAGAAGAAAAAACTAGAGAATTTGATAAAATAAATGAATCATTATTGCCAATAGCAGAAAATATCAGAGATTTAGAAAATAAATATAAAAATCTTAACCAAAGTATTTTAGATAATGAAAAAAATATTGATAAGTACACTAATAAGATAAATCTTGACAGGCAAAAACTTCTTTATAACAAAAAAGATTTAGAAAGAAATAACAGTGATTTTAAATCTTATGATGAGAAATTTAAAAATTATGAGCTTTCTCTAAAAAATCAAAAAGATAAGCTTGAAAATACAAAAAATATAATAAAGAATTTAGAAGAAAAAAATAGAAAATTATCAGAGAAAAAAGGTGAAAGTATTGCATTATTATCTTCAATACAAAAAGAAATTGAAAGATTAAAAAAAGAAGGCGAAGATTTAAATAAATTAATATATGACTATGATATAGATCAAAAAACAAGAACAATTCTTGAAAAACAAAGATTTGAAAATAACAAGATAATCAATGAAAAAATTCAAGAATTAAATTCTGATTTGTCAAATATTAGCAAAGATTTAAATGAATTGGAAAATGAAAAAGAAAATCTTTCAAAAGATATTGAAGAAAAAAATACAAATCTTGAAAAGATAAAAGAAAAAATTTTAAATGAAATAAATAAAAAAGATGATTTAGAAAAAGCAATCAACCAAAACAAACTTTCTTGCAAAGAAGAAATATCAAATTATAAGATACAAAAGTCTTTGATGGAAAGAAATGAAGGGTATTTTTATTCTGTTTCAGATTTTTTGAAAAAAACCAAAAATACAGAGATTGAAAAATTATATATAAATACCCTAGCAAATCTTATAACTGTAAAATCAGGTTATGAAGAGATAATTGAAAATCTTATAGGTCAAGGGCTTCAAAATATTGTAACATGGTCAAAAAAAGATACTAGGGAGATAATTAATTTTGTAAATAAAAATAAGCTTGGCAGAATTACATTTTTACCTTTGGATTCAATAAAACAAAATAAAAAAGCTAGAGTTGAAGAAAAAGAAGTTATAGCAATGGCTTATGATTTGGTTAGTTTTGATTCGAAACTTGAAAATATTATTAATCATTTTCTTTCAAATACGGTTGTTGTAAAAAATATAGACGATGCTGTAAGCTTATCAAACAAAATTAAGGGATATAGGATAATTTCTTTAAATCTTGATTTAATTAATACTTGGGGTTCAATGGTTGCCGGAGTTAATAAGGCTAGAAAATCAAATATTAATATCCTAAATAGAAATAAAAAAATAAATGAAATTAAGTCTAGGATAAATAAATTAAGAAATGAAAGAAATGACTTATTAGAAAATTATAATTCTTTAAATATAAAATTAGAAGAAAATCAAAGATTAAGGCAAACAAAAGAAGATGAATTAGTAAAAGCTAATGAAAATTTAATAGATATAAGGTCTATTTTTGACAAAAAAAATTATCAAAAGCAAAGTCTAATTCAAAGAATTGACGAGTTAAAAGAATCTTTGAATGAATTAAAAGAAGAAGAAAATTTCAAAGATATAGAAAAAATCAAATTAAAACTTTCAAATGTAAAAAAAGAAGATGAGATTTTAAAGGAAAAATCTATTGAAAATAGCAAACTAATAAATGATTTATCCAACGAAATATTTAAAAACAAAAATAGTATTGAAATAAATACAAGAGATTTAAATATTTTAGAAAATAGGATAAGTGAAGATGAAAATAGTCTTTTGAATTTGAAACAAAATATAGAATTCAATCAAAAGATGAAAAAATCCTTAGAAGAAAGTTTGATAAATTTAGAAAAAGAAATAAGTGCTTGTGAAAATAAAGTTGTAGACACAAAAGAAAGAGTAAAAGAAGACGAGAAAAATAAAATAAAGATTTCTATGGAAATTGATGAGAAGAAAAACTCTAATCATAAGTTATTATCTCTATCTAAAAATATAGAAAATGAATTAAATGAATATTCTATGAAAATAGTGAAGTTTAATTACAAACTTGAAGCTATAAGCAAGGATTTGAAAAATTTAGAAGATGAAATTAGACCATTTATTTCAAAATCGCTAGAAGATTTAAAAGAAAATAATTACGCAAATTCTTCAAAGCAAATTAAAAAGGAAGAATTATTTAATCTTCAAAAAAAATTGACTCAAGTCGGATTTTTTGATGAAAATTCAAAAGAAGATTTTGAAAAAGCCTACAAAGAATTTGAATTTTTAGATAAGCAAAAAATTGACCTTGAAAAGTCCAAAAAAGATATTGAAAAAATGATAAAAAAACTTGAAGAAGATATGAAAGATGAATTTATCAAAAATTTCAATATAATTGATGAAAAATTCCAAAGGATATTTAAGGAATTGTTTATGGGAGGAAAGGCAAAGCTAAGCCTTGATTCAAATGATTTATTAGATGCGGGAATTGATATATCCGCTTGCCCTCCAGGTAAAAGTACAAAAAATATAAGCTTATTATCTGGTGGGGAAAAATCACTAACGGCTGTGGCTTTATTATTTGCAATATTTGAAACAAATCCTGCTCCATTTTCTTTATTAGATGAGATTGATGCGGCTATGGACGAATCAAATATAAAAAGATATATAGATTATTTAAAATCCTTATCTGACAAAACTCAATTTATAATGATAACTCACAGACAAACTACCATGCAATTGGCAGAAAAAATTCATGGAGTTACAATTGGCGATGGTGGAATTTCAAAAATTTATTCGATAGACTTTGATGATGAAAAATAGAAGGAGAAAAAATGGCAATTAGAAATATAAGACAAGTTGGAGATCCTATTTTAAGAAAAACTTCAAAAGAAGTAAAAGAAGTTAATGATAGAATTAAAATTTTATTAGATGATATGGCAGAAACAATGTATAAGGCTGATGGAGTTGGACTTGCAGCACCACAAGTAGGACTTTTAAAAAGAGTTATAGTTGTGGATGTTAGAGATGAAGACGGTTTGATTAAACTTGTAAATCCAGAAATTATTGAAAAAGATGGAGAACAAGTTGGAGTTGAAGGATGTCTTTCGGTTCCAAATTTCAATGCAAATGTAAAAAGACCTGCCCATGTTGTTGTAAAATATTTAGACGAAAATGGAGATGAGAAAAAAATAGAAGCTGAAGGCCTAAAAGCTGTAGCTCTTTGCCATGAAATTGATCATTTAAATGGGATTTTATTTATAGATAATTATGAAGAGGAAGTTAAATTTGACGAATAAAATAAATATATGTTTTATGGGAAGTCCAAAGTTTTCGCTAGAAACTTTGGATATTCTTAATAAAAACGAAAATATAAACCTAAGTTTAGTAGTAAGTGGAAAAGATAAAAAAAGAAATAGAAATAAATTTAAGCCAACAGTGGTTAAGCAATATGCTTTGGATAATAATATTGAAGTTGTTACTCCAGATAGTGTAAACACAGATGAGTTTATAAATTTATTAAAAGAAAAAAATATTGATTATATAGTAGTAGTTGCTTTTGGTCAGTTGATAAAAGAAAAATTATTAGAAGAATATAAAAATAAAATAATCAACTTGCATCCATCATCTTTACCAAAATACAGAGGCTCTAGTCCAGTACAATTTAGCCTATTAAATGGTGACAAAAAAACTCATGCATCAGCCATGCTTATAGAAAAAGGAATGGATTCTGGAGATATTATAAATCAAAAAGAAGTTGAAATAAAGGCTGAAGATGATTTTACATCTTTAAGTGAAAAACTATCAAAAATTGGAAGTGAAGTTATACTTGAGTCTGTATTAAATTATGATGAGTTTATGAAAAATAGAATAAAGCAAGATAATGACAGGGCAACTTTTACAAAAAAAATTACAAAAGAAATGGGAAAGATTGATTTTAATCAATCAAAAGAAGAAATAATAAATAAAATTAGAGCTTTTGTAGAATTTCCAAAGGCATATTTTTCATATAAAAACGAAAATGTAAAAATTTTAAAAGCAAGCCCAGTTGAAATTGAAAATCCAAAAATATCTTTTGTATATAAGGCTAACAAAAGTGATAAAATTATTATTGGCTGTAAAAATGGCGGGATAAGAATTGAAAAAATTCAATTTCCAGGCAAAAAAGCTATGGATACAAAATCTTTTTTACTTGGAAATGATTTTGAAGAAGGAATTTATTTAGGATAATATGGAAGATTTTAAATTAATATTAGATGGACTTTATAGAATTTCCTACAAAAATGAAAAATCTACAGATATTATTAATGAAATAGCAAAAAAAGTAGAAGACATTTCCTATATAACAAAAAACATATATGGAGTTTTGGAAAATAAGTTATATCTTGAGTATATTTTGGCAAAATTGTCAAAAATAAAAGTAAAAAAATTGGACAAAAAAGTAAAACTTATTTTGTTAATTGGAGTTTATAATATTCATTTTTTAGATAGAAAAAATTATGCAATAGTAAATGAATTAGTAAATCTTACCAAAAAAGTTTCTTTTAAATCAAAATCTTTTGTAAATGCTATTTTAAGATCATATATAAGAGATGAAAAAAATTTATCAAAAATAAATATAGAAAATGATGAAGAATTTAATTCGATAAAATATTCCATGCCTTTGTGGATTATAAAATATTTAAATGATTCATACGGGAAAGATTATACTCAAAAATTTTTAGATTCTTTGAATAAGGAAAGAAAATTATCTATAAGGATAAATAAAACAAAAATCACAAGAGAAAAATTAAAAAATCTTTTGGAAGATAAGGGATATATTGTAGAAGACTCTTTGATTTCGACTTTAAGCCTTGTAATTAAAAATCCTAAGTCTTTAGCAAGCACAGAAGAATTTAAAAAAGGATTTTTTACAATCCAATCAGAAGCTTCTATAAAAGTTTGTGAGATTCTTAATCCTAAAAAAAATTCAAATATTTTAGATATATGTGCAGCTCCAGGAACAAAGACATCTTTATTAGCTGAACTTTGCAACAATTCATCAAAAATAATTGCAAATGATATTTCTTTTAATAAATTATCAAAAATAAATGAAAATATTAAAAGATTAGGACTAAAAAATATAGAAATTACAAATTTTGATGCTAGTATTTTAAAGGAAGAATACAAAGAAAAATTTGATTATATTTTATGCGATTTGCCATGTTCTGGTCTTGGGGTTATGGATAGAAAACCAGAGATAAGATATAATAGGACTATGGAAGATGTTATTAGTCTTTCAAAACTTCAAAAAAATATTTTGGATAAGGCTTTTTTATATTTAAAAACAGGTGGGATTTTGGTATTTTCTACTTGTACAATTGGAAATATTGAAAATAAAGATAATTTCAATTATTTATCCAAGAAAAAAAGGCTTAAAAATATAAAAATTAACGGAAAAGATTACTTGGAATTTAATAGTTTTGAAGATAAAACTGATGGATTTTTCTTAACAAAATTTGAAAAGATATGATTATGAAACAAACAATAAATGACAAAACTATCAAAGAATTAGAAGAAATTTTTAAAAATTTAGGATTTCAAAAATTTAGGGCAAAACAAGTTTTTAGGCAAATTCATGTAAATAAAATAAATGATTTTTCTAAAATGACTGATTTGTCAAAAGATATGAGGGAAAAACTAGATCAAATTTTCTATTTTCCAAAGATTAAAATTTTAAAAGAATTTAAATCTAATTTGGACAAAACAAAAAAATATTTATTTGAACTTGATGATGGAAATATTATTGAAGCTGTTTTTATGGAATACAATAATAGAAATACAATTTGTATTTCGTCACAAGTAGGATGCAAAATGGGATGCAAATTTTGTGCATCTACTAAAAATGGGCTTGAAAGATCTTTATTAGCATCTGAAATAATAGAAGAAATTTATCTTTTAGAAAGAGAAAATTCAGATATTAATAATATTGTTGTCATGGGGATAGGAGAGCCTCTAGACAATTTTTCAAATATAGAAAAATTTATTAAAATAATTACAGATGACAATGGAAGAAATTTATCTCACAGAGCAATAACAATTTCTACTGTAGGACTTGTTGATAAAATTTATAAGCTTGCAGATTTGGGATATGATATTAATTTGGCTGTTTCCCTACATTATGCTTTTGATAAAAAAAGAATGGAATATATGCCAAGTGCAAAAAAATATAAAATAAAAGATATTGTTAAAGCTTGTGATTATTATTTTGAAAAAACAAAAAGAAGAATTTCTTATGAATATGTTGTCATAGATGGGGTAAATAATTTAAAAGAAGACATTGATAAATTGGAGAAACTTTTTAAAGGTAAAAATATTCATATAAATCTTATTCCTTTAAATCCAATAGAAGAATTTAAATATTCAAAAACTAAGTCTAATGTAATGGATCAATTTCAAAAAAAATTATCAACTAAGGGTTTAAATGCAACTATAAGAAGATCAATGGGCTCAGATATTGATGCATCATGTGGACAACTTAGAAATAACTATGCGAGGTAGAAATGAAATTTAGTACTATTTCAAATATCGGCAAAGTAAGAAGCGAAAATCAGGATTATTATGGAAATCTTGATTTGGAAAATTATAGTTTTTTTATTGTAGCCGATGGTATGGGTGGATATAATGGAGGAGAAATTGCTTCAAAACTTGCAGCAAAATATTATTTAGAATATATAAAAAATTCTAATATTAAAGATTTTTCTTCTATTATTGACTTGCAAGAAGGAGCTTTACAAAGTGCAAATGATAAAATTTTTTCTTTATCAAAATCATACGAAGAATATGCAAATATGGGAACAACTGTAGTTTGTGTTTGCATAGATTATGAAAAAAAATCTTATCATATAACACACATTGGTGATTCTCGATGCTACATATATTCAGATAAAAAATTACAACTTATAACTAGAGATCATTCTTTGGTAAATGATCTTATAGATTCAGGCTCTCTTACAGAAGATGAAGCAGAAAATTTTGCTAATAAGTCTACTATAACAAGAGCAGTTGGAGTAGGAAGTAAAATCAGACCAGATTCTAGGTCTTTGGATATGAAAGATAGTGATATAATGCTTATGGTTACTGACGGTTTGACAAATGAAGTTAGTGATGTAGAAATAGAAGCTATTATTGCCAATAATTCTACTGCTGATAAAATTTCATCAAGCCTAGTTGATTTGGCGATAAAAAATGGTGGACATGATAATATCACTGTAACTACAATTTTGATTTGAGGTAAGTATGGACAATATTATTTTAGGTAATAGGTATAAATTGCAAGATCTTATTGGTGTAGGAGGAATGGCAAAAGTTTATAAGGCAACTGATAGACTTCTACAAAGAGATGTAGCAATAAAAATTTTAAAAGATCAATATGCTGAAGATGAAGAATTTGTAAAGAAATTTTCTAATGAAGCTTTATCAGCAGCAAGACTTACACATGTAAATATTGTAAGTGTTTATGATATAGGCGAAGATTTAATTGAAGGCAAAAAAATTCATTATATAGTAATGGAATATGTTGAAGGAGAAACGCTAAAAGATAAAATTGATAGGGAAAAAAATCTATCTAATCATGATATAGTAGATTATTCAATTCAAATTGCCCAAGCACTTAATCAAGCTCATTCATCAAATATTATTCACAGAGATATAAAACCACAAAATATTTTGATGGATAAATATGGCTTATTAAAAGTTACAGATTTTGGGATAGCTAGAGTTTCTACAAATGCAACTATCACTTACACATCATCAATTTTGGGTACAGTTCATTATATTTCTCCAGAACAAGCCAAGGGTAAATTTGTTGATGAAAAATCAGATTTATATTCTCTTGGAGTTGTTATGTATGAAATGGCAACTGGTAAAGTACCATTTGATGCGGATAATTCAGTTGGAATTGCAGTTATGCATATCCAAGATGAACCAGAAAGCCCAATCAAATTAAATGAAAATTTATCTCCAAGATTAAATGACATAATAATGAAACTTCTTCAAAAAGATCCACAAGAAAGATTTAAAAGTGCTAAAGAATTAATTAGGGCATTAGAAGATAATTCTTATGATATAGGATATTTCAAAAAAGAAGATACAGCAAAAATTCAAAAACCAAAAGATGAAATAGAAGAGACATCTTTTATTCCTGTAGTTGAAAATAAAAAGAAAAAACAAAAACCTAAAAAAGAAGAAAATGAAGCTGTATATGTAACACCTACTGATGATTCGGATAAAAAATCTGAAAAAAAATCAAAAAAAAGAAAGATTTTGCCATTTGTTTTGATGCTACTTGCAGTTATTGTGGCTGGATATTTTTATGCAAAATCAAAAGATTCAGACATGGTACAAGTGCCTACAGTTATAAATTTAAGAGAAGAAGAAGCTGTAGAAATTTTGGAAGAAAAAAATCTAAAGGCAAATGTATCTCGCTATGCAAATAGTTCTAATTACGAAAAAGGCAAGGTAATGGAACAAGATCCTAGTCCAAAAACAAAAGTTAAGAAAAACACAACTATAAATCTTGTTATAAGCCAAGGAAAAGAAGTTAAAGTTCCAAATCTTTCTGGCTTAACCTTAGATCAAGCTGAAGAAAAATTAAAAGAACATGATCTAGAATTGGGAAAAACAAATACAGAATATAGCGATAAGGTTGAAAAAGATAAAATTATTGAGCAAGATCCTGAAAAAAATGAAAAAGTTCAAGCAGGTAGTGAAGTTGATGTTACAATAAGTTTGGGAAAAGAAGAACCTGAAGTTAAAAATGTAAAAGTTCCTTATTTTATAGGTTCTTACGAAAAAGACGCGATCAATGTTGCAAAAGATGCAAATCTTACAGTTGAAAATATTTCTTATGAATATTCAGACGATTATAAAAAAGGAATTGTAATTGAACAATCTATTTCTGCTGGCACTCAAGTTGCTGAAGGCTCTAAAATTGATTTTGTTGTTTCAAATGGAAAAGATCCAAATAAAGATGACAGCAATGAAGAAAATCAAAATAAGCAAAAGCAAGTAAATGTAAAATTTACAATAAAAGGACCTCAAGATAAAGATAGTTTTAATGTGAAAGTTTATAAAATATCTGATAGTAACCAAAGAACAGATCTTTTATATAACGAAAATCATAGTTCATCAGAGCTTGATTCCAGTGGAAATATTAATTTAGATTTTAAATCTGTTGTAGGCACTAAAGTTGAGATTTTAGTAGATGATAAGTCTCAAGGAGTTTATGAAGTAAACAGATGATTGGTAAAATAATAAAATCACAAAAAGAAATATATTATGTTCTAACTGAATTTGATACTTTTATGTGCAAGGCTAGGGGAGTTTTTAGAAAAAAAAATATAAAACCTCTGGTTGGAGATAATGTAGAATTTGATGTCACAGAAAATTCTAAAGGCTATATTACAAAAATTTTAGATAGAAAAAATGAAATTAAAAGACCAAATATAGCAAATATTGACCAAATTTTATATTTTATTACTATAAAAAATCCTAGCCTAAATCTTTTTAATATTGATAAGTACCTAGCTATGTGTGAACATATAAATATTGATGTAGTAATAATAGTTTCCAAAAAAGATTTGGCAGATGATAAAGATTTAGAATTTATAAAAATGTATGAGAAAATAGGTTATAAATTGGTTTTTATTGACAATTATAATGATTTTCCTAAAAATGAAATTTTAAAAATTTTGGATGGAAAAACTTCTGCTGTTTCTGGATCATCTGGTGTCGGCAAATCTACTTTTTTAAATAATCTTGTAGAAGATGAAATAGAAATTGGCACGATTTCAGAAAAATCTAAGAGAGGAAAAAATACAACTAGACATATTGAGATTTTTAATTTAGGAAAAAATACAAATATTTTTGATACACCTGGCTTTGATAGTTTTGATATTGATTTTATTGATGATGAAAAAGATTTAAAATATTGTTTTAAAGAATTTGATAATAATTCTTGTAAATTTAATAATTGTAATCATATCAATGAACCAAAATGTAAAGTTAAAGATGATCTTTTAAAAGGCTTTGTTGAAAAAACTAGGTATGAAAATTATTTGTTGTTGTTTGAAGAAATAAAAAAAAGGAGACAAATATGGTAGAAATAGCCCCATCACTTTTATCAGCAAATTTTTCTAATTTGCAAAAAGATTTAGACGAATTGAAAAAATCTAATATTAAATACCTTCATATTGATGTAATGGATGGGAAATTTGTTCCAAATATTTCTTTTGGCTTTCCTATAATAAAAGCGATTAGAAAAGATAATGATTTTGTTTTTGATACTCATTTGATGATTGAAGAGCCTATAAGATATATTGAAAATTTTAAAAAATGTGGATCTGATATAGTTACAATTCATTATGAAGCTTGCTCTAATTTGGATGAAACTATTGAAAAAATCAAATCTTTTGGTATGAAAGTTGGTCTTAGTTTTAAACCAAAAACTGATATAAATAAAATCATTCCATATTTAGAAAAAATTGATTTGTGTCTTATTATGAGCGTTGAGCCAGGTTTTGGCGGTCAATCTTTTATGGAAGATTCTTTGGAAAAAATTAAAAAAATCAGAGCACTTATCGATGAAAAAAATTTATCTTGCCTTATTGAAGTCGATGGGGGAATTAAAGATTTTAATTTGAAAAAAGTAATTGATGCAGGTGTTGATTTGGTTGTAAGTGGTTCTGATATTTTTTCTAATAATGAAAATTCAATTTCTAGACAAGTTGAAAAATATAAAAAAATAATAAATGAATAAAAAAATAAAAATAAAAAATCTCTTTTGAAATTATTATTCTATAATTTCGAAAGAGATTTTTTTAATGAAAAAATAGTGCTTATAGCACTATAAAATTCTTATTAAGCTTTTTCTACTTTTCCGCTTTTTATACATTTAGTACAAACGTTGATTGTTTTTACGCTTCCATTAACTTTAGCTCTTAATTTATGAACGTTTGGTTTAAAGTTTCTATTTAGTCTTCTATGTGAGAAAGTAACTTTGTTACCAAATTTTGTACCTTTTCCACAGATATCACATTCTCTTGCCATACTTTACACCTCCAATGTCTTAGAAATATCTTAGTTATTATATCAAATTTATATCAAATTTTCAAATATAATCGCTACTTGCTATTATATAGAAAAACAGACAAAAAATCAAATAAGAGTATAATAAAAATAGATTTTAGTAAGTAGCTAGACAAGGAGGCTTTATGGATTATAAGTCATTGTATGAAAATAAAGATTTTGGAATTATTAAATTTGATGAACAATTAAAAAATTATACAAATTTTGGCATTGGTGGCAAAGCAGATGTCTTGGTGGAAGTAAAAGAAGAATACCAACTTGTGGATTTGATTAAATTTAATCAAAAAAATAATATAGAAACAACAATCATTGGAAATGGGACAAATATTTTGGTTACTGATAAAGGAATTAGGGGTTGTGTTATAATTATTTCTAAAAATTATGACAAAATTTCTCTTGATGGAAATTTGTTAAGAGTAAGTGCGGGATGTCTTTTATCAAAAGCTAGCAAATTTTCTTTTGAGAATTCTCTAACTGGCATGGAAGAAGTTTCTGGAATCCCTGGAAGCCTTGGTGGAGCTGTTGCTATGAATGCAGGAGCTTATGGCGTTGAGATGAAAGATATAATTAAAAGTGTAAGATTGGTTTCTAAAACTGGGGAAATTTTAGAAGTTTCTAATGAGGATATGGATTTTTCTTATAGACATTCTAAGGTTTTTGAGGATGATTTGGTTGTTTCTGAGGCGATTTTTGAATTAAAAAAAGATAATAAAGAAAAAATCTATGAAAAATATGAGGATTTTACAAATAGAAGGGTTACAAAACAACCTCTTGATAAAAAATCTGCAGGTTCTACTTTCAAAAGACCAGTTGGCTCTTTCGCATCAAAATTAATTGATGAATGTGGTTTAAGGGGCTATAGAAAAGGCGATTGCCAAGTTAGCGAAAAACATTGTGGATTTTTAATTAATAATGGCAATGCAAGTTATGAGGAAATGATTAATTTTATTGAGGAAGTTGCAAGTATTGTTTTTGAAAAAACTGGTTTTAAACTTGAAAGGGAAGTTAAAGTCATAGGAGAAAAATAGTGAAGGTAAAAATAATAACAGGACTTAGTGGCTCTGGAAAATCGACAGCTCTTAGAATTTTTGAAGATCTTGATTATTATGCTATGGATAATGTTCCTGCAAGACTTTTAGAAAGTTTTATAAAATTAAATAAACAGCAGGAAAAACCAATAGACAAGCTTGCTTGTGTTGTTGATTTTAGGTCTATAAAAGTTGATAAAAATTTGGTAGAAAATCTGGAAAATCTCAAAAAAATAAACGAAGATACTAAAATAATTTATCTTACAAGTCAAGATGAAACAATTTTAAAAAGATATAATGAATTAAGACGTCCTCATCCTTTGGGTTCTTTTGGAGATGTAAAAGATGGACTTATAAAGGAAAAAAGAGAATTGAAAAAAATCAAGGAAATGGCAGATATTATAATTGATACAAGCTCTTATAATAACAAGGATTTAAAAAAAGTTCTCCTTAATTTTTCTAAAAATAAAGAAAATTTCATTATAAATTTATTTTCTTTTGGATATAAAAATGGTCTAAGCCTTGATGTTGATGTAGTATTTGATTTGAGATTTTTACCTAATCCTTTTTATATAAAAGATTTAAAGCACCTAAATGGAACTGACGAAAAACTACAAGAATATCTTGATGGCTTTGAAATTGCAAATGACTTTAAAAATTTGGTGTATGATAATTTGTTAAAGCTTATTCCCTATTTTATTAAGGAGGGCAAAAACTCAATTTCTATTGGATTTGGTTGCACAGGTGGTCAACACAGGTCGGTTTATATGTGTGAGAAAATTTATGAAAAACTCAAGGATAGCGATTATATAGTTGTGAGAAAACACAGGGATAGGGAAAAATGGAAAAAATAAAATATTTAAAAATTTTACCCTTTGAAAATATAAAAAATGCTAGAAACTTGGGAGGTTATCCAACCATTGATGGGGAATTTACTTCTTGGAAATCTTTTATTAGAAGTGCAAATCTTGATTCTTGCACAAAAAAAGATTTGGATTTATTGAAAGATTTAAATGTATCAACAATAATTGATTTAAGACGTGATGACGAAATCAAATATCATTATGAAAAAATCAAAATTTTAAAAGAAAAATTTTCTCATTACAATGTATCGCTTTCTCCAAGGCCAATGCGCCAAGAAGAAATCCAAAGATTAATTGAAAAAAAGGATACAATAGGAAAATCTTATATTACATTAATTGATAATTTTCCTGCTATAAAAAAGATTTTTGAGATAATGGCAAATGCTGATGGGAGTGTACTTTTTCATTGCCAAGAAGGTAAAGATAGAACTGGAATTATTTCTATGATTTTATTTGGACTTGTAGGAGTTTTTAGGACAGATATTATGGCTGACTATGAAATTTCTTCTGCTAATTTGGGTTATGTAGATAGGTATGGGCAAAATGAAAATGAAGCAGTTTTTAGGATAACTTCTCCATACAACATAAAAGAAGCCATGGAATATATACAAAGAAAATATGGAACTTATGATGCATACTTAGAATATGCAGGTGTTGAAAAGAAAATCATAGAAAAAATTAAAGAAAAAATGATTGAATAGAGAGTGATTATATGTCTTTTTCAAAAAGATGTAAAAAAGAAATATTAAAAAAAGAGCCTGATTATAAAGAGATTGATATGGAATTATTAGCCTACTTTTATTTTCAAGGCTCTATTAGGATAGTGAATAATTCTTACCAAATTTTATTTAAGGCAAGTGAGAATATAGAAGCAAGGTATATTTACAAGATTATAAAAGAAAAATATAACTATTCTCCAGCTATGGAAATCCAAAATAAAAGAAAATTTTCAAAAGATAGGTCTTTTGTTGTTTTGGTAGAAGATAGTGAAGTGGCAGATAAAATTTTAGCACTTGCAGATTCTTATAGCTTATATGAATTTGAAAAATTTTTTGAAAATATCAAAAGTAGAAATGAAAAAAAGATTATTTTAAAATTGGCATTTTTACTAAAAGGTTCAATTAATGATCCCTATAGGGGCTATAATCTTGAAATAAATGTTCAACAAAAAGAAGAAGCACTTTTGATAGGAAAAATTATGGAAGAATTTTCTATAAATCCAAAATTAAATTTGAGAAATGATTCTTATTGTGTCTACATAAAAGATTCTGATAAAATTTCAGATTTTTTGGCTTTAATTGGAGCAAATAAATCTCTTTTTGATTTAGAAAATGTAAGGGCAATGAAGTCAATTAGAAATGACATAAATAGGCAAACAAATTTCGACAAGGCAAATATTGATAGGACTGTAAAAGCAGCCTTTAGGCAAGTTGATGCAATAAATAAATTGAAAGAAAAAAATATTTTAGAAAATCAAGCAGAAGATCTGCAAAAAATTGCCGAATTAAGGCTTGCCTATCCTTATATTTCTCTTGAAGAATTGGGCAAAATGATGACTCCAGTCCTTTCAAAAGCTAAGGTTAATTACAGACTCCAAAAACTTATAAAACTTGCAGAAAGTGAGGAATAATGACAAATAATTTTACCCACCTCCACCTTCATACAGAATATTCACTTTTAGATGGTTTTACAAAAATTGATAAATTAATGGAAAAGCTAAAAGAATTTGGAATGGATTCTTGCGCAATAACAGACCATGGAAATATGTATGGGGTAATTGAATTTTATAAAAAATGCCAAGCAAATAATATTAAACCAATAATTGGTTGTGAAGTTTACATTTGTGAAAATGATTATAAAATAAAAACTCCCCAAAATAAAAGATATTACCATCTTATCCTTTTGGCAAAAAATAATAATGGCTATAAAAATCTTTTAAAAATCGTATCAAAAGCCTACACACAAGGATATTATTATAAGCCAAGAATAGATTTTGAAGTTTTAAAAGAATACAAAGAAGACTTGATAGGTCTTTCAGCTTGCTTAAATGGAGAAATTAATCAAAGAATTTTAGAAAATGATATAAAAAAAGCATATTCTACAGCCAAAAAATATCTTGATTTATTTGGCAAAGAAAATTTTTATTTGGAAGTACAGTATCATGGTTTAAAAGAACAAAAAAAAGTTAATGAAGTATTAGTTCAAATTCACAAGGATTTGGGAATAGAATTGGTATGCACAAATGATGTTCATTATGTTGAAAAAAATGATGCCTTTTATCAAGATGTTTTATCATGTATCCAAACAGGTTCTTTATTAGAAGATGAGAATAGGATGAAAATGCCTGTTGATGAATTTTATCTAAAAGATTCTCAAATGATGGAAGAAATTTTTAAAGATTTTCCAAGAGCTTTTGAAAATACACAAAAAATTTCTGCTATGTGCAATGTCAATCTAGAATTTCATAATCCCCACCTACCATATTTTACAAAACTTCCAAAAGATACAACAAATCTTGAATATCTAAAAATTCTAGTAAGAGAAGGTCTTATAAAAAAATACAAAAATTTAGATGAAAAAATTATAAAAAGAGCAAAAAAAGAAATCGACGTAATAAATAACATGGGTTATGTAGATTATTTTTTGATTGTTTGGGATTTTGTAAAATATGCCAAAGATAATAAGATTGCAGTAGGACCTGGTAGGGGATCAGCAGCAGGCTCAATTGTATCTTATGCTCTCGATATTACACAAATTGATCCTTTAAAGTATGATTTGCTTTTTGAAAGATTTTTAAATCCAGAAAGAGTTTCAATGCCTGATATTGATATAGATTTTTGCTATGAAAATAGGGATAGGGTAGTTGAATATGTATATGAACTTTACGGACGAGATCATGTTTCGCAAATAGTAACTTTTGGTAGAATGCAAGCAAGAAATGCCATAAGAGATGTGGGAAGGGTTATGAATATTTCCTACAATAAGGTTGATAAAATAGCAAAATTAATTCCTCAAGCAATAGGAATGACAATTGATAAGGCTCTTGATTCTACTGAAAAGTTAGCTTACGAATATCAAAATGATGTTGAAACAAAAAGAATGATAGATACTGCAAGAAATATCGAAGCCTTACCAAGACATACATCAATCCATGCAGCAGGAGTTGTTATAAGCAAGGAAATTTTAACAGATATTGTTCCTCTAGCTTTATCAAACGATCAGATAGTTACCCAATTTAATATGACAGAAATTGAAGAATTGGGTTTGTTGAAGATGGATTTTTTGGGACTTAGAAATCTTACAGTAATTCAAGATACAATAAAGGATATAAAGAGAAATAAAAATATAGAAATTGATCTTGGAGCAATTGATGAAAATGATCCAAAAGTAATAAGTCAATTTACCAAGGCTGAAACAGTTGGGATTTTTCAATTTGAATCAGCTGGTATGAGAAATTTTCTTAAAAATTTAAAACCAACAAGATTCGATGATTTGGTTGCGGCAAATTCACTTTTTAGACCAGGACCAATGGATCAAATTCCAAATTATATAAAAAACAAAATAAATCCAGAAAATATATCCTACATAGATGAAGCCCTAAAACCAATTCTGGAAGTAACTTATGGCATAATTGTATACCAAGAGCAAGTTATGCAAATTGTACAAAAACTTGCTGGATTTTCACTTGGGGAAGCTGATAATCTAAGACGAGCTATGAGCAAAAAGAAAATGAGCGTAATGGAGGCAAATAGGGAAATATTTGTTCACGGAAAGAAAAATCAAAGTGGAGAATATGAAGTAAAAGGTTGTGTAAATAATGGTATTTCAGAAATTAATGCCAATAAGATATACGATGAAATGATTTCTTTTGCAAAATACGCCTTTAATAAATCTCACTCAGCGGCTTATTCCTTGGTAGCTATCCAAACTGCATTTTTGAAATATTATTTTAAAGAAGAATACATGGCAAATCTATTGACTTCCATTATGGGCAACTCTTCTAAAGTTTATTTATATATTTCAGAGGCAAAAAGACTTGGAATAAAAATTGTTCCACCAAATATAAATAAATCAAAAAGAAGATTTGTAGCAAATGAAAATGAAATAGTATTTGGTCTTTCAGCTATAAAAAATGTTGGAGAAAATTTAATAGATTTGATTGTTAATTTAAGAAAAGAGAAAAATTTTAAAAGCTTTAAAGATTTTCTAGAAAGAATTGAGGCAAATGATCCAACAGTTTTAAATAAAAAAGCTTTGGAATCTCTAATAAAAGCAGGAGTATTTGACTGCCTAGGATACAAAAGATCAGAGCTTATGGCAGTCCACGAAACAGCTCTTCAATCAATTCATGATAATGAGAAAGTAAATTTAAAAGGTCAAATGAATTTACTTGATTTGAATCAAAACAAAGAAGAAATAATTGATGACATAAAATTTCCACCAGTTAATGAATATAAAAATAAGCAAAAATTAAAATTGGAAAAGGAAGTTTTAGGTTTTTATATTTCAGATCATCCTTTAAATTCTTTAGGAAATAATTTAAAAAATTATGTAAATTTCACAACGGAAATTTTAAGTGAGCTAAGACCAGTAGATTTAGATAAATTTGACAATAAAAGTGTAAGGATGGCAGGAATTATTACAAATAAATCTGAAACCATGACAAAAAAAAGTACTTTAATGGCATTTTGTTCTTTGGAAGATATGTCTGGATCAATAGAGATGATAATTTTTCCAAATATTTATAAAGATGTAAAAAATATAATTGAAAATGATACACTTGTGATGGTTAGTGGAAATCTACAATCTAGTGATGATGAATTGAAATTGATTGTATCAAACATAAAAGAAATTGATGAAAATTCTTTTAAAAATTTGTATATAAAAATGGAATATGTAAGGTATAATAAAATACGAAAAGATCTAATGAGTAACCATGGTAGCACACCAGTGATAATTTATTTTTCTGACAAAAAAAAGACAGTCAAACTTGATAAAAGCTTGTGGATCGACCAAAATTCAGATATAATAAATTATCTGAAGTTGAAACTTGGGAAGGATAATGTTAAATTAATTTAAAGGAGAAACAATGAAAACAATAGGTATACTTACTAGTGGTGGCGATGCACCGGGAATGAATTCAGCGATTAGAGCTGCAGTAAGAACAGCCCTAAACAATGGAATGAGAGTAAAAGGAATAAGAAATGGATATGACGGGTTGATGAAAGGCGATATTTATGAAATGAATGTTTCATCAGTTGCTGATATTATCCATAAAGGTGGCACAATTCTTGGAACTGCAAGATCAACTGAATTTAAAAATGCAGAAGGTCAAAAAAGAGGAGCTCAAATCCTTAAAGATTATGGAATCGAAGGACTAATCGTAATTGGTGGAGATGGTTCTTTTAAAGGAGCAAAGGCTCTTAGTGATTTGGGAATAAAAACCATAGGAATTCCAGGAACAATTGATAATGATATGGGCTATACAGATTTTACAATAGGATTTTTTACTGCAATTGAAACAGTAACAGATGCTATTGGAAAATTAAGAGATACTTCATCATCTCACGGAAGAGCAGTTGTAATAGAAGTTATGGGACGTAATTGTGGAGATTTAGCTTTATTTTCAGGACTTGCTGGTGGAGCAGAATCTATCATAGTTCCAGAACACAAATTCTCAATTGATGAAATTGTTGAGAAAGTAAATCACGGAAGAAAAAGAGGAAAATTACACCATCTTATAGTTCTTGCTGAAGGAGTTGGAAATCCATATACTGTAGCAAAAGAAGTTGAAGAAAGAAGTGGAGTTGAAACAAAAGTTACAGTTTTAGGCCACGTTCAAAGAGGAGGCTCTCCATCTTCAGCTGATAGATTATTAGGTTCTATTATGGGGGCAACAGCAGCAGAATTATTAAACGAAGAAAAAACAAATATAGCTTTGGGTTATACAAATGGAAAAATAAATCAAGTTAGCATAGATGAAGCAGTATCAATGAATTCTGATTTTAATGAAGATCTTTACAGACTTGCTAACAAATTATCTAAATAGGAATAAGTGGAGGATAAGTTATGAAACCAGATATATTAAAGAAAACCAAAATTGTATGTACAATAGGACCAGCTTCACAATCTCCAGAAGTTTTGGAGCAATTGATTAAAAATGGAATGAATGTTGCAAGGTTAAATTTCTCACATGGATCTCATGAAGAACATCTTGAAAAAATTAAAACTATAAAAAGAATAAGAAGAAAATTAAATGTTCCTTTGGGACTTATGCTTGATACAAAAGGTCCAGAAATTAGAATTGGAAAATTTGAAGAAAAAGAATATTTCTTGAAACCAGATGATATTTTTACACTAACAACTAGAAATATTGTTGGAAACAAAGATATTGTATCAGTTTCATACGAAGGCTTACCACAAGATGTAGAAAAAGGCTCAATAATTTCAGTAGATGATGGTTTAATTCAACTTGAAGTAATTGAAATTAAAGATGGAACAGAAATAGTTTGTAGAGTACAAAATAATGGAGTAATTTCTAATAACAAAGGAGTAAATCTTCCAGGAAGAGTTACAAACCTACCATCAATCACACCAAAAGATGTAGATGATATTAAATTCGGGATTGAAAACGGCATTGACATGATAGCAGCATCTTTTGTTAGAAAAAAAGAAGACATTTATGATATAAGAAAAGTCCTTGAAGATCATGGCGGAGAAGATATTTTGATTATATCAAAAATAGAATCTCAAGAAGGTGTAGATAATGCTGATGAAATAATTGAAGCGAGCGATGGAATTATGGTTGCAAGAGGAGATTTGGGAGTAGAAATTAGAACAGAGCTTATTCCTCTTGTACAAAAAGAAATTATTAGAAAATGTAATAAGGCTGCAAAACCAGTAATTACAGCTACACAAATGCTAGATTCAATGCAAAGAAATCCAAGACCTACAAGAGCGGAAACAACCGACGTTGCAAATGCAATTATAGATGGAACAGATTGTGTAATGCTTTCAGGAGAAACAGCAGCAGGAAAATATCCAGTAGAAGCTGTTAAAACTATGAGAGATATTTGTATTACAACAGAATTATCAGACGATTTCGAAGAAAATATTTATCAAACAGAAATAGATAGAAAAATTACAACAACAAATGCAATTTCAAAATCAACTTGTACAATAGCAAGCCAATTGAGAGCAAAAGCTATAATTACTTGTACAGCATCAGGAAATACAGCAAAAGCAGTTTCTAAATTTAGACCAAGAACAAATATAATTGCTTGTACAATAGATGAAAAAGTTGCAAGAAGATTGTCAGTGTCATGGGGAGTATATCCAATAATTGTAGATACAGCTCATGAAACTGATGAATTAATTGAAAGAGCTATAGTTGGAGCATTAAAAGAAAATTACGTACAAGAAGGAGATTTGACAGTTTTAACTGCAGGAATTCCACTTGGAGTTTCAGGAACATCAAATTTAATTAAGGTTCACGTAATTGGAGATATAATTGCAAATGGAACTGGAGTTGGAAATAAATCCGTTTCAGCAAAAGTTGTAGTTGGTTCGACAAAAGAAGAGCTTGAAGGAAAATTCGAAGACGGAGATATAATTGTTGCAAAATATACCGACAAAGATATAAACGAATTTATGGAAAGATCTTCAGGAGTTATTGCAGAAAATGGAGGACTAACAAGCCACACAGCAGTTGTAGCAATCCATTTTGGAATTCCAGCAATACTTGGAGTAAAAAACATAACAAACCTATTAGAAGACGGAGACACAATAACACTTGATCCACTTGGAGGAATAATCTACAAGGGAGAAGCAAAGGTATTATAATGGAAATAAAAAATATCAAAATAATTGATATTCTACAAGACGGTAGGGCAGTTGCAAAAACAGAAAGTAAAACTGCCTTTATAGAAGGCGCAATTTACGGAGAAGTTTGCAATATAAAAGTAAATAATGAAAAAAAGAATTTCTTTGAAGCAGAAAAAACAAAAACTTTAGAGAAATCCCCCTACCTTAGAAAACCACCATGTCCATATTATTATGAATGTGGTGGTTGTTCTATTATGGATATAAATTATAAAAGTCAAATAAAATTAAAGAAAAATTTAATAAAAAATGCCCTATTAAAATCAGCAAAAATAAAAATAGATGATTTAGAAATTATAGAAAACAAAGAATTTGGATATAGAAATAAAATAAGACTACAAATTGCAAAAAATGGAAAACTTGCCTATAACAAAAAATATTCAAACGAACTTGTAAAAATAAAAGATTGTCTTTTGGCAAAAGATTTAATAAGAAAAAATCTAGAAAAAATAGAAGAAATCACAAAAGATATTACAAAAAAATATCCAAATAGCCTGGAAGAAATAACAATAAGAGCAAACGAAAAAGAAATACTTTTAAATATAAAAATAAAAGACGAAAAAATTATCCCATATATAAAAAATCAATACAAAGATTCAACTTACAACATTAACCTAATAAATAAAAAAGAAAAAATAAATATTTCAGGCAAAGATTATCTCATATATAATCTATTAGGAAAAAAATTCAAAATATCTATGAACGATTTTTACCAAGTAAATGATTATATGACAGAAAAATTATACAAAACAGCCAAAGATTTTCTAGGAGAAAATCAAAAAGTCCTAGACCTATTTTGTGGCTCAGCAACAAGCTCAATCGCCATAAACGATGATCATGTTATAGGAATAGAAATAAACAAAAACGCCATAAAAGATGCAAAAGAAAACGCAAAAGAAAATGACCTAAAAGATTATAAATTTATAGCAAAAAATGCAAACTACATAGACGATAAATTTATAAAAAAAGAAAAAATAGACGCTATAGTAGTAGACCCACCAAGAGCTGGATTAGATAAAGAGATAATAAAAACCATAGCAAAAACAAAAATAAAAAAAATAGTCTACATATCCTGTAACCCACAAACACTAGCAAGAGATATAAATAGATTTCAAAATAAGGGTTACAAACTAGAAAAAGTAAAAGCGTGCGATATGTTTCCAGAGACTATGCACGTTGAAGCAGCAATTCTGATGACGTATTGTGGTTTGGACAAGGAATAATAGGAGTCAACCACAACATGTAGTGGTTTGAGTACGAAAATTGGGTCA
>JAGZMY010000024.1 GCA_018363915.1 Anaerococcus vaginalis
TTTATCTAGACTTGTTACTGTTGCTGGTCTTATTTCTTTGCCTTCTATCCACTGTTGACCGTTTGATTCCATTAGACTTGTGTCTATTACTTTTTGGTCCACTTCTATTTCTTCTTCTTGTGGCTTTGGCTTTTCTTCTTTTTCTTTTTCTTCTACTAAATTTTTATCGGATTCTTCTCCTGATAATTGGAAGTTTACATATATTGTCTTTGGTGTATTTGGATTTTCTTCTTTGAGCAATGTATATTTTACTTGTCTATTTACTGGCAATTTATCGCCTGTGTACTCATAACGATTACCATTTTTTGAGACTGCTCTAAGTTTTACTTTTTCAAATTCAAATGATGTTGGTGCATCGATAACTTGATGGTCGGAAATATTTCTTTTATCTACGTAATCCATTTCAACTTTATCGACTTTGTACCACTTATTTCCATCTGCGCTGTATTCTAATCCGATTATATAATCTTTACTATATTTTCCGATTAAAATTCTAAAGTCATCATAGGATAGTGATTTTTGGTGCATTACTTTTGCTTTTATAATTTTTTTGTTAGCATAATTTTTTAAGTCGCTTCCGTTTTCTATTGTTTTTCCATTTTCGTCTGTAATGCTAATTCCATTTTCTTTGAAATCTTTCCATTCTACTTCTTTTTGGCTTCCATCTTTTTTGATTAAGTTTACTTTCATTTCTGTAAAATCAACTCCATCGCCTTTGTTTACTTCTATGTTTTTATTTTTTGGAGCTGTTATTGTGATTTCTTTTACATCTGAATTTGTAATGTAATCATTTGATGATTTTTTTGTTGCCTCTCTTGCTGCTGATGATATTCCACTAGCACTAACTGTCGCACCTGTCACGCTATCAAATAATTCTTTTGACTTATATTTTTTGGACATATAAGCTTTAACTGTTCTTGAAATCAGTGTTAAATCTGATTCTGAATTATCATTTCTATATCCGTTAAGATTATTTGCATATTCTGCACCAAAAAGTTCTAATGCTTTTGCTTTTGGGTTACTACTTTTTCTTATTGTTTCAAAATACTCTCTGTATAATCCCATTTTTGCAAGATTTAGTCTTGCCTCTTTTCCTTTGATAAAGGATAAAACTTTTTCTGCTTTTTGTCTAAATGGTCCCATATCATCGCCGTATTCTGAATTTTCTCCTACTCTTATTTCAGAAATTTCTCCATTTTCGACTTTTATATATGTTCTGATTTTTCTTGTATTAATATATCCAATGCCCCATCCTGTATATTCGCCGTCTTTTAATGGTTGATCGTTATAATATTTTTTAAGGGCTTCATCTATTTTTTCTTCGCTTGGTTTTTCTGGTTTCTTATCTTCTTCTGGCTTTTGTTGGTCTGGCTTTTTGTCAGGTTTTGATGGACTATTTTCAATTCCAGCTTTTGATACTGCATTATTTATAGCATCTATTATTCCTTTGCTTGAGAATGTTGCTCCTGATACTGTATCCACATTTTTGCCAGGCTTACCAAGCATTTTTGAGATTACTCCTTTTGATTTGCTAAAATAAGGATCATCTTCTTTATGTGAAAGGATTTCTACTTTTGTTATTGAACCTTTTGCTATGGTTACTTTTACTTTTATTGGACCATTAAAGCCTTCTGCTACTCCTTCGTAGACACCATCTTTGTATTGTTTGTAAATCTTATTATCTTTACTTGGTTTTTCTGGTTTTTTATTTGGTTTTTTTGCTTGACCTGTATTTGATGGTTTTTTATTTTTATTATCAACATTTTTGCTTCCACCTGCTTTTGATAGAGCATTTCTTACTGCATCAAGTATTCCTCTACTTGAATATGTTGCACCAGAAACTGTATCAACACTTTTGTCAGCTTTTCCTAAAATTTTTGATATAACTGATCTTGCTCGACCAAAATATGGATTGTCATCGCTGTGTGAAAGGATTTCTACGTTTGTTATTGAGCCTTTTGATATGGTTACTCTAACTCTTATTGGTCCATTAAATCCTTGACCTGAGCCTGTGTAAACTCCATCTTTAAGGTCTTTATTTCCAATTGCTACTGTGCCTTTTGCATTTGCTCTTTTATTATTGCTTGATGCTTTATTTACAGCTTGAACTTTTGCATTTTCCTTAGAGCCAGCTTTGTGAAGGGCATCAGCTACTGCCATTTTTATAGCGTTTGATGATACTGTAGCTCCTGTTACTGAATCTACATTTACACTTCCACTACTTAAAATTTTATTTATTACAGCATAAGCTCTATTAAAATATTCTGGTGTTTCATTTTGTGAAACAACGTCAATTGTACTTATTTTTCCATTTTTTATGATTACTTTTACGGTTAAATTTCCACCATATCCATTTGCGCTACCAAAATATTCTCCATCTTTTAAACCTTCTACTGGTTTTTTATCTTCTTTTTTAGCTTTTTCTTTTATTTTTTCTTTCGAACCAGCTTTTTGGAGTGCTTTTAAAACAGCATCCTTTATAGCGTTTGATGATATGGTTGCTCCTGTAACAGAATCTACATCTACTTTTCCTGTTCTTAAAATTTCTTTTATTATCGCTGAAGCCTTTTTAAAATATTCCTCAGTTTCATTATGGGATAAAATCTTGATGTCTGTTAATTTTCCATTTTTAACAGTTATTCTAACAGTCAACAAACCACCATAACCTTCAGAACTTGCTTCGTATTGACCATCTTTTAAATCTGTTGCAAGACGAGCGCTATCGCTTACTATTTTGTCTTTTTTTTCAGCCGCAAGCTTATTTTTTTCTAAGACAAACATAGACGATTTTATCATAGCCATAGACGCTAATCCTACAATAATAAAGGTCAATACTTTCTTTAAAAATGTATTTTTCATCTTTCCTCTTTACAAAATATATTTAGGTTATTAAAGGTAACCTAAACCTTTTTGATTTTCACTTACATAAAAATCTTAAAAATTATTGAGTTGTGGAGTATAAACTCCAAATTGCAAATAAATTAAATAATCTATTTTGCAAGGATGAATTTTTAGATATTTTTAAAATTTTTTAAATCAATTTTAATTTCTATCTAAAATATTCGGTTTATAAGTCTTGATATTGGTAAAAATAACTTTGCTTTTCTCATTTTTATAGTATTTTTAAAAATAACTAATTTTTATTTGATATTTTTAGTAAAGTTTTCCATAATATTTTTATCTAATCAAATATTTTGCCGAATAAATACAAATCTAAATCCTTATAAATTTTTATAATTAAAACCTTTATATGATTACTTTATTCGCTTTATAATCTAGCTATATTTTTTTCAATATCAATTTTTATTTTTTCACTTTTCCCCCTTTCTAAAAATTTATAACTTCTTACAAGTTTTTTTATTTAAAAACCCGTTAGTTCTAATAGTGATAATCACTATCTGTTCCATTATACAAAATTGTAGAAAAAAACACAATATTTCAATTTATTTTTTTGTTAAATATAAAAATTTTTAAAAAAACTAAAAAACCAACAAAATCCAAGTCTTTAAAATATTTTTACTATAAATTAAATAAGGCTAAGTATAATATTTTAAATTAATTTTATGTAAAAAAATTTCAAAGATTTCAAATCAAACGCCATTTCCTTTAAATTAATTGATACTTTGGATTATTTTTTAAAATTTTTTCTATTTTTACAAAAATTTTTTATAATACAAAAATCTGATTTTCTTAGATTTTTTGCAAATAAAAAACTGCTGTAAAATAGAAATATCTATTCTACAACAGTTTATAAAATTTATTTTATAAGTCATCCTCAATAACTGAAGATTTAGAATAAGCCGAAACTTTTCCTTCAAAGAAATCTGTTTTTACTTGGTTTGGATCTGAATATTCGCTTACCCATTTCATTGATTGAGGTTCGTCTTCGTATCCTTCATAAATTGTTCCAAGTCCAAGTCCTTTTGCTCTTAGATTTCCCAAATATTTTATATAATCTTCAATCATTTGTGAATTTAATCCTTGGATTTCATCTCCAATGGCATATTTTCCCCAGGCAATTTCTTGTTCTACTCCTTCTTTTAATAGTGATAAGTAGAATTCTTTTAATTCGTCAGTAAATAAATCTGGTCTTTCTTCTTTTAAGTCATTTATCATTGACCTAAATAGCCACAAGTGAGTATTTTCATCCCTATTTATATATCTAATTTCTTGAACAGTTCCTGGCATTTTGCCATTTCTTCCAAGATTGTAGAAAAATGAAAAGCCTGAATAGAAATAAATTCCTTCTAGTATATAATTTGCAATCAAAACTCTCATCAAATTAAATTCGCTATCATCTTTAATAAATTCATTGTATTGGTCGCCAATAAATTTATTTCTTTTTAAAAGATGGTCATCTTCCTTCCACAAATACAAAATTCTTGTTCTCTCATCAGGAGAGCAAATTGTATCAAGTATGTAGGAATAGGATTGGGAGTGGATTGCCTCTTGGTAGGTTTGAATAGCAAGGCAAAGATTTATCTCATTTGCTGTTATATAGGTTTGAAGATTTGGCAAATTTGCAGTTTGAATTGAATCAAGATAAGTCAAAAATGACAAAATCCTATCATAAGCTTTTTTTTCAGCCTTGGATAAATTTCTATAATCTTTTATATCTTGGTTTAAATTGATTTCTTCAGGAATCCAAAAATTGTTCATAGCTTGGCGATACCAATCACTTGTCCATGTATATTTTACATTGTTAAAATCATTAAGATTGGTTGTATTTCCATTGATAATTCTTCTTTTAGAAAGATCAATATCCCCATCTTCATTAAAAATTCCTCTTTTAGAAACTTCTTCATTATATTTTTTTTCCATATTTACTCCTTTAATTAAAACAAAAAAATAAGCCTTTAAATATATTTACCCATTCATCTAAATCAAATAATAATATATTTTTCTTACCTATATTATATCCTATATACCGAATTATTGACATATATAAACTTTCTGATACAATATAGATAAGGAACAAGCCCTTGCCATACGTGGCGGGGCGTTTTTTTATGAGGTAATTTACAATGAAACCATTTAAAACCTACGATGAGCAGATCGATATTTTAAAATCTAGAAATTTAGAAATTAAAGATAAAAGTAAAGCTAAAGACATACTTTCGCAAATAAATTATTATAATTTGATTAATGGCTACAATGATCCTTTTTTAATAAAAAATGATAAATTTAAAGATAATGCTAGCCTTGAAGAAATCTACTCTCTCCACGAAATGGATAGAGAATTAAAACAAGTTGTATTTTCTTCACTTTTGCGATTTGAAAAACTTTTAAAAACATCTTGTGCCTATAATTTTTCTAATCTACATAAAGATGGATTATATACTTACTTACAAGTTGAAAATTATTCAGATTCTAAATATCAATTATCTTACGTTCTAAATAACCTTGCTACTTTATCTAGCGCTATTAGAAAACAAACAAGAAATTTAAATGCTAAAAAACCTATAAGACACTACCTCGACAAACACGAAGATATTCCCCTATGGGTTCTTGTAAATTTTCTTACCTTCGGAAATATTTCTCATTTTTATAATTCTCTAGATGAATCTCTTCAAAATACCATTGCTAAAGATTTTGGACAAAGATATAAAGAAAATTATAATTCCAAAGAAAAAATAAGCAAAAGTGAGCTTATAGAAGTTATTAAAATATGTAATTTTTTCAGAAATGTCTGTGCTCATGATGAGGTTATGTATTCTTTTACTTTAAATAAATCTTGTCAAACTGCTATTTTTGAAAAATTTTTTGACGAAGAATTTAGTGGTAAAAATTTACACGATTTGATTTTATCTTTAAAGTTAGTCTTGCCAAAAAATGAATATCAAAACCTAATAAATTCAATATCAAAAATCAAAAATAAATACAAAGATGAATTTAAAAGTATAAGTATAAATAAAATATTTGAAATTTCAGGCTTTAAAAATCAGTAATTTAGGATTTTCTAAATTACTGATTTTTTTCATTTTTTATATTTTATATATTATGACGCACATGAATCACAATCTTCTACTTCAAGTGATTTTCCTCTTACATAATATAGGGATTTTACTCCTGCTTCCCATGCTGTTAGGTAAATATTTAAAATTTGTCTCATTGTGTATTCTGTTGTTATATAAACATTTACTGATTGAGCTTGGTCGATGTGTCTTTGTCTTACTCCGCATGCTCTCATTGAAATATTTTGGTCAATATTGTAGGCATTTTCGTATAGCCAGAAAGTTTTTGTATTTAGTCCTGGGGCAACTCTTGGTACTATTGCTCCCTTTTTTTCTTCTAGGAAATATTTGTTCATTATTGGGTCAACTCCTGCTGATGTTCCTGAAATTATTGAGGTTGATCCTGTTGGAGCTACTGCCAATAAATATCCATTTCTAAGTCCATTTTCGTGAACATCTTTCTTTAAATTTTCCCATCTTTCGCTTTCATATCCTCTTTGTGTGAAATAATTACCATTATCCCAATCACTTCCTTCAAAACAAGAATATGATCCTTTTTCTTTGGCGATTTCATTTGATGCCTTTATTGCATAATAATTTATATCTTCATAAACCTTGTCAACAAAATCAAGATGGGCGTCTTCTTCTGACCATTTTATATCATTTTTTACAAGCATGTGATGGTAACCGCTTGTTCCAAGGCCGATTGCCCTGTATTTTTTATTGGTTACTTTTGCATAAGGAGTTGGGTAATAATTTAAATCTATTACATTATCAAGGGCTCTTACTATTGTAGAAACAACTTCTTCTAGTTCTTTTTTGTCATTTACATCAATATTTCCAAGAGTTAGACTTGCAAGATTACATTCTACAAAATCTCCAGGTTTAGTTGTATTTACAATTACAGTTTCCCCATCAACAGTTTTAATCTCTTCGCTGACTGTCTCTGATGGGCTCATATTTTGGGCGATTTCTGTACAAAGATTTGAGGAATAGATAATTCCCTTGTGTTTGTTTGGATTTGCCCTGTTTACTGCATCTCTATTAAATACAAAAGGTGTTCCTGTTTCTGTCCATGATTTTATCAAAAGTCTAATCAAATCTTTTATGGCAATAACTCTTTTTGAAATTTCCTTGTCGTTTACAAGCTTTTTATAAAATTCTTCAAATTCTTCCCCGTAGGTATCTTCGATTGATTTGCCATATTTTACCAAAACTTCGTGAGGATCAAACATATACCAATCTCCACCAATATTATCCCTACATTCTTTCCAGAATAAATCTGGAACACAAACTGCTGGGAAAATATCGTGAGCCTTCATCCTATCATCGCCATTATTTGTTTTTAAAGATAAAAATTCTGGTATATCCTTGTGCCAAATATCCAAATAACAAGCAACTGCCCCTTGTCTTACTCCAAGTTGGTCAACAGCAACTGCTGTGTCATTGGCAAGTTTTATCCATCTTATAACTCCACCTGCCACATTTCTAATTCCTCTAATATCAGAACCTTGGGCTCTAACTTTTCCAAAATAAAGTCCCATTCCACCACCGTGTTTTGAAACTTGGGCGAAGTTTGTAATTGAGCGGTAGATTCCTTTTAAAGTATCTGGAACTGTATCTATAAAACATGAAGAAAGTTGGTTAAAGGGCTTTCTTGCATTGGTCATTGTTGGAGTTGCCATAGTTGCCTTTAATTGTGATAAAATATCATATAATTTTTTGGCAAAAGAAACTTGATCTTTCTCTCCAATGGCAAGATGCATAGAAATTCCCATAAACATTTCTTGAACGCTTTCAATATATTCTCCCTCAAAAGTTTTAATCAAATATCTTTTTGCAACTAAGTCCAAACCAGAATAGGTAAATAATTTATTCCTATCTTCTTTTAAATATGATCCCAACTCCTCCAAGTCTTTATTTGTGTAGGATTCTAAAATATATGATCCATAAAGACCGGCTGATGTTAGGTATTGAACTTTTGACCTAAAGTCAACAATTCCATATTTTTCTTCGCTAAGGCTAATTTTTAAATTAATCAAATGAATCATAAACCTTGCAGCAATAAATTCCCAATCAGGAGCTTCCTTGCTTGTAAGCTCACTTGCAGCCTTGATAAGGGCGTTTAACAAGGCTTCCTTGGTCATATTTTTCTTGGTGAAGGATTCAAATTTTAAATACAAAGACTCGATTGGATATCTTTGATTGTCATACTCATCATTAATATCTTTGATTATAGAAAGAGTATATTCATCATCAATAAAAGCTTCAAAATCGGTTAGGACCTTCCTGTCCATATTGTGTTTTGCCCTATAAAGAATATAGGATTTAACTTCCTTATAGTAATTATTTTCAATAAGCTCAAGCTCAACCAAATCTTGAATTTCTTCAACAGTAACTACATGGTCTTTTGGGTATCTTTCCTTGATTGTTTTTTCTATATTAAGAGAAATTCTATCCAAATTTTCATCGCTAATAACAGAATCAACAGACCTAAAAGATTTAAAGATTGCACGATTAATCTTTTCCCTTTCAAAGTCAACAACTTGACCATCTCTTTTTTTAACTTCCATATCCACCCCTAAATATTGTTATTTTTATATTTAATCCACTATATATAGTGGTAATTCCGAAATTTCTACCTAACAATCATATCACAAGATAGGAATTTTAAAAAGTATAAAGTACTTATAATTTTTTAAAAAACAATCCCTATAGATTTAATATAAAATCTTATAGGGATTATTTTTTAAAATTGATATATTTTTTTATTTTTTATTTTTAATTTTCTATTAAATGAATTTAACAAATTAGGATTTGTCGAATGGCTTACGCAAATAATTATTTTATTTTCTATCTCTTTAATTATTTGAGCTACTAAATTTTCATTATATGTATCAAGACCTGATGTTACTTCATCAATAATAATCATAGACTTATCTGAATAAATAGCTCTAGCAAGATCTATCCTCTTTTTTTCTCCTCCCGAAAGCGTTGTTTTATCTATATTATAATTGAGATTTCTGTTTTTTATTAAATAGTTTAGACCTACCATATCTAAAATTTTTAAGCATTTATCATAATTTTTGTTCTCATCAAACAAAGTTATATTATCTATTATTGATCCAGTAAAAATAATTGTATCTTGAGGGATGAAATATATATTTTCATAATAAGATTTTTTATTCAATTGAGATAGGGCATATCCATTTATAAATATTTTCTTATTCTCATTTGCGAAAATTCCTAAAATCAAATTTAGAAAACTAGATTTTCCACTTCCACTATCTCCTAATATAAGATATTTATTACCAGATTTGATTTCCAAATTTATATTTTTTATTATGCAATTATTCGCAAATTTCAGATCAATATTATCAATTATTAACTTGTCAATTTTTCCTATCTCTATAGTTGCTTTATCTATATTAGTTTCTTCTAAATATTCTAAATATTTATCAAAAATTTTTTTAGATGAAATAATTCCACTATATGAATCTGCAATTGACTGAATAGGACCTGCTATTGTTATCATAAGTGTTGTCATAGCAATTAGCGATGGTAAATCTATCAAATTTTTATATACAAAAAATCCGCCGATTATCCAAGTCCCTGAATATAATATATTTCCCAAACCATAACTTATGGCAAATGTTTTTGCCAATGATGATTCGAAAATAATAGATTTATCTTTCAAAACATCTGCTAATTCGCCTAGTTTATTATTAAAATATGAGCCTAGCTTAGATATTTTTATAAATAAAATATTTTCTGAAAATTCATCAAAATTTTCAAGATAAGCGCTCTTAGAATCAAGTTCTTCTTCCTTTTTATTGGATAAAATTTTTCTAGAAATAAAAGGTGATAAAAATGGTATAAATGAGAATAATAGCATTATAAAAGTTAAAGTTCCTTGTATATAAATAGCTGATAAAAGAGATATAAAAAACATAAATATATACAATAATGAAGATAAAATGCCATTAAAATAATTATTTATAGCTTCAAGATCATTAATCATCTTGTTTTTAAAATCTTTTTTGTAATCCAAATTAAGATATGATATATCTTCCCTATCAATTTTTATAATCAAATCCTCCCTAAGTTTTTTAATTATATTATTTACAATTTTAGATTTAAATTTTCTAGGAAAATAATCAAACATAGCTTCAATAGTTAAATATGGAATTGCTATAAAACCCAAAAAAATAAGTTTTTTAAATTCCTTAGCTACAGCAAAAAAAGTTAATTTTTGATACAAAAAAGCAGTACCTGCACTTAAAATTGCCGCAAAAAAACAAATAATAATATACATAATTAAATTTTTTTTATTTTCTAATAAATATTTTCTCATAATATCACATATCTAAAAAGAATTTAGAATTACCCTTTCTAACTTTTTAACATATTCTTTAATATAGTAATTAAAATCATAAGCATTGTTTGTACTACATTTGTAATTATTGCAATATATTAATTCTCTACAAAAACCATAATCATTACAGTTTTTGCATCCAAAATTTTCTTTTGAGTTCTTATTAATGTTAAAAATTTCGAAAAAATATGGTTTAAAATAGACTAAGCTATTTTAAACCATTTTTTTAATTTTCAAAAAGATAATCTACCACATCATCTTTTATAACAACCGTATCAACTAACATATCTGCCAAAGATTGTTTGTTTGGGCTAAATCCTATAATTAGGTACAAAATTTTTATAAAATTTTGAATATATCTTGCGAAAACTTCTCTTACCAAACAATCAAAAAAACTAAGTTTTTCATCATTTAAAGAAATAACCCTAATTCCCATCGCCATTTTTCCTAAAGTTTGACCGTTGTTCAAATAAGTTAAGATGAAAAAATATAACAAACAAATTCCTGTTTCAATCAAAGGATTTATTTCTATATTCATAATTGTTAAATCCGTTTTTATTTGAAAAATTTTCATAATAATATTTGAAAAAGAATAGGCAACTATAGAGTCTATTGTAAAAGCCACAAGTCTTAGGAAAAAACCAGCATAGGCAAATTGAGGTATGGATATTGTCTTTTGTGCATTCAAAGAGTTGTTTTCAATTGTTTCCATATTTTCCATAATTTCACCTATTTCCCATAATAATACATTGGTAGTGGAGATTCTTTTTCCATTAATTCTTTCAAAACTGAAAGATCAGATGAAGAATTTTTTTCTACTAAATTTTGAGCTTTTGAAAATAATTTTTTTAATGAATAATCACTTCCTTCATATTCAAAAACTTCAGGATTATTTAATTTATAATCTTTTTTCATATCTTCAATTGCATCATCAAGATTTCCGATTTTATCTACAAGACCATTATTTTTAGCTTGAGCTCCATCATAAACCCTACCGTCTGCAAGTTTTCTAACTTCATCTTCTTTCATAGATCTACCTTGAGAAACAATTTTTATAAACCTATCAAATGACGAATTTATAAGGTCTTGGAAATATTTTTTTTGCTCATCTGTCATATCTTTTCCAAGAGAGCCTGCATCTTTCATCTTTCCTGTTGTAATATTTTGTTCTTTAATTCCATATTTTTCAAACAAACCTTGGAAAGATTTTGATGACATAATTACACCAATTGAACCTGTAAGTGTTTCATTTGAAGCATAAATTTTATCAGTTGGGGCAGAAATATAATATCCTCCGCTTGCTGCCATGGTCTTCATAACTGTAAATACAGGGATTTTTTTCTCAGTTTGAATTTCTTTTATCTTGTTTGCAATTTGTTCAGAATTATAAACAGCTCCACCTGGAGAATTTACTTGCATAATTACGCCCTTAACAGAATCATCCTTGTATATATCATCAAGTTGTTCCATAAAAGAATCATAAACTTCTCCATCTCCGATTGCTCCCTCATAAGAAATAAGAGCAATTTTATTTTTCTTATCCCCATCTTCTACAATATTTTTATTTGCAGTAGCTGAAAAAGGATTAAATTGATTTAAATATTCATTTTTCAATTTATCTGCCTGTTTTTCAGATATTTTATCGCTCCTATTTGATACAATAGAAGATGCTACAAACAAAAGTAGAGCAATAGCCACAGCTATCCATCTTTTGCCATTGTTTTTTTTCATATTAACTCCTTTAATTTTATATTTTATAATAACACTATATTATTCTAAATTTAAAGAATCAAGGATAAGAAAATAAGTTTTGATTTTTTTTAACAATTGAGTACAATGAAAAGGCAAGACAATTATCGTTGACACTAAGAGAAATTGTTTTTGTATAGTCTCTTAATTGAGACTATTTACATAAAGGATTTTTACCAAAAATCAAAAGGTAAAAGTCCATTTTTTTGTATGTTTTTAAAACTTATTAATTTTTTGTTTAAAATAATTTTTATTTCAAAGAAATTTTTGCAAAAAAAATCCTGCCCTAAGGCAAGATTCAGACTGTTGATAAAGTATACAAATCCTCATGCTAAGAATATCATACGGAAAAAATTGATTTGATTTCAAATTTTAAAATTCGTCAAAAAAACGCACTCTAAAATTTAAAACAATGATATTTTTTTAAATAAATTAACTTCAATTAAATTTTAATTCTTCGTTTTATTCCGAGGGATAAATATTAAAATCGTGCCACTGGCACAATTTTAAGCTATTTA
>JAGZMY010000025.1 GCA_018363915.1 Anaerococcus vaginalis
TAAAGACTTTAAGTCTAAAAAGGTATCAAAGTATGCCAGAGATAATAAAAATGTAAATATGACACTTAAAAGGCGATTAGAAAATTAAAAATCTAATCGTCTTTTTTATCGAAACAAACAGGAGGAAAAATATATGCACGAAAATAAAAATGAACAGAATACGGGAACAAAAACCATAAAGAAAATTGGTAAAGCAACCTATGAGGTTGTTGTTCACTTTAATGAAAATGCAACGGAAACAATGCAAGACAAATTAAAACGCATAATGATTAGAGAAATGGAGAGAGAAAAACATCAAAAAGTCGATAAAAATGATTAGAAAGTCCTTGACAAGTTGTTACAGGAAAAACTGCCAAGTCAATCCTTATATCCTGTGGAGCAAGGCTTGCTCCATTTGATATTCAGGAACTTAGGGACTTAATGAAAGAAGATGAACTGGAGCTTGATACACTTGGAGAAAAGAAAACAGCTTTATTCGTAATAATATCAGATACTGACGATACTTTTAACTTTGTAGTCTCAATAATGTATTCTCAACTATTTAATCTACTATGTGATAAGGCAGATGATGAATATGGCGGAAGACTTCCTGTTCATGTGAGATGCCTACTTGATGAATTCGCAAATATCGGCTTAATTCCTAAATTTGAAAAGCTGATAGCAACTATTAGAAGTAGAGAAATATCAGCTTGTATAATATTACAAGCACAATCACAACTAAAAAGTATCTATAAAGATAATGCAGATACCATAGTTGGCAATTGTGATTCGACGTTATTTTTAGGAGGCAAAGAAAGAACAACATTAAAAGAATTATCTGAAAGCCTAGGCAAAGAAACCATAGACCTATATAACACATCAGAAACAAGATCGAATCAAAAGAGTTTTGGACTAAATTATCAAAAAACTGGTAAGGAACTTATGAGTCAAGATGAAATAACTGTAATGGATGGTGGTAAGTGTATTTATCAGTTAAGAGGAGTAAGACCTTTCTTATCTGATAAATTTGATATTACAAAGCATAAGAATTACAAGTTATTGGAAGATTATGATAAGAGAAATATATTTGATATAGAGAAATACCTGCAGAGAAAAGATGAGGTTAAGTTAAAAGAGAGTATGGTAGTTGAAATATTAGATGAATAAATTTAAAATTAGAAGTAAGATAGATATTTAGGAAAGATTAAAAGGAAATACTTGACAAAAAATATTTTATAACATATAATAATGCCAACAGTACCCGACACGCCTCTTAACAATGCGGACCAAGTCGGGTCATTTGATTTTAGGAGAAAAAATGAAAAAAATTCATCAAGAACCGATTAGTATAGAAAATCAAGTAAAAAACTTAATAGACTTAGGACTTTTAGTAGAAGATAAAACTTATGCTGAGAAAATTCTTGGAAGAATATCCTATTACAGGCTGATTAAAGCTTATAGTATCACGTTAAAAAAAGATGGAAGATATATATCAGGAATGAGTTTTGAAGATATTGTAAGTTTATATAAATTTGATAGAGAACTTAGACAACTCATATTTGGAACAATAGAACATATTGAAGTTTCTTTAAGAGCAGTTATCACAAACTATTTTTCTTTAAAATATGGGAACTTTTCACATAAAGATATGAATAATTTTGAGAAACAAAAGGAACAAGAAAGGGTACTAGAAGAATTAACAAGGGAAGTTAAAAGAAATAGACGCTCACCCTTTATAAAAAACTTTAAAGACAATTATGAAGGCGGAGAAATTCCACTCTATGCAGTGATAGAAGTAGCAAGTTTTGGAACTTTATCTAAAATGTATAAGAATATGAAAAATGAAGATAAAAGTAAAATTGCAAAAGTCTTTCATACAGACTACCATTACTTTGAATCTTGGATAGAAAATTTTGCCTATATAAGAAATATATGTGCCCATTATGGCAGGCTATATGGAGCAAAGCTTACAAAATCACCAAAGCTATATAAAGAATATTTAAAAAATAATATTTCAAACAACACAATATTTGCTACATTAGTAAATCTTAAAATAGTTTCTGAAGAAGAAAATTACAAAAAATTTTACCATGATCTAACAGAACTAATAGTAAGATATGAAAATATTGAATTAAGACATGCTGGCTTTATAGAAAACTGGAAAGAATTACTAAAACCATAAAATTAAATAGAGAAATTTACACCGAAAAAAACATTTCGGTGTTTTTTTATGCCCAAAGGAGGAAGAATGAAATATATACGAGATGAGCCGAAAAAATAAGATACAGAGAAAAATGAATATTAATCAATAAGAAGTAGAAGCGATAGAAAAAACTATCGCTTTTTTTATGGAATAAAGGAGATAGAACAAATGGAGAGAGAAATGCTAAATATTAATGGAAATCTAGTAGGAGAAATAAAAACAACTGCAATAGATACAAAGGAAGGAGAAAAAGAGGTAGCTAACTTCACAATAGTTAGAAAGAACAAAGAAGAAGGAAAGGTTAAAAAAGAATATATCTACTGTAATCTCTACGGGGAAAAGGTAAAAAGTGTGAAGGAATTTAAAAGTGGAGAATACATCCATATTTTTGGATATTTTAAGGAAACAAAAAAAGAAGACAAGACATTTAAAAATTTTATAGTAAAGCACATAAATAAAATTAAAAAAGAAGAAAAAGAGGAGGAAATATAAATGGAATTTTTTACACAAGCAGTAAATGTATTAAAAATATTAGTTACAGCAATTGGTGCAGGGCTTGGAGCATGGGGTGTTATCAACCTGATGGAAGGTTATGGGAATGACAACCCTGGTGCTAAATCTCAAGGTATTAAGCAGCTTATGGCTGGAGGGGGAATTGTACTCATAGGTTTAAAACTAATACCGCTATTAGCAAACGTGTTAAAATAAAATGTTTAATATAGTAGATAAGATCAAAGAGTTTTTTTCGGAGATACTTATTGATATGATCAAGGAAAATTTAAGCGGAATGCTCCTTGATATAAATGACAAAGTATCAACGATAGCAAATGAGGTAGGAAAGACTCCGAGTGGATGGAACTCGGAGGTTTTCCACTTCATAAAGTCTATTTCAGAAAATGTTATACTTCCCATAGCAGGTCTTATCATAACGGCTGTACTATGTATTGAATTAATTCAAATGGTAATGAACAAAAATAATATGCATGACACAGATACCTTTGATTTTTTTAAATATATGATAAAAATGTGGATAGCAGTATGGCTTGTATCTCATGCTTTTGACTTTTCTATGGCAGTATTTGATGTGGCACAGAATTTAATAGGAAAGGCAGCAGGTGTGGCAAATGCTAGTGCAAAAGTTTCTCCAGGTGATATAGCTAATATGGTAGATAGCCTAAAAGGAGAGTCAATAGGAAAATTAATGACTATAGTACTAGAGACAGCAATTGTAAAGATGATAATTCAAGGGATATCAATACTCATTACAGTTATTCTATACGGCAGGATGATAGAAATATATATTTATACTTCAGTTTGCGCCATACCTTTTGCCACAATGGGCAATAAAGAATGGGGAAGTATTGGAACAAACTATATAAGAGGGCTCTTCGCACTTGGCTTGCAAGGTTTATTCCTACTTATATGCGTAGGAATTTATGCCGTACTTGTTAAGACTTTAAATATATCAGACATACACAAAAGTATTTTTGAATTACTAGGATACACCTTAATACTTGGTATAACTATGATGAAATCAGGAAGTATTGCAAAATCAATTTTAAATGCTCATTAATAAAAAAGGAGAAGATGATGAAAATTAGAAGAAAAAAGGACAAAAAAATTAATTTAAAAACACTTGGAACAATAGGACTCCCAATACTTTTAATAGGGGGATATATTACAAGAGAAATACAAAATAGAATGATTATAAGAAAAACATTGGAAGTTTTAGATAATAGAGAAGAAACGAATAAAAAAGTCTTAGAAATAGCAGTGAATATGGGAAAATCACTAGAAGATCTGAACAGAGAAGATATATATATCTTTTACTTAGAGGGTTTAGAATAATGGCTTATGTAAATGTCCCAAAGGACTTAACAAAAGTAAAAACAAAGGTAGCTCTAAATCTAACAAAAAGACAATTAATTGGCTTTACAATTGCAGGTCTAATAGGCTTTCCAGTATATTTAATGGTAAAAAAAGTGCTTCCTAATGACCTATCTATGTTAATTATGATAGGTGTGTCTTTTCCTATAATATTTGCAACTCTTTATGAAAAGGACGGGATCTATTTTGAAAAATATTTAAAGTATATTATAGATAAGAAAAGACAGACAAGTATAAGGATATACAAGACAGAATGTATTTATGATATAAAGAAACAAAGAAAGGAAATGAGTAAATGAATCAAATACAGAAAAAACAACAGAAAAAATTAAATCAAGAAAAAAGAAATTTAAAAAAATAAAAAGAAGATTTAAAAAGCATTAGTATAAGTCAAAAAAAGATGAAAAAAGCAAATATTTCTAAAGAAAAAGGAAAGCCCAAAAAGAAGCTTTCCTTTTTTGGTGGGAAGAAGAAAAAGAGCGTTCAGGAAACAATCCCTTATTTAAGAATGTTGAGAAATGGAATTTGCCAAGTTGAGAAGAACAAATTTAATAAAATGATACGTTTTTTAGATATTAACTACCAGCTTTCAACAGAAGAAGATAAGGAAAGTATATTTAATGAATTTTCAAGTTTTTTAAACTATTTTGATCCAAGTGTTGATATAGAACTTTCATATATTAATCGTATAGGAAAAAATGAAGAAGTAGAAAAAAATATCAATGTTCCGGATAGAAACGATTCATATAATGAAATACGAAAAGAGTACAGGGAAATGCTAAAAAACCAGAGTCAAAAAGGAAATAATGGACTTACTAAATATATGTATATCACCTTTAGCTTACAAGCACAAGATTTAAAAGAGGCAACTACAAGACTTGAAAGAATGGAAATGGATATATTAAATAACTTTAAGCAGATGGGAGTAAAAGCTTATGTACTAAGTGGATATGAAAGGTTGAAGGTTATTCACGATATATTAAATCCAAATAAGAATTTTGTTTTTTCCTTTGAAGACCTAAAATATAGTGGACTATCTACTAAGGATTATATAGTACCAGCATCATTTAACTTTTCATCTCACAATCAATTTAAAATTGGAGAATACTTTGGAGAAGTAAACTTTCTGCAAATTCTAGCACCTGAATTATCAGATAGATTATTATCAGAATTTTTAGGGGTTGAAGAAAATATGATTGTAACATTTCATATAAATTCCATTGATCAAACAGAAGCTATAAAGATGATTAAGAGAAAAATAACGGACTTGGATAAAATGAAAATTGAAGAAAATAAGAAGGCTATAAGATCAGGATATGATATTGATATTCTTCCAAGCGATTTAATTACCTACGGTAATGATGCTAAGAAACTATTAGTAGAACTTCAAAATCATAATGAGAGAATGTTTGTCATAACTATTTTGTTTACAAATATGGAAAAAAGTAGAAAGAAATTGAGTAATATAATCTTTCAACTAAATTCAATAGCAGTTAGGCATAATTGTGTATTGAAAAATCTTAACTATAGACAGGAACAAGGACTAATTTCTTCCCTGCCACTTGGAAAAAATGAAATAGAAATAAAAAGAGGACTTACAACCAGCTCTACAGCAGTCTTTATTCCTTTTACAACAGAAGAGTTGTGCTTAGAAGGAGAGAGCTTATATTACGGATTAAATGCTTTAAGTCGTAATATCATTATGACAGATAGAAAGCTTTTAAAGAATCCAAACGGTTTAATACTTGGAACACCGGGTAGCGGTAAATCTTTTTCAGCTAAAAGAGAAATTACCAATGCTTTTTTAATCACACAAGATGACATCATTATCTGTGATCCGGAAGGGGAGTATGGAAATTTAACTAAGGCACTAGGTGGAGAAGTTATAAAAATATCGCCAACAAGTAAGGATTATATAAACCCGTTGGATATAAATGTAGACTATGCCGATGAAGACAATCCCTTATCTTTAAAGTCTGACTTTATTCTTTCACTGTTTGAACTTGTAGTAGGAAAGGAAGGGTTAAGTGCAGAAGAAACTTCAGTAATTGATAGATGTCTTCCAATATTATATAAGGATTACTTCGACAATCCAATTTCTGAAAATATGCCAATTTTAGAAGATTTATATAATTTACTTTTAAAACAAGAAGAAAATGTAGGGAAAAAATTAGCGGTAGAAATGGAAATTTATGTCAAAGGCAGCCTCAATGTATTTAACCATAGGACTAATGTAGATACAGGAAATAGAATTCTTTGTTATGACATTAAGGAATTAGGAAAGCAACTTAGAAAAATAGGTATGTTAATTGTTCAAGATCAAGTGTGGAATAGAGTAACTATTAATAGAAATAAGAAGGAAACCAGATATTACTGTGACGAATTCCATTTGCTTTTAAGAGAAGAACAAACAGCCTCATATTCCATAGAAATTTGGAAGAGATTTAGAAAATGGGGCGGGATTCCAACAGGATTAACACAAAATGTAAAGGACCTTTTAGCCAGTCCCGAAATAGAAAATATATTTGATAATACAGATTTTATCTTAATGCTTAATCAAGCTAGTGGTGATAGGGAAATTTTAGCTAACAAGTTAAATATATCTCTTTATCAGTTATCCTACGTAACAAATTCCAATGAGGGAGAGGGATTACTATTCTATGGAAACACAATAGTACCTTTTGTAGATAGATTTCCTAAAGATACAAAATTGTATAAGTTAATGACAACTAAACCAGAAGAATTAAAGGAAGGGATAGAAATTGATAGACAGAGAGAAGTTAAAAACTAACTATATTATTAATTTAGATGCAATTTCTGCTCTAAAGGAATTTCCAGATAAAATATTTGATTGCTGTATTACATCTCCTCCATATTATGGACTTAGAGATTATAAAGCAGAAGGACAAATTGGAAGAGAAGAAAGTCCGGAGGAATATTTAAATAAATTAATTAAAGTCTTTAGAGAAGTAAAAAGAGTATTAAAAAAAGAAGGAACACTTTGGGTAGTTATTGGAGATTCTTATGCAGGTACAAGAAGCAAAAAAAAATATAAAGATCCTAAAAACATAGAAGGAAGAAGTGGTCAAAAAGAGTCTATTACAGAAAAACTCAGTGGCTACAAGGCAAAAGACTTAATGGGGATACCTTGGCAACTAGCTTTAAAATTAAGAGAGGATGGTTGGTATTTAAGAAGCGATATTATTTGGCATAAGGAAAATGCCATGCCTGAGTCTTGTAGGGATAGACCATCAAGGTCTTATGAACATATCTTCCTACTATCAAAAGCAAGAAAGTATTTCTATAACTTTGACGCTATGAAAGAACCAATAAAAGAAATAAGCAAGAAAAGATATATGAGGGCAAGAGGAAAAAATAATAAGTATTTACAAGAAGGTACAGGAGCTAAAAGACAGAGCATAAATGAAGCAAGAGAGTATGGAGAATATATAGGAGATAATGTCCCTAAGTTTAGAAACAATAGAGATATTTGGACTATTAACACCAGTGCATTTAAAGGAAAACACTATGCGGTATTTCCACCAAAACTGGTAGAACTTTGTATAAAAGCAGGATGTCCTAAAAAAGGCTTAATTCTTGATCCTTTTATGGGTTCAGGAACTGTTGGAATGGTAGCTATTAGGATGGACAGAGAATATATTGGAATTGACATAAACAAAGACTACTGTCAAATAGCTAAAGAAAGGATAGAGAAAAATATGAAATAGGAGGTATATATGAAAAAGAAAGGGAAAGTAAACCCAAGAGATGTACCAAAGACCAAACTTATATCAGAAAAGAAAGAAGAAAGCAATGAAAAATTCAGTAGTACAGAGAGAACATCAGATTTTTCAAAAAAAGAAATTAATAAAGTAAAAAGCAGGAATAACATAGACAATAATGATGAAAACTCTAAGTATTATTCATCTCATTTGCAAGAAAATAGTCAGGATTTACTCAACGAAAAAGATAAGTCAAATAGAGGAAGAAGACAAAGAAAAAACCATGAGGAAAAATTTTCAGAAACTTTCTATCATAATGAATATCAGCCAGAATATTCGCAACAGCAGCATAGAAAAATGGAAGAAAATGAGGAAAGTAGATATGGTGAATATTACGGGCAAGAAACAGAATACAGGCTAAGTAACTTTAAAGAAGATTTTAATGATAGACCAAATTCAACTAGCTCTAATTTAAAAAGTAGCACTTCTCCCCAAAAAAATTACAAGGGGAATAGTAATTTAAAATGGAAGAAAAACGTTGAGAGTGAAAGTCTTAATGGCGTGCAAGAGAAAAAAACAAGGAGATTTAGAAAAGAAGAAGATAAGAATTTTAATATAGAGGTAAGTTCAACATATGATCCCTTATCGCAGGACTCAGATAATGATGGTGTCATAGATCGCTATGACATGAACTTTAGTGATAGCAATGTATCATATAGGGACACAAGAGATGACTATAAGTATTTACCATCTTCTGATGTGCAAAGAAAAAATTGGGATGGTTCTTCTATTCTTGGTAATAAAGGGAAAGAAAGCTTTCAAAAAAACACCTTAAAAAAACTTTATCAATCTCAAAGTCAGTTTAAGGACAAAGGGGAAAAAGCAGAATTAAAATCTTTAAATGGGAAGTTTAGAAGAAAAGACTTATCATATAAGGCAAATGAAGAAGATAAAAAAATAATTCAAGATCTGAATACTAATAAAAAACAAAATAGCAAATATTTCAAAGGCAAAGTTAGAAATTTAGAAGAAAAAAATATGCTAATGGATAGGGTTTCTAGTGGGAAATTTAGACAGGATAGCCTATCTGAAGGATTTAAAAGTGAATCTGAAAAAAATAAAGATAAATATAATATAAATAAAAAGAATCAAGAAAAAATAGGCACGAAAAAAGAAATCTTCAAACAGGAAAAAAACGTAATAAAAAATGAGAATCTTGAAGTAGATGAACTTGATTTAAATCATAGTGGAATTTCTAATAAAAACAAGGGAAAGAAAAGACAAATAAAAGACGCTTTTGATAATACTATAAAGAAAAGCAACTTTGATCCAAAGAAAGAATACACCAGGACAAAAAAAGAAGTACAGGATTCTAAAAATGTATCTGAAGAAAATAAGGTAGATACAAAAAATAAAACTAAATTCCATTCTAAAAAAGATAACAAAAGTGAAAAAGATAAGTTTTATAAAAAGGAAGATAAAGTATCAAAACTATATGAGAAAAAGAATAAAAAGGAAAAAGAGTTAATTAAGGATAAGAAAAAGTCAAAAAAAGCGGGTTTAGAAAAACCTATTACTTTTGCGAGTGCTATGACGGCAAACTATCTATATAGTGGGAAAGATGATAATGCAGGCGTTAACGCTGCTTATAAGCTTAGTAGAACTACCGAAGTTGTAGGTAGAGAAATTAGCCATTTTAGAAGAAAAAAACCTTTAAAAACTCAAAGAAAAATAAAATCTTTAGAAGGAAAAATTTATAAGAAAGAAAGTAAACTCCTCTTTCAAAGAAATTTTGAAGAATTGAAGAAGACTAAAGATTATCAAAACTCTAATAAATTGAATCGATTTTTTATGAAAAAGAAGTTTCATAGAGATTTTAGGAAGAAACACGGGGAAGGTTTAGTAAATAGAATAAAGAAATCTTTCGCTAATATTGGAAAGAAAACATTGGAAGTTTTAAAAAACAAAGGATATAAGCAAATTTTAATTGCCCTTTGTATTTTAGGACTTTTTTTTATGCTATTTCAAGGAATTAGCAATGTCGGCAGTCTTACTTCAGGATTAACAAGTAATGTTATAGCTACAAGCTATCTATCAAAAGAAGAAGTTTTAATGGATATTAATAATGAATTTACAAGTTATGAATATGCATTACAAGATGAAATAGATAGTATTAAAGAAAATTATCCAAATTATGATGAATATCATATAAAAGGAGATTCTGTTGGTCATGATCTACACGAGCTTTTTAGCTATTTAACAGCAAGATATGGAGAGATTAAGTCAGCTGAAGAGATACAAAAGGAATTAAAAAAACTATTTAATCAAATGTATGAGAAAAAATATACTTCAAAGTCTATTACAAAATATGACAGTGAAGGAAATCCATATACCTATAGAATTCTAACATTAACTATAAAAAAGAAAAGTATTGATGAAATAGCAAGAGAAGAATTTGCAAACTATGAAACAAATATGGCTCATTATTTAGCTTTACTTGATAGTCAGGGAAATATGAGTGGATATTTTGGATCAAGCTATGGGAACTTGGGAGAGATTATAGACAATCCAAACTTTGGAAATCCCGGTCTTGCTTTTGATTCTGAAACTGCCAAAGCCTTATTTAATGAAGCAGAAAAACATATAGGCAAAAGATATGTGTTTGGAGCAAGTGGACCATCTAACTTTGACTGTTCAGGTTTTGTATGTTGGTCATTTACAAAGTCTGGTGTAAAGAGAATGCCAAGAACTACAGCTTGGCTTATTTATAAAAACTATTGTAATCCAATATCTCCAAGCGAGGCAAAACCTGGGGATATTATTTTCTTTAAAGGCACATATAATTCCGGTACGCCAATTTCTCACGTAGGGATATATGCCGGAAATGGAATGATGCTCCATGCAGGAGATCCTATCCAATATGCCAGTATAAACTCAAGGTATTGGAAAAATCACTTTTATTCCTTTGGTAGACCAAAATAAGGGGAAGGAGTAAAAATCTATGAATAAAAAATTAATCAGAAACATAGAAAAACAGAAGAATTTAAGAAAGAAAAAAGAAGAAATTGAAATAGAACTTCAGTTATTAGTAGAGGAACAAGAAGAAATAGAAAATTTAGAGGTCATCAAGGAATTTCGAAGTCGAAAAATATCTCTTGATGAATTTTTATTTATTGTTAGAAAAAATAAGGAAGAAGAAAATAGAGAAAGACAAGAACTTAAAAGAAAAGATACAAATGAAAGTGAGGAAAATTTATGAAAAAAATAACAAGTGGAATTTTAGCTGTGATAATGCTACTTGTAAGTCTAGTGAATATAGTGGCTGTAAGTCCTGTATATGCAAGTACAGATTATAAGGTAGAGTGGACGGAAGATGATTTTATGTATTCCTCTAAGGGAAATATAATCGCCTTTAGTGATAAAGGCTTAGAAAAGAAAGAAAAGACAAATGTTCTAGTATTTCCTGAAGGAACGAAATCTGTAAATGGAAATTATTCTTTAAGTCATTCAAACGATGAACTTAGATATAAAAGAGAATTTGGACGTGGCAAACATTGGGATAAAGTAATTGTTCCTGATTCTGTTAAGCATTTAGGGTTATGCTGCCTTTTACGAAGCAAGTATAGACGAGGTAAAACTATCAAATAGTCTAACTTATCTTGGTGGTTTAGCATTTTTCAATTGTGGACTTAGAGAAGTAACTTTACCTGATACTTTGGTAAATATTGAACATAATGCTTTTGAAAGAAATAACCTCCAAGAAATAACTATACCGAAGTCTGTGAAGACAATTGAACAGTATGCTTTTTCAAGAAATAAATTGCATACTATAAAAGTTTTAGGCAATCCAAATATTAACAGTAAGGGAGTATTCCATAATCAAGAAGTTGAATATAGACCAAAACAAAATCCATTTTACGAAAATCATTTTGGTTTCAACGGAAATCAAGGATTCAAATCTATTCCTAATGGATTGAGGTATGAAAATGGAGAGTTTGTCTTTGATAAGAATGTAGATAGTGTAGAAATTGAATTTGATTATAACAATGATATGTATCAAGGAAAGATGACAATTTACAATCCAAATAAATACTCCATTGATACTCAAACAGATTTAACAGGGCAAGATATTGATGAAAAGGACAATAAGATTGATGATTTAACCAAAAATATTAAGGATTTAGAAAATCAGATCAAAGACTTAAATGAAAAGAAACAAGAAGACCAATCAAAGATAGATGAGTTAAAGGAAAAGTTAGAATCTTGCAAAGATAATGGAGAAAAACTAAAACAAGAAAAGTCTAAGTTAGAAGAAGAGATTAGAGAGAAAGACAATAAGATTGCTCAATTGAATAAAGAAATTGAGGATCTTAAAAATTCTAACAATGATGAACTAATAGCAGAAATTACTCAGCTTAAAGATGAACTAAAAAGATTACAAGATGAAAATGCAAAACTAAAAGAAGATTATTCATCTACAAAATGGGAGTTAGAAGCTGAGAAAGAAAAGACCGATAAAAACGAAAATAAAATCAAA
>JAGZMY010000026.1 GCA_018363915.1 Anaerococcus vaginalis
AGGATAGAATTAAAACAAAATTAAACGGAATGTCCCCTGTTATGTACAGATTACATTCCGCTTAAAATATTATTAAATTATTCCGTGTTTACGGGTTCAGGTCAAAAGAACCCTTTTTATTAATAAATGCAGACGATTATTATTGAAAAGAACCCTATGCCGATATGTATAAATTTTTAGACAAAGAAAGCAAAGGGGAAAATAAAATTGCTCTTGCAGGCTACAAACTAAAAAACACCCTATCAAAAAATGGAAAAGTAACAAGAGGTATATGTCTTACAGATGAACAAAACCATCTTTTCGATATAAAAGAAACTCATGAAATATTCTTAGAAAATGGGAAAATATCATCAAAAGAAAATAGAAGCTCGGATGTTCTAAATATAAATAGCCCAGTATCCATGAATATGTGGGCATTTTTTCCTGAAATAATAGATATTGCCTATGATTACTATATAAAATATCTTGAAAGAAATAAAAACAACTTGATGGAAGCAGAATATGTCCTTCCAGATTTTGTGGCAGAGCTTTTAAAAGATAAAAAAGCAAAAGTTAAACTAATACAAACACCAGCGAAATGGATAGGTATAACCAACAAAGAGGATTTAAAACCCGCTCAAGATGCTTTCAAAGAATTAATAGCAAACAAAGAATACACTGAAAATTTGTGGAAATAAAAACAAAAATAAAGAACTTGGAATTTCACAGCTTATAAAAGTTGGAATTTCCAAGTTCTTTTTATTTAAATAAGGATAATTTTTAATGAAAAGAATAAAGTAAAAACCAAATAAAAAAAAGAAAAATAAAGGTAAATACAATAAAATCAAAAAAATAAAGTCAAAAAAAACCAAAAAAACAAAGAAAAACGATTGACATTCAAAAATAATATGTTATTATAATAATAAATAAAGAAAATTTAGGAGGTATTATGAAAGCGTTAGCAAGATATGGTAAGAAATTTGGTGGTTACAGACTTATAGATGTAGATATACCAAAATGTGGTAAGGAAGACATTATTATAAGAGTAAAGGCTGCAGCAATATGCGGTGCTGATATGAAACATTTTAAAGTTAATAACGGTTCCGATGAATTTAATTCTATAAGAGGTCATGAATTTGCAGGAGAGATTGTAAAAGTTGGAGAAGATGTTAAAGATTGGCATGTAGGACAAAGGATAGTTTCGGATAACAGCGGTCATGTTTGTGGACATTGTCCTGCTTGCGAAAAAGGAGATTTCCTTGACTGCGAAGAAAAAACAAATATAGGACTAGATAATAATAGATGGGGCGGTGGATTTTCTAAATATTTAAAAATCCCTGGAGAAATTTTAAGGATACATAAACACGCAATTTGGGAAATTCCTGAAAATATAAGCTATGAAGAAGCGGCTGTTCTTGATCCTATAAGTAATGCTTATAAAGCAATTGCTCAACAATCAAGTTTCTTGCCAGGTCAAGATGTTGTAGTAATAGGAGCAGGTCCTTTGGGATTATTCTCTGTTCAAATGGCAAGAATAATGGGAGCTGTAAATATAGTTTTAGTAGGCCTTGAAGATGATGTAAAAACAAGGTTTGAAATTGGAAAGAAAGTTGGAGCAACACATACTGTAAACGGAAGCAAGGAAGATGTAGTAGCAAGATGTTTAGAAATATGTGGAAGAGATAACTTGGGCTTAGTATTGGAATGTTCAGGAGCAAATATCGCTTTAAAACAATCTTTAGAAATGTTACGCCCTAATGGAGAAGTTGTAAGAATAGGAATGGGATTCAAACCACTTGATTTCTCAATAAATACAATAACCGAATGGAATAAGAGCATTATCGGTCATATGGCTTATGATTCAACAACATGGAGAAATGCTATTCGTCTTCTATCAGACGGACAAATTCAAGTAAAACCAATGATAACTCATCATTTTGGATTATCTGAATGGGAAAAAGGATTCCAGGCTATGGCTGATAAGGATGCGGTTAAAGTTTTCTTAGAATATGACTTTGATGATAAAGACACTAAAGATTACGGCGAAAAATAAAAGGAGCTTGTATGAATAAATTTTTGCTCGCTCCATCTATGGGATGTTGTGATTTATTCGATTTTGCTCATGAAGTTGAATATATAAATAAGCATGCTGATATTTTACACATTGATATCAAAGACGGAAATTATGTAAAAACATTCAGCATAGGCCCTGACTTTATGAGAGCTTTAAAGGATAAAGTAAAAAAACCTATGGATGCGCATCTTATGGTGAAACATCCACAAAATATTATAGAAAATTGTATTGATGCAGGAGCGACTTATGTAACTGTTCACAGTGATTGCATAGAAAGTGATGCCTTTGTAACATTTAATAAAATAATTTCTTTAGGAGCAAAAGCTGGAGTTGCAATAAATCCTGCAACTCCTATAGAAAATATTAAAAATTATTTGAATAAATTATCAAAGGTAACAATTATGCTCGTTGATGCAGGCTATGCAGGACAAGAAGTTATTCCCATAACTTATGAAAAAATTAAAGACTTGGTAAGAATAAGGAAAGAGCAAAATCTTGACTTTTTAATAGAAGCTGATGGCTCTATGAATAAGGGAATATACAAAAAATTAAAAGAAGCGGGAGCAGATGCAGTTGTTCTAGGGCCACCAGCGCTTTGGAACAAGGCAGACGATATAGAAAAAGCATGGGAAATTATGCTTAGTGAAATAGATGAAGAAATTAATTAAATAAAAATATGAGGTAAAAAAATGGAAGATAAGAGATATCCTAATGTAGGAGCAAGATTAGATAGATTGCCAACTTCAAGCTGGCATACTGAAATGTGGCTGGTAACAGCATTTGCTTTGTTAGTTTGTTGGTCAAATGGTATAGGAGGACTTGTAGGAGCAAGATTAATAGAAATCAGCTGGATAAGCCAAGATGGACTTGCTACATTTTCTTCACTTTATACAGCAGGAATGTTATTTGGTGCTTTAATAGGTGGAATTATTGGAGATAAAATAGGTAGAAAAAGAAGCATACTTTTGTATGAAGCAATACACATAGTTTCTATGGTAGGAGCAATTATTTGTCCTAGTATGAGCTTATTATACATAATAAGAACAGTTCAAGGATTTGGTTTAGGAGCTTTACTAGTAGTACTTTTTGCAGGATTTACTGAATATATGCCAGCAGTTTCAAGGGGAACATGGTCAAGTAGAACATCATTTATAGGAAACTGGGCACACCCTGTAAGTTCAACAATAGCAACTTTAATTGTAAGTATGGGTGTAGCACCTGAATTGGATTGGAGATTACAATTTGCAATTCCTTCAATATTATCATTATTAGCAACAGTTCTTATTTTTAATAAATTCCCTGAATCACCAAGATGGCTTGAATCACAAGGAAGATATGAAGAAGCTGAAAAAATAATAAGTGAAATTGAAGCTAGAGTTGAAAAGCAGATAGGAAGAAAATTACCTGAAGTTAATCCTGATTTAGCTGTTAAGGCTGAAAATTTACCATATTCAGCACTATTTAAGGGAGAACTACTAAAAAGAGTTATAATAGGATCTCTTGTATTAATTGGAATGAATGTAATTCAATATACATTAATGAATTGGTTGCCTACAATTTTTGCTGCAAAAGGAATTAATACAAAGGATTCCACACTTTTAAATACTGTAGGTTTATTCGGAGCACCTTTTGGAATATTCATAACATCATTAATTATGGATAAGCTACCAAGAAAAGTAATGGGGGTAGGTCTATTAGTAATAATAGGAGCTTTGGGAATATTCTATGGTCAATTAGAATCTCTATCATCAATTTCTATAGTAGGATTCATATTGTTTACATTTATTTATATGTATGTATGTTTTGCATCAGCAGTATATGTACCTGAAATTTGGCCTACAAACGCTAAATTAAGAGGTTCAGGTTTTTGTAACGCTGTTGGAAGAGCAAGCGGAATAGTATTTCCTTTCATAGTAAACTCAGTTTTAACAAACTTTGGTCCATCAGCAGTATTTGTTTTGCTTTCAGTAGTTGCAGCTATAATTGCTATAGGAATTATATTCTTGGGAGTTGAAACAAGAGGAGAATCTGTAGAAGAAATCGGCTTACAAAGATAATATTGATTAAGGAGATAAAATGAAAAATACAGAAGCAATTTTAGTAAAACCAAAACATTTTGAAATCCAAGAAACAGAAATAGGAGAACCTGGTAACAAGGAAATAATGATAAAGGTTGAGTATGTAGGTATGTGTGGTTCTGATATTCATGGATTTGAATTTGGACCATTTATACCACCAAAAGATCCAAATCAAAAAATAGGCCTTGGTCATGAGGTGTGTGGAGAAGTAGTTAAAATAGGCAAAGATGTTACTAAATTCAAAGTTGGAGATAAGGCAATAATAGAACCTGGAATAGCTGACTTAACAACCGATTATTCAAAAACAGGAAGGTATAATATTTGCCCATCAGTTGATTTTCTTGCAACACAACCTAATTATAAGGGCGCATTAACAAACTATATGATACATCCAGAAGCTTGGTCTTTTAAACTACCAGAGAACATGAATTCTATGGAAGGTGCTTTAGTTGAACCTGCTGCAGTAGGAGTTCATGCGGCAAGAATTGGTGGAGCACGTCCAGGAAAATCTATAGTTATATTTGGCGCTGGATGCATAGGCCTTATGACTTTACAAGCTTGTTTAGCTAATGGAGCAACAGATGTTACCATTGTAGACGTTGTAGAAAAAAGGCTTAAAAAAGCTGAAGAATTAGGAGCAAATAAGGTATTTAATTCATTAAAGGGAGATTTTGTTGAATATGTAAAAGAAAATTATCCTTTAGGAATAGAATTAATTTTTGAAGCTGCAGGAGCAGAAGTAACAATGAATCAATCGGTTCAAACTGTTGCAAGAGGTGGAAAAATAATAATGGTAGGAACTCAATCAAAACCTGTTCCTATAGATTTCTTAAAAATAAACAGAGAAGTGACTATTCAAACATCCTTTAGATATTGTAATGATTTTCCTGAGACAATTGAAGCAATAAGAACAGGAAAAATCAATGTAAAAACTATGGTTTCAAATATTTATGACTATGAAAATATTCAAGAAGCATTCATGGAAGCTATAGATAAGGAAAAGAAACAAGACATAATAAAAGGTGTCATAAAGGTAATAGATTAATATAGGGAGAATAATATGTTAGCAGATATTCGTTATTGGGAAAATGATGCAAGAGATAATAAATATGCAATTCCACACTTTAATGTGTGGAATGCTGAAATGTTAATGGGAGTTATTGATGCAGCTGAAGAGCTAAGAGCTCCTATTATAATTTCATTTGGAACAGGATTTGTACAAAACACAAGTTTTGAAGATTTTAGTCATATGATGGTTTCAATGGCAAAAGCTGCAAGTGTTCCTGTTATAACACATTGGGATCATGGTCGTAGTATGGAAATAATTCAAAATGCCTTTAATCATGGTATGAATTCAGTAATGAGGGATGCGTCTTCTTTAAGTTTTGAAGACAATATAAAAGAAATAAAAAAAGCAGTAGATTTTTTTCATCCACAAGGCATAGCTGTAGAAGCTGAGTTAGGTCATGTTGGAAATGAAACAATTTATGAAGAAGCTTTGGCCGAATACCAATATACAAATTCTGACCAAGCAGCTGAATTTGTTGAAAAAACAGGATGTGATTCTTTGGCTGTAGCTGTAGGAAATCAACATGGTGTTTATACATCGGAACCACAAATAAACTTTGAAATAATTGAAAAAATAAAAAACTCAGTAAGTGTTCCTTTAGTACTTCATGGAGCGTCAGGTATAGGCGATGAAGATATTAAAAAAGCAATTTCTTTAGGTATATCTAAAATTAATATTCATACAGAATTATGTCAAGCTGCAATGGATGCTATTAGAGATAATACTGAAGTTCCATTTTTAGAATTGGAACAAAAGGTAAGAAAGGCTATCAAAGAAAGGGCTATGTATAAGATAAAATTATTTGGTGCTAATAATAAGGTAGACTGATATGGTAGATGTTATTTGTGTAGGTGCATCGGTAATAGATATCCCTTTACAACCTGTAAATAAAGAAGTTTTTGATTGTGAATCTTATCCTTTACAACAAATCAATATGGCAATAGGTGGAGATGCTTTAAATGAATCAACGATAATATCAAGACTCGGACATAAAGTGAGCCTGTTGTCAATGGTAGGAAAAGACGTAGCAGGCTATTATATAGTTGACCATTGTATGAAAAATAAAATAGATACAATTGGAATTAAACAAAGAGAAGATGTAGATACATCGATTAATATAGGCTTAGTCACTGAAGATGGAGAAAGAACATTTATAACCAACAGAAATGGAAGCTTATGGAAAACAACTATTGATGATATTGATTTATCTTTAGTAAAAAATGCAAAACTATTATCATATGGAAGTTTTTTTAACAACACTCTCCTAAAAGATAAAGAATTGGTGAAGCTATTTAAAAAGGCAAAAAAAGAAAATATGATCATAAGTGCTGATATGATAAAACCAAGAAATAACGAGACTTTCGAGGATATAAAAGAATCTTTATCCTATGTAGACTATTTCTTTCCTAACTTTGATGAAGCAAGCCTTATGACTGGAAAAGATAAAATAGAAGATGTTGCGGATGAAATACTTTCTTATGGAGTTGGTTGCGTAATAATAAAAATAGGCTCCAAAGGAGCTTATATAAAAAGTAAGAATGGCTATCAAAAAATAGTACCGGCTTTAAAGGGTATAACTCCTATTGATACGATAGGTGCAGGAGATAACTTTGCATCAGGTTTTATAACAGGATTATTGGAAGATAAATCTCTTGAAGAATGTGGGAAAATAGCTAATATTACGGCAGCTATATCTATTCAAAGTGTAGGTGCTACAACAGGTGTGAAAAATAGAAAACAGGTTGATGATGTTATAAAAAAATATAACGAACAAAGAAGGGTTAATGATTAATAATGAAATATATAAAATTAGGAAAAACTGATATTGAAATTTCAAAACTAGGTCTTGGAACTTGGGCAATAGGAGCTGGATCTGCTTGGGATGCTGAAGTTGATGTTGAAAAATCAGAAGCTACAATTGTAGAAGCTGTAAATTCTGGGGTTAATCTAATAGACACAGCACCTGGATATAACTTCGGAGAAAGTGAAAAAATAGTAGGCAAAGCTCTAGGAAAAGTAAATAGAGAAAAAGTATGCTTAATAACTAAATGTGGTATAGTTTGGGAAAGAAAAGGAGCTTTATTCAACAAGGTTGGAGATAGGCAATTATACAAGCTTCTTACACCTGAATCAATAAGATTAGAAATCGAATCAAGTTTAAAAAGATTAAAAACAGATTATATAGATGTATATATGACCCACTGGCAAGCTGTAGAACCTTACTATACACCTATATCAGAAGTTGTTGAAGAATTAACTAAATTGAAAAAAGAAGGTAAAATAAAAGCAATAGGAGCTGCAAATGTAAATGCTGATCAAGTTAGAGAATACCTTGATGCAGGAGAACTAGATATAGTGCAAGCAAAATATAATATTTTGGATAGAAGTGTAGAAAAAGATATCCTACCTCTATGTATTGAAAACAAAGTTACTCTACAAGCTTATTCACCTTTGGAACAAGGGTTACTAACAGGTTTATTCGGAAAAGATTATAAGGCGACAGGAGCAAGGGCAAATAAGTATTGGTGGCAAAAAGAAAACATAGGTTATGTTGTAGATATGCTTGAAAAATGGAAGCCTCTAACTGAAAAATACAATTGTACAATACCTACTCTTGCCTTAGCATGGATAATAAATCAAAATGACAATATAAATTTGCTTATGGGAGCAACAACTCCAGAAGAAGTTAAAGAAAATGTACTTGCAGGAGAATTAGATATCTCAAAAGAAGATATCAATTATATCAGCAAATTAGCTGATGATATATATGGATTAGCAAAGAATAAATAGAAAAATTATATTTATTAAGCTATACTAATACATATTGAACTTATTATTAGGAGAGTATTTATGAATAGTAGTGTAAGATTAAACGAAGTTGAAAGATTTATACAAATAAATAATGAAGTAAGTGTATCTGAAATAAGCGAAAAGCGGGGTATTACGGAAGAAACTGTCCGCAGAGATCTTGACAAACTAGTTCATAAAGGAATTATAGAAAGAGTTCATGGCGGAGCAATTTGGGTTAAAGATAGTGATATAAATAAAAGTGAAATAGATTACTATAAAAGACAAGCTATGAATATAAAAGAAAAAAGAAAAATTGCTCTTATTGCTAAAGATTTAATAAAATCAAAAAGAACTATTTTCTGTGATTCCAGTTCAACATGTATAGAAACATTAAAATTATTAAAAGATGAAACAGAAATTGTAGTAGTAACAAACTCTTGTGAAATCTTTAAAGAAATTAATATATATAAACCCAATTTAATATCTACAGGAGGTATCTTTAATCAAAATTCTCTTTCATATCAAGGAAACGTTGCTAAAGATACAATAAAAAAATATAATGCCGAGCTTGCAATAATAGGAAGTAGAGGCTTAGATATAAATGCGGGGGCAACAGATTCATATGATAATGAATTCGAAATAAAAAAAGAAATGATAGATAGAGCTAAAGAAGTTGCTTTATTAGTAGATAATTCAAAGTTTGATAGAATTGCATTTATAAAATTAACTGATTTGGAAGATATTGACTATATTATAACCGATAAAAAGCCAAGTTCCATATGGGTAGATTTTTGCAATAAAAATAATATAAAACTTCTTTTTTAAACATATATTAGGAGGAAAAAATGAAGATAAAAAAGCAATCATCAATAATGAAAAAGATGATACTTGCTTTACTTTTGGGATTTGTCATAGGAGGTATCCTTACCTATATAAGAGAAATAAATGGAATTAATAGCAATATATGGAAAACGATTGACAAGATTTTGCTTATGGATATTACAAAAGCAAAGGGCTTCGATGGACTTGGACTTTTATATATAATAAGTCAATTATTTATGAGAGGCTTGCAATTGGCAATAGTACCGTTGGTACTCACATCATTGCCATTAGCTATAAACTCACTTGGTGAACCAAAAAAAATAGGTGGTATTGCAGTAAAAACTCTTCTTACTTTCATATCATTTTATGTAGTGATAGCTGCAATAGCAGGGGTTATAGCTTATACAATAAGACAAGCAGGTGGCTTTAATGTAGATTTGCCAAAAAATGAAGCAACAGAGCTTGTAACAATGGAAGCATATAATCCATTAACAGTCTTAGTTAATGCTGTTCCAAGCAATATTTTTGAAGTCTTATCTTCAAATAATCAAATATTATCTGTAGTAATTGTTGGAATAATTATAGGTGTTGCCTTAATATTTATGGCAAAAGAAGGAGAACCTATAATACGATTATTCGAATCTTTCAATACATTAATACAAAAATATATAAATTTTTTAATTAATTATCTAAGTCCACTAGCAATATTTTGTATGGTAGCTAGAGCACTTGCAGTTTATGGTATAGAATATATAAAACCTACAATGGTATGGATGATAACAACATCATTGACATCATTATTGTTAGTTTTCACTATATATCCTATAGGTATATTATTATTTGCGAAATTAAATCCGATACCATTTATAAAGAAAACGTTTAAGGTTGGCTTGTTTGCAGCAGCAACCAATTCTTCTGCAGCAACCTTACCTCTTAATGTAAAAACTTGTAATGAAGAATTAGGTTGTAAAAGTGAGATAACAAGTTTTGTATTGCCTACGGGTATGACCATAAATATGAATGGAACAACCCTAATGCACATTATTTCAATAACTTTTATTGGAACAGCTGCAGGAATGGAGATAACACCATTTACCCTTGTTGTTACAGCCTTTTTGTCAATATGTATGGCTATAGGAACGCCAGCAATTCCGGTTGCAGGAACCACAGTGGTTTATGTAGTAATGATGGGTTTGGGTTGGACTTCAGAGCTTGCGCTAATAGGATACTCATTGGTACTTGCAATGAATTACTTGCCAGGAATGCTAGTTATAACTCTTAATGTAATAGGAGATGCAGCAACAAACTTAATTGTAAATAAATCTGAAGGCTTATTGAATGAAGATTTATATTATAACAAAAAAATTGATTCTAAATATTAAAAATCAAAGTTGATGTTGCAGAATAGGTGAGACTGTGTAAAATTTTGTGTATAGAAACCTCCTGATAAGGGTAAAGAAAAACTAATCAGGAGGAATTTTTATGCCAAGAAAACGACCAGAAACAAGAAGAAGCAAAATAGCAAAAATGTTAATTGAAGAATATCAGCCTCAAAATGCACAAGATATACAAGAAGCTTTAAAAGACCTTCTAGGAGATACAATGGAAGAACTTTTAAAAGCAGAATTAGATGAACATCTAGACTATGAATATGGAGAAAAACCACTTTCCTTAAATACAAGAAATGGTACAAGCAAAAAAACAGTTAGATCATCTTATGGGAATATAGATTTAAACATGCCAAGAGATAGAGAAGGAACATTTGAACCACAAGCATTAAGAAAATACGAAAAAGACATATCAAATATAGAAAATCAGATAATATCAATGTATGTCAAAGGAATGAAAACAAGAGACATATCAAGTCACATCAAAGATATTTAAGGCTTTGGAATATCAGAAACAATGGGAAGTAAAATAACCAATAAAATCCTACCAACTATAGAAGAGTGGCAAAATAGACCACTAGAAAAAATCTATCCAATGGTCTTTTTAGACGCAATACACTACCACGTAAGAGAAAACAATATAGTAGTCAAAAAAGCAGTCTACATTGACCTAGGCTACAACCTAGAAGGATTTAAAGAAATACTAGGAATGTGGGTTGGAGAAAATGAATCAAGCAAATACTGGATTTTAGTATTAAATCAGCTAAAAGAAAGAGGACTAGAAGATGTATTAATCTTCTCAACAGATAACCTCCCAGGATTCACACAAGCTATAGAAACAGTATATCCAAGAGCGTAAATCTACCCAAAAAGTGTGGTCACCCCATAAAGTTGTACCTAATACGGGTTAATTTTGTTTTAATCCTATCTTCGTTGTACCATCTAATATATTTTTCAATCTCATTTCTCAAATTATCATAACTTTTAAAATCTTCTCCATAATACATTTCCTGTTTTAAGATTCCAAAGAAGTTTTCCATTGGAGAATTGTCTAGACAATTGCCTTTTCTTGACATACTTTGCCTAATATTCATTTTTTCTAGTTTTTTAGTCCATGAACTGTGTTGGTAATGAAATCCTTGGTCTGAGTGTATAGTTAAATCTTTAATGTCTTTATTTTCTTCTAATGCTTTTTCTAGCATTGTA